>JAFVIC010000056.1 GCA_017477935.1 Akkermansia sp. | reverse complement strand
CCGACAGAAGAGCACCGCATGGGATTTTGCCCCGGCTATCTGTCGGCCCTCCGCGTACCGCGTCGGGGCTCTCTCTCATTTTCTCGCATCCACCCCGGGGCTGCGCGAGCCCGCTGGCTCGCTTACCCCGCGCTACTGTCTGCCGCCCCTCGGCGGGGCTTTTTTTGCGGGCGTTCGCGTCTGCGGGGGGCGACAAATAGCCATTGGCCCCCCCTGCGGCGTTGCCAGAAGTTGCGAAATTGTGCGGCATGTCTCAACAAAAGCCCGGTCGATGAGCGTCTATATGATGAAGTAAACGCCCATTCCGCAACTTATGGTTGCGCTTTCGGGCGAAAAAGGATATCATGAGCCAAAAGGAGCCACACATGTTAAAGAAGTTTTTCGGTTTTCTGTTTTTAATGAGTATGGTGGGGTGTTCTCAACAGGGGGAGGTAGCGGCTGCTCAGCCATTGGGGCATTCCGGCTGTTCAACCGTGGCGCTGCAGTCGCCCCCATGCCGCGAGACGGACAGTTTTGCGGTTCAGGTATTTTCGGTGCTGGCGGCGTCTCAGAAAGGTAACTTTGTGTTCTCGCCTGTCAGTCTGGAATCCGTCCTGCGTCTCTTGCAGCAAGGGGCAGGGGGCTCCACCGCTGCTGAACTGGCGGCCTTGCCCATGGGTAAGGCGGGGGTGCGCACGGCCATGGCTCCGGCTGAGGCCGCTGCCTTATTCATTGCTGAGAACTTTACCCTCAACCCCCGCGTGAAGGTCGACGAAGTGCGGCGGGTGCCCTTTGCCACAGCACCGGACAAAGCGGCGGCAACCATCAATGGCTGGGCTGAGGATAAGACCCGGGGCCTGATTCCCACCATTATATCCGCCCGCGATATCGCCCCCAACACCGCATTGGTCGCGGCAAATGCCATCTACCTGAAGGAAAAATGGCTTCACCCATTCTCTGTGAACGACACGGCCGACGATGCTGATTTTCAATTGGAAAACGGCAGCATCATACCTGTTGCCATGATGTGCCGCAAGGCGAAGTACCGCTATGCTGAAGGCGAGGACTGGCGAGCCGTTGCGATTCCCTACAATACTGAGGGGCGGCAGGGGGAGCCGGGGTATTTCATCGGAATCCTGCCCGGCAAAACGGTCGGCGATTTTGCCCGCAATCTGACACCGCAGCAATATCAGGATATTCGCCGGGCGCTGGCAGAAAGCCCCGCTCGCGATACCATCGTGTACCTGCCCCGCTTCGAGTTGAACCCCGGTACCTACTCCCTCAAACCGGCCTTGCAAGCCTGCGGGTTGCAGGCTGCGTTCTCCCAGGGGGCTGACTTCAGCGGTTTTTCCTCGCAGCCCCTGTATCTTTCGGACGTTTTGCAACGCTGCTATTGCAAGGCTGATGAAGAAGGGACGGAGGCCGCGGCGGTCACTGTGGCTGTCGCTCGCTACAAATCCATTACCCCCGGGCCCCGCCCCGAAGTCATCGTATTCGACAGACCCTTTATCTGGGTCATCGGGGATTTGAATACCCCTGCAGCTCCTTACTTTATGGGGATAACCCACCAACCGTCATGAATGCTGTGAGACACATTTTCCGCAGAATACCGGCCGCTGTCGCTGCCTGTCTGACAGCTGTGGTCAGTGTGAGCTGCGCGCCTGAGCACGAATATATTAACAAACAGGTCGGGGGTGCGGAAATCCCGGCCGGGTGGGATTTTTCCGCCGAAACTCAGAGGATGGTGAAACAGGAATTGCGCGATGGCAGCGTACGCCGGAACGATGTCATCGATTTTTCCGCTCTGCCGGAATTTGCCCCCTACTGCGGTAAGGAGGTCAGTTTTCACGCTCCGCTTGCCATTCAACGCGTTGATTTCGAGTCCGGCACATATTATAAGCTTACCGATTACAAACCGCTGCCCGACGGGGCCTGCGATTTGTACCATGTTCCTGTAGAGAAGGGGAAGTTGTTAGCTGTTCGCGGTTTGAGCGAGTTAATACACAAACCGGGCGAAAAAGTCTTTCAAATGGAGCGTGCCGGCGTAGAAGCGTTGCTGGAAGTTCAGCACCCCGATGCTCAGGTCAACGGCGGCAAACCGCTTTATCTGGAATATATTCTTGCCGACCACGATACACCCCCTCACCGCATCCGGGCTCCGTGGCTGCCGGAATCAGCCGGCGAATCCCCACATATGTTACAGTTGTTTCAGGCGGTAATGAGGGAAAACCAACAACATCGAGATAGCTGTCCGAATCAATGAATGGTCGCGTTTTTTGACGCAGTGCCATTTTTTTTCATGCTTTTCCGGATTGGGGAGGATTGATTTTGCTGAGTATCTTCACGACCGAACGGGTAAGAAGAATGGTGCAGAGAACGGCTAAGGGGAAGAATATGGAGACATAGATCGCTCCCGGTAGACTCTGCACCCATTCAGAGTTGCGGTAGATGTAGACGAAACAGATGAGGGGGAAGGGTGAATGCAGCAGGTAAAAGAGCATGCTGTTCTTTTCAAACCACATTCCGGCGCGTGTCTGTTGCAGACGGCAGGGCTTTTCACCCACCATGCCGTAAAGCAGGAGCGCCAGCCCCAGCGTGCAGAGAAAGTTGCGGGTGTGCCATGCCGGGTTGCCGTCTGTCCAATGGATGATGCAGAGTATACCGACTGTCAGTACAAGCCCTCCGGTCAGCAGATTCCAGCGCCCCATGCGTTCCAGAAGAACGTGGTTGTGGAAAAGAACGGCACCCAGCGCCATCATGAGCAGAGGTTGGGCCAACTGCGAGAGGTTGTAGTAGCACCAGTGGGACATGTAGGTGGTGTTGAGCCATGCCAAGCCCACGGACAGAGCCGCAGCTGCCCAAACGGTGCTGCGTTTGCGCAGTAGCGGTGCCATACACAGGAACACCAGCGTACTCCAGAACAGAGCCATCAGAAACCAGAGGTGATCTGCAAACTGTCCCCGGAAGAAGGCGGAGTAGCCATCCGTCCACCCCGCCCCCTCCGGGCGCATGAATGAGGGTAAATCCAGCAGGGTGTACACAGGCACCAGATACAGGATTCCGGTGACAAAGTAGGGAAGCAGCAGCCGTTTGCTGCGCCCCGCTGCCTGTGCCGGCCATCCCTTACTGCTCACACAAAGAGAGCGGGTCAGCAAAAAGCCGGATGCCATGAAAAAACCGGGAACAACCATACATTCCAACACCCGTACCATTCCGTCCACCACCGCGTCCGGAGCATTGGCTTTCAGTGGCCAGAATGGGTTGAAGTTCACGAAATACAGAGAGGAGTGCAGCAGCACCACCATCAGCATTGCGAGGGTTTTGAGCAGTGAAATATAGGGAAAGCGGCGGTTCATGACTGTGATTAGTAAACTGGCGCCCTTCTTTCGACACTTAGGAAGCCAATTTAAGCCCCCTCTTGTGTGCATGTGGCGTATGAGTCTCATATATCATTCTATACCCTCTGATGTCAAGCCATTTTTGGCGCGATTTTGAAGCATAGGCATGGCGTCCCGAGCGTAGCGAGGGCGCGGAGCGTAGCGACGCGAGCCGTGCCGGAGCGGAAAAATCGCGCCAAAAATTCGCCGGAAGGGGGGTGGCGTGATTTTCCCTATACATCAGGGGACTACAATTCTTTAGCGATGAATGCGGCCTTTCTCGGTTATAGTATTCCATCCACTCTGATGTCATTTCTATAGCCTCGTCCAAATTCTTTGGTTCTCGGTGCAGAAAAAACTGGCACTGCGTCAAAAATTGCGAATTCCGCTCTAAATCCACCTTTTTCTTGCAAAATGGGGGTATTGTGCTAGTATGTAGTGGTAAATCGGTCATTTTTTGCGCTCTGAGGAATGGGGCGTATGAGTGATAATGTTAACAGAGTGATAAAACCATGAAAAAAGTTCTGATGATGATGGCAGCGCTCTGTGTGCCCGGGCTCAGTAGCTGTATCACCCATACAGGGCAGCATTTTAAGCATCTCGGGCAAGAGGGGCAATGTATTCTGCTACACGAGCGAGAGGGGCAGTCCCTTGCACTTTACCACGCCGAGGGAAAAATATACGCAAAGGGAACCCTGACATCCTTCCATGAATATAACCCTGAGTGGTGCGATAGTATCGATCGCGCTGCAACCGATTACAGGCGAACAACGGATGGCGCTCCCCGCCAAACGGTTTACCAGGAGTTGGAACCGGTGCAAGAGCGGATTCCGGCGGTGGCATGGAGCCCACGGTCAAAGGGTGAGAAGTACTTGAGGGTTGCTGATTCGCCCTACCTTACGGAGCTACCGGCCGGAGCAAGAGTATATTCTACCCGGATTCCATTTGCGGATTCTCGCTCTCAAAGAGTAAGCGACAATGAGGTGTTCCGCCATGCCATTATTACGAAGGAAAACAGCCCTGATCTGCACGCCTTATATGCTTATCCTCTGGCCGCCGTGTGCTATGTCGGCATAGATGCCCCCGTCATTCTCGTACAGGGAGCCGCTGCTGTTGTCGCTCTGCCTTTTATCGCGTGCTACGAGCGTATTGCCGAATGGTTGAAGCGCGATAACGAAGAATAATCCCATGCCTGCCATCCGGCTTCCTTCTGCAAATGTTATGACGGAGCAGCACATTTATTTTGACGTCCGGCAAGCATGATAAGCACTTTTTGGCCGGAATGCCTTTTTGGCCGGAATGCCTTTTTGCTGACTTGACATATCGATGAAAATGCAGATAATAAATAAATCTCTCCTGCATGCCATGAAACTTCGTTTTTCTCTTCGATTCCTGCGTTGGGTTGTACTGTCGGTCGGGGGCGTATGTGCGCTGAGTACTACGCTTCAGGCGGCAGTTATGCATTCGGATGTTTCGCGCAACACTTATGTGGATTTTGCGTCGAATTCCGGGCGCTATGCAGTAGGTACAACGAACGCGCTGCTGGATCACATACGGGATGGTGGTGTGAAAATAGAGTACACATCTACAAGTGGTAAGAGTGAAACTCCATACACCATGGAGCATGGCATGGTGAGCTTTGAATCCGTGTCGGATATAGGCAGCAGCACGGCTATTTCATACAACTACGTGGTAACCGCCGCTCACCAGACGAATGTACCGTATCCTACGTTTACAGCGAATGATTGGGGGATTGGCTCCAATCGCAGTATCAAGTACATGGGGATTGAGGAGGGAACCAAGTTTATCCACCAGATTTTCGGCGGCAGTGATTCAGCTACGGAGCAGGACTATAAAATTTCCAGATTGAGTAAGTTGATTACCGATGTGGAGCCCGCAGCACTGTATACCGGTGATATCGGCAAGGAGTTGAAGTCAACGGCGGCGTTGGTGTATCACGTGGGCGGCGGTACTCAGGTGACTTGGGATGAGGAGGGTAAGGCAACAGAGGTGAACTACGGTGGTATGTTCACAGTGGGTGGTATAGGCTATATCAGCGATTTGGTTAAGGTTAGCGATGACTTTACCCGGGTGTATGTGACAACGGCCGAAAAAACGACCAGTGGCGGTGCAAGCGATTTAACTCCTTTACCCTTTGGCTCTCAGGGGGCGGATTCCGGCAGCCCCTATTTTGTGTGGGATGCTGAGAGCAAGAGTTTTCGATTCCTGATGGAACATATCGGAACCAATGGCGACACCTATAAACGTGGTGGTTCTGCAGCGGGGTGGACTCAGGCTCAGATGAATGCCGATAATGTCTACGTCAACATGGATACTGTGAAAGGGGATCTCAGGATAGAAGGAGCAGAGACACCCGAGGATGGCGGCATGACTGATACTATCAGTGGTCAGGAGGTGACCGTGAAGTCGGCGGTGGGATACCTGAGAGATGACGACGGCAATCTGGTCTACGACAAAATCAATTGGGAGAGTGTGACGTTCAGGGCAGTCGCTACCGGGCAGCATACCTGGAAAGATTTGTCAGACTTGAAGAATAAGGACGATTGGTATGGCTACGGCAGCGAATACTTGAACGCAACACCCAGTGTTACGTTCGATGATGATGATAAAGCTGTTATCGAGAAGGGAATTACCTACGCCAAGTTGTACCGAACTCAAAATCTTGTGCTTCTGGCCGCCGCCGATAAGGCTACCTACAATGTTAATGTGACCATGGATACTGATTTGGGGCTGGGATATATGCACTTTGCGGCCAATGGGCACAAGGATGTTGTTTTCAATGTCGACCCGGACGACAGCAAGCAATTAAACCCTCAATTAAACTCGGCCGGTTATATGGTCGATGCCGGGGTGCAGGTGAATGTAAGCCTGCGCAATGCCGATACGAACTACATGCGCGAGTGGCGCAAGGTGGGTGAGGGCACGCTCAATATCTGCGGTACGGGCAAGAATGAGATATTCCTGAATCTGGGGGGCAAGGGCGAGACTTTGCTGAATCAGAAGGACGGCTATGCTGCCTACAATGTGCTGGTGAATACCGGCTCTACGGTGAAAATTGCCAATATCGGGCAGATTTTCCGTGATCTCACTTTCGGCAATGGGGGCGGTACACTGGATATGAATGGTCAGTCGATGGATTGGTATCTGACCGGCGGGGAAAAGCAGGCGGGCTTTACCATTCATGCACTTACGGAGGAAGCCGTGATTACCAACAGCTCAGCAAAGCATGCCTCTCTTACTTTTATGGAGGTTGGCTCGCAGAAGTTCGCAGGCTCGTTCTCTGATGGCGGCGGCAAATCTTCACTGGGTGTAACCTATGCCGGTGAAGGTACCTGGGAACTGAACGGCATACGAACCCAACTGCTCCATGAAAACAGTGGCCTTACCGTGCAGAACGGCACGGTTAAGCTCGCCGGTACGCCGACCGTTCATGGATTCGGAAGCTCCAGTACATCAATGGAGGTCGTGAACTTTTCCACCCGAGAGAATGACTGGCACTATGCGGATGCTACCATGAAAGTCACCGTGCAGAAAGGTGCTGTTTTTGAGCTGGAGAGCCACGCTCGGCTTATCGGCACGGTAACGGTGGAGGACGGTGGTAAGTATATTATGCACGAGGGGGTGCAGTATGCGCAGGAGTATATAGAAGGTGGGGAAAAATTGCAATCCACAGCGGAGATTGCCGACTACTATGGTCACAAGGGTGATGTGAAGCTGGCGAAAGGTGCCTCTCTCTCCTGGCAACGTGGTCAAACAGAAGTTGCGACCATGACTGCCGCCAATGGTGAAGGGGTACTCTCCAATGTGGAATCCTACATATCCTACATAGATTCCGAAACTTCCTCCCTTCGCTTGTCCGCCGGTAAGGATAAGGATAAGGTTGCTGCCATACAGGGGGCTTCCGTGACTCTGAAAGAAGGCGTCACGCTGGAACTGAAAGATTTAGTCGTGGATTCCGGTAGCACAATTGACGGTAAGTCGGCAAAAGTATCTATGCACAATAGTACTCTGGTGCTTACAGAGGCCAACACTGATATTCTTCAGTCCCGTTCTCTGCCTGTCGATACATTGCTTCAATATGGTAACCCCGAGAATACCCTTCAACTGAGCGCCGAAACCCCGGTGCTGGAGCTGAAAACTCATATCCTGACCGGAGCTTTAACCATTTGTGGTAGTAGTATAACGTTGGATTTCCGTGGACTGGAAACATTGCCGTCATTCGAGATAGTGTGCCTGGAGTTTGACAAGAACATCGTGTTTGCAAATTCCGAGGCGCTGCAAGTGAATGCCGTGACGGATAGGGGGCAACTTGCCGCATACTATAACTCGGAAAATGCGAACCGCATGTACTTCGTTATTCCTGAACCGAGTGCGCCTGCTTTGAGCCTGTTGGCTCTTGCCGGTCTGGCTGCCCGTCGCCGCCGTCGCTGAAGTCCTGCCCGGGCTACTCGCAGAGTAGCTCCTGACTGAGTGTGGCAAACTACGCTGATTTCTCAAAAGCCGCTGCTCTTTCGGGCAGCGGCTTTTGCTGCTCCGGTATACGAAGCCATCGGATTTTTCCGATGGGGCGCTTACTTTCGCCAATTTGTCAGCTGCTCAGATGTGTTGTATAGGTGCCGGTCCCGACAAGCTCCCATTGAGCTGTTAAAATAGGTCTGACTCCTGATTTTTCCGGCTAGCTCTTTCGGTGTCGCATTTGATTTTACAACTTGCAGCGTTGCATCATGCCCTAAATTAGCCTTGACTAAAGGGAGCGTATATCCTATAAATCTCAGGCATATCATTACAGGATAACAAGTGAACTTTGCCACCACCATCTTTGTGCTTTTTTTCCTGCCCGTGCTGAGCATCGGGTGGGTGTTGCGTGGTTATCCTGCTGTATATAAGTATTTTATCACCCTTGTCAGCCTGTTTTTCTACGGGTATGCCGGGGCGGAGTATGTGCTGTTGCTGCTGCTGGTAGCCTTCATGAACTGGGGGTGTGTGCAGCTGCGTGAGCGCGAGGTAAGCTATGCTCAGAATTGTCCCTGTTGCGGCAAGCTGGTGAAAATCAGCGTGTTAAAGGGGTGGAAGAAGTGGCCGCTGGTTGTCACGGTCGTCTTTCACATACTGCTGTTGGCTGTCTGCAAATACGCGGAGCCCCTGTACGTGCAGCTCAATAACCTGCTGTTGCCGGGCAGTGCTCTGCAGCAGTGGCTGGCGGAGTCCGGCATGGGGGAAGTGGTGCTGCCGGCCGGTTTGTCGTTTTATTCCTTCATGGGGCTTTCGTACAGCATAGACTGCTACCGCAACAAGCAACTGCCGGCGCGCAGTTTTGCAGATGTGCTGGCCTATATCTCATTCTTCCCCTGCGTGATGGCAGGCCCCATCATGCGCTCAGAACAGTTTTTCGGGCAACTGGGCGCCCGCAGTGCCCGGAGCAGTGACCTGAGTGAGGGGATGTGCTACATTCTCAGCGGTCTGTTTAAGAAGGTGGTGCTGGCCACTTACTTATCTCAAGAGCTGGTGGACCCGCTCTTCACGACGCCTGAGAATTACAGTACCGCAGCCGTCCGGGTGGGGGTATATGCCTACACCATGCAGATTTACTGTGATTTTTCCGGGTATACGGATATCGCCATCGGTATCGCCCGGCTCATGGGCTGGCAACTCCCCGCCAACTTCGATTCACCCTACCGGGCGCTGAACTTGAAAGAGTTCTGGCACCGCTGGCACATTACCCTCTCCCGCTGGCTGAGGGACTACCTCTATATCCCGCTCGGCGGCAGCAGGCGTGGTAACCGATATGTGAACCTCATTGCCACTATGACCATCGGCGGTCTGTGGCATGGCAGCGGCGGGCGTTTTGTCAACTTCTTCATCTGGGGTCTGGGCCATGGCCTGGGGCTTGCTGCCGTGCATGGGTTCCATGCCTTGAAGGAGCGCTGGTTCCCGCAGGTGGGGCAGGCGCCTCGTGCCCTGAAAATCCTCGGCAAAACAGCGGCCTGGCTGCTGACCTTCCACGTGCTGGCTTTGCTGTGGGTGTTTTTCCGGGCGGAGAGCTTTGAGCGCGCCTGCGGTATATTGCGGGCAAGTGTCTGCCCGCAGGGTGGGGAAGGCTTTGCTCCGCCGGTTATCCTTTGTATTTTGCTGGTATTGGCTCTTCAGTGGTGTGGGCCGACGTGCTACCGGGTATTTGCCGGTGTGTATGGTCGACTTCCCTGGGGGGTGCAGGCACTTGTGGCCGGGGTGCTGGGTGGCACCATTCTGAGCCTGGGGCCGGAGGGTATGTTACCGTTCATCTACTTTGATTTCTGATTCTGCCCATGCCCTTCAAGTTGCCACAGAGCGTGAAAATCTGCCTGAGCACCGGTCTGGCTGCTCTGCTGCTCGGGCTGCAGAATATCAATGAATATACCCAGCAGTTGGAAAGTGCCTACCCCGAGTTGCACGAAACGGCTGCCGCGCTGAACCAAGCCGCCCACCATACCCGGCTGCCGCAGTGGTTCAGTGCCCAGAAAGAAACCTTCGCGGCCCTCAGTGTGCTCCGGACCCCGCAAGAGGAACCCGAACTCCTCGCGCTGACCGATCCGCTGCCGGAGCTGCCACCCCTGCCGAGTTACATCCCGCTCATTTACCCGGAGCCACCCCCGCCACCGGAACCGCCGCCCGCCCCGGAACCGCCACCTCAGCCCGAGCCTGAGCCCGAGCCCCAACCCGAGCCGGAACCTGAACCGGAACCTGAGCCGGAGCCGCAGCTGACGCCGGAGCAGATTCTGGCGGCGCAAAAAGAGGCCAATCTCGCCAACCCCGTGCATTACCGTATCATGCTCATGGGGGATTCGCTCATGGAGGACCTCGGGCCTGCCACTCACCGGGCTCTGCGCGAGCGACAGGGGCTGCATTTCCTGCTGGCTGCGCGATATTCCACCGGTCTGACCCGCCCGGACTACTTCAACTGGCCGGATAATATGGAGCGTGTGGTGAACGAAAAGCGCCCGAACCTCATCGTAGTCTTTATAGGAGCGAACGACGCCATGCCCATTCGCCGCAACAAAAAGGTAGTGCACCCGGCGTATGGTGCCCCCTGGTGCGAGGCCTATAAGGAAAAAATGAACGAAATCTTCGACATCGCTCAGCGCTATGGCTGTGAAATGATATGGGTGGGGCTGCCGCCGATGGGCAGCCGCTATGCCCGCCAGCTCAGCCAGACCGGCGAAACCCAGCGTGAGGCCTGCCGGGAGCGCGGTATTGAGTTCCTGGATACCATACCCGTGCTCGGCGATGAAAATGGGCAATTCCGTGCCTTCATGACGGATGCAAGCGGGAAGGCCGTGCGTATACGCCGCCCCGACAAAGAGCACCTCAGCCCGCACGGTAACAGATTGCTGGTAGAGCTGCTGCTGCCGGCTATCGAAAAGCGCATTGCCGCCTTCCGCGAGAGCAATCCCGACAAACAGCTTACGGAAAAAGAGCGAGCCCGCTCGCGCAACGCCCAACTGGAAAACACTATCAGACACAACAACCGCAACCGAAAATGAAAACACTCGCCCGACTCATTCTATGCCTCCTGTTCGTTTCCACCACTGCATTCGCCATGCACCTGGAGTGCGGTGGCCGGGGGCGAGCGAACTTTCCTGTTCGCATTCTTCTGACGGGGGATTCGCTCATGGAGGCCATGGGGCCGCAGATGAAACGCCAGATGGCGGGCTATGAAAACATAACCCTCATCCCCATCGGCAAGCGTTCCACCGGTTTGAGTCGACCTGACTTTTACAACTGGCCCAAAGTGCTTGAGGCCAATCTCCGCAAGCATCACCCGCAGATAGTTGTGATGTGGGTGGGCACCAATGACCCTCAGAATATCCACGGCCACACCGGCCTGGGCGAGCCCTGTTCCCCGGCCTGGAACAAGGTTTACCTACAGAAACTCATGGAAATAACAACGCTCTGCCGCCGGTACGGAGCCAGACTTATCTTCCTTGGCCCCCCTGTTGTGGAGGAAGAACCGCTCAACACCCAACTGGCGCAGATTAATTCGCTCATGTACCGATTCTGCAAACGCTATAAACTCGGCTACATCAATACCCGCGCTCTTCTTGCTGACTCTCGGGGCAGGTACATGCACAGCATTCGTAAGCCCGATGGCCGCACGGTCAACATCCGCTGGCACGACCGAGTGCACATCACCGGTGATGGTAACCGGCTCGTGATGGATAAGCTGTTGCCCTACATGGGGCACGTTATCCCCGGCAACCCGCCCAACCGCCGTCTGAGCTACCACGGTCGCTGAGCCGGCGCCCGGTGGCATGATGTCAGGATTACAGGGGCAGTTCGTAATCCACCACATCAAGCAGGCGCCCGAATTTTTCACCGACGGCGTGAAAGTGTGATACCTGCCTGAACCCCAGCGACTCATGAAGCCGGCAGCTACGCTCGTTGCCTTGGGTGATACAGGCAATGAGCACGCGGCAGCCCGCCGCCCGACAGCGGGCTATGAGTTCACGCATGAGCCGCTGCCCCACCCCCTTGCCGCAGGCTTGCGGTGCCAGGTAAATGGTGCTCTCCCATGTGCGGGCGTAGGCAGCGCGTTCCTTCCAGCGGTGGGCGTAGCAGTGCCCCAGTACCTCGCCGCCCTCTTCGTAGACGAGATAGGGAAATTCCGCCGCAAATCCGGCTATGCGCTCCGCCATACGGGCCGCACTGATAGCTTCCGTCTCGAATGAGATGGTCGTGTGCAGCACATATTCATTGTAAATGGCGGCCAGTGCCGTGGCGTCTTCCTTCGCTCGAACCTCGCGTATCATGCTGCACGATATGCTACACCCATTCCGTCTTGACGTCAAGGGCGAAAACTCTGTCCCGGGGTGACATTTCGGTGAAGGCGGATACGCAGTAGAGTTCATTCTAATATGAGTAGGAACCGCGGGAGCTGCGCCCTCTCCCACTGCGGCTATTGGGGCGGCCGCTGCCCGAGGTGCCTCGGGTGGGAATGAAGTTTTCGTATTCATACTCCGGTTCCTCCGGTGGGGTAACCGCATCGCCGGCGATATCGGACATTTTTTGCTGCTGTTCGCTTATCATTTCATCGGCTCCGTTGATAACTTTTTCCATGCTCTCAATCTTGACTTCGAGAGATGAGATGGCCTGATCTATGCCGGAGTAGCGCTGAGAACCGTGCGGCAGCTGGTGGCACACGCGTATACGCTTGCCGTCAAACTCTGCCATGGCCCAGTGGCGGCAGGCCCCGGTGATTCCCTGCGAGGAGCAGTTGTGGCAGTCGCGGCACTCTTCGTGCAGGTAGATTTTCTGTTTGTAGAAAGCTATTCGTTTATAGGCTTTTTGTTTGCGCGTGTACGCCAGGCGGATTTTGCGTTCGCAGGAGCGCAGTTGACGAGTTTGCTCGGGGGTAAGGGGTGCGGGGGCAGCCTGTTCGTCTTCGGCATCCTTGCGAAGGTCTGAGGTGGAGGCTGTCGCGGCACGGGGTGCGCGGCCCGGCCGTGCGCTTGTCTTCTGAGGTGATGTCTCTGTCTCGCCGGGAGTCTTGTCGGCCGTGCTGTCGGCCGTGCTGTCGGTCGCCTGTATCGATTTGCCAATGGCTTTGGCGAAGCCTATCAGCGAGCGGCCCATGCCTGCTTCTTCGGGAGCTGTTGTTTTGTTCACCGGTTCCGGGATTTCTTCTATTTCTTCAGTGGGTTCGATGTCGGCGGCTAAATCCGGTTCCGGCTCCGGCATCGGTTCCGGCTCAGGCTGCACCTGTTTCGGTGGGGTAGCGGGGCGTAGAGGGGCCTTTTGTGTCATGCTGACGTCTGTATCTCCCCCGAAATACCAGTAGGCCGCACCACCCACGGTAAGAAGTAGCAGCGCTGCGACGATGAGAGCCGTGGTGCGCTTGGTGCTGCCCGGCTCACTGTGGGGCCGGGGCGGGAATTGCTTTGCCTTGCCCGCAGCCTTCCGCAAGGGGCGAGTTGCCCGGTGAAGCTGTGTCGCTTTGCCGGCTGTCGTTCTCGCTTGTTGTATGTTGAAATGCTTTTCCAGGGGTTCCCACCCGGGCAGCTCGCGGTACCACAGGCTGGTACCCGGGGGATATTTGCCGGCTTGTATGCGCGAGATGAGGGCTTCCTGTGTATACGGGCCTTCTTGGGAGCCATCCGGTTTCGTGATGTAGTAAGCGGTCTTGTTCATGTGGTAAGGGGGGGCTGTTTTTATAGAGTTTCGCAGTCAATCCCTTGCCAGTCAGTGCAGGCAAAGGCGGCAATTCCCGGGTCACTTTCGCAGAGCAACACCCCACCGCGTACACCACGGCGGGTCAGCACTTTGTTTCGTTGGCTTGTGCTCAGAGGGGCTGTCGTGCCGGTTTCAACGAGCAGCGGTTCCATTCGGCCATCTTTATGGCATATCATGCAGCGCTGCGGTGCTGCGGGTTCCTGACCTATCGCCAGGGCTCCCGCTGAGTGTACGGATTGCGGCGTGGTCCAGAAAAAGCCGTTGCTCTCCTCATGGTTATTGATATCCGGATAGCGACAATTCCGACACCTGTAGCCCAGTACAGGCCCTCGCAGTTCCTCCACGACACCTATCGGTGCCGGTATGAGCTCACCCGTGGGCGCAGCGCTGAGATTCACCTCGGTACGGTGAATAACCTGGCGGATTTGCTGTAGCTTGTGGCCGCCGCAGTGCGGACAGGTGAAGGTGATGGTCATGGTTGTTTGTTTCGTTGTGTGGATTTATTTATATAGCGAAAAAGATATTATGTCAACTTAAAAAGTAACGCTCAACTAATTTTTCTCTGCCGTCGGCATTATCCTCTTGCCAAAGTATGTCAGAAATGCTATATTCACGGCGTGGAAGCGCAGAATCAGGATGAGTTGAAGCTCAATGTGAAGTTGTGGTTAAAGGCAAATAACTACAGCTACGCGTGGCTTGCCGAAAAATGTTTCGTCACGGAGGCCACCGTGCGCAACTGGATGGCGCGCAAGATTATTCCCGCGGCCAAGGAGCATATCATCCGCGAGCTGATGAAAGAGCTGCCGCTCTCTCTGCCGTCGCGTGTTCAGGTTTCGGAGGAAACTCGAGTGACGCTCAGTCTTGACCCTGCTACGCGTAAAATGCTGGAAAAGAAGGCATTTGCTCAGGGCAAAACCCTTTCTGAGTTCCTGGCTGACGAGGTGCCTAAGCTCGGCGAATGATATTCAGGGCGGGCTGCCCGTAAGGGGAATTTGTGTTTATTTGTTGACACGCCGAGGTGGGCGTGTTAGTTTATCTGTGTTATGTCTATGTATGCACTGCCTCCTCAGACCCGTATCGGTAGCTATAAGATATTGAAGGTAATCGCCCGGGGTGGGTTTGGTGTTACTTACGTTGCCTGGGATTCCGGCTTGGAGCGCACGGTTGTGCTCAAAGAGTGTTTCCCCCCGGAGCTGTGCGTGCGTGATGAACACGGTCACTTGCACCCTGACCGGGAGTCCCACGTGTCGATGTATCAACAGGCCATGGCTGATATGCGGCGCGAAGCCCGCACCCTGGCCGGCCTGAATCACCAGAACATCGTGCGCGTGTACGATGTGTTCGAGAGTGGCGGCGCTCTCTATTATGTCATGCCGTGGCTGGAAGGGGGCTCGCTGAGGGAGCGTATGGACGAAGCCTCTCTGAACGGTCACCTGCTTGAGCCGGCCACGGTGAGAGAGTGGCTGCTGCAATTGCTGAGAGCGCTGGACTACCTGCACAATCGCGGGGTGTTGCACCGCGATATCAAGCCGGGCAACATTATGTTCGATGAAAACGGGCAGCCGGTGCTTATTGACTTCGGAGCAGCGGTGTATTTTGGCTCCGACTCTGTTACACAGGGAGAGTTCACCCCGGCATACGCTGCACCTGAGCAGGTAGCGGGCAAGGGCAACGTAGGACCGCATACGGATTTATACGCCCTGGCTGCCACTTGGTATGAGCTGCTGGGCGGTGTCGCGCCGGAGCCTGCCGTGAGCCGCCTGATGAAAGATGAGTTGCAGCCGCTGAGTTCATTGCCGGAGTTCCCGGGATTGGCGGAGGGAATCATGCTTAACCTGGCGTTGGTTCCCGGTGAAAGAAACGCCACGGCTGCCGATTGGCTTGCGCTGTTGCAGGAACCTGAGGAACCGGTGAAACCTGTTCGCCGAGGGCAGAAGCGCAGCCTGCGCTATGTACCCGTATGGCTTGGGGCCGGACTGCTGCTTGCCGTCGGCTGCGCTTGGTGGCTGCCCCTGACCGGTGAGGAAAACGTAGAGGAGTTGCCGCCCCCATCGGCCGAGCCGGCTGTGGAAGATGAACAGGCGAAGGTAGATAGGGCTCTTGAGGCGCTCTGCAAGCAATTTGTTCAGCAGAATGCTATGGAAAAACAGGTAGCCGAACTTGTCGCCCTGCGGGATAAGATGCTGGAATTGCGAGAGGAGTATAGCCGGCTGACAAAAGAGGAATACGACAAAATCCCCCCGAAGTTCAAGAAAGCGAAATTGGGGCCAACTATCGAAGCGTTGGTGGCGCTGACGCCTTACAATTCACTTCGTCGTGAATACGAGAAAAAGCTGATGCTGCTGAAATCTGATTACAGCGAGATATACAGCGGACTGGAGGGCATGGCCCTGAACCCCGAAAATTACTATACCCCGGCGAGTCTGCAAGAAGCCGCGCTGTTACCCCTGCTGAGCAAGCGCCTGCTGGAACAATACGTTGACCCCTACACCGAACTGCCGAAGTTGTATCTACCCCGTCATTCCGCTGACAGTAAGTAGTACAGAATCACTATCAGCAAGATAGCGAGCCCCGACAAGAGTAGGAGAGTTTTCCCCCGGCGTGCGGGGCGCGTGACCGGAGCTGTCAATGTTTTATAACAGCCCTTGCCCTCAGTATATTGCAGGGTGATGTCGGCACCGCAGGCGGGGTCAGTATCCAGCTCAGCCCAGAGCAGCCGCAGGCCGTCGCGCTCGCGCAGGCGGTGGGTGAGCAACTGTTGGCGCACTTGTTCGGTGTATGAATCCAGCTCAGGGTTGGTGTGGCAGATGATGGGGGTAATTTCAGCGGCCTCGGCGGGCAGGGGCGCCAGATGGGCCATGATTCCCTCCGCCCATTGGCGGGCGGCCGCGAAGTCGAAATCATAATCTCCCGCCTGCTCACGGTAGGCCGTGGCCAGCCCGGGGCAGAGCCGCCCTGCGCAGTGCCCCGCAGCATGGTAGACTGTCTCGAAATCCAGGTAGGCCAGAGCGAGTGCCCGCACCTGAGCTTCACTTTGCAGAGCCCCGAAACAGATGTTGAGCACAATCTGCCGGTTGCGCATGTCGTAGCGCCCGGGCAGCAGCAGATTGCGGAACTCGATGTACCAGGCACCGCCCGTGCAACCGGCCACCAGCGCAAAGCGGGCGTCATTCTTGTCGAGCCGCGCCTGCCACTCGCGCACCTCGCGAGGCAGGGCGGGGGCGGCAGCGGGCTGGCGGCGCGAGTAGTCCTCCACAAATCCGGCTGAGTGTACGTAGATATTCATGCTCAGAGTTCCTTGTAGCCGCCGTTGTCGTCATGCACCCGGTCATCCAGGTTATCCACCAGGGTGCGGGCCGCCTGCAGAGCCGGGTCGACATTGTTCCACCCCAGGGCTGCACCCCAGGCCAGCAGTAAATTGTGCGCCTTTTTGTCCTTCAGTCGCTCCAGCGCCAGCAGCAGCCCGTGCCGCAGCGCCAGCAGCAGCGGTACCGCACAGTTTCTGGGCGCATATTCCCCGGTCTTGATGAACCGCGCCACCTTCAGGCGGCAATCCCCACGCTGCATGGTGTCATACGTCTCGAACTCCATACCGCCCAGCGTCTGCACGTGGGTTGCATAGACCTTGATTCCGGCATTGCGGAGCTTGCGAATGAGCGTGGCGTAGGTAGCCGTCAGCTGTTCATACATGGCGTGCGGGGTGCCGCAATAGCGCTCGCAGCGGCTCAGCACCATCACCACGGTGTGTTGTTGGGCAGCCAGCCGGTCGAGCGATGTCTCGTACCAAGCCTTGATGGTGTCGGCGCAGTTGTATTCCTGGCAGAGCGCGGGCGATTCCATGAGCGCGGGCGTGTCAATCGCCAAAAAACTCACGGCCGACCCCTCCAGCGTGCTACGCACCTGTGCGGCTGTTTCGTCATCTATGTGCTCGGGGCGGTACCAGCCCCCCGGCATGTCCACAAACCGTATCGGAAAACGGAACTCCTTTTGCTGCCGCCCGAGCAGGCGAGCCGCCAGGCTGGTATCCTGCACGGTGCTGCGCCCCATAAACTCGTAGACGGACATCTCATCCCCATCCCCGCGCAACCCCAGACCCAGCGCCGCCGTGGCATAAGGGGCTGATTCCGTCAGCATGCTCAGCATCTCCTGCCGCGCGCGCGACAGGCGGGCCCGGGTGCGCCGCCCCGCTGCCGTGCTGAGGTCAATGTAAAAATGGTCAATCCGGCGCTGCTCTTCGATTTCATGGTACATCGAGGCCAGCAGAGAGCTTTTACCCACACCGCGCGGCCCTACAAAGCAGAATTGCAGCGGTCGGAACTCATACACAGTCTTACCCGCCGAGTCGGCTCCCTCCCGGCGTTCGTAATCTGTCTCCGTGTCGAACAGCTCTCTCATCGCTCCCTTATGATAGCAGATTGACACGCCCCGTCAATCAAAAGCCGAACAAATTTTTCCTTTGCACCCGCTCCTGTCCGCTTGACTCGCGCGGTGCCGCATGTTATGATAGCGCACATGAGCAGCGAAGGGATTACATTTTACAACCGCTATACGGGGCAGATGGAGCAGGAAAAAGTGCTGGGCGAAAAATCCCTGCGCTGGGTGTATGGCACCCCGCTGGGGCAACTGAGCCTGCATGTGCTGGTCAAGCGTGCCATCTTCTCGCGCCTGCTCGGGGCTATGAAAAACTCACCCCGTTCCGCTGCTTCTCTGCCCGATTTCGTGCGGGAGTACAACATCAATATGGATGAAGTCGCTTTGCCGCTCTCTGAGTACAAGTGCTTCAACGACTTTTTCTGCCGTAAATTGAAACCGGGTGCCCGCCCCATCTGTGAAGGCGATACCGTAGCCCTGCCGGCAGATGGGCGCCACAGTGGCTGGCAAAATGCAGCGGAGATGACCGGCGCCTTCGTCAAAGGGCAAAAGTTCGACCTTCCCGCCCTGCTGGGCAGCCCCGAACTGGCTGAAAAATACGCACAGGGTACCGTGGTGCTCAGCCGCCTGTGCCCGGTGGATTACCATCGTTTCCATTTCGTGACCGAGGGTACTCCCGAAGCTCCGGTGTGCATTCCGGGGCCGCTGGCAAGCGTGAGTCCGTATTGCCTGCGCCGTAAATTGGCCTGGTTGTGGACGAATAAGCGCGAACTCACCGTGCTGCATACTCCCCACCTGGGCGATGTATTGCATCTGGCCGTCGGTGCTACCGGTGTGGGTGCTATTTTCCAGACCTACGAACCCGGCAAAGCTGTACAAAAGGGCGATGAGCAGGGCTATTTTGCCTTCGGTGGGTCAACTGTCATGACCTTCTTTGAACCCGGGCGCGTGAAACTGGCTGAGGATTTGGTGCGCAACACCGCTGATTGTGTGGAAACCTTCGCCCGTCAGGGAGATCTGCTGGGCGATATCCTCCCGGCAAACTGATATCACCCGCCCAATTTATCTTTACTTCGATTCGTTTTCCGGCAAAATCGTCAGCTGAAAATTTGAAACTTTCCGTGATCTTGTTCTTTTGATATTTTGAACTTGCCAGACCGCGGAATATAGGTTAGTATGTCTTCGCGTGGTTATTTTTCCGGTTCACTGCCGGGGTAGCCGTGCATTCTCTCCGTCATATTACACCAAAAAACCATTGAATTATGGGCAAGATATCCAATTTTATATTGAGTGCCGTACTGTTGGCTCTCCCGGCAACCGGGGTGGAGGTAGAAGCTGAAGGCCGCGCCGCCGGCGATGCGCCTGCTGCGCGTCAGCAGGCTCTGACCGATGCTCTGCGCGAGGCTGTGCGCAGCGGCGCCGGGGTGGATTTGGTCAGCGAAAGTGAAATGGCTAATTTCGAACTGACCTTTGACCGTACTTTCACCAAAGCCCGCGGCTATGTGAAGAAATATGAGGTGCTGAGTGCCGGCCTGAGTGATGATGGTTTTTACACCGTGAAAATTAAGGCTGATGTGGGTGACAAAGCCCCCGCTGCCAACGATACCATGACCTTCCAGATGATGGCCCGCGAGTATGAAGCCCCGCGTATTGCCATCCAGATAGACGAACAGATAGAGGGTGTGCAGAACGGTCAGCTGGCAACAGACTGGCTGCGCAATACAGCCACGAAGTGCGGCCTGCGCGTGGTTGACCTCAACAATGCCCAGGGGCAGGGTGGTATGCTCTCCAAGCGCGCCGAAGCCCTCGGCCGCAAGACGGAGGCCACCGTGCGCAGCGAAGGCGTGGTTTCTGCCTGCGACTACATTATCGAAGGTAACATTGTGGGCAGCTCGGCGGGTACACAGTCTTTCTACGGCAGTAAGGCCGGCAAGAAATACTCCCTCGGCCTCAATATCACCGTGCGGGATGCCGCTACCGGAGCCATCGTGCTGACGGAGAACCCGGAGTCTCGCGATATCCTCATCCGCAACGTGTCGTCCGACACCGCCGCCGCACGTGAGGCTGTTCGCCAGCTCATGGAGGGCTCCCCGCGTAAGGCTGATACTGATGCCGGCTGGAAACTCATTCGCCGCATTTTCGCCCACTGGGCCTCCGAAATGGATCTTGGCGCCACCATGAAGATGGAGTTTGTGGGGCTGGATGCTCCTGCAGCCGACAAGCTCAAGACCGAGCTTGAGAAACAGACTGCCATCGGTTCCGTGTGGATTCGCAGTATAGATGCCGCCGCCATCTCCGTCATCGAATGCGAGTCTCGCCTGAACGCCCCCGATTTGGTGAAGGTTGTCACCTCCATTCTGCCTGAATTCAACGCCGACCGTACCGAGAAGCGCTACCTTTCCTTCCGCAAGGGCAGCGTGAAGCAGGAGATTGAGGCCAGTTCCGGTACCGCTGAGGGCGGTAAGGAAGGCGGCCCGCTCTGGGAGATTATAGTAGGCGTTGCCGTGTCCGCTATCGGCGGTGCCGGAGCCTTCATCATGAAAGTTATTAAGCGCAAAGTAGGTGTATAACCTCCACAAGTCTTTTTTATCACATCAATAATCATATACCATACATCACCACCATGAAACTTCGTCTTATTACGCTTGGGGTTGCTCTCTGTACGGCTGCAGCAGCGCTGCCCATGGCAACCGCCGCCCCGAAAGTAACCGTTACCAAGTCTGTAGCCCTGCCGGCTATCTGGAAATCAGTACCCGCCGGCAAGCGCCTGCAGTATGTGCGCGCCGCCGAGCTTGACGCCACGCGAGCTCTGGCAGAGCGTATCATGGGCATTTCCGTTGATGGTGAAACCACCGTCAAAGAACTTGCCGCAGCTGATGACAGCGTGAAAGGCACGCTGGCCGCCACCCTCAAAGGGGTTAAAACCGTAGGCAAGCCCACTTACCACGAAGATGGCCGCGTGGAGGTCACTCGCAGCGTGAAAACGCAGACCCTCATGCAGACAATCTCTCAGAAACTCGGCAGCAGCAAGCAGAGCGTATGCCGTGAGGTTGTCACTGCAGAGATTGAGGCTCTCGGTAATGCTGCAATCCCCGGTTCCGACGGTCACGCCCGCGTGATGGCCAAGCGCGCCGCTGAGCTCGATGTCTACCGCCGCCTGGCAGAGCGTGCTGCCGGTATTCAGATTACCAGCACCTCAACCATGCGTGATTTTGTGGTGCAGAGCGATGAGCTCAAGGCCGCTTTTGCCAACGTTGTCAAGGGGGCTGAAATCACCGAAATCACCTACATGGACGACAACTCGGCCGAGGTGAGCGCTACCATGAAAATCGGCCCGCTCGTACGTGTCATTGTTCGCACTGTTTCGGCCGGCGGCAAGGTAACGGCCACAAAAGAAACCTCCAAACAGCTCGAAATCACGGAGGTCGGCTCGGGTGCTGCCCCCGGTAGCGGTGGCGAGTCCACCGACGCAGCGGCGACAGCCCCCACCACGAATGAGATTGACATCCTCGTGGAACAGGCGCTTGGTGTTGCTACAGCTCTCTGATTCGGTCTTACATCATCAGTTACACCACTTATACTCATGAACAAGCTGACAATAGCACCGGTACTTGTTGTGTTTGCCGCCCTGGTGGCCTGCACGCCTGAGGTGACTCCGGTCTATTCCCCCGCGCCGCCGGCCCCGGTTGTCCCCACGATGACGCCGGCGCCGGCTCCCGCCAAGGCTCCTGCTGCCCCCGCTGCAAGCAAGAAAACGAAGCCGGCCGTTAAAAAAAATACCCCGGCAGCCCCCCGCGAGGAGACTATCCGTGAAACCCAGTCCGTCATCAGTACGGAAACTATCGTAAGCTAACACTCTCACAATCATACGTTATGAAATTACGTCACATATTACCGCTTGCCGCTCTTGCCCTGGCTCCGCTTGCCACGGCGGCTCCCGCCACGGGCGATCCCTTCACCAAACTGGCCAAGGCTCTCGTTGAGCAGCTGCCGGACTCTGCCACACCCGTCAAACTTGGCGTGGGCAACTTTGTGTACTCCGACACTCCCATGATGAGCCCGCTCTCGGCCGTCATTCGCGAGGAGCTCGAAATCGCCCTTCCCAAGACCCGCCGCGTGCGCGTAATTACCCGCTCCAACCTCGACCAGCTTGAGATGGAGGGTGAGTTCCAGGCCACGGATTTGGTAGAACCCGGTACCACGGTCGAGAAGGTAACGGTAGAGGGTGTGGAAGGCATCGTGCGCGGGCGTTTCGTGACAGATGGTCGCACCGTGACCCTCTACACCGAGATTGCCTGGCTTGAGGGTGGTCATATCACCAAGGATAAAATCAGCTGGCCCATCAGCGCCGTGGCCGGTCGGGTATGGCCCGACAAGACCCGCGCCGAAGCTACTGAGATGATTGAACCTCAGAACGCCGAGGCCTCGATGGAAGGTATCAACGAAGTTACCAATCCCCAGCTGCTTAACATTAAGCATGACTTCCCCATCGAGCTGAAAACCGCTGACGGTGAGCGTGCCTACCCCGAGGGCGAATCCATCTCCTTCCGCGTGCGCGCGCCCCAGGCCTGCCACATCGCTGTTATCTGCCACCAGAGCGATGGTACCTCCGTTGTGCTTTTCCCCAACAAGTGGCATAAGGATACCCTCATCCCCGCTAACAAATGGATTAACGTGCCCGGCGCTCTTAAGAGTGGTTTCGAAATCGAAATCGCTGAGCCCTTCGGCTCCGACGTGGTACAGGTAATCGCCTGCACGAACGCCAGCGCTCTGCACAAGGAAATTAAGGGCATGGCCAGCGCCGCCACCGAGGATGAACCCTACGGCGTGATGACACGCGGTATGGTGGTCAAGAAGGTCAAGCAGGCCAGCAAGGCCGATGTCAGCAAGAAGACTTTGTGGAGCGAAAAACATATCGTTGTTTCCACCTTCCCGGCTGAGTAACAGTATTTAACCTATATTATTGCGCATGCGGCACCTCCTTCGGTCGCCGCATGCGTTTTGATTGGGGGTGGGGGTATCATTTTTCTGCGAGCGAAACGGCCTCCATTTCACTTTTACCGCCCGGAAAATGGATCCTCGATGAATTTGCTTTGCAAAGCGAGTCAGTCAGGCTTTTTCAAATGTGTTTGCCCCTGTGTAAACAGGCTTTTGGCTTGACAAACGATAGGGGGGCGCCTATCATACACGAGTAGCCGTTTTTTATCCGACCGAACAAGAGTTTTACCCCCGACAACTGCGTATGATACCCGAGGACAAGCGCCGCGAGCTGGATGAGATAAGTGAGACACTGCAGAGCCTCGAAAAAGAGTGCACCGGGCACGATTGTTATGCCCCGGTGCGTGAGCAGGTGCGCCGCGCTCTGCGTGCCATTGATCAGTTCAACTCCGGTATTGAGGTGGTGGTGTGCATGGGTATGCTCAAAGCCGGTAAATCCACGCTGGTCAACCTGCTGACCCGTTCCACCATGGCGTCTCCCACCGGCTACGGGCAGGATATGACCCTGCGCCCGGCACTCATTCGCATGGCAGAGAAGGGAGCCGCTGCCCGCATACTGCTCTACGAACGTGCGGAGAGCGCGAAAGACGCTGACCCTGCCACCCTGCAGGGAGTGGTGCTCGACCACCTGCGCGGAATTGTGGGCGATGACGCTCTGCAGAACCTCACCCTGCGCACTCTGCCGCTTACGGAATCCACCCTGCGCGGCGTGCTGTGCCACCGCGTGACTGACACTCCGCACCTTATCGAGGAACCCGTGCTCGTGGTTGTTGAGCCCGAGTACAACGAAGAGTGCAAGCTGCTCTGCCACCGCAACCGCATGCTGCTCGACATGCCGGGGTGCGATTCCTCCACCGCTGAGGTTGCACGCGGCGAGCGCTACCGCGAAATCGGCAAGGAATGCGATATGGTGCTGCTGCTGCAGAGCTCGGTGGCCCCGCTGAATGCCAAGGCTGTGGAAGAACTCACAGCCTTGTTGGCCGGTCGCACTCCCTCCACAACCCGTATCATTCAGAACCGCATGGAATCGAAGGCCTGGTTGCGCCCTGAAGTGGTGGATGCCGAGACCCTCGAACAGTCCTCGCGGGCGCTGGCTATTCTGCGTCAGCTGGCTGAGAATAAAGAACTTCCCGTATCTTCCGTCAACCTTGGTATGGCCCATGCCGGTATCTTCGAGGAACCTGAACGCCTGAAAAAGAAAGTTGAGATGGTGGGGGGTGTGTACCGCTCGAACGCCGAGTTGCTGGCCGGTTCAGGGTTCGAGGCCCTCGAAAACTCCCTGCACAATGAGCTGACCGACATCCGCTACCTGCACTGCTGTGATGTGTTGCGCCATGCCCTGCGCTCCCTGGCAGCGGCTACTTTGGTGACCCAGCGCAGCGAGGGTAAGGTACTCAGCACCCTGCGCACACGCTTGGAGCGCTGGTATACCTTCGAAAAAGAGGCTCGCGCCGCTCTCAAGTGTCCGTCCGTACCGAGTGGTGCCGAGTTCCGTGTTGCCCCCGGGGAAATGCCCGATTTCTCCCTCGTTTGTGAGAATATCTACCGCGACCGCCGCGAGCTTTACAAGGGCCCCAAGGCCAGCGGCAAAGACATCAACGAGTGCATGATTGACTGCAACAATGCCTGCCGCGAAACGCTGCATGACTTCCTCTACAATCAGATGACGGACAAGCACGTACTCATGGTGCTCGGGGAAGAGCAGCTGACGGTCTCCGCCTGGTGCAACCGCACCATACGCAACCTGCTGAAAGCCTGCAAGGTGAACCTGCAGGAGAGCGACTCCGAACTGTGGGGTGAGTTCACCGTGCCTGAGCACCCGGATTTCCACGAATGGCAAGAGGTACACAACATGCCGCTCGACCCGGCGACCGCACCCCGCGAAAGCCGCTTTAACCCCTATATTTACGAGGAACGCGTGCACCGCTGGTGGTGGCGTGACGGCGAGAAGCAGTATGAGGTATATTGGGGCAACGAGCTGTTCCTTGACCAGGTGGTCGATCCCATGGTGAAGCACTACCGCGAGGCTGCTGACCAGCAGGTCGCCGCCCAGCCCCCCTGCGAACACATGCAGCGCAATATCACAACCGAAATCCAGAATGTGACCGTCAACTTCTTCTCTGCGCTCACGACCAAGCGCGAGGGTACGCAGGCTGATATTGCCCAGGCTGAAAAACGCGTGGCCCACCTCGCCGAAATGGTCAAAAAGGTCAACAATCTCATGGAATTCTACGAGAAAAACCATTGAGCCCCGGCAGCAACACAAAGCGAGGGGTTAGTTGCTTAACTACTGTTGAACAAAACGGGAAAAGAAAACATCGCACGGCAAGCTCGCCGGAACCGGTAATCTTACAATTTCAACCGACGCAATTAGCAAATTGGCTTCTCTTTTTTTGAAATAGAGCTTGAAATCGGCTCAGAATGTGGTAGTCTATCGTGTGAATAGTCAACCTTTGCGAAATATGTACGGAAACGTGTTTACTGTTACTGCTGTTGCGGCTGCTCTGATTGGCAGCGCACAGGCTCTTGTGGTACACCCCTATACGGCGACGGGAGATCCCACCGCTTTGCTGGTGGCTGAGGTCGCAGCCGGTATCGGTTCGGCTGAAGATGAAGGGCAGAATATCGTGGAAGAGGATGCCGCCGGTGTTGCCGGTGAGAATATAGCCACGCGCTGCCTGATGATGCAGCTCTCCATTGTTCAGGGGCTAACGGAGCATTTGTCCGGTGAGCTGGTGGCCGCCGTTCCTGAAGAAGTGGCCGAGGAGTTGGAGGAATTGCTCGCCGAGGCTGAATCGCTGGAAGATATGGCCATTGACATCGGCGCCGGGGAATATGAGGAGCTGCAGGCTGAAATGTCACGCGATCCGGCGGTTCACGCCCTGCTCAATAAGCTCGATGAAACAATCGCCCATGTTGAGGAGATGTCTTACTACAATTGCCCCGAGCTGGAGGAAGTTGTCAGCAAGATTCTCAATATACTCTCAGATTTGCAATGACCTATGCGCCCGACTACCCTGTTGTACGCACTTGCTTTGGTTGCGCTCCTGCCCCCGGTGGCCGGGAGCGCTGCTGATTTGCGGCGGATATCCGCCCTGATGTCATCCCCCGAGAGCTGTGAGCGGCAAACCCTGCTTGACTTCCTGCGCCATGATGATGTGCGGGTACGCTCGGCGGCTCTTGATTTGCTTGAAACCGTGACCGGGCGCGACTTCGGGCTGGACCCCTGGTTGCCCCCGGCTGAGGTGCCGCAGGCTGTACAGCAGGCGCTGAGTGAATGGGCTGCGGCCGAGGAACTGGTGGGTGATGCGGCCAAGGCGCCCGAGCCCGCGCAGCTGGCCGATGCCGTGGTGCTGCTGCGCGCTGCCGACCCCGATACGCAGCGGCGTATCTGCCTGCGCTTCGCCCCCTGGAAGTCGGCCCTGGCAACGGCTTTGCTGGCGGAATTGCAGCAGAATAAACAACTGACGGAACGCGAGACGGATAACCTGCGCTGCTCCCTCTTCCGCCTGCAGTTGCAGGATTCTATGCCGGCAGAGGTCGGGCAGGTTGCACCGTTGCTCACCTCGCACGCTCGCAAAGATATTCTCGCCGGGTTGGAAGCCCTGCGTAAGTGCGGCAGAGATGCCCTGCCGGTGCTCATGGAGTTCACGGACTCGGCTGATGGGCTGGTGCGCGAGGTCGCCATCGATGTGCTGCTCCAGACCGGGCGGGCTCAGGCATACAAAATCCTCATGCCACGCCTCATGGCTGAGCAAGACCGCAACATCTTGCAGATTGCCGCTCGCCGCGCCCCTGACTGCACACCCCTGCCGCAGATTATTACCTTCCTGAATCACTGTGCTGCTCTGCAGGATGAAGATGTGGTGGTCGCAGCCCTCGAAGCTCTCGCTGACATGGAGGCCGATGACGACGACGATGATGATGATAAGAAGTCGGCCGAAAAACTTGCCGGGGCTGAGCAGGCCATGGAAATGGAGCTCTGCCTGGGGCTGCTGAAATCCCCCAACTGGCGCGTGCGTGCGGCCATGCTGCGTGCGTTGCAATCGACGGAGAGCTTTACGCCCTCCATTCGCAATGAAGAACTGCAGCGGGTTGTGCTTGCCTCCCTGCGGGATGATGATGAAACCGTGCGCCTGCATGCCATGCAGGTGCTGCACAAGCGCAAACTGGCGGGGAGCTTCTCCGCGGAGCTGAGTGAGTTTGCCGTGAGTACCCCCTCCGTTGCGCCCTACGTGGTGTATTTCTCCTGTCGGCAGAAGTCTGAGCTCTCACCCGCTCTTATCGATGTTGTCAGCCGTTTCTCGCCCGAACAGGTTGATATGCTCATACACTATGAGGAGGAGTACGAAACCGTTTTCAATACCTCTGACCGCCTGAATCAGAGCGCCATGAAAGTGGTAGAGGCCCTGCTGAGCAACCCTGACCCGCGAGTGCGCTACCGGGTGATGCCGGCCTGGGGGCGCAATCTATACTGCCAGCGCACCGACTGGGCGGAGTCATTTGTGGACTGGCTGCAAGACCCCTCCGTACCCGGAATTGATAAGATTGAGCCGCTGCGCCTGCTGGTGTTCCGTACCTCTGAGCGTGACCGTCGGCGCGGCTGCGATGAGCGCCTGGCTGCCTGGTTGCAGCAAGAGTCGGAAAGCCCCACGCTGAACGATGCCGCTTTACAGCAAGGCATTTATGCTGCTCTGCTCAATTTGCGCCCCGCTATGGTTCCGGCGCCGGATACCGCCCGCCTGCAGCAGTTGTCCCCGGAGCTGCTCAGCTGTGTAATCGAGAATCGTCCGGAGCTGATTCTGAGCCTGGAGCCGGAGTTCGCTGCCAAATTGTTAGTTCACGACGATTTTACCTCATTCCATGAGCTGATGACAGCCCGGCGTGACAGGGTGGCGATTCGGCAGTTGCTGAGCACAATCAAGCTGCGTGAGCATCAGTGGGAAAGCCTGATTACCGGGGAGTTCGATGCCGAGATGGATGATGATGAGGTTAAGCCGACTTCGGGAATTATCCGGCGAATCCTGCAGGCCGCGGGGGATAAGCCTGATTTCCGCGTCCTGCACACAGCCTATCTGATACTGTGCCTGCGGCCGGATATGGAACCCGAGCTGGTGTCTGCCGTGATAGCGGCAGCCCCCGAACCGCAGCGTATCGCGCTGGAGTGCCTGCGCGAGGCGCCGCGCACGGCTGAAGCCGTGGAACCCTGGGCTCGCAAATACCGCAACAGCACGATTCCGGCCGTGCGCCGCGCTGTGGCCGGCTGTTTGTTGCCCACAGAGGGCTGGCTCTTCTACCTGCCTCGTACCGGCGAGTTACCCCCTCTGGCTACCACCTCTATGCGCGAGTGGGATGGCGATGATGCCAAGCGCGCCTCCTGCCCGGTGTCGCTCATTCGCCTGGTGCAGTCCATGCAGGCGGATGAAGACCCCGCTGTGGCATTCATTGCCTGTTGCTCTATGCTTTACCGCACGGGTGACTGCGACCGGGCCCGCATGTCCGAACTGCTCAACCACGTCGCTGCATGGAGAGAGAACTACCTTAGATCGGATGATGAAAATCAGCCCGAAGTGGCCGCAGCGCTGGAGGGGGAATACGCAGCTTGCCGGTCGGTTGTTGGGAGTGTGTGGCGGCGCTGGTATGAGTACCGTTCCGGAATAAATGAGTTTTTCAAACTCAAGGGCTCGCCCAAAAAACTCCGCCCGGGGCTGGAAAAATTGCTGGGTGAAATCGTGGAAAAAACCGGTTCCACACCGTGGAGCCTGATAGAGGAGGTGAAGGGCAAAATCCCCACATCTCGCTCATCATCATCCGGTAAAGAACTTGATATTCAGGCGCATGAGTTTGATTACCCCTCGTCACCGGTAACAGCTGCTCCAACGGCCCCCGAGCCGCTCCCGGAACCGGCTGACGAGGCTGATGCCGATGAACCGGAGCCCCCCGCGCCCCCGGCTGATGTTACCGCACCGGTGCGGGTCGAGTTCTTCCATAAAAAAGGTTGCGCTGTCTGTGAGCGTGTGCAGAAGCAGCTCGATGAGCTGAAATCTGAATTCCCCGGTCTGGAGGTCGTTAGCTATGATGTGGAGAGCGAGGCCGGCCGCGAGCGCAATACCGTACTATCCGCGCGTTTCGATGTGCCACGGGCTGACCGCCGCAAGGCTCCGTCGCTCTTTGCTGCTGCCGGTTGCCTGCTGGGGGAGGCCGCTGCTGAGCGCAGTCGCCTGGAAGGGTTGCTGCGTGAATCCCGCGCTATCGGCGGGCAGATTACGACCCCGACCGCTACACCCGAACCCGCAGAGCAGGGGCCGCAAGACGCCCCTTCCGCGCCGGAACCGGTAAGCGATACCCCGCATACCCCGAATCCCGCCCCGCCGACCACACCGCCACCGGCAGACAGGCTCGCCGCCGCCACGGCTACCGAAACCGCGGCTGCCGCCGGGGAGCAAATCTGGGAGCGAGTCCGCAGCTATGGGGTGCTGGCTCTTGGTGGCCTGCTCACCCTGCTCGGGGGCTGTCTGGTGTTGTTCTCGCGCTCGAAAGGGGAGCAGTAACGCTCAGTCACTTGTTTCATCAATCAGGACTTGTTTGCGCAGCTGGCTCTTGCTCCGTGCAGAATCGCCATTCAGCACGGGCTGGTCATAATATACAGCATCGTAATTTGCACATGTGTCTCAAAGATTACAGAAAAAGGGCACCAAACGACATATAATCAGCGTATTCTGCTTTCATTTCTGCGCAGGGGTATCACGAACCTGACCATCGGTAGTAAGCGTTCGGTTATCCAATATCCGGCGTTAGCCGCTAATCCTTAATTCGTAAATCGTAAATCAAAAATCGTAAATACGCGTGTCCCAAATCTTTGGGACACGTATGAATTTTGCGGCCTTACATTTTCGCCTTTTCTTGCAGCGCGCTCTGTGCTAAACTGAACTCGCGCAGAATATGCGGACGGACTATTACCAGCTCCTGGAACTTTCTCGCGGTGCTTCGGCTGCCGAAATTAAGGCTGCCTACAGGCACCAGGCCAAGCTGTACCACCCTGACCGCAATGTTGGTAACCCCGAGGCGGAGGAGCGCTTTAAGCTCGTGGCGGAGGCGTATCGAACCCTGGGTGAGCCGGAGCGCCGCGCTGATTATGACGCATGGCTGGAGCGCCAACTGCGCCTGAAATGCGCGCCCGAACTGGCCGGTATGGCGGGGCGCGGGCGGGTGCGGGTGTCGGTACGCCATGCGTATGAGCGGCGAGCGGCCCGTGGGCGGTATGCTCGGCGTGCTTCCGGCAGCAGTGGCGGGTCGCGGGTGCCGCGCTTGTTTGCCCTGCGCCCCAAGGCTGATACCGGCCTACTGCATTTTATCGTGTTTTATTCCTGCTGCCTGGCGGTGATGGTGCCCTGGTTTATCAGCTACGCCGGGCGGGAAGCCCCGCAAACCCTGCAGCGGCCGCCCGCCCCCAAGCGCGTGCCGGGTGAATCCGACCTGCCCCCCGAGGTGCAGGAGCGCGAATTGCTCAATTTCCACGAGCGCATATACCGCTCGGCGGAGGCCGGGGACCCCCGTGCTCAGTTCCGCTATGGTATTATGCTTTACAATGGCTATCAGGGCTTACCACGCGACCGCGAGGCAGCCATGCAGTGGTGGCAGCGCGCAGCCGAGGGTGGCCACAGCGCAGCTGCGCGGATGTTGCGCGCCGCCCGCAGTAATGAGCCCGCGGCTCAATGACTTGAAAAAATGGAGGGACAGGTCGGTGCCGCAGTATTGCTCAACCTGTCCCTCGTAAGGGGTAATGGTCTTTTGCTATCAGTGCCACACGAGCCCCACGGCCTCACGCACGCGGGTCATGGTACGGGCGGCTTCCTCACGTGCGCGGGCGGCACCATCGCTGAGCACCTGCTGTACGTAGTCGGGGTTGGCGACAATCCACTCGCGTTTTTCGCGGGCGGCACGGAAGTATTCCCAGTACGCCTCGAACACATCCTTCTTGAACTGCCCGTAACCTACACCGCCACGCCGGTGGGCTGCCACCATTTCGTCGTATTGCTCTGCTGTGGCAAAAAGCTTGTAGATTGCCAGAATAACCGAACCTTCTGTCGGTTTGGGTTCTTCGAGCGGGGTGGCATCGGTCACAATCTTCTTGTTGATGAGTTTACGCAGGGGCTTTTCCTCACCGAAGATAGGCAGGGTGTTGCCGTAGCTCTTACTCATTTTCTGGCCATCGAGACCGGGTACCACGGCGGTGACTTCGCTGATGATAGCTTCGGGCATCTTGAAGATGTCGCTGCCGAACATATCGTTAATCTTGCCGGCGAGGTCGCGGGTGACTTCGAGGTGCTGTTTCTGGTCTTTGCCCACGGGTACGGCATCGCTGTTGTAGAGCAGAATATCCGCCGCCATGAGCGCCGGGTAGGCAAAGAGTGCATGGTTGGGCGAGAACCCCTTGGCAATCTTGTCTTTGTACGAGTGGCAGCGCTCCAGCAGCCCCATGGGACAGACGGTGGAGAGAATCCAGGCCAGTTCATTCACCTCGGGCACGGCTGACTGTGAGAAGAGCACCGCCTTTTGCGGGTCGAGCCCGCAGGCCAGAAAATCGATGGCGAGGTTGATGGTGTTCTCTCGCAGTTTCTGAGCACTCTCCATGGTAGTCATGGCGTGATAGTTGGCGATGAAGTAGAACCCCTCGCCCTTCTGCTGCAGCTCAACGGCGGGCTTGATGGCGCCGAAGTAGTTGCCGATATGGAGCTGGCCGCTGGGCTGTAATCCTGTCAGAAATCGCATGGTAATGATGGTGATATGTGTGTTGTGATGGGAGTAAAATTGGCTTCAGTTTTCGCTTTGGGTGAGCACCTGGCGCATGAAGATGCTGAGTTCTTCCGTCGTGCGGGAGCCCTCGATGGTGCGCAGCTTGACCCCTTCTGTATAGAGGATGGTGGTGGGAACTTTGGTGATGGCGAATTCCTCCGCCAGCACGGGGAAGGCATCCGCATTCACCTCAACCACCTGCACCCCGCCTTTCTCCTGCTCCGCCAGGGCCTTCATGGCTGCGCGCATGGCCTTGCTGTGGGGGCACCAGGGTGCCGTGAATACCAGTAACAGGCTGCGCCCCGAAACCCCGGTGACCTGGCGTATATCTTCCCCCTTGTACTCGCTGTAGAGTTCATACCGTGGGGCACCGGGCAGACCGGGTGTTACATCCAGGTCCTTGCGCACCAGGTCCTGCAGCTGTTCGCGCTGAGGGTTGGGGGCAGGCTTGGCAGCGGTGGTGAACTGGGCAGCGCGTGCAGCCTTGTCGGTGTCGGAATCACCGCAGCCTGTCAGGCTCAGTGCCGACAGCCCGATGGTCAGGATGGTACGCAGCGCTTTTCTCATACCCTTATTGTCTACATTATTACCTTCTCTGTGAAGTCTGTAGTGTGTCTTAACGCCTTTTTTATGTCTTTTCCGGCCGCTCCGGCTTATTCTCTCTGCCGGTGGGGGGAATGAAGCGCAACACTCGGCGGGTCGGCAGTTGCATGGGGGTGCTGCTGCCGGGCAGCAGCAGGCGGCGCGGGGCTACTTGCCGCAGGCGAAAGGTGCCGAAACGAGCCAGCTTGACCTCGCCGTCCTCGCGCAGACCATCCTGTATGGCGCGCAGCACGGAATCGAGGGCGAGCTCCGCAGCGCTGTGTGTGGCTGTGCCCCCCAGCGCTTCGCGGATAAGCTCTTGCAGCTGTTTACGGTTCATTCCCGGTTGCGGGCGTTGAGAAGAATGAGGGCGTAGTACACCAGCATGGCAATGGAGGAGAGCGCCGCGGCCACATAGGTCATGGCTGCCCAGCGCAGTGCCGTGCCGGCCTGCCCGTGCATGGCCCGGCTTGCCAGGCCCGAGGCCTCCAGCCACGCCAGCGCACGGCGCGAGGCGTCGAACTCCACCGGCAGGGTCACCAGCGCGAAAATCGTGGTGGTGGCAAAGAGCCCCAGCCCAATCCACGCAACCGTGGTACCCGTGCCCAGAAATACCAGCACCAGCCCGAGCATGAGCACAATCTGCCCCAGGCGTGACCCCAGGTTCACCAGCGGTACCAGCTCGCTGCGCAGGGTAAGCCAGGCATAGCTCTGCGCATGTTGCACGGCGTGGCCGCACTCGTGGGCAGCCACGGCCATGGCGGCCACGGTGGCTTGTGAGTAGACGGTATCGCTCAGGTTAACGGTGTGGTTGGCCGGGTTATAGTGGTCGGTCAGGGCGCCGGGGGTGTGGGTTACCTGCACGTGGTGCAGGCCATGGTTGTCGAGCATGCGCCGGGCAACCTGGGCGCCGGTGAGCGGTGCCGGAGTGGCCGAATACTCCTCCATGCTGGCACGCATGCGGCTCTGTGCCAGGCCGCCTACAAGACCGGCCAGCAGAATAAGCCCCAGGCCGATGATGCTGGCCCCGCCATACATTCCCATGCCGGGGGACATCATGTAGGCGCTGTTATCGCTGTAGTGCGGCGCATATTGCGCGAGTGTGATGATGAAATCTGTCATGTTGCTGTTGTGATTCTACCACAGAGACACGCCTTGTGCCACACTTGTTCATGTCGTATGTCTGTTTTTTGTGATTTTTGTGTACCCGCGATGTGACACACTTTGGGATTCATATCCACGGCGCCATGTGTTATAAGAGTGCCATGAAATGGGCAGGTTATACATGGGCTAAGCTGTGCGGCTGGGTGATGCTGGGCGCTGTGAGAGCATGGGCGCAGGACCCGGCGGACAGGCACCCTGTATATGATGTCTTGTCGCCGCAGCGCAATGCTTCATCCCCGGTTGCAACGGAGCTGACGATAAGGCCGGCCGTAGAGGGCCGGCTTACGGTCGGCGCTGCATACCCGTTCACCGGTGCAGCGGCAGCTGAGCCGTTGAAATTACAAGGCTGGCGCGGTGAGCGCTGCAGCGGGCAGCTGGCGGTGTCGACCGGCTATGCCGCAGCCCGGCTCAGCGTGACATGCAGTGCGCTCAGCCACGAGGGCAGGGAATTGCAGGCTACGGTGCGCATGGTGCGCTATGTGGGAACCGGGCGCAGTGTTACGGCCGACATCATCGGCAATGAAAGTACCTGTGACCACCCCGCCGGGGAGCACCGCGCCGTGTGGTATGAAGTGAATATCCCGCAAGATGCCGCCCCGGGCCGCTACACCGGTACCGTCACCGCAACGGCTCCCGGCTGCGAACCCGCGGTGCAACAGGTCGAATTGCTGGTGGCTGAGGCTGTGCTGCCCGAGCCGAAAGACTGGAAGGTACACCTGGATTTGTGGCAACACCCCCAGGCCGTGGCCCGCTGGCACGATGTCGAACCGTGGTCCCAAGCCCATTTTGAGGTATTGCGCCCCCTGATGCAGCGCCTGGCGGCCGCCGGGCAGAAGTGTATCACCTGCACCCTGCTGGATGAAGCCTGGAATGGCCAGACCTATGATTGGTTCCCTTCCATGATTCGCTGGGTGAAGGGTAAAGATGGCGTGATGCGCTACGACTACAGTATTTTCGATGCCTGGGTGCACTTCATGCACGATGAAATCGGCATACGCGAGCAGATAAGTTGCTACTCCATGCTGCCCTGGCACCTCAAAGTGAAGTATTTTGACGAGTCCTCCGGCCGGGAGGCCGAGATGGCCGCCGAGCCCGGTCAGCCCTCGTTTGAACAGGTGTGGGCCCCCTTCCTGCGCGATTTCCACCACCACATGCAGCAAAAAGGTTGGGCAGGGAAGACCTGTATCGCCATCGATGAACGCCCCGATCGCATGGTGCGCGAGGCCATGCGCCTGGTGAAAGAGAATGCACCCTCGTTCCGTATTGCCTCGGCCGTGGATAAGCCCTCGGCCCTCACCCGCGATGTCTACAACATCTCCCCCGTGCTGACTCATGCCGGTTCGGCACAGGGTGAGCTGCTCCGTGAGCGCAAAGCTGCCGGCAAGATTACGACCTTCTACGTGTGCCTGCACCCCACCGTGCCGAATACCTTCACCACTTCCGCCCCGGCGGAGGCGGAATGGCTCGGCCTCTTTGCCGCGGCCAATCAGCTTGATGGATTGTTGCGCTGGGCGTACAACTCATGGAATCGGAACCCGCTTCAAACCACCGACTTCGGTAACTGGCCGACCGGCGATTGTTTTCTGGTTTACCCCGGCAACCGCAGCTCCATCCGCTTCGAGCGCCTGCGCGATGGGCTGGAGGAGTTTGAAAAAATACGCCTTCTGCGCGCCCGTGCAGCCGAATCCCCCGCTGCAGCCGCTATCATTGACAGCATGAACAGCCGCCTGGCCGCCATCTTCACCGTGAGGCGCAGTACGGGCAACCAACATGCTGCTGATGTGCAGTCCGCTCGCGATATCATTGCCGAGACCGTGGCCGCGCTGAATGCGTTGCAGCAATAATTTAGCCTCAGGCCGGTTTCGGAATGTTGGTTTTTCTGTTAGGGTGGGTAATTGCGTTGAAATTCCTGCAAAACGTAATAAAGGGAGTTGTTAAAATATGGCCTGCATTCCGATAGTTGAGGTGCAGGTTTGCTGTTGAAGGCAGCTGCCGGCGCGGTTGCAAAGGGAAGGGGGCTGTTATTTCGCCCCTCGGGGGCTTAGCCCAGTGTGCGCTCCACGCAGGCGTAGGCGCTGTGGTTGTGAATGGACTCAAAGTTTTCAGCCTCGATTCGGTACCAGGAGAAGGCGTTGTAGCGCTCAGTGGCCACGGCGACATTGCGCACCAAATCCTCAACGAAAACAGGGTTGTCGTAGGCCTTGTCGGTCACGTATTTTTCATCCGGGCGCTTGAGCAGGCTGTAGAGCTGGCAGCTGGCGCAACCCTCCACCAAATCGATGAGGTCTTCAATCCACACAGCTGTGCCGGAGAAACGCACCGAATAGGTCACAACCCCGCGCTGATTGTGCGCCCCGTGCTCGCTCATGGCCTTCGAGCAGGGGCAAAGGGTTGTAACAGGCACCTTGATCGTGAGCGTGAAGGTGCCCGGTTGATTGCGCTCGGCATCGATGACAAAGCGCACGTCATAATCCATCATGCCCTCCATGCCCGTAACCGGGGCTTTTTTCAGGCGGAAGAAGGGAAACTCAATCTCCACACGGGCGCGCTGGGCGGGTAGTTTGCGCAGCAGGCGTGCGGGGAGCCGCACCGCAGAATGTACATCCAGGTAGCGGCGGTGCTCGTGCAGGGCCTCCACAAATCGGCTCATGTGGGTGCCTTTGTACTGCTCGGGCAGGTCGACCATGAGCGCCAGTGTTGCAACGGTGGACTGGGTGCGCTGCTCTTTGTCACTCACTATGATGGGGTAGCGCACGCCGCGCACACCCACGCGGTCGATGGAAATCTGGCGCGTGTCGCGTTCGTTCTGAGTGTCTTTGAGCTCTTGCATGGCCGGTGGAACTCGGTAACATAAAAGAGAGGGAGCTTGCAGGTGCTTTCGCAGCATACAAGCTCCCTTTTAATCAACGACAATCTGCCGTCGAGAACTCCTCTATATTCGGAGATTTCAAATCAGGGGAGCAGGTTCACGGCACGAGCGCGGCGAATCTCGCGCGTAATCTTGCGGTGCATCTTGGCAGATACGCCGGTCACGCGGCGGGGAAGAATCTTGCCCGTCTCGGAGGTGAACTTGGAAAGGAACTCGGGGTTGCACATATCAACGGCACCGGCGGGGATGTCAATGCGACGACGGGGCATTGTCTTGTTGCAGGTGCGGAAACGGATACGACGCTCAACGCTCTTGAATTCGGTAATCATAATGCTGTAATCTTACTGGTGTTGCGGCGGTTTAGCGCATCTCGCGATGCAGGGTGCGGCGCTTCAGGAAGGGGTTGAACTTAACCTTCTCCAGACGACCGGGGGTGCGCTGGCTCTTCTTGTTGCGGGTGGTGACGTAGCGAGAGGGGGTCTTACCCTCGGCCTTGGCCTCCGTGCATTCCAGGATGATGATATCTCTAGGCATATTCGGTGATTAATGTTGACTTGCGGGCGCCTATTCTACACTATTCTTCGGATTCGTCAAGCGCAAAAACACTTTCCATGTCATTTTGCAGCCCGGAATAGCCCACGTCGTCCGATTTTTTGGCCAGATAGCTGGCGTATGAGCCGTATTTTTTCTCGAATTCCTCCTGACATTTCACGGTCAGGCGGCAGAAGGGGCGCACTTCCAGGCGTTTCTTGGGGATGAGTTCGAGCGAGATTTCGCAGATGCCGTAGTAACCCAGGCGAATGCGCTCCAGGGCGGCGTCTATCTCAAAGAGCTGTTCGCGGTCTTTGCCCAGCAGGCGCAGGGTAAGGTCGCGCACCTCGGCCTCGCTCCCGGCATCGCCGATGTGCTGGCCGGAGGATGAGGAGACGTTCGAGGCACCACTGCGCAGGTGGTCGCGTGTGACGTCCTGCATGTTGGGCAGCAGTTTATCGCGCAGGTCGAGCAGGGATTGTTTGCGGGCTTCGAGGAAGGCCGGCCACTCGGGATCGGCCTTGAGCAGGGCGAGCGTCTCCTTGAGTTTGGCCTTGCGGGCTTTCTCCTCGGGGGTGAGAACCTCTTTGGCAGCGGGCTTGCGGACGGGTTCCTGCTTTTTCTCGGTGGCCTTGGTGGTCTTTGCTTTTGCGGGTTTTGCCTTGTCGGCTGAAGCCGTGGATTTCTTGCTGGTTGCCATGTGCGTAATGTGATGTGTGAGAGTATCTTTCGGCGTGAGTGCCGCAGCTGTTCATGTAATACAGCGTAAGCGATTTTTTGCTAATATCACAATCCTGCGCAGATTGCAAGTAAAATCTGCGTTTTCTTCTGCTATCTGTGACAGCTCCGGTGGCTGACGGTGCCGGCTCAGGGGGTATTCGCCTGCGGCTCACCGGCAGCGGTCGGCGGTTGCTCGCTTTCGAAAACCTGCTCAATCTGCGTGGCCGGAATCAGGATGGCGGCAGATACAGCGCTTGCTGCGATAACGGCTCCGGTCAGCGGAACGACAGAAACAGCGTCGACTATTTCCAGTGGTATGGTGATGGGTTTCAGGGCGTAGTGGCTGAAGCTCCTCTGTGTGGCACCGTTTTCCAACAGATTGGGCAGTTTGCCGCTGACTTTTCCCTGAGCCACGCGCTGAGGGTGTTTTTGCTTCATCTCCTCTTCCGTCAGCACGCCGGGCACATAGCGCTCGAAACTCAGTCGGGCTGTCGCTTTGTTGCGCTTGTTCCATTCGTACACCAGCTGTTCGCTCATTGGTATGTAGAAGTATTTTTCTGCCGGTTTTTTATCGGTTTTCAGCTCAGGCCAGAGGTCCCAATCACCTCCTTTCAAATCATACCCTTCCACCAGACCGGCAGACGGGCGCCTGTAGTAGCCTTCCATGGCGACATAGAGCACCCCGTCACAGCGGTACACGCTGGCCTTGTCGGTATCCCGGGTTTCGAAATCCTGCCGACCGACGGAATCCGGCAGTGTATGCAGCGCCAGGCGGCATGAACTCAGGGACAGGGCGCACAGCGCACAGAGAAGCAGCGGGGTAAGTGGGCGGGAGGTCATGGTAGGGGTATTATATTTACGGGTTGCCCCATAGTCAAGCCGAAATAATGGAAAATGCGGATTGTCAATCATCCCTGTTGCCCTGTGCCGGGCATATTCCGGGTTGACTTGTCGGGGGCGGTTGTGCTACGATGTCGCTCATGAGAGAGTTTGCCGACAAAGTTGCCATTGTGACCGGTGGGGTGCAGGGGATTGGCCGTTGCATAGCGGAGATGTTCGCGGCGGCGGGGGCGCATGTGTGCCTGTTTGATGTGCAGCCGAACCCTTACTTTGTGGGTGATTTGGCCTGCGAGGCTGACCTGCGCTGTTTCTGCGATAAGGTGGTGGCTGATTACGGGCGGGTGGACTACCTCATTAACAATGCCGCACCGCTTTTCAAGGGACTGCCCGATTGCAGCTGGCAGGAGTTCAACTACGCGTTACAGGTGGGGGTGGCTGCTCCCTACATGCTCACCCGACTGCTGATGAACCATTTTTCCCCCGGGGCCGCCATCGTGAATATATCTTCCACCCGCGACCGCATGAGTATGCCGGGTACGGAGTGCTACAGCGCGGCCAAGGGCGGTATCGCTGCGCTGACTCATGCTCTGGCCGTCTCTTTGGCCGGCCGCGTGCGGGTGAACTCCGTTTCCCCCGGTTGGATTGAAACTCAGGGTGCCGTTTACAGTGGGGCGGATGCTGCCCAGCACCCCGCCGGTCGGGTTGGCTGCCCTGAGGATATCGCGCACATGGTGCTCTACCTTTGCTCGGAGCACGCCGCTTTCATCACCGGTGAGAATATCTGTATCGACGGCGGTATGACCCGGCAGATGATTTATCACGCAGAGCATGGCTGGCGGTTGGAGAAAGGTTGAGGTTTATGCCGGCTGATTTCATGATTTTACTGCTCACGGCGGCGATTGCGGCGCTGTGGTGGTGGGTACAGCGCCCGTTGTTGGCGCGCAGGTGGGTGTATGCTGCGACTCTGGGCTGTGTGGCTATGGCGCTGTGTGCGGCCTTTTATCTGCCGCGAGAGTGGTTCGAGTTGCGCTATGCCTGTGTGTTGCAGGGGATGTTGTTGTTTAATGTTTGCCTGTTGATGTTGCCCTTCGAAGGGGTGAACGAGCCCCGTTGCCGTCGTGCTGCGCGGCTGGCCTCGCTGCCTGCACGCCCCCTGGGTGAGGCCCGCCTCCCATGGGCGATGTCTGCTGAGGCTATGGCGCTGGCCATGAACTCGCGCCTGACTGACCCCGAGCCGATTGGCGAGGGCGGGGTTGTGGCTGATTGTCTGGACCATTCGGGCGCCCGGGAGGTCGCCCTGTACCCACAGTCGGAGGGCTGCTGGGTGCTGTTGCTCTGGTCGGCGCGTGGGGTTGAGTTGCGTGATAGCGAGGTGGCCGCGATTTGCAGGCAACATCAGCTCACTGTTTCACCCGATTTCACTGCTTGTGGGGTAGATGCCCTGTGCCTGTGGCGCAATGGCACGCTCTACATTTACCCGGCAGCGGCACAGGATGATGTGGAGCCGGTGCTGCGGGCGCTTAACCCCGTTGCCTGATGGTAGCCTTGAGCTCCTCTACCGCCGTCAGCAGTTTGTTGTTGGTGCGCTTGAGGTGCAGCAGGCTGAAAACCATAATCATGGTCACGATGGTGAGGTAGATGATCACCCCCCAGCAGAGCGCCTGGAGAGAGTAGATGGAATGGGAAATCTTGGGGTCGTTTATCACGCGGGTCACAATCTTGTCGCCGACTTCCTGTGCGTATTCGCGCCCCTCTTGCTTGTACTGCTCTTTGTATTCGTTGATGAGCTGGTCAACTGCTCCCTTGAACGCCCCGGCGAGCACCTCGGAAAGCGGCTTGTCGCCCAGCCCATCGGCCGTGCCGGTGACGAGTGTGCTGATGGCCTCCCGCCCGCGGTCGCGCCAGGTGCGTTTCTCCGGCTGGGTGGGGGTAGCCTCGGGCTGAGCCTCGGTGGCCGTTGCAGCCTGTTTGCCGGTTTTGACGGCATGTTGCTCTTGATGGGATTTCAGGGCCTGTACTCCTACCTGCAGCAGACCGTCAAAGAGTTTGTCTGTCCGGTCATCGGCCCTTACCAGGTTCAGGAAGAGAATCGGCAGCAGCAAAAGCGAAAAGAAAATCTTATTCATGCTGCCATGGTACCACCGGGTCCCCGAAAAGGCAAGGCTAAAAGTTCCCGTTCGCTTTGACTGTGGCGGAAAATTGTCATTTTGCGAAGTCCGGGGTTAGCCCCGTGAGGGGCGGCAGATAGTAGCCGGTGGTGGAGCTGCGTCAGCAGCGAAACCACCGGGAAGAATGATAAAAACGAGAGCCCCGACGCGGAACGCGGAGGGCCGACAGATGGCCGAGGCTCAATCCCATGCGGCGGCCTTCTGTCGACCCGCCATCCGGCGGGGCTCCGATATGTTTTTCGCTTGCTACCGGAGACTTCGCTGCTGACGCAGCTTCGGCTCCGGCTATTTTCTGTCGTCCTACGGACTCAAAATTCCGCTCTCTATCGCTCGCCCTCACTTCGCTAAATTGTCATTTGTCGGGCAGTGCCAACAGGGGGTGATAAACAACAACCCCGAGTCCCACACCGGTGGGCTCGGGGTATGAGAGTAAATGGCGTTACGGGTACGCCGGTCGCGCTGCGCTTAAGCCAGCGTGCGCACCTTGCGCTCCCAGCTCCAGTCCCAGCGGGTGAGGGAGGAGAAGCAGGCTGCCAGCAAATCCACACTGGCCTGAATGTCCACCTTGTGGGCCATTTCAATGCTCTGGTGCACATTGCGCACGGGGATGGAAACGGCACCGGCCACGGAACCGCCGGCGCAGAACTTCTGCATGGCGCCGGCATCCGTCCCGCCGGCGGCGAGCAGCTCAAGCTGGTAGGGGATTTCCTTCTCTTCGCAGAGGGCCTGCATGAACTTGACCATGCGGTTGTCGGTGATGAGTGTGCCATCGTACACTTTGATGGCGGTACCCTTGCCGAGCACGGTGCACTTGTCGTGGCTGCCGGAGCCGGGGGTGTCGAACGCAATCGTCACATCGAGCGCGAATGAGAAATCGGGCTGAATGGCCTGGGTGGCCACCTGGGCACCGCGAAGGCCCACTTCCTCCTGCACGGAGAAGACGGCGTAGAGGTCGTAGCAGGGTTTCTCGCCGGCAGCAAGAATGGCGCGGATGGCCTCGATGAGCAGGTAGCAGCCGCCGCGGTTGTCAATGCTCTTTACATTCAGGCAATCACCCATTTCGATGAGGTCGCCCACGCGGGTGATGGAATCGCCCAGCGATACATACTTCTCGACCTCTTCTTTGGGCAGGCCTACATCGACCACGTAGTCGGTGACAGCGGGCATCTTGCTGCGCTCTTCGGGGCTCATCACGTGAATGGGTTTCACGCCCATGCAGCCGGGCAGGTCTTTGGTGCCGTGCACGATAACGCGCTGAGCGGTGAGGGTCTTGGGGTCAAACCCGCCCAGGGGCAGAATGCGGATAAAGCCATTGTCGTCGATATGGCGCACAATGAAGCCGATTTCGTCCATGTGAGCGGCGCACATAATCTTCTTTTCGCTGCTCTTGCCCTTGATGAGGGCTGTGACGTTGCCGATGTTGTCGACGGTGATGGAGTCCGCCAGGGGCGTCATCTCCTGAATGATGAGGTCACGAATGCCGTACTCGAAACCGGATGCACCGGTCGCCTCGCAAAGATCCTTAAACAGTTTGATGTTCATCGCGCCCCAAGGGTAACGCAAAACCCCGCAATTTGCAAGCAAAATTGCGGGGTTTTGCAAAGGTCTGCACTCGGCAGCACATCAGATGTAGGTGCGAATGATAGCTTTTTCGCGCAGGCGCTCAACCCAGGCGCGGTAGCGGCGCTCATTGTTTTTACGGCGCACGGAGTCATCCACACGCTCTTTGATACCGCGGGCATTCAGCGAGGGAGCAGGGGCCAGGCGCTTGCCGGTCACGCGCACGATGGTGAACCCCATGCGGTCAACCAGGGGACCGGTGAGCTTGCCATGCGGCAGCGAGAACACGATGTTAGCGAACTCGACCGCCAAATCTTTGCGCTTGAGGTAGGGCCATTTGCCGCCGTCTTGCGCGTGCATGTCTTTCGAGTATTGGCGTGCGGCATCTTCAAACGAAATCTCGCCGGATTGAATAGCCTTGGCCACCTGTTCAGCCAGCACAAACTGCATCTCGGGCGTGGCGTTCGGGTCGTCCGGGTTCTGTGCGGGAATGAAAATCTTGTCGTAACGGATGGAGTCGTTGGACATGTCGCGGTAGTCGGACTTGGTCGCCTGGTACTCCGCGCGGATTTCATCGGGGGTGGGGGGTATACCTCGCTCATATCGGGAGTTGCGCATGGCCATTACCGTAAGTTCGCGGCGTACGGAGTCGCGGTATTCACTGAAGGTCATGCCGCTCTTGCGCAGATTGTCCAGCAGGTTATCGCGATTGCCGTTGAACATCGTCAGCACGCGGCGGTTGATTTCCTCATTCACAGCACCTTCAGGTATCATCAGCCCGGCGGTTTCAAACTCGCAGAGCACCAGCTCACGCTCAATCAGTTCGTTGAGCACGGCTTTCTTGGCCTTCAGCAGCTCGGCATTGAAACGGGGACCCTGGCGAGGATAGAGCATGGAGAGCTCGCGCACATACGGTGCCAGGCGTGCTCGTACTTCGCTCGATGTAATCGGCCGACCGTTTACCGTCGCAGCAACGCGGTTGACGATACGCGGGGTCTTGGGCCGGGCTGATTTGCGACCCTGTGCGTCGGCCTCGCACGGGCACAGGCAGAATATAGCCAACAACAGAGCTACGGAACGGCTGAGGTACTTCATATATGCAAGCATTCTACACCATTCGCGTCATATTGCAACATCCTTTTTTGTCAACAGCGCACTTTATTCTCGCTTTTATTCTCCGGGTGTGGTAAAGGTATAGTGTTCACGAAAACATATTTCAGCCTATGGCCATCAAACTGTTTATACCGGGTCCGACTGTCGTGTCGGAGGATATCCTTGCCGAAATGAGCCTGCCGATGATTGGGCACCGCTCGAAGAAAGCCTCTGAGATTCAGAAGCGTATATCTGACAATATGCAGAAGGTGCTCTATACGAACAACCGTATTCTGCTTTCCACCTCATCCGGCTCAGGCCTGATGGAAGGTGCCATTCGCTCCTGCACGGCCAAGCGCGCAGCGGTTTTCTCCGTGGGCGCTTTCGGCGACAAGTGGTACAAAATGGCCGTGGCCAACGGCGTGCCGGCCGACAAATTCTCCAGCGAAATGGGTGAACCCACCACCCCGGAGATGGTGGATGCCGCCCTCGCTACCGGCAAGTACGATGTTATCACCGTGACCCACAATGAGACGTCCTCGGGTATTCAGAACCCGGTGGAAGATATTGCCGAGGTCATGAAGAAGTACCCGGACGTGGTGTGGCTGGTGGATGCCGTATCATCCGCCGCCGGTTCCAAAATTGAGACTGACAAGCTGGGTATAGACGTGCTCATCACCTCCACCCAGAAGGCTCTGGCCCTGCCGCCCGGTCTGGCTATCTGCGCCATGAGCCAAAAGGCTTACGAGCGCACGGCCGAGGTGCCCACCCGTGGTCTGTACTTTGATCTGCGCACGCTGTGGGACTTCATTGACAAGAAGAACTACCAGTACACCTCTACCCCCTGTCTTTCCCTGATGTATGCTCTCGATAAACAGTTGCAGCACATCGTGAATGAAGAGGGGATTGAGGCTCGTTTCGCCCGCCACGAGCAGTGCGCTGAGTTCACCCGCGCCTGGGCAGACGAGTACTTCCGTGTATATCCCAACCGTAAATATCTTTCCAAAACCCTCACCGTTATCGATGCCCACCCCAAGGGTTGCTCCGAGCTTATCTCCATACCGGAGCTCAACAAGGGGCTTGCCGAGCTCAATATGCAGCTGGGCAACGGCTACGGTGGCCTGAAAGACAAGACCTTCCGTATTGCCCACATGGGCGAGCTGTGCCTGGACGACATGAAGGAGATTACCTCTGCCGTGGTGGACGTGCTCAAGCTCCGCTGAGCCCATGCGGGTCGCTTATACCGAACAAAAGAAACCTACTCTCTCAACAAGCCGCCGTCGTGATGACGGCGGCATTATTTTTTGTGCCGTATCAGGCCTGTGTTTGCAGCAGGTAGGCGTTCAACTCAGCAAGGGCGCGGCGCTGGGTAGGGCAGGCGCGGCGGCGGTCACCGAGTGCAAAACTGCAGCGAGCCATGCCGCTGAAGTGGTAATTGGTCAGCCCCTTGTCGCGCAGGTTGTCCATGCGGCGGCGCAGCTCCGTGTAGAAGAACAGGGGCAGGGGAGCTTCTTCCGCCAGGGTGTCGAGCTCGATGTCAATGGGCGGGGTCTGCTTGCGCAAGTGGGTGGCGATGAGTGGCAGCCCGATGTGATTGAGCAGGCTGCGCATGCGGTCAAAGAGGTAGTCCAGCGGCACGGCGTGCAGCGGGCAGTTGTTCTCCAGGTATTGCAGCACACCGGCTGCAATCTCCTCTTTGAACGGCAGGGTTGTACCGGCGGATTCCGCGGCCTCCTGCAGCACATTGACGAGCCAGGCGAGGTCGTAGTCTGAGAACACGCAATAGCCGTTCTGCAGCAGCGGTCGATTGTTCTTGAACGCTATCATCAGAAAGAAAGTTTACGTTGCAGGGGGTCGTTGAGAGTCTTGCGCTCCATGCGGCGAATCAGCTCGATAAACTCGTCCACATTCGCGAACTGGCGGTATACCGACACGTAGCGTATATACGCCACAGGGTCAATCGTCTGCAATTTCTCAATCACCTTCATGCCGATAATGGCCGAGGGTACCTCGCGCTGGTGGTCGCGGTGCAGCTCCGCCACGATTTCATCGGCAGCGACATCGAGCTGATCCATGCTCACCGGGCGTTTTTCGCAGGCTTTTATCATGCCTCGCAAGATTTTTTCGCGGTTCAGTGCCTCGTGCACATTGTCGCGCTTTACCACGCGAAGCTCTGTACGCTCAATCTGCTCGTAGGTCGTGTAGCGGTACTGGCAGCGTATGCACTCCCGGCGCCGCCTGATACACGTGCCGTCTTTCGACGTGCGCGAGTCGATTACCTTGTCTTCCATGTAGCCGCATTGAACGCATCTCATGCCGTCCATCTTACCACAATCTGTGGGGGTGTCAAGAGGGATTTAGTCCCATATATTATACCACAGTGGGTTGCATTCGTCATGATTCTCTCGCTTTTCTTAAACATCTTGCCCGCAGCCGATTTTCCCGCTTTTTTGCACTTTCTTTTATTTTTTGAAAAAAAAAGTCTTGCAAAACGATAGGAAATATGGTAATTAAAAGCCATGAGCACACAGTTTATCGAATATCCGAAGTGCAGCACGTGCCGGAAGGCTCGGGTGTGGCTGCAGGAGCAGGGGGCAGAGTTCACGGCCCGCCACATTGTGGAGCAGGCGCCCGGTGAGGCTGAGCTGCGCGCATGGTGGCAGGCGAGCGGGCTGCCGCTGAAGAAGTTTTTCAACACCTGCGGTACGAAATACCGCGAACTGAACCTGGCCGCGCGACTGAAAGAGATGAGTGAGGAGGAAATGCTTGCTCTGCTGGCAACGGATGGTATGCTGGTGAAGCGCCCTCTGCTGGTGACTGACAGCGGGCAGGTCATCCCCGGCTTTAAGGCTGAAACCTGGAGTGCCGCGCTGGGGAAGTAGTTTTGTAAGTGATAATAACGGAGAGAGTCAGAGCCGCAGCCTTGCGAGGGGTTGCGGCTCTATTGTCACGGCCGGAAATGCGGGGTGGATTCGAGGTGCAGAAAAAACGCAGCCGCTGAGCGACTGCGTTTTTTGAAGGGGGATGATAAATGTTCGTGCTGAATCAGGCGAGCGGCACACTGATGGTTTGCTCGCGATCAGGCCCCACGCCCACGGAGCTGACCGGGCAGCCTACTACCTCGCCGAAGCGCTTGACGTAGGCCTTGCAGTTCTCGGGGAGCTGTTCCCAAGTGGTGCAGGTCGAGATGTCCTGCTTCCAGCCGGGCAGGATTTCGTAGATGGGCTCGCACTTGTACCAGTCTTCCATGAGAGCAGGGGGGTACTCGAGTACCTCGTCACCCATGCGGTAACCGGTGCAGATTTTAATGCTCTCGAGCTCATCAAGACCATCGAGGTTGGTCATGGCCATTTCATTGAAACCATTGAACATGGCGGAGAAGCGCAGCACGACACCATCTGTCCAGCCACAGCGGCGGGGGCGACCGGTGGTAGCACCGAACTCGCGGCCCAGGCCGTGCAGGTAGTCACCGATTTCGTCGTCTTCGGTCACGAAGGGCCCTTCGCCCACGCGGGTGGTGTAGGCTTTGCACACGCCGATGATTTTATCGATGCGGGTGGGGGCTACGCCGGAGCCGGTGCAGCAGCCGCCGGCGCTGGTGTTCGAGCTGGTCACGAAGGGATAGGTGCCGAAGTCGATGTCGAGCATGGCGCCCTGTGCGCCTTCAAAGAGCACGGTCTTGCCGGCTTTGATGGCGTTGTTGAGCACAGGGATGGTGTTGGTGATGTGGGGGCGCAGCACATCGGCAGCGGCCATGACGGCGTCGAGCGTGACCTTGGGATCGGCTGCGGGCCAGCCCAAGCGCACAAGCTCCTCGTTGGCGGTCTTAATGCGGGCCTTGAGCACCGTTTCAAGGCGGGCGGGGTCTGCCAGGTCAATCATGCGAATGCCGACGCGGCGGGCCTTGTCGGCATAGGTCGGGCCGATACCCTGACGGGTGGTGCCGATTTTCTGGTCGCCGAGTGCTTCTTCCTGCGCGCCGTCGATATCTTTGTGGATGGGGAGCACCACATGAGCGCGGTCAGAGATAAGGAGGTTCTGCGGGGTGATACTCACGCCCTTTTCCTGCAGGTAGCGGATTTCGTCCACCAGCGAGGTGGGGTTGATGACAACGCCGTTGCCGATGATGTTCACCTTGCCATCCCACAGAATACCGGAGGGGATGAGGTGCAGTACGTATTTTTGCCCTTTGGCGATAACGGTGTGGCCGGCATTGCTGCCACCCTGACTGCGGGCTACGATATCGGCGGTCTCGGTCAGGAAGTCGATAACCTTACCTTTGCCTTCATCTCCCCACTGGGAGCCTATGACTAGTGTATTCATGAACTGTTTTCGGGCTTTTATGCGTTGTACTGACCGGCTTTGGCTGCCATGATGGTCTGCACGAGTCGGTTGAAGAAGTTGGCGCAGTCATCGGCCCCGGCAGGGGCAGCGGGCAGGTACTGCACACCGAATACGGGCAGCTTGGCGTGGGTGAGCGAGGCGATAGTGTCGTCGTTGAGGTTCACGGCATCTGCACACAGCCCCTCGGGCAGGCTGTCAGTATCGATGGCAAAAAGGGTGTTTTGCGTGGTGATTTCGACCTTGCCGGTGCTGCAGCATTTCACAGGCTGGTTGCAGCCCTGGTGTCCTACGCGCAGTTTGCGGGTGGTGGCACCCAGACCGGTGGCGATTACCTGGCAACCCAGACCAATGCCGGCCACAGGCAGTTTGCCGGTAAGCTGAGTTACCTCGGCTGCGATATCGGTAAGCATGGCGGGGTCGCCGGGACCGTCGGAAATAACAACGGCATCCGGGCGCAGAGCCAGGGCCTCTTCCGCCGTCGTGGTGGCGGGAACCACGGTGACATCGCAACCTACCTGACGCAGGCTGCGCAGGGTGCTGTAGCGTACGCCCAGGTCGTATACCACAACCTTGTAGCTGACGGGCGGCAGTTCGCTGTAGGTACCCAGGTCGCCCTGAGTTTTGTTGGGAAGCTTCCAGGCACGCGACTCACCCTCCCAGTGATAGGGGGCGGTGGTGCTCACGTTGCTGACAAGGTAGGCACCTTCCATGCCGGGGGCGGCCTTGGCGGCGGCTACAGCCTCTTCCGCCGTCAGCTCCGTGGAGATGCAGCAGCGCAGCGCGCCGCTCTTGCGCTGAAGGGTCGCAATCTTGCGCGTGTCGATACCGGCAATGCCTACGATGCCGCGGCGCTCCAGCCAGGGCTCCATGGGCTCCTGGGCACGCCAGTTGCAGTGCAGGCGGGCCAGTTCGGTGACGACCAGGCCGGTGGCTCCGGCGGTGGCGCTCTCATCATCCTCTGCGCACACACCATAATTGCCGATGAGCGGGTAGGTCATGGCGATGACGCGACCGCAGCAAGCAGGGTCGGAGAGGATTTCCTGATAACCCATGACGGATGTGTCGCAGCACATCTCGCCGGTTACGGTGCCGACAGCGCCGATGGAGCTGCCCTCGAATGTTGTTCCGTCTTCTAGTGCAAGAATCGCTTTCATGCTTTTTCTCTTTAAGCCGTGCGATATTACCAGTTTCGCGCGTAAAATGCAAGGCTATATTTGCCGATGGCGGAAAAATTACGCAAAAGTGAAGAAAATTCGTCATTTTGGTCGAGATTGCTTGCAATTTGCGGGTGAATGTGATTATAATACGGTAATGGAACCTACGGGTACACGGTGTGCCGGTGGCGATTCCGCTATCAATCTTCAAACACTCAGATTTTATGGAAAATGCAGAAACCCCTGAAACGGTGAAGCCTGCTGAGGCTTCCGCAACTGATACTCAGGATCGCCTGAAGGCTGCCCGTGACTATGCCTGCGCTCAGTATGAGAAGCTGCGCCGTGCAACGGCTGAGCAGATGGATACGGTGCGTAAGTACACAGCTGAGCGCATGGCTGACATGCGCAAGTATACCGATGATGCCCGCGAGCAAATCAATGCCGGTTGGGACGTAACCTGCGCCAAGGCCAAGGATTTGCACCAGGCCGGTGAGGAGTATGTGAAAGCTAATCCGACCGGCAGCGTGCTGGGTGCGCTGGGTATCGGGTTCGTGCTGGGGCTGCTCATTGGTGTGACCCGCCGCTGAGGTTGGCAGTGCTTTCGCCTGCGCCGGAATAACAGAGCTGATGTTGCATGTCACTTTTCTCTTTCAGAAAGCCGAAAGCTCTCGCCTCCCTGCAACAACAGGGGGGTGAGTTGCTTGGCGGCGTGAAGGGAATGGCCGGGCAGACTGTCGCTCATGTTGGGGCTTTGCTGCAATTGTTGTGCGCTGAGTTGCAGCAGTATCTCGGCCATCAGGTCAGGCGTGTCGTGGCGGTGGCTGCGGGGGCGCTGCTGCTGTTTTTCGGTTATCTGGTGTTCTGCGCCTTCGCTTGTGTGGGCCTGCAGGAGTTGCTGGGTAGCTGGCTGTTGGCCACCGGGGTGGTGAGTCTGGCTCACCTTGTGGTTGGTTTTATCGTGCTGCTCATTGGGGTGAAGAGTTCGCCCGGCCCAGTCGCGCCGGCTACTCGTGAGGAACTTAAGAATGATTGGCAATGCATCAAATTACTCATCAGCAACGAACGCAGCAAATCCTGAACCGAGTGGCGCAGACCCGCATCGGTGTGCTTGATTCTGCTGCTAAAACGCAGGCCGGCGCCGGGGTGTGTATGGATGTGCTGCACATTTCCCGCAAGACCCTGCGCTATGCCGCGCTGGCTGCAGTCGGTTACGCCGGGTTGAGGATAGCCGGGCGCTTGATTCACCGTGCTCCCCGCCCTGCGCAGGCTGCGCTGCCTGCCCCGAAGTCTGCCGCTGCACCTGAACAGCCTCGCGGCTTGTTCAAGTATCTTATTGCTCAGCTTTTCACCATCGTGCTGCTGCCGTGGGTGAAAGATTGGCTCACCGGGAGTAAGATTTCGCGAGGGCTGGACTACTGGCGCCCCTCCCGCATTTTCTTCCGCTGGATTGGGCTTGAGCGCTAAGTGCGCTATTTTGATTGATTTTATTGTCTGATATGAAGAAAGTTTTTGTATCCGGTTCGTTTAATGTACTGCATGCAGGTCACTTGCAGTTTTTTCGCGAGGCTCGTGCCTTGGGTGATTCGCTGGTGGTATCGTTCCCCCCGGCTGACTTGCTCTGGAGTGTGTATGGCAAGAAGTCTGTGCTGGAAGATGTGGACAAGATGGAGCTGCTCTCCTCGCTGGAGATGGTGGATGAAGTGGTGCTCTCGACGGATGCGGATGCCGAGCTTTCGTTCCTGACTGCGTTTCGCCAAGTGAAGCCGGCTGTGCTTGCCGTGACGACGGATGATTTGTACATGGACGCCAAGCGCCGCCTGTGTGAGCAGGATGGGGTGGAGTTTGTGGTGCTTGAAAAGACTCGCCCCGATGGCAGTTCCGCCAGTAGTTCCGTGATGGTCAGTCGAATCAAAGCCCCGGCGCATGTCCCGTTGCGTGTTGACTTTGCCGGTGGTTGGCTTGATGTGCCCGAGAATGCCATACCCGGGGAATATGTCGTGAACTGTTCTATTTCCCCAACCGTTTCTTTGAAGGAATGGAACTACCGCCAAGGGGCCGGTCTGGGTGGCAGTGGTGGCTGGAGTGTGCTCAATGGCTGGGATCCGGTGTCCTCGGAACTGGGGTTGGGTGTAGGTTGGCAAGACCCTGCCGTGATAGCGGAAACCGGTGCCTGTGTGTGGCAGTCAGGCCCGCGTCCGGTGCTGGATTTCAAGAATACGGGCGAATTCCTCAAAGGGCGCATGGCCGTATATGATACGCGAATCAAGCACGATACCCCCGGTCTTGCCGGTTTGAAACGCGATTTTCGTAAAATAGCCAAGGCTGCCAGGGTGGCGCGACTCGGCGTGCAGGAGAAGGATATTAACGTGCTGGCTGTCGGTGTGCGACTGAGCTATGAGCTGCAGTTGGCAGAGGGTATGGAACCCCTGCCGGTCGTAGGGGAGTCTCTTGCCTGCAAATACTGTGGCGGCGGCCATGGCGGCTACGCGCTTTACCTGTACGAAACCCCCGAGGCTCGTGCCGCGGCTCTTGCGCAGTGTGAGTATCTTTACCCCATCGAACCGTATTGCCGCACCTTCGGGAAAGACGAACAGGTACCCTGGGCACCTGAGTATCAGGAGCGAATCCTGAAACAGAATGTGAAGAAAGACCACTTCAAATAAGCTTAATCTAATCAGATATCATGCCGAAAGTATTTGTATCAGGCTGTTTCGATGTATTGCACAGCGGCCATATCGCTTTCCTGGAAGAAGCTGCGAGCTATGGCGATGTCTACGTCTCCATCGGTTCCGATGAAACTGTACGCCAGCTCAAAAATCGCAAGACCATGTACAATGAGCAAGAGCGTAAATATATGCTCGAAGCTATCCGTTTTGTCAAGGCTGTCTATATTGGTCCGGATACCGGCAAAATCCTCGATTTTGCCCCGTTGCTGGATGAGGTTAAGCCTGATATCTTCTTCGTGAACGGAGATGGAACCAGCGATGAAAAGAAGGCCTTTGTTGAGTCTAAGGGAATACGTTATGTCACCAGCTCGCGCATACCTCATGGCAATCTGCCGCAGCGCTCGACGACCAGTATTCGTGAAAACTTGGGAAAATGAACCCCTCTCATACAACATATCATGTAGGTGAAACCGGCGAGTGTCCCTGGGGGGACTGGCAGGTTCTGGATTTGCAGTCTCACGTTGTTGTTAAGAAACTTAACGTGGTACCCGGTGGCCGAATCTCTCTGCAGCGCCACGCTCATCGCTCCGAGCGCTGGATTGTGACTGAGGGGGTGGCTACCGTTCGCAATGACGATGTTGTCACTCAGGTGCGGGTCGGGCAGTCTGTGTTCATTCCCTGCGGTAGTCTTCACCGCCTGAGCAATGAGGGCGAAAAACCGCTCCGTGTGATTGAGATTCAGATAGGTGATTATCTCTCCGAGGACGATATCGAGCGTTTCAGCGATGATTACGGTCGCGCTCAATAAAGGAATGGAAATAACAGTAAATTAACGGCTTGTTTATGAAAAACGCGTGGAACGAGTTGGACGGTATACTTTTCATCAATCTGGATGCCAGTGTGGAGCGGCGCACCCTGTTTCTTGAGCGAAATACCGGGGTGATGCCTGCTGAAAAGATACACCGAATCAGCGCCGTTTATGGGCGGACTCTCTCCACGTATGGCCGGGCTCCCTGGTTTTCTGAGCGTACCGGCGAACGCGCACCGTACTGGGGTGGTGTTGCCGGGTGTATTTTATCCCATCGCCGGGCCATTGAGAAGGCTCGCGACGAGGGGTGGCGCCATGTGTTGATTCTTGAGGATGATGTGGAGGTTGTGGATTCGCCCTCAGCCGCCGCCATGCTGACAAAGGCGCTGAAAACTCTCACCGGGCCTTATCTGCTCTATCTCGGTTACTCACGTCCCACGACTCATGGTCGCCCTGTGTCAGAGCAGGGGGAGCATGAACTCTGGCAGATTGAGGGCGTAGTCGGCGCTTTTGCCTATGTGGTGTCGCAGGATTTGTATGAACCCCTGCTCAACAGCCTGCCAACGGAAGATAATGTGTGGGAGTGGATTTCTCGCTATCGCGCGGTGGATACCTTCTACATGGACTATGTGCCGCACATGCGCGGGGTGAAGATATATGCCATTCAGCCGGATATTGTGGTGCACATAGATGGTTCGTCTGATGTCGGGGCTGATACGCACACCGATTCTTCGCTGCTGGAGGTTCGCCCTATCGGTTACGGTTCCGTGGGCGGCATGTTGCACCGCCTCGCAGCACCTTTCCGCCGCCTGAAAGTGCTGCTCAATTCCATTCGCACAGCTCGCCGCGCACGAAAAGGCGGTTTCCCCGGTTACCGCAAAAAACGGAAAAAATAGCCAGCCTGTGAACCGTGACACCAAAAATGCGCATTTTTTGCTGCCTGAACGTGGATTGTGCTTGCATTCTTGCCGTTTTGGGGGCATAGTAAGGGCTCACTGAAATACTTATGTCTGAACAGAAAGAACGAAAGACACTCGAGCAACGTAATCAGGCCAGCGACCTGGAGCGCCTGCGCCACTCCTGCGCGCACGTTCTGGCTGCTGCCATTTGCCGTATCTGGCCCCAGGCTCAGCTCGCCGCCGGCCCCGCCATTGAGAACGGCTTTTATTACGATATTGAACTTGACCACAACATCTCCACAGCCGAGTTTGAATTGATTGAGGCTGAGATGAAGAAGATAGTCAAGGAAAACCAGACATTCGAGCGAACTACTGTCACCCGTGCAGAGGCCATGGCCATGGCTCAGAGCGGTGAACTGGGGTCTGTAGGCCCGCGTGCCGTCCCCTCCAAATTCAAGGTGGATTTGCTCAACCGCATTCCGGATGACGAGGAGATTTCCATCTACCGCAACGGCGATTTCACCGACCTGTGCGCCGGCCCTCACGTGGGGCGCACCGGTAACTGCAAGGCCTTCAAGGTCATGAGCGTGGCCTCCGCCTATTATCAGGGCGACGCCAGCGGCCCGCGCCTGCAGCGTGTGTACGGCACCTGTTTCCCCAACCGCACCCAGCTCGACGAGCATCTCGCCCGCTTGGAAGAGGCTCGCAAGCGCGACCACCGCAAGCTCGGTCGCGAGATGGGGCTCTTCACCATCGATGAAATGGTGGGGCAGGGGCTCATTCTCTGGAAGCCCAAGGGTGCTATCATCCGCCGCGAACTGCAGGACTTCATCACCGAAGAACTCGACCGCATTGGCTACTCTCAGGTGTTCACCCCGAACATCGGCAAGCTCGACCTCTACATGACCTCCGGTCACTGGGAGCACTACAAGGAAAGCCAGTTCCCGCCCATCCCTGACCCGGATGACTTCAAGAAACTGCGCGATGAGAACGCCAGCTGTGCTGACCTCTTCAATGCGATGGATACCCGCACCATCATGGGTTTTATGCTCAAGCCCATGAATTGCCCGCACCACATCCGCATCTACTCCAGCGATCCCCACTCCTACCGCGATTTGCCCGTGCGTCTCGCTGAGTTCGGTACCGTATATCGTTGGGAGCAGAGCGGTGAGCTGGGTGGCATGACCCGTGTGCGCGGTTTCACGCAGGATGACGCCCACATCTTCTGCCGCCCCGACCAGATTAAAGAGGAAGTGCAGCAGTGCATCGGCATCGTCAAGCATATTCTCGGCACCCTGCAGATGACTGACTACCGCGTGCGCCTGTCCCTGCGCGACAAGGACTACAGCGACCCCAAATACGTCGGTACCATCGAGAACTGGAAGCTGGCGGAGCAGGCCCTGCGCGAAGTGCTGGGGGAAAACGGCTTCGACTATATCGAGGCTGAGAATGAGGCCGCCTTCTACGGCCCCAAGATTGACTTTATCGTACGCGACGTTATCGGCCGCGACTGGCAGCTCGGCACCGTGCAGGTAGACTACAACCTGCCTGAGCGATTTGAGCTTACCTACACCGGCGCGGATAACAAACCGCACCGCCCCGTCATGATTCACCGCGCCCCCTTCGGCTCCATGGAGCGCTTTACCGGCCTGCTTATCGAGCACTTTGCCGGCAAGTTCCCCACTTGGCTCGCCCCCGAGCAGGTGCGTGTGCTGCCTATCTCCGACAAGGTCGCCGATTTCGCAGAGCAGGTGCGCAAGGAACTCGCTGCCAAGGGCGTGCGCGTGAAGCTTGATGACGCACCCGACAAAATCGGTGCCAAAATCCGCAATGCCCGCCTAGATCGCGTGCCCTACATGCTCGTGGTTGGCCAGCGAGAGGCCGAAGAGGGCATGGTATCCGTACGTCACCGCGAACTTGATGTCGTGGGCACCATGAAGCTTGCCGATTTCGTAACCTCCCTGAGCGCTGAAATTGAGCAGCGCCTCATAGCACCCGCGTTCACCCCGCAGCAGAAGGAGACCCCCCAACCGTAATCCGAACGCTACACCACACTTTCCGCCCACGCCCCGGCGCGCTCTCAACCGCGCCGGGGCTCACGGAACCCCCACCACACACCATTCGACCACAACCAAGTACACAACTCAAGTGCCAACCCCACAGAAAAACAACAACACTGCCAACCGGAATAACCGCCGTGAGCAGAATAATAAAACCCCGCAGATTCGTGTCAACGACCGCATCCGCGCACTCCGTGTCCGTGTAGTTACCGCCAACGGTGACCAGCTCGGCGTGATGGCCACGCGAGACGCCCTCGCTCGCGCTAAGGAAATCGGCCTCGACCTCGTAGAGGTCGCCCCGAATGCTGACCCGCCTGTGTGCCGACTTATCGACTACGGTAAGTTCAAGTACATGCAGGCTAAGATGCAGAAGAACAACAAGGCCAAAACCGTGCGCATGAAAGAAATCAAACTGCGTATCGGTACCGATGTGAACGACTACAACGTCAAGATGGCTCGCACCGAGCAGTTCCTTGACCACGGGCACAAGGTGCGCTTCCAGTTGCGCTTCCGCGGGCGTGAAAATGCCCACCAGCAACTCGGGCTTGAAGTGATGGCCAAGGTTGTGGAAGATATGAAAACGATGGGCAAAGTGGATCAGCCCGCCAAGCTGGCAGGCAACACCGTCACGATGGTGCTGACCCCCCTACCTGCCGCTCAGCGCGTCAAGAAGTTCAAGAAGTACGAAGAAGCCGACTTCGACGCTGAATCCGACGAATTCGACGCTACTGACGACGAATAAAGCCCCTGAGCTTATCGTATCAACATCTCATACCGCGGTCAGGCTTGTGCCGGCCGCGGTTTTCTGATTCAAGGCCCGACTCTGCCCGGGGGAGGGGATAACAAGGCCGCCGGCCGTCACATGGTTCCTGTTTCCTGTCAAAAACCGCTGGTCGGCGGCAAGTCGGCCTGGCGGTCTTTCGCCTCGCGCACCTGGGCCAGACCTGCTGCCAGCAGGCGGAGCACGAGCACCCAGCTCACCAGGCCGCAGAGCAGCAGCTTAATGAGTCTGTACTCATCGAGCAGGGGGCTGTTCCAGAACATGTGTATGCAGACGGGAATGATGGCGATTTTGATGAAACGCCAATCCTGCAGTACATTGAAATTCACCATGGCTGTATGGTGACCCAGTATCCCTTCATCGCGCAGGCGGCTCCACACCAGCCAATAGGCACCGGCGGTGATAGCTGTCCACTGCGTATGGCCGGCGATAGCGGTCAGCAGGGCTCGGTAGCGCATGATGATATCGGGGCTGAGGCCTGATTCGGCAATACGCTGAACAGCCCGGGCCAGCAGGGGGTCTGTCTGGTTAAGCACATCGGCTGCCGTGTGGTAAACCATCAGGTGCCGCAGGTGCATGAAGGTGAACCCCGCACTCTCGAAAGCCGCAAAACCCGCACCCACTGCGGCGCCGAGCAGCAACCCGGTCAGTATACGGCCGTTGCACTTGCTGTGCGCCACGAGCAAAACGGCAAGCAGTTTGGCGCTCTCCTCGATGGGGCCGGCCCAGATAGCGCCTCTCCCCGCCCAGAAGGCGAAAAGTGCCAGTGAGAACACCAGGGAGAGCATGCTGCCTGTCATCATCATGACCCCGGCGGAGTAAATGCTCACATCGCGCCGTACATTCAGCTCATAGAACAGCACAAACAGGCAGAATGGTATGCCGAAGTTGCCGATAAACAACAGCGCCGGAACGAGCATCGGGTTCTGAAACTGCGTAGCCGCCCAGTTGAAGCCGAAATACAGCAGAAGGGTGACAAAAAACATGCGCGAATATATCCACGGCGATGGCCACGCCGTGCAGACCTCACTCAATTCAGGGGTGGTCTTGCGTGTGCCGGCCCCGAAACACTCCTCAATATCCCTGGCCGTGTGCCGCTTAAATACTTCCGCAAAAAAGGCGAAGAGGGGAAATCGTTTCAGGTGCGGCAGCTGTCCGTCGGCACTTTGCTCCAAACCGGGCAGCGAACCCAGGGGAACGCCTCCCTTCATGCCCTCTTGCCATATCGTGTCATCCGGGCTGATTTCTGCCTTGGTGAGCATATCACGCAGCTGAGCCACGGTGTATGGCCCGTAGCTTTCACCGTTGCGCTGCAGATAGTATTGTTCGGCTTTGTTCATGGTCGCCTGGTTCATTATACTGATGGGCGGGCCGCTTGCAAGCAAAATTGCCGCAAAATGGAGAGCACTTCCGTTTTTGTCATTGCCATGCGGCCTGAAATATGGTAGAGTGCTGGCAGCGTGGAGAGCCCCCCACAGTTCCGATTACCCGATGACAGCGAACTTGAGCAGTACGCTGCCCACACCCGTCGCAGTCTGATAGAGCGCTTGCATAACTGGCACGACCAGAAAAGCTGGGATATCTTCTACCGCACCTATTGGCGCCTCATTTACAGCGTGGCGACCAAGGCCGGCCTGAGCAATGAAGAGGCTTGGGACGTCGTGCAGGAGACTATTCTCAGCGTAGCCAAGCAGACCCGCGATGGGCGTTACGATAGGGAAAAAGGCTCCTTCAAGAGCTGGTTGTGGAACATCACCCGTTGGCGGATTGCCGACCAATTCCGCAAGCGCCCTGCACGCCAACTCACATCCGGGGGTAATGGTGACACCGCTCACAGCTCCACCGACACCTTGCCCGACACCGCGGGGGAAAGCTTTGACAAAATATGGGAGCGCGAGTGGCAGCTCAACCTCATCAAAGCTGCCGCCGAGCGGGTGAAAATGCGCGTTAATCCGCGCCAATTTCAGATATTCGACTGCTATGTCCTGCGCGGTATGACCTCCGCTGAGGTACGCCGCCACCTGGGCGTGAGTCTCGCTCAGATTTACCTCGCCAGGCACAGAGTCGGTAAACTTCTCAAAGAGGAAATTGAGTACCTCAAGGCCCAGGAACGCTGAAAACAGGCCACTGTCGGAAAATACCGCCCAATCTGTTTCAGATTTGCTGATTACCCAACCACCGTTGAAGAAAGCGGGATTTGTCAAAAGCGTAAATCACAAATCGTAAATTGCCATTTGGCGAAGGTATGGTGGAAAAAGTAAATGCGAGCCCCGACGCGGAACGCGGAGGGCCGACAGATGGCCGAGGCTCAATCCCATGCGGCGGCCTTCTGTCGACCCGCCATCCGGCGGGGCTCTGATATGTTTTTCGCTTGCTACCGGAGACTTCGCTGCTGACGCAGCTTCGGCTCCGGCTATTGTCTGTCGTCCTACGGACTCAAAATTCCGCGGACGGAACGCCCGCCGAACTCAAAAGCCCCGCGGGGGCGGCAGATAGTAGCCGGTGGTGGAGCTGCGTCAGCAGCGAAACCACCGGGAAGAATGAAAAAAACGAGAGCCCCGACGCGGAACGCGGAGGGCCGACAGAT
>JAFVIC010000055.1 GCA_017477935.1 Akkermansia sp. | reverse complement strand
GATTAAGCCTCGGCCATCTGTCAGCCCTCCGCGTTCCGCGTCGGGGCTCTCCTGTACTTTTTTCTCTCACAACCCGGGGCTGCGCGAGCCTGACGGCTCGCTTACCCCGCGCTACTCTCTGCCGCCCCGGAACGGGGCTTTCGGGTTCGGCGGGCGCACCCGCCCGCAAGCATGAAGTCCGGAGGACGACAGACAATAGCCGGAGCCGAAGCTGCGTCAGCAGCGTAACCTCCGGTAACAGACGAAAAACGTAAAGAAGTCCCGCCGAATGGCGGGCCGACAGATGGGCGCGAGGTGTCAGATTTGCCCCAGCTTTGTCACATGGCTACCCTGTATAGTCAAAAACCGCAGTTCGGTCAGGGACGGCGGCTTTTGGTCGCCTGAAAGCGCAGCTCAGGCATCAGACCCGCAGGAAGGCCCTGTGGCGATGCAGGAAGAAAAGGAAGCCCCACAGCAGCAGCAGGCTGAGCAGGGAGAACACCGGCGCGGCAAATGCCCCGCACCGGGCGGCGATGCCGTAAAAGAGCGGGTGTGCTACCCCCCACCAGATGCTATGGCCGCCGGGGCCGTGAATCTCGGTGAGCAGGTAAGCGAGCAGCGCATTACCCCCGATGACCTGCAGAGGGAAAGCCCAACGGGCAGCTGCGGCACCGCAACAGTCGAACAGCAGGTGAAAGAGCGCCAGCAGAACGATACACCAGCCACCGCTCCACAGCACAGCCGTGGTGGTGAAGATGTGCTTGATGAGCGGGGTGTCGGCCTGCAGCGCCGCAGCGGCAAGCAGGCAGGTACCCCCGCCGAGAGCCAGCCGGGCAACAGCCCCCCTTCCCCGGTGCGCGCGAATGAGAGAGCCGCTTATACTCCCCATGAGGGTGAGCGCACCGAAAGAGAGTGCCGTGAGAATCCAACTGTAGTGCGTGCCGTCTTGCCAGGGGCCCTGCAAGAGGTGGTCGATATAGATGGCGAGGTTGTTGTCGGGGAGGAACAGGCCGGCGGGTTGATCGGCGTAAGGCACGAAGCGCAGCAGGGACCAATAACTGAGCATGCAGAGCACGCAGGTGATGATTTGGGCGCGCAGGCCGCCGAACAGCAGCACGACGGCGGCGATGAGGTACCCCTCTGCAATGGCCTGCAGGGTGTTGCAAAAGAGACTCATTTGCTCCGGGCGAGCCGTGGCGAGATGCCCCTGCACCAGCATACCCAGCAGGAACAGCAACACCACGCGGCGAATCACGCGCCATGTCGTGCCGAGCCGCCACCGGGCGCCGCCTTTTTCACAGTATTTGGCAAAGGCAAAGGGCATGCTGGCACCGGTAATGAAAATGAACAGAGGCATAACCAGATCCCAACAGGTAAAGGGACCGCCCCACTCGGCATGGGTGAATTGCTGCATGAGCCACGCGGGGGCAGAATCACCTGCGCCCCGGCTGATAAAGAGCTGCAGCGTGGTCGCCCCGCCGCAGAGCAGGAGCATATCCAACCCGCGTAAGGCATCTATACTGGTAATACGTTGTGAAACGGGATAAACGGTAGACGGTGGCATATTCGGCTCAGGTTCTATGGCATGTTATCACGTAGCACAGCATGTGCCAAGAACAAAAGCAAAAAAACACCCTGCTACCACACAAACCGAACCGCGCCATCTGTCGGCGATACAGAATGATGTTGAGTCGGCAGAGAGCGGTTTGACTTCGGGGGCCGTGACCGCCATGTCTGCCGAGCTGAATCGGCGACCATCGGCCAGTGTGATTCGGAAAACGGGGCTGCCACAAATCATTTCAGGCTTGTCAACTTACTAAGAGTATGCTAACATAAGTTCACCCATCAGAAGAACACTCACCATGACCGCCCCCCTCTTCTTGCTAATCTGCTGCGCAGCCGCCCTGCCCCTTGCTGCAAATGCCCGGACGCCGGATTTGCCCTCGGCGAGGTTTACCGCCCCGGCAGCCCTACTGCACATGCTCAAGAGCGACCGTCCTCACTAACAACATCCGCCTCCTGCCCCTATGAACAGACAACGATTATACTACATTGCCATGGTGCCGGTTTTCCTGATCGGTTGGCTGATTTTCCTGCACCACACCTACCGCGCCGCCGTGCAAGACAAATGGATGGAGATTGCCGCGCCCTGGGCAGGCTCCATGCCGGAGGATGCCGAGGCTGATAAATTGACTCAATACGGCTCCTGCGTGTTTACCTTCACCGACAGCACCTGTGCGGAGACCATACAGGATTGTCTGGAGCCGATAGCCATACCTGTGGAACAACTGAAGGATAAAGAGCACCTTCCCCTCACGGAAATCGAGTCAGTCTATCGCTGCGAGCGCCCCACAGAAAAAGAAAGTTCGCGCGACAACGGCTATTTTCCCCGCTCATACCCCGTGCTCATCACCCTGAAAGACGGCAGCTACATCTACTACCACGAGTCTGGAGCCACCCGACATATCAGCGATGAAAACCAACCCGCCGCCCTTTCGCCTACTTTCCCGGAGTATCTGACATACAGCAAGCAGCTCGATTTATTCACTCTGTTTACTGATATACTATTCACTGTTGTGCTGCCGCCGCTGCTCTGCATTGCCCCGAGGCTGTGGTTCACACGGCAGCGGCGCTGCCTGCTCAGCACCAAGACAACCGCCCTGTGCCTGCTGCTGCCGGTGGCGCTCAGCGGTGTGGCTGTCGCCACGGTTAAACTCTACCCAGACATCATGAGTATCACCGGCAACTTCAAGGTATGCCAGCTGTGTGCCGAGTGGGCGCTTACCCTCTATCTCATCACCGCTGCCATCATTGGCATAGCACGCCTTGCCCGCCGTAAATCATGAAAAACGCCTTTATATATACCCTGTTGATGCCGCTCACCTACGCCCTGCTGTTGTGGGGAGTCTGTGTGACGGTGGACTCGAAAGACCCGCAGACGCTGTGGAATAAAGAGCCGGCCCCTGGTTGGGAGAAGCCCCTGCCGGCCTGACAGCACGCACCGTGAACGAACCGGATGCAGCCCCCTACACCGCCTTCAATGTGCCCGACACAGCCGAAATTCGCGCGGCATTCGCCCACGCGTTCCCCGGCTCGCCGAATGGCTGCTACTATGCCGACATGCCCGAGTGGAGCCGCGGATTTCTTGACGGCGGCATGAGCTGCCTGACACCAAGTCTCTGCGAAACCTACCCGGGCAGGGTCGACATCATCATCAGGAATCCCGCCGCCATCCGCGACTCTCAAAAATCGGTCGTCATTACCCCGCCTCACCCGGAGCTGCTGAGCAAACCCATCCCCTTTGAGGTACCGCTTATCCTGCTGACCGGAGTGCTCATCTACTTTTACCCGGCACTGTTCTGCTGTGTGGGGTGGCTGTGGATTCAGCGAAAAAGCCTCCTCACCCCGGTGACCTTTGTCATCTGCCTGGTTCTGCCGGGCATATTCGGTGCAGTCTTTGCCATGGCCGGGCCGGTGCTACTGGGGGAATACGACGGCGTCATGACACTGTTCAACATCGGCTTCATCGCCGTGCTGAACATCGGCTGCAGCCTGGGGCTGCTCTCCCTCACCGCCCTGCTGAAGTTCTTGAAACTCGTTGTACGGCAAAACAACCGCCCCTCCGCGTGAACGAGCGGCACTCACTTCAGCACCTTGGCCGTGGTCTTGAAGTGAAGCTTGGCAACATCGCACAGGCGCTCCTGCCCGTGCGTGGCCACAAAGGTGCGCGCCGCTTTCGTGACATGCGGGGCGCACCCCAGCGGTAAATCACAACCGCTGGCGGCAGCGGCATCTTTCACCCACTTCACGAACCTCGCTCGCGCCAGAATGGAGGCCGCTGCCACGGCCACATCGCTCTCACCACGCACTCGCTGGTCGAGCTGCACGGGCACGGCACGTTTCTTCAACGCCATGCGCAGCACCCACTCATTGGCAAACTTGTCGCTCAGCGCGCGCGGGCATGTGGGAACTTTCTCATGCAGTGCGGCTATCACGCGCGCGTGCCCCCACGCCAGCAATTTATTTAGGTTGCCGAACTCGGTGTAGAGTTCATTGTAGCGCTTGGGGCCTATGCACACCACCTCGTAGGCCACACCGGGCAGCGCCATCACCTTGGCCGCTATGGCGGCAATCTTCCGGTCATCGGGTATGGCCTTGCTATCCTGGCAGCCGAGTTTTACCAAAGCCTCCGCCGTGCGCTCATCCGAATACACGCCGGCAATAACCAACGGGCCGAAATAGTCCCCCTTGCCGCTTTCGTCCACTCCGAAATGAGGGCTTATATCAAGAGCGGCACTCATGGATTTCTGCGCCTTGGCCTCGGGGGTGGCAGGCTTGCCGGTCACGGCCGATATGCCGGACTTCGGGTCAATAAGCATGACAAACTCCATGAACTCATCTGCCCCGGCCCCCTGCACCAGGAGCTTGCCCTTCTTGGGATAGTAGGCTACATTCACGCGAGGACCCTCGAAACAGAAGTCGGCATAATCCCGCGAACTTTCCTCATAACCTGCGCGCTGCAGCAGTTTATTGCGCAGCGCTCTTGCCTCTGCCGGGCTGAGCTGAACTGTGTGTTGATTGGCCATAGCGACCTTAAAATGCCCCGATTCCGCGCTTTCGTCAATCCAAAATACCTCAAAACAGTGCAAAATTGCCCCTGTTGACGCAAAAAATATGCAGAACACACTTTTTTTGCGTGCACAACGCGATAAAATGCGCTATAGTCTCAGCGGCTTCTTCAACAAAGCAAAAAACTTATGGCTAATACGATTACAAAACGAGAGCTTGTAAACAAGATCTGCGCCGAGACTCGCAGCAACCTCACGCAGAATGACGTCCTCGAGGTTATCCAGAAGGCCGTTGACCTGATCACCGAGTCCCTGGGCAACGGCGACCGCGTTGTTCTCCGCAACTTCGGTACCTTCACTGTGAAGGAGGTGAAAGCCAAGATCGGCCGTAACCCCAAGAACCCCGGCAAGGATGTACCCATCCCCGCCCGTTCCGTGGTGAAGTTCAAGGTTGGCAAGACCCTCAAGGAGGCTGCCGCCAAGGTTGTGACCAAGTAATACGCGGCGCGGCCTGATTGACATTAACCATTAAACCGTTTCAGCGAGCCATGTCGGTAATGACCGACATGGCTCGCTCCATTTTCCGGCAATGCGTCAGAAACTTTTTTCTGTTTTATTTTATTTTTATGCTTGACATACGCCACGAAATCGTGTAGCATGTCGCCGCTGCGTAACAGCGGCAAACAGTGCGCGGATAGCTCAGTCGGTAGAGCAGTAGACTTTTAATCTATTGGTCCCGGGTTCGAGTCCCGGTCCGCGTACTACATGTCCCCATCGTCTAGGGGTTAGGACATATGATTCTCAGTCATAGAACCGCGGTTCGAATCCGCGTGGGGATGCTGAAAGACCCGAGGGTGAATACCCCGGGTCTTTTTTTGCCGACGGGTTTTGATTTCGGGTAACAGAAAACCGGGAATTACGGCGGAGTTCGCGAATAAGACACGGTTTTAACTTGTCAGGTGGTTGGGTATGGGGTAGAATGCGCAAGTTCGGCGCGCAGGCGCGGAAACCACCATCACATCTCAGGCCATGACCTTCCTCGAATTCATCCGCAAAAACTCACTGTTAGTTCTCATCGTGATCGTAGCCATCGCTGCCGGTCTGATTATGATGGACTACAGCAACCAGGGCAGTGCATTCTCTCGCGATTTCCACATCCAGGTGAACGGCACAAATTATAAAACACCCGATGTGTACAGCCTCGGCGAAAACGCCGAGCAGACCATCCAGAGCCTCGTGAGCTCCACCTACAGCAAGCTGCGTGCACGTTTCGACGCAAACGGCGATGAGGAGCTGAGCACCGATGAACAGGCCGCCATGAACGCCTGGATTCAGGAGCACCCTGAGGTGGAGGCCTCGATGTCGCGCCTGCAATATGTGCTGAATGCCTGGTGCTACGGGCTCTGCAAGCGCAGCGAGGAGAACATCGCCATTAACCGCGCCATGCTGCATGAGGAAGCAAAGGCACTGGGTATCGTGCCCTCCAAAGAGCAGATTGACAGCTACATCACCGGCCTGCCCGCCTTCACCAAGGCAGACGGCACCTTCGACCGCAAGCTTTACCAGGACCTCACCGGTTACTATGACGGCGTGGCCAACAACCCCGCCGAGCAGGCTTTCCGCAGCGTGATTGCCGACATCATCATCTGGGAAACGGTGGGAGCTCTCGTCACCACCGATGTGGCCTACAACACCAAGAGCCAGGCCGCTATCGTAGACTCCGGCAACCAGAGCATGAAGGGCAAGACCGCCTGGTTACCCGCCGACAAGGTACAGGCCCCTGCTGAACCCACGGAAGATGAGCTGAAGATTTATTGGGAGGCCAACAAGGAGAAGTACAAGAGCGAGCAGCGCCGAATCGTCTCCATCTACACCCTTACTCCCGGCAAAGATGTGACCATGGATGCCATGATGAACACGGCCGATGTCATCATGCAGGAACTCTCGATTGCGAATGGCAGCGGGATTGACGCCATTCTCGAAAACGCTGCAAACAACCCCGAAAACGTGGAATTCACCTACAAGAATGAGGATGGCAGCACTCACACCACCCTGCCCCTGAGCACCGAGTCCGGCGCGGGCGACGCCCTGAAAGCGGAGGTTGACCACAACGGCAAATCCACCACTCTCGCCGCGATTGCCTTCAACGATATCGAAGCCACCACGACTGTGGCCGCCTACGAGCAGGCTGCCAAGACCGGCAGCACGGACAAGCTGGGCAACATTCAGCAGATGCGCGGTTTCTACCCGACCCGCGACAGCAAGGTGGTGCTGATTAAGGTCGAGGCCATCGAGCAGCCCGCCGTGCTACCCTTCGAGCAGGCTCGCGAAAGTGCCCTGGCTGACCTGAAAGCTGAGCGCGCCGACAACGCTCTGGCTCTTGCCGCTGAGAAACTTTACAAGGAAATGAGCGATGCTGCCGCAGCCGGCGAGGGGACGGATGCCCTCTTTGCCAAGGCCGCTGCAGCCGGTGCCGAGATAAGTGATTTCGGCCCCTGCAACCTGGGCATCAACGCCGACCTGCCTGCCGGGCTGACCACCCAGGCGCTACTGACCACCGCCACCGGCAAGCTCTGCCCGCTGAACATTCAGCCCGAAGGTGCCCGAATCAGCACGGTTACGGAGCGCACCATACCCGATGACCCGCAGTACACCATGGCCAAGCTGATGTACCAGCTGCCCATGAGCAATGCCCAGCTGCGCAACCAGGTCATGCTCGATTGGCTCAACACCGCCTACATCCGCTACAATGTACAGCTGGCGGAGTACGTTGAAACCAACACCAAATAACGACCGGCGGTTCACATGGCATTCCCCCCGCAGACCAAGTACATCGTGGGCAATGAGGCGTGCGAGCGCTTCAGCTTCTATGGCATGAAGAGCATACTCGTGCTCTACATGGTGAACGCTCTCGCCATGAGCGAGAGCGAGGCCATGGAGGTGGCGCACCTGTTCAACGCCCTCATCTACATTCTGCCCCTGCTGGGAGCCTGGATTGCCGACCGTTTTCTGGGGCGCTACCGCACCATTCTGTACGTCTCACTTTTCTACTGCCTGGGGCATGGCGTGCTGGCCACGGCCGACCTGACCCAGAGTCTGGAAATCAAGCGGTGGATTCTGCTGACGGGCCTTTTCATCATCGCCCTGGGTGCCGGCGGCATTAAGCCCTGCGTATCCGCCTTTGTGGGTGACCAGGTCGGCGGGTTCGACAGCAAGACCATGACCCGCGTCTACGCCGCTTTCTACTGGTCCATCAACTTCGGCTCATTCTTCTCCTTCCTCGTCATTCCCTGGGTGCACAAGAACTGGGGCTACAGCTGGGCCTTCGCGATACCGGGTATCTTCATGGCGCTGGCCACCTTTGTCTTCTGGTGCGGTCGCAGGCAGTACCTGCACAAAGCCCCTGCCCAACCGGAGTTTGTACCGGCGCTCATGTGCCGTATTTTCCGTGGTGCAAAGGAAGCTTGCGAGCGTTTTGGCGGAGCTGCGGTAAGTCGTGCCACCTCCACCGCCATACAGATAGCGGCTTTCATCGTGGTAGCACCGATTGTTATTCTTCTGGGCTCACAAGCTAAAAGCGGCGCAGAGACGCTGGCGGCCCTGAGCGGCGCCGGCGAGACAGCGGCGGGCTTTTGCGGCCTGGCTGCCCTGCTGCTCTATGTGGCAGCGCTGGTACTGGCCGGGCTGAAGGCCGCTGCAAGTTTCGGCCTGCAGAATTTCTTCGGCACGACCGGCAGCATGATTTTCAACAAACGTGCTGTGACCGAGCAACTCTACAGCGCCGAGCAGCGTAAAGAGGCTCGCAATATGCTGCGCGTACTCACCGTGTTCCTGCTCATCATCCCCTTCTGGAGTCTGTTCGACCAGACCTCCACCAGCTGGATTCTGCAGGGGCGCAGCATGCAGGAGATTCAGTTCAGCCTCTTGGGCGTGAACTTCTTCTTCGGGGCGGAAGAAATGCAGAGCATCAACCCCGCCTTTGTCATGACCCTGGTGCCCATCCTCACCCTGCTGGTGTACCCCCACATCGGCAAGTGGAGCACCCCGCTCAAGCGCATGGGGCTGGGTATCGTGCTGGCCGGCGGCTCGTACGGTATCGTTGCCTGGCTGCAGACCCGTCTCGATGCCGGTGAGCAGCTGAGCATACTCTGGCAGATTATCCCCTACTTCGTTATCACCGTCGCTGAAATTCTGGTGAGCACCACCGGCTTGGAATACGCCTATACCTCCGCCGGCGACAAACTCAAGAGCATTGTGTCGAGTTTCTGGTACCTCACCAGCACGATGGGCAACTTCCTGGTCATCTACCTCACCGGACTGGTCAATAACCCCGCCTCGACGGAGACATTCCTGCTCTACGGCGCGCTGAGTGTCTGCATTGGGCTGGTGTTCATCTTTGTGACCACACGCCGCGGCTTCAAGGCCGAGGCATAACCCATAGAACAGAAGCAAGGCCCGACTTCAAAGCCGGCAAATCGTTCTATCATCCCCCCATGTGTCGGTCTTTCCGGTCGGGCACATGCCGAATTTGCGTCAGTGCGCGCAAAGGAGCTTGATTTCAGGCGCTGTTCAGGGTAGAATCTCGCGCATGGCGAACGAAGAAAACACCACTAAAAAGGATTTCATCCGTGAGTGGATAGCCGCAGACCTGGCAGAAGGTCATTGCAAGGCCCCCATCACGCGATTCCCCCCCGAGCCGAACGGCTATCTGCACATCGGTCATGCCAAGGCAATCTGCCTGGACTTCGGCGTGGCCAAAGAGTACGCGCAGCAAGGAGCGGTGTGCCACCTGCGTTTTGATGATACAAACCCCTGCAAGGAAGATGTCGAGTTCGTCAATTCCATACAAGATGACATCAAGTGGCTCGGGTTTGACTGGGGCGAGCACCTGTACTGGGCCTCAGACATTTTTGACTTCTACTATGAGTGCGCCGTACACCTCATCAAAAAAGGCCTGGCCTATGTGGACGAGCAAGACCGCGAAACCATGCGTGCCCAGCGCGGCAACCTGACCACCCCGGGTACACATTCCCCCTACCGTGACCGTTCTGTGGAGGAAAACCTCGCTCAGTTCGAGGCCATGAAAGCCGGCAAATTCCCCGAAGGCGGTGCCGTGCTGCGTGCCAAGATTGACATGGCCAGCAGCAACATGAACATGCGCGACCCCGTCATCTATCGCATTTCCTACGAGCACCACCACAACACCGGCAACAAGTGGTGCATCTACCCCATGTACGACTTCGCTCACCCGCTGGAGGACGCCTACGAGTACATCACCCACTCGCTCTGCACGCTCGAATTCGAAAACCATCGCCCGCTCTACGACTGGGTGGTGGAGAACTGCCCCATTCCGGCCGGTTCCCGCCCGCAGCAGCGCGAGTTCTCGCGCCTGAACATCACCTACACCGTCATGAGCAAGCGTAAGCTGCGCCAGATGGTCGAGGAAGGTTACGTTGCCGGTTGGGATGACCCCCGTATGCCCACCATCTGCGGTATGCGCCGCCGCGGTTACCCCGCACCGGCTATCGTGGACTTCTGCGAGGGCGTGGGGATTACCAAGTTCAACGGCAACACCGATGTGGCACGCCTGGAAAATGCCGTACGCGCCGAGCTGAACACCAACGCCGAGCGCCGCATGGCCGTGCTCAAGCCCCTCAAACTCGTGCTCACCAACCTGCCAGACGGTTTCGAGGAAGAGGTAGAGGTGGTCATTAACCCCGAAAAACCCGAACTGGGCAACCGCAAGCTTACCCTCACAAAGGAGGTGTGGATTGAGCAGGATGACTTCATGGTCGACCCGCCCAAGAAATATAAGCGCATGAGCCCCGGTGCCTGTGTGCGCCTGCGCGGCGGCTACTGTGTGGTATGCACCGACTACGTGGCCGATGCCGAAGGCCGCGTGACGGAGGTACACGCAGAGGCACTGCCCGGCACCATCGGCGCCAACCCGCCCGAAGGCATACGCTGCAAGGGGGCTATTCACTGGGTATCCGCCCAATATGGCGTGAAGGCCGAGGTGCGCCTGTATGACCGCCTGTTCAAAGATGAAGCGCCCGATGCCAACCCCGACGGCTTCCTGGCCTCGCTGAATACGGACTCTCTCACGGTGCTGAAAGACGCCATGGTCGAGCCGGCCCTGGCAGCAGCCCCGGCAGAGTTCCTGTGCCAGTTTGAGCGCACGGGCTATTTCGTGGCTGACCGCTACGACCACAGCCCCGAGCACCCCGTGTTCAACCGCTCCGTCGGCCTGCGCGACTCGTGGGCCAAAATGAACAAGTAAGTATTGACAACCTGTAAAAATAAAAGTTCGGCGGCTCTCGCCGCAGAAGATGCGAGTGAAGCCGCCGAACTCTTTTATAAAGTCTCAGCATGAAAAACGTAGAGTTCAGCTCGAAGAACGGCGTATTTGATATGAACAGCTTCATCTGCGAATGCGATGCTGCTGTAAGCGGTACCCCCCTGCCCGCAGAACCCGCGCCCTCTGCCCCGGAACCCATCCCCACCCCGGTGGTCGAAATACCCGTGGCAGACGGCACCGACCCCATCATCTACCACCCGCTTGAAGAGGTGCTCTGCGATTTGCGCATGGGCAAGCTCGTGCTCATGACGGATGACCCGCACCGAGAGAACGAGGCCGACCTCGTGTGTGCCGGTCAGTTCGCCACCCCGCAGAATATCAATTTCATGGCCACCCACGCGCGCGGCCTCATCTGCGTGCCTATGGCCCCGGAGCGTGTGGACGCCCTCGGCCTGCCCATGCAGGCCCAGCACAACACCGAAAAACACCACACAGCCTTCACCGTGAGTGTCGATGCCCGCGAGGGTACCACCACCGGCATCAGCGCCTTCGAGCGCTCCATCACCACCATGAAGCTCGCAGACCCGCGAGCCGGGCTCGAAGACTTCGTGCAGCCCGGGCACTGTTTCCCCCTGCGAGCGGTAGAGGGTGGTGTGATTCGCCGTGCCGGGCACACGGAGGGCACGGTCGACCTGCTGCGCATTGCCGGCATGGAGCCGGTGGGCGTATGCTGCGAAATCATGAAGGAAGACGGCACCATGGCCCGCCTGGGTGAGCTGGGGTCGTTCCAGAAAAAATACGGACTGAAGGCCTGCTCGCTCGCACAGATTATCGAGCACCGTCAGCACACCGAGAAACTAATTGTCAAGGAAGAAGTGGTGAAACTGCCGACTGATTTCGGCGAGTTCGAGTGCCACTCTTATCACTCTAAAGTGGACGGCCAGACCCACCTGGCCTTGGTGCATGGTACCATCGACCCGGAAAAACCCGTACTCTGCCGCGTGCACAGTGAGTGCCTGACGGGTGATGTCTTCGCCAGTCGCCGCTGTGACTGCGGTAGCCAGTTACACACCGCCATGCGCCGCGTGGCGCAGGAGGGCGGCGTCATTCTCTACCTGCGACAAGAAGGGCGCGGTATAGGCCTTTCTGCCAAGCTGCATGCCTACAAACTGCAGGAACAGGGGTTCGACACGGTCGATGCCAACATTCAGCTGGGCTTCGCCCCCGACCTGCGCGACTACGGCGTAGGGGCCCAGATTCTGCGCGATCTGGGCGTGCGCAAGCTGCGCCTGCTCACCAACAATCCCCGCAAGATTGTCGGCCTTGCCGGCCACGGTCTCACTATTGAGGAGCAGCTACCCATCAACATCCCCGCACACGAACACAACAAGCACTATCTCGACACCAAGCGCGAGCGCATGGGTCACCTCATCTGAACCCCACTCAACTCTCAACATCGCCCCCCCTTCACAGCCATGACAGCAGCAGAAAAAGCCCTTTCCACCTTCCGTGAACCGCCCTGCATGTACAACTGCGCCCAGACAGTCTGCGCAGCTTTCGACCGCGAAGACCTCATCGAACCCATGAAAAGCTGCGGCGGCGGGCGTGCCCCTGAGGGGATGTGCGGCGCCCTCTACGGAGCCATACAGGTAGCTCCTGAGCGAGCGGATGAGCTGAAGGCCGCCTTCACCGCCCGCAATGGTGCCTGGAAATGCAGCGACCTGAAAGGCGGTACGCCGCGCGTGGCCTGCCAGCAGTGCGTGACCGTGGCCGCGCAGCTGCTCGAAGAAAACTGATTAACCTGTTACCCGCGGTCGGCGGCGGGTGATTGCGCTCGCTCCAAGTTCAGGCGCAAATGCTCCAGGCAGCGAATCAGCTGCCTATCCTCCTCCGTCTGCAGGAGTTGCACGCCGTAGTAACCGCTCTCGTGCAGCCGGCTGACAGCGCGCAGCATGGCGAGCAATTCAGGCCCGAACTCCTCTTTAAATCGCAGAGACCAGCCCGGCTCCGACCACCGGGCGTCCAGCTCAAACAGGCGGAAATATTCATCGATAAACTCGCGGCACGCCGTCATATACGCTCCGCCGAGCTGCTGCACACTTGCGGCATCCTGCATCTTGTCCGGCATACCCTGCAATTGACGCATAAGCTCGGCGGCACGGAGGTACGAATACGGCGCAGGTGGCGTAAACTCCGATGTAGGCACCACACCCTCGCACTTCACCTGTATCACACACCCGGGCACCGGAACCGAAGATTTCACGCCATGGGGAGTCACAGGCTGCTCCCCCACCTGCACGAACATTCGTGTACAGTATTCCCCATTGCGGGCACCCAGTGCATACAGCTCTTGCGTGATGTAAGGAGCGGCTGCCAACAGGCGACTGAGTTGCGCCTCATCCGGAAAGCAGTCATAAGTCAACTCAAAAGAAGAGGGTCCCACCGCTTCCTGCACTTTCATACAGTTCGGTTCGACCCCATATTCTGCAAGGACCTTTTTGAGGTACGCCCTCACCTGTTCACGGAGAGAGTGTGTGTAAAACTCCCGATAGACGCGTTCCTCCTTCAGTGAACAGGATTGGTGGTAGCACGTCAGCAGGGTCGCTGTCAGCAGCACCAGCAGAAGTACAAGCAGGCCGGGTAGCAGATAATTGCGGGAAGATGTAGACATTGCAGCGCTATAGGGGTATTGTTACGCCGGCGATTGTAGCACGGCAGATAGGCGGTGTCAAGATTACAGGACGGATGCTGAAATACGAAACGGATAAAGGCAGGCGAGCTTAAGCGCAGGCTCACTTGCCGCTGCGTTTCTGCTCACGTGCGGCAAGAGAAAGCTGAATGGCATTGGCCATATTGTGGCAGAACACATAAAAGACCGGGCCGATATAGGCCAGAGGGGTGGCGTAACTCTGCCCGGCGATATAGAGGGTGAGTATGGTATTCTTCTGCCCGAGCGCCTGCGAACACTCGCGCTTCAACGTGGGGTAGCCGACCCGGTAGCCGGTCAGGAAACCGACAGCGCAGACCACTACAGCCCCCAGGGCCATGGGCAGCATATCACACAGGCTGTAATCCATCTGCAAAATACGGTGTGTGCCAATGGCAGAAACCACAATGAGGTTGAAGTTCCAGATACCGAGGGAGACATCTTTGAGCCGGGCCGACCACTGCTTGCAGGGCGGGTAAAGCAGCCGCAGGCAAACAGCCGCTACAGCCGGAACCCCAAGCACCATACCAATCTGCTGCGCCACCATCAGCATAAGCTCGGTATAGCTCAGGCTGTCAGAGTTGACAATAAACGGCAGCACAAAGGGAGTGAACACCGCAAATACCACCTGGCTGAGCACCATGGCTGTAGTGATAAACCCCACATTCCCTCTCAACAGGTGCACGATAATGGGAGCAGCTGAGGCTATGGGAGCCGCGCCGCAGTAATACACTGCCTCCGCCAGCACCGGGTAGCCACACAAACGAGCAGCCCCCCAGGCAACAATCCACACCGCCTGCAGAGCCAAAAGCAGCCACAGGTGCAACCAGCGCGGGCGCAGTTGTGCCGTATCAAGCCCCAGAAAGGTGATGGTGAGCATGATGGTGATACCGAACGGCAACAACCAACCGAAATCACATATCTGCGCGTGAAAAACCCCGCCGACGATGAAGGAAATCACCATCAGGCAACTGCGCAACTGCTGTTTCATGGCGGAACGGTCAGTTATCCCCCAGTTTTTCCTCTGCACTGCGTTTCTGCGCCAACAGGGTGGAGGCATCACCCGTCTGGGGTTTGGGGTACGCGATGCGGTTATGGTTCATCGTACGCAGTGTCATGAAGAAGGACTCTTTCATGAGTGCGATTTCACCCAGGGTCAACCCACTGGCTTGCAAGTGACCATCGAGGATTCGCCCCTTGAAGATTCCCTCAATCATATTGCGGATATCTTCCTCCGTCGGGTGATGCAGGGAGCGTGTGGCACTCTCCACGGCATCCGCCATACTCACGATACCGGATTCACGGGTTTGCGGTATGGGGCCGGGGTAAGTGAAGATGGACTTATCCACCTCATCCGGGCAGGTATCTGTCAGGCCGTCGTCAAACTTTTTCCTGGCAGCCTCATAATTATCCAACGCCTTGCGGTAGAAGAAATAGGCTGTTGTAACGCCGTGGTGCTCGCGAATGACGTCGATGATTCTCGGGTTCAGCTTGTGGCTAAGGGCAAGCTGCACGCCTTCCGTCACATGGCCGGTAAGGATGCGGGCGCTGGCCTCGGGGGTAAGGTCGGCATGCGGCGACATGGTCTGGTCAATGATATTTTCGGAGAAATATTGCGGGTTCTTGATTTTGCCGACATCATGGTAAAGGCCGCATACACCGGCGCGGGTGACATCCGCCCCGATGGCTTCGGCCGCGGCCTCCGCCAGGCGCTGCACATACAAGCTGTGGTGGAAGGTGCCGGGGGCCGTAATCTGCAGGCGTTTCAGCAAGGGGTGGTTCATGTCAGCCCACTCAAGCCAGGTAATGTGCGTGGATATACCGAAAAGGCTTTCGAGCATCGGCATGACACCGTTGACGATCACCGCCAGCAGGAAATTCACACCAACCGTCACAAACAACAGGGTCAGCAGACGCGCAGCTTCGACATTGTGCAGCGATCCCCCTACACTCTCGCCCTGCAGCAACATCAGCACCAACGTGACCACAAACACGACGAGCCCGGTCTTGAACCCGGCATAGAGAATTTGCTGGCGTTTTTGCAGGTGGCCGCAGATAGCCGCCGACATAACACCCGTGAGCAGACTGAGTACCACATAATTTGCCGTGAACGCCGCCGGGTAAGCTGCCGGAAAAAACATCACCCCGAACAGTGTGCAGCACAGTGCCACATACACACCCATCGAGCGATTTATCAGCACAGCCGTTACCCCGGGGGCCAGCATATAGGGCATGACAAGCAACTTGTGCCAGGTCTCCACCCCACGTACTTCGGGCCACAAACTGTTGATGAGGTAGATAATGAACAACTGCCCCAAGGTAACAAGCACACACAACAGCGTGCGCCCGGTATTGAGCTCACCTTTGCGGTGCCCCAGGGCATAATACCCCGTTACCGCCAACGAGCAAAGCACTATCCAGACCATGCGGTACACGCTCTGCTGCGGGCTCCCGGCCTGAGTATACACCATGGCGCACACCACAGCAACGCCAACCACGGCCAGCAACAGCAGGTGCTGCGAAACTCGCCGGGTCCCGCCGTTGGAAGCAGTCTCGCTGCGCTGCCGGAACAATGATGAAAGGAATTTTGCCATATTATTATCGCTGTCGCTCATTATACGCAGCCCTCACCTCTTTGTCAAGTTCGCTTTTCCTGGCACTGCCGGGTCAGCAGATTACGGCCGACGTCCGGCGGTAATTTCAATATTCACCCTGCACATTCCGCCCGGGATTGAAGAAACACTTTCATGACTCATTTCGAGCTTGACAAGATGCCTGATTTTTTGTCTTTCTATAGATAGGCAAGGCGCCCCGGCGCAATGTGCCGTCATTTTCACCCATTTCACCATTCAAAAAGGCATGGCCAAAACGCTCATCATCGCAGAGAAACCCAGTGTAGCAGGGGATTTAGCCCGCGTGCTGGGTAAACAAACCGGGAAGTTCCGCAAAGACGACAGTACGGGCAGCTATGTAAACGATTCCCTCATCATCACCTCGGCCGTCGGCCACCTGGTAGAGCAGAAAAAACCGCAGACCGAAGACGGCAAGAGCCTGCCGTGGAAAATGGATTACCTGCCGGTCATGCCCGCCAGCATGGAGCTGGAACCCATTGCCAAATCGGCTGATCGGCTCAAAAAAGTACTCAAGTTGGCCCGCAGCAAAGAAGTGACGGCCCTGGTGAACGCATGCGATGCCGGGCGCGAAGGTGAGCTGATATTCCGCAATATCATACGCTACGGCAAAATCCGCAAACCGCTCAGCCGCCTGTGGATGCAGAGCATGACGGATGACGCCATACTCGAGGCCTGGGCCACGCTCAAAAGCGATGCCGATATGACCAACCTGGCGGACGCCGCGGTGTGCCGCTCAGAAAGTGACTGGCTGGTCGGCCTGAACAGCACCCGCGCCCTCACGGTGCTGCAATCAGCAGCAGGCGGGTTCAACATCACCCCGACCGGGCGAGTGCAAACCCCTACCCTGGCCCTGCTGGCCGCCAGGCAAAAAGAAATACTCGCCTTCGAACCCGAAACCTATTTCGAGGTGCGCGCTACGTTCAAGGCACAGGCCGGGCACTACGAAGGGCGCTGGTTCGACCCCGAGTGGAAGAAGGATGAAACCCACCCCCAGCGTACCCGCGAGCGACTGTGGGACGCCGAGACTGCCGCCGCCATTGCCCGCCGCTGTGAGGGGCGCCCGGCCGAAGTGAAAGAAGTCCGCAAACCCGTCTCCATGCCGCCGCCGTTGCTCTTCGACCTGACCTCGCTGCAGAAAGAAGCGAGCAACCGCTATGGGTTCTCAGCCAGTCGCACCCTGCAGATAGCACAGGAGTGCTATGAAAAGCACAAGGTGCTCACCTACCCGCGAACCGACTCGAAATACCTGCCTGATGATTACCTGAAAATTGCCACCCGCACCGTCAGCGCCATCGGTGAGCACCTGCCCGGCCTGGCTCCCTTCGCGGCCGATATTCTCGACAATCGCCGGGTGCGCCCGAGCAAGCGCGTGTTCGACAGCAGCAAGGTGAGCGATCACTTCGCCATCATCCCCACCGGCAAATTCACCACCCTGAGCGGGGATGCCGCCAAAATCTTCAACCTCGTGGTACAGCGCTTCCTGGGCGTATTCCTGCCGAATGCCGAATACGAAGACACCGACCGCACCAGCATCATCACCACCCCGGGGGCAAAAGACCACTTCCACACCCACGGCCGAGTCATGCTCAAGGCCGGCTGGAAAGCCCTTTACAACAACCCCGAGCGCAAAAAGAAAGATGAACTTTGCCCGGTAACCCCCGGCGAACGGGCTCTGACGGAAAAAACCACCACGCACGAGGAACGCACCAAGCCCCCGGCAGCCTACACCGAAGCCACCCTGCTCACCGCCATGGAAACCGCCGGTAAGCTGGTGGAGGACGAAGAACTGGCCTACGCCATGAAAGAGCGCGGCCTGGGCACACCGGCCACCCGAGCCGCCATCATCGAAGGCCTGCTCACCCAGGAATACATCGTACGCGATGGCAAAGACCTGGTAGCCACCCGCCGCGGTATCGACCTCATTGACCTGCTGAGCAAAATCGGCCTGAGCACCCTCTCCAGCCCCGAACTCACCGGCGAATGGGAATACAGGCTCAAGCTCATGGAGAGCGGCAAGCTCGGCCGCACGGCCTTCATGAAAGATATTCGCACCTACACAGCTGATATCGTGGCTGCCGTGCGAGACTACATGCAAAACGGCAAAAACCCCGACCTTAACCTGCCCTGCCCGTCATGCGGCGCCGCCCCCCTCAACAGCAGGGTGGACGCCGTGTCCTGCACCGCCTGCAAGTTCCGCCTGCGCCGCGTGCACGCCGGCCTGAGCCTGGGAGATGAAGCCCTGGCCGAGCTCATCTCCACCCGCAGCCTGCCTGTCATGGAAGGCTTCCGCTCCAAGTTCGGCAAACCCTTCAAAGCCGGGCTGCGCCTGCTGGAACCCGAAAAACAGGGCGGAGCCTGGAAAGCCGAGTTCTATTTCGATGATGAAAAATCCACCGCCCCCGCCGAAAGTGCACCGCAAACCAGCCTGGGCAAAGTGTTGGTTAAAGACCAGGGCGAACTCGAACTGACCGAAAACGACAAGCAGTGGAGCGTGCCCGACTTCCGCCAGACCGGCAGCAAGACCGGCTTCACCATGTCCAAAACCATACTCGGCAAAGAAATGAGCCGCGACCAGCTCTGCCGCGTGCTGGCAGAGGGTAAGAGCGAACTCATCACCGGCTTCATCTCCCAGCGCACCAACCGCGCGTTCGATGCCTACCTCGTGCTCGATGCACGGAAAGGTACCGTCGGCTTCGAATTCCCCCCTCGTGAACCGCGGAAAAAAGACAACAAAGCCGGCGCCGACAGCAAATTCACCGCGGCAGATGCCACCGTGCTCGACCTCACCAAGGCCACCCGCCACGGCGTCATCAAGGTCAAGGGCAAGAGCGAGCACGAACTGCTCGAAACCCCCGAAGCCTGGCACGTGGACGGCCTGACATACGGCAAGAACCGCAAGCCCCTCGTCATTCCCCACACCATGTGCGGAATCTCGCTGACGGCGGATATCGTGGCCCGCCTGCTCACCAAGGGCAAAACGGAGCTTATCAAAGACTTCGTCAGCCACAAGAGCGGCAAGAAATTCGACGCCTACCTCGTCTTCACCCCCACCACCGGCCGCATATCCTACGAATTCCCCCCGCGTAAGTAACCTGCGGGCGCACCGGAACCCGCTGCACCATTCTCAACCGAGCCCGGCAGCCAGGCTGCCGGGCTTTGCTTTCTCCCGGGCACATGCCCCCACCGTTTTCTGATTGTTTTTCATCACCATTGATACCGGGGGCTGTCTATGACGGGGTATGAAACCTCGACTCACACGCTCACTGCAGCGTTTAACAGCAGTTGTCGTGGTCTGCAGCACAACCCTCGCCCAGGCAGATGACCTGACCTGGAACGGGCCGGCAGACGCCTCTACCTGGAACACCCAGGCCACTAACACCAACTGGTTGAGCAGCGGCACCCCTGCCCCCTTCGCCACCGGTGACAACGTGACATTCGCCACACCCATCGGCACCGAAAGCACCACCGTGCAGGTCGGTGAAGACCTGCAGGCCGGCACCATGACCGTGAACGATGACTACACCATCGAAACAACAGCCGAAAGCAGCATCAGCGCAACCATAGGCGGCACCGGCACCCTGACCAAAAGCGGCGAGTACCTGTTGACCCTGCAAGCTGCCGAGGGCACGACCGAGGGCCCCGCACTCGCTGTAGCAGAAGGCAACCTGGCCCTCGGTGGCACCGCCACCTACCGCAATCTCAGCTCCATGAGCGATGGCTCAGAGCTTCATATCACCGAGGGCGCTGATATCACCTTCGCGAATGCAGCCACCGGTACGGATGTTGCCCTGCAGGGAACACTGCGGCTTAACGAGGGCGACTCCACCCTGCGCGCCATCAACGGCAGCGGTACACTCAGCATGGCAGACGCTGCCACACTCGCCCTGGCGGCGGATTCCATGCTCGGCTCACTCGACAGCGCAGGCACGGTGAATGCAGCGGGCAATCTGTTCATCGAGCAAAATGTCGAAAACGGCGGCGAGGTGAACGCCACCAGACTCATCCTGGACAACGGCGGCAACTTCACCACCCTGCGAACGGACAATCTCGTGATTGGCAGCAGAATCAACCGCACGACCGCCGCAGTCACCACCCAAACTCTCGGCTCGCTCACGGGTACCGACATGCAGGTAGATGTAGCCCGTACCGTGCGCGCCTCAGGCGATTACCTGCTCGTACAGGCAGAGCAACTCGGTGAGAGCACCTACACCCTCTCACAAGATACTGTCGACCGCTACCGCAAAGCCGGTTACCTGACCGACATGAACAGCACCGCCGCCGGGCTCGTGCTCACGCTGGACTCCTTCAACAACGGCTTCTACACCCGCCATGCCTTCTCCCCGAATGGCCGGGCCGGTGCCGCCCTGCTCGACCAGGCCTTCGCCGACCTCGACCCCCAGGCCTACAGAGCCGCCCACCCCGACCTCGCCCGCGTGCTCGATGCGATGGATGCCTACCTCGCCCGGGGCAACACACGCGGTGCAGACACCCTGGCGGCGAACGTAGCCGGTGCCGGACTCGGCAACCTGAACTCCGCCTGGCGCAGCCAGATGGAGCGACAGCTGCGCACCATCCGCAACCGCATGACCTCCATGCAGGGCGGCATGCCCTGCTACGCCCCCGACCCCAAAGCTCCCCACCACACGCCCCGACCCTACACCCTGTGGGCCAACGCTGAAATAGACTACCAGAACCAGCGCAGCGAAAACACCCTGCCCGGCTACAAGCTCAACAGCATCGGCGGTACGGCAGGCTTCGCCATGCTCGCCGCCCATGAACTCACTGTCGGCGCCGCCTTCACCGGCATGGCCGGCAGGCTCAGCTCAAAAGGCTACGGTACCAATGCCTCCGGCGACCTGGACGCCTATTACGCCAACATCTTCATGCGTATGGACACCGGGTGCTGGCAGCACTCACTCATCGGCACCGCCGGCTGGGCAGACATCACCTTCAAGCGCCGCATACACTTCCCCGGCGGCAGCTACGCCACACGCGGCTCGACAGACGGCATGGGCCTGGGCTTCATGTACGAAATCGCCCGCTCTTACAAAATCTCCGAAGACTGGCTCAAGAGCGCCTGGTGGCAACCCGTGTTTAACCTCGCCTACGTGCACAGCAAAGTCGATGGCTACACCGAAACCGGCTCCGACGCCGCCCTGCGCGTTGGCAAACAGAGCAGCAGCAACGTCATCTTCGGCTTCGGTGCCCGCATGCAAGGTATAGTCGGGGAACAATGGCTGAACACCCCCGCCACCATGGAGGCCCGCCTGCTCGGCAAAGCCACCACCGGTGCACGCCGCGGTAAAGCTCACGTCTCCATACCCGGGGTAGACTGCAGCTCCACCGTTCGCGGTTCGGAACCCAGCGCCATGGGAATCGAGCTCGGTATGGGCTTCAACATCCCCCTCGGCATGAACTGCGGCGCCATCATCACCGATGTCACCGCCGAGTTCTACCAAGACCAAACCTCCGTCAACGGCATGCTCGGCTACCGCATCGACTTCTGATAACACATTCACAGCCAACACTCATCACCCCCCCGCTGCAACTGCTCCGCCAGTTGCAGCGGGGGAAATCTTCATACTCCGCCAAAAAAAATCAACTTTTTTTAACTTTAGTCTTGCATTCCTCCTCAAAACCTGTATAATTATCCCCGCAACGCAACGTTGCAACCATCAATGGTGGGTGTAGCTCAGTGGTAGAGCCCCGGATTGTGGTTCCGGTTGTCGAGGGTTCGATCCCCTTCGCCCACCCTAACTAAAAAGACCAGTGCCTCGCAGAGGTGCTGGTCTTTTTGGTTTTTCGGTGGCTCGGATTCGTAACCCCTGCGACAATCCGGAGGTTGGAGAGGGCTGGGCGCGAGTATGCGAGCGACCAGACCCTGCGCCGGG
>JAFVIC010000054.1 GCA_017477935.1 Akkermansia sp. | reverse complement strand
TCCATCGTAAGATAAAAGGAATTCAGCGCCGAGGATACGGCTACAGAAACTTCGAAAACTACAAATTAAGGGTATTAGTAGAGTGCTCACATGGTCGATGACTCAAATAACAGCGTTTCCACACATTTTGGTGTTGACCCCACATTAAACCCCCTGAAAGTAGTACCTTCAGGGGGTTAGCGGAGAGAGTGGGATTCGAACCCACGGTGACATCTCTGCCACGCTCGATTTCGAGTCGAGTGCCTTAGACCAACTCAGCCATCTCTCCTCTGAGAGCAGCTCAGGGCTGCGGCGAGATTATGCCGTTGGAGTGGGCAGATGTCAAGCCATTTTTGCGCTTACGTGGTAATTCTTGCTTGTGATGCGGGGTAAAATATGCTAAAAGAGAGCAACGGTGCGGTGTGTGCCGGGTATCTTAAATATCATAACAAAACATGAAACAGTTTTTCGGAACAGTTGGTTGTTGCCTGTCACTGGCCTGCGCGGTGAGTGCTCTGGAGGTGGGGGATTTGCCGGTGGAAGGGCTCACGCGCGACTATGCTGACAACAACTTCAGCAAGGATTATGAGTACTGCATACTTTCGGACTATTCCGTTCGCCGCACGTGGAAGGCTGAGGGTTATACACTGACGCTGGATTTTGATATACGCAGCGGCAAATTGCTGAGCCTGTATGTGGACTATGAACCCGCAGCGCCCAAGGCTGAGGCTATGCGCCACATGCGCCACTTGTGCGAGGGGCGCGATGAAGATACCAAGTGGGTGAAGACTAAGGAGAAATCGGCCAACAACGTCGGCTTGCACAATGCCCGCCACCGCCAGCTGACGGATAAGAGTTTCCTTTTCTGGGAGTCCGCCGGCAGCAGTGGTGACTGTGAGCGCCTTTGCTGGTTTGCGGAGGCTCCCCGCCAGGACCGCATGAAAATTGCACATGCCACTAAGAATACCGGCAAAACCGCCATGGGCACTTCCTCAGCAGGGGGTGGGTTTGAGGCGATGTTTAAGGATGAAGCACGCCGCCGCGGCCTCCCTGCAACTGACACTCCCTCAGAACCGGCGAAAATGACGCCTGCACCTGAGCAGGGCTCGAAACCTGCCGCTGACAGCCCGTCACAGTCCCGCGGGGAGCAGGTGAAGGTTAACAATCCGCTCGAAAAGCTGGGGATGGAGTGGAATGACGAGACTAAGAAATGGCTCATGTACATAGGCGGAGCCCTGCTGGTGCTCATCATCTGGTCGCGTATTGCAGCGGCACGTCGCCGTGCCAGGCAGACAGCGGCATTCGAGGAGCTGCTGCGCCGCGACGACAGGGGGCACGATGGGAAGAATTAACATCATTACCGGGATTCTGTCGCGAAAATAGCTTGACCCCTGCCTGCGAAAAGAGTAGAAAGATGCTGTTCATGTTCAGAAAATTACTTATTATCACCGCCGCTGTGACCGCTCTCTGTCAGTGCAACACTCTGCAGTCCGACTGCGAGGCTCTGCGCCTGCGAGAGGCTGAGATTGCCCGCGAACCCGCCGGTAATTATTTTGTGGGTCGCCGTTATCACATACCCTACACCCGGTTCTGGGGGTACCTGCGTGAGCCCGGTAAAAGCTGGCGCACATCGGGGCTGGTCATGATGGATGAAAGCGTGTGCCGCACGCCTGACCGCGGCATGGAGCCCCCGGTTGAAGGTGCCATTTACGGTACGGATAACAACGTGGAGTACATCGTCAAAGGTTCTTTCACCGGCAAAAAGGCATACGACCCCAGCACGAACCAGGTGCTGCCTGTGTTCCGCCCCACGGGATTTGAAGTGCGTAATCGACAGCCCGGCTTCCTTTTCGTGCCCTCTGAGAAGTATGAAGAGGAGCGCGTGACCCTGCGCCCTGCCCTCATGCCCACGGAGCAGGTTTGCTCGCAATATCGTTAATATGACGCGTATTTGTCGCGCAGTTATTTATTTTCTGTGCTACAATGCCGACAGACAATCTTACGCTTACTAATTTTCCACTCAGTTATCAATTTTCCTGCACAGTATGGCTCAGTCAAAAATTCTCGTAGGGCTCGAAATCGGAACGACCAAGACCTGCATGGTGGTGGGTGAGATCCGCCCGGATGCTACGGCAACCATTATCGGCGTGGGTGAGGTACCCAGCGCCGGTGTGCGCAAGGGCGAGATTGTGGACCAAAGCATGGCACGCCAGTGCGTGTGCGATGCCTGGCAGCTCGCGCAGGATCATGCTGAGGTGGATATTCTCAATGTTTTCCTTTCCGTCACCGGCGAGCACATTGTCGGTGAGAACTGCATGGGCTCCTACCGCCTGCCTGATGATGAGAACATTATCGAGGAAGAGCACGTGCAGCTCGCCAAGGAGAAGGCCGAAAAGGCCGAAATCCCCTCGGATCGCTTTGCCGTGAACCGCGAGCTGGGCAGTTTCTCCATCGACAATCGCGAAACCTCCCGCCACCCCATCGGGCTGGCCGGGCGCACGCTCGATGTGAATTGCCATGTGATGCACGGCATACGTACCCGCCTGCAGAATTCCCTGCTCTGTGTGCGCCAGGTCCCGCTTGAGGTGGAGGATTTGGTATTTGCCCCGCTTGCCACCGCGCAGATGGTGCTTAACCGCCAGCAGAAGGAGGCCGGCGCCCTGCTTATCGACATCGGCGGCGGTACATCCGACTTCATCTGCTACAGCGGTGGCGATGTCGTGGCCAGTGGCTGTATTCCCGCCGGTGGCGACACCATCAACAGCGATATCGTCAAACTCACCGAACAGCGAGTGAGCAAGAAGGCTGCCGAAGTGCTCAAATGCACGGAGGGCAACGCCTTCGGTGACGTCAACGACCGCTCCCTTGCTCAGTACAAGAGCGAGCTGGGCATGCACGATGTTTCCATACCCCGCGGCGAGCTCAACCGCATTATCCGCGACCGTATGGCGGATATTCTGGTGCGTGTAGGTAAGCGTGTGCCTGAGGATGTGTGGAAGCAGAGCGGCATGAGTGTCTATTTCTCCGGTGGTTCGAGCCTGATGCGCGGTCTTGATTCACTGGCCCACCACATCTACGGTGTGCCCGTGCACCAGCCGGCCCCCACAGCTGAGGGGCAGAATTACTCATACCTGGCCGACCCTCGCTATTGCACGGCTATCGGCTTGATTCGCTTTGCCCAGCGCTATGATGATGACGCCCTGCACAATGCATCCCCCGGGTTCATCAAGCGCCTGCTGCGCATGTTCCGCCGCGGTTGATACCGGTTGTTCACCCTGACAAGATTTCACCGATATGCTTACCTACCAGACCTCGCAGCCCATGGAAGGCGGTATTGCCATCGTGGGTATCGGCGGTGCCGGTGCACACATTCTGCAGTGCTTTGCCGGTTCGAGTGCCAACAACGTACGGCTCTACACCCTCTCGCCGGATGAGCGCGTGGGCTTCACCTGCGGCAGCAATGTGGAGTATGTGCCGCTGGGCAGTGGTATGAGCCATGGTCTGAGCTGCGGCGGCGACCCCACAGTGGGTGCCCGAGCCGCGCGCGAAAGCCGCGCTGAGCTGCAGGCCATGCTGAAAGATGCCCGCCTGCTGGTCATGGTAGCAGGGCTTGGCGGAGGCACCGGTTCGGGGGTGACCCCGGTACTGGCGCAGATGGCACGCGAGGCCGGGTTGTTCCTGGTGTCGGTGCTGGTCATGCCGTTCAGTTTCGAAGGCGAGCGCCGCCGCACACAGGCAGAGGCCGCGCTGGAGGAAATCTCCCGCCTGAGCGATATCGTCTTCTGCTTCGAGAACGACTACATGGAGGAACTCTTCCGCAACCGCTCGGGTGCCCGTGCCGTGTTCGAAGAGGTCGACCGCCTGCTGGCCCGCGCCACAGCGGCTGTGCCCATGCTCGCCTCGTCCCCGGGCTTCATCAACCTCGGGCTCGATGAGCTCGCCGTAGCCCTCGAGAACAACGACTCACGCTGCATTTTCGGTACCGGCAGCGGTTACGGCCCCGACCGCGCCACGTCTGCCGCACGAGCCGTGCTCGAATCCCCCCTGGTCGCCCATCGGAATGCCCTCAGCTTCGCCCGCACGGTTATCGTGCACGTTGCCGGCGGCGATTCCATGTCCATCACCGAAATCCGTACCGTCATGGAGACTGTGCGCGACGGACTGGCAGACAAGGATGTCAACATCTTCTTCGGCACCACCGTCAAGCCCCACCTGGCAGACGAAATCCGCGTGACCCTCATCGCCTCGGTCGATTCAAAGGAATTCCACGCCGCTATTGCCGCTGCAGATGAAGCTGCCGCCGCCGCAGTAGCAGAGACTGAGGACGAAACCCCGGAAGCCACAGAAGAACCCGAGAATACGCCCGCAGAGGAGCCCGCTGCCCCCGAGCAGGAACCCGTGGCAGTTGAGCCCACCCCCGAACCTGTTGAAGAGGAGGAAGCCGAGGACGAACCTGCCCCCGAGGCTGAAGAAGAGCCGGCAGAGGTGGAAGAGGAGGCCGAGGACGCCGTACCTTCCTTCACCGTGCAGCCGGCCATGCACCAGCCTGAGCTCATGCCTGCCACTGTAGGTACTCTCGGCACTGCTGCCGATGGTGAAGATGAACCCGCTGCCCCACAGACCGGGAACTTGTTTGCTGAGGGCGACGGCAGTTTTGTGCGTTTCTCCCGCCGTGGGGCAGATGCCGATGATGATTTGGACACCCCGCCCAGCGTCAATTTCAATTCACTGCGCGGTATTTTCCCGCGTAACTGATTCGCTACGGCACAAGCATGAAGAACGCGCCCGGCGGGCGCGTCAATGAAGAATTCTCCTACGCTCACACCGAACCACAACTCCCGATTTGATAACGGTAGTTGAGTGGTGGTCAATCCTCAAACGCCCACGGTGAGACTTTGCAGAGCTTGTTTGCAAAGGGCAGCGGACCACTGACCCGGTGCGGTAGGTGTGCTGCCCAGGTAGCCGTAAATCAGGCATGAGCCGTGCTGTACATAGAGCAAGCGGCTCACGGCACCGAGCGGCCCCATACCCATGACGGCCATGGGCTCACTTGCCCGGCGCAACAGCTCGATGCCGGTCATGATATCCTCTGCCCGCTGCAGACGGTAGGCAAACTTCACAATATCAGCCCCCAGCTCGCGGGCACGGCGCTCGCGCTTCAGCAGCACGCTCAGTTCAGGCGTGCGCTCAAAATCGTGGTTGCTGGCAATGACGGTAACCCCCGCCGCTCGGGCAGCCTCTACGAGCTCCCGGGCATGGTCGAGCTGTGCCGTCTCCCAATCGAGGGCCGTGGCCAGCGGCAGCAGCTCGCGGGCGAGTGCCAGGCGCTCGCTCTCAGCCATGGCGCGACAGCCGCCCTCGCTCTCATGCCGTACGGTCAGCAGCACAGGGCAGGCCGGGCGCTGTGCGAGCAGCTCGGCGGGTGAGATGTGGGCAGGCAGCGCATCCACCCGCAGTTCCACCCAGTCGCATTCCGCCGCAATCTGCGGTTGTGCGGCTGCACACCAGCCCTGCCAATCACTCACTGAGCCTACTACCCTGTACCCCGTATCGTTCATATCGGTGATATTCTACCGCAATACCCGCTGTTCTGCAAGCCCGCAATTTGTAAGCCTCGAAATTACGGATTTGTACTGAAAGAAATAGAAAAATTGGCTCTTCGTTATAAAGTGTGGGCATGTCCCATTCCCGCAGTAGAAAACGAAGGCAAAAATGGCATAAGAGAGAGCAGAAAATCCTCAATAGTCCCATAAAAGGATTGAGCATGGAGGACAAAAGTCCTACCAT
>JAFVIC010000053.1 GCA_017477935.1 Akkermansia sp. | reverse complement strand
GTTCGGTATCACCTACCTCGCACGCGAGACAGCAAGCGACCGCCCCGTGGTGATAAAGGAGAACTTCGTGCAGGAATGCTCCACACGCCACGCGATAAGTATGACAGTGGGCCCACACGGCGAGGAAGGGCGGGAGCTTTATGAGTGGGCATTGACGCGCTTTCTGGACGAGGCGAAGGTGCTCACCCACCTGAGTCACTCCGGCATCGTGCCGGTGCTGACGGTGTTCAAAGCGCTGGGCACGGCCTACTATGTAATGCCGCAGGTGGAAGGCACCGAACTGCACAAAGCAGCCCCCACGCCGCATCAAATCAATGAAGACTGGCTGCGCCCCGTGCTCGAAAAACTGCTGGAGGCTCTCGACTACCTGCACGGGCAGGGCCTGTTGCACCGCGATATCAAACCCTCGAATATTCTGCTGCGCCCCGATGGCAGCCCGCTGCTCATCGACTTCGGCACCGCCCGCGTAAAAGACGCCACCCACACCCTCACTCGTATCGGCACGCCGGGCTACAGCCCATCCGAACAATTCACCATCCACGGCAAAAATGGCCCCTGGACCGACCTCTACTCGCTGGGGGCCACCTGTTACCACCTCATCACCGGCGAAGTGCCGCAAGATGCCGTCTCGCGCCTCGAAGAAGACGAACTCCGCCCGCTGGCAGGCCGCCCCGAGCTGAAGGGCCGTTTCTCTCACGATTTCCTGGCTTCCATCGACAAAGCCATGAGCGTAACCCGCCGAGATCGCTGGCAGAGCGCCCGTGAATGGATGGATCATCTTTCTGCTGCGCAACGTGCCCGCGAAGAAGCAGAACGAAGAGGGGCAACTAAAGACAATGCCATCGGCGAGGTAAGCATAAGTCCAATCAAAAAAGCAATCGAAGGGGCAATCAAAGAAGCAATCGTCGGAGCTATCATCGGGGCTATCTTCGGGGCTCTCGGCTTGGCTATCACCGGGGCTCTCGGCTTGGCTATCACCGGAGCTTTCGGCTTGGCTATCATCGGAACAATCAGCGGGACTATTATCGGGGCTATCTTCGGAGCTTTCGGCTTGGCTATCAGCAAGTCAATTTTAGGGGTCATCGGCAAGGCCATCGTCGGCAAGGCCATCATCGGGGCAGTCATCGGGGCAGTCATCGGAGCAATCGTCTGGGGAATCGTCGTGGGAACCCAATATGGAAGCGCAAATGCAATCGGCGGGGCAGTCATCGGGGCTATCATCGGGGCAATCGCCGGGGCAACTCTCTTGGTATGCTCGGAGTAATCGGCATGGCGACCAAACTCAAATAGCCTATTTCCCCGTTAAAAATCCGCCCTTTTTGCGACAAAACAGCCCACAGTCCGTTACAATTTTGTCACATTTTTCTCCCATCCCCCCACCGTTTCAGAAAATCGCTTGTCATTATGCATGGCAATGCTATAATGACTCCCACAGAACACCATGAGTAATACCCCTACAGCACAGACTGCTATTCCCGCCCCCGAGCTGCCGCCCGGGTATGAGCTGGGCAACTTCACCATCGAGCGCAAGCTGGGGCGCGGCGGGTTCGGTATCACCTACCTCGCCCGCGAGACTGCAAGCGACCGCCCCGTGGTGATAAAGGAGAACTTCGTGCAGGAATGCTCCACTCGCCACGCGACAAATATGACGGTCGGCCCGTACGGCGAGGAGAGGCGGGAGCTTTACGAATGGGCATTGTCGCGATTTCTGGATGAGGCAAAAGTGCTCATTCGCCTGACCCACCCCGGCATCGTGCCGGTGCTGACGGTGTTCAAGGCACTGGGCACCGCCTACTATGTGATGCCGCAGGTGGAAGGCGCCGAACTGCACCAGGCCGCGCCCGCACCGAATCACATCAATGAAGCCTGGCTGCGCCCCGTGCTGGAAAAACTGCTGCAAGCGCTGGATTACCTGCATGGGCAAGGTCTGCTGCACCGCGATATCAAGCCCTCGAATATTCTGCTGCGCGCCGATGGCAGCCCGCTGCTCATCG
>JAFVIC010000052.1 GCA_017477935.1 Akkermansia sp. | reverse complement strand
GTCGTCCTGACGGACTCAAATTTCCGCGAGCGTACCGCCCGCCGAACTTAAAGCCCGTCCAGGGCGGCAGATAGTAGCGCGGGGCAAGCGAGTCGATGGGCTCGCGCAGCCCCGGGTATGGTGGAAAAAGTAAATGCGAGCCCCGACGCGGAACGCGGAGGGCCGACAGATGACCGAAGCTCAATCCCATGCGGCGGCCTTCTGTCGGCCCGCCATCCGGCGGGGCTCCGATATGTTTTTCTCCGGTTACCGGAGACTTCGCTGCTGACGCAGCTTCGGCTCCGGCTATTATCTGTCGTCCTACGGACTCAAAATTCCGCGGACGGAACGCCCGCCGAACTTAATGATAAGGCGAGATTACGACGACTTACCCCGTCGTCGTGAATGTCCGCATACGCTCACACTCGCCGCCAAATTGCCATTTAGGGAAGTCCGGCTACTTGCCGATATATTATAAAAATTACCGGCAAAATCGAACTCAGCGGCGGTTGCGGCGGCGCTTGTTGTCGCGAGGCTTTTTCGAGCTACCCTTCTTGCGGCCGGTTTTATTTTTCGGTTTGGCGTCAGCCTTGGCGGGCTGGGGAGCCGGCTCAGGAGCAGCAACAGGCTCCGGGGTGGCAACGGGCTCAGGCGGCAGCTCAGGAGTGGGCTCGAGCACAGCGTCAGGGTTAATGACAACAGCAAAATTGCTCACACCGTCAGCGATGGCGGTTGCCAGCTGCTCACGGTACTCAGGCGTAGCCAGGCGGGTGCCTTCTTCCTTGTGCGTGGCATAACCCACCAGCGCCAGAACCGCCGGACACTCGATGGAGTTCAGCAGGGAGAATCGGGCACGGCGGCAGGCGCCATCGTGAGCGCCGGTGGCATTCACCATCGAGCTGTGCAGGGCGAAGGCAAGCGCGGCGGAAGCCGCATCGTGCTTATTGGCCGGTCGGCGGGGAATACCGGGCGAGTCAGGCACGGCGGTATAAGTCTCGATACCCTGAATATCGCTGCGCCCGCTGTTGAGGTGCAGGGATATGAAGATGGCGGCATCTGCCCCGTTGGCGCACTCGATTCGCTGCTGGTCGGAGAGGTGGCGGTTCTGCTCGTGAGTCAGCACCACGGCAAAGCCGCGCTTGACCAGCAGCTCTCGCAGGGTGTAGGCCAACTGCATGGTAAAATCGGCCTCGTGCACAAACGCACTGTCAATCCCTGTATCATAACCGCCATGCCCGGGGTCAATCACAACGGTGCGCACCAGGCGCCGCTCAGCAATATAGGTAGGGCGCAACACAGGGTCAATCAACTTGACCATATCGACCTCAGATATCAGCCAATCCCCCTTCCCGTCATCTTTCAACGGGTATGAGAGCTGCCAGCGGTAGCCGCCGATATTCAGTTCGCGGCGACCGGGACCGAGCACCAGGGTGGTACCGGCATTGCCCACGCAGCGCACCCCGGGCTCGCTGCTCTGACGGGGCATGAGCTTATAGAAACTGCGCAGCTGCTCCAGGGGCAGGTAGCGCACCTCGGCGGGGGCTTCGGCCGTTGCGGCAGGCGGGGCGGTCTGAGCCGTTACAGCTGCTGAGAGCAGCGACAGCCCACAGATGGCAATCGCGACCCTCACCGGACCCCCGGCAATCGGAAGGTGAAACTTATTCATCATATTACAATCGGGTAGTACCGCGGTATGAGTTGCTACTGTTCAGCGATGAACGGCCGCGAGTGGTGGCGGAACCACTGCTGCTCGGCCGGGTGCTGTGGTATTTGAGGCCGGACTTGCCGCCATTCCCCCCGACAATATGGCTGTAGTTGAGTACCCCTTCAGCAATACTGTCGGCAAGTTTGTTCTGGTAAGAATCCGTAGCGATGCGGCGCCCCTCTTCAGGATTGCTCACAAAACCACCCTCGAACAACACGGCCGGGCGCTTAATGGTGCAGAGCACCGAGAAGCGCGCGCGCTGTATACCGCGGTCGGTGGCTTTCGTGCTCATGATGGCACGGCTGTGAATAGCGGTGGCCAGCGCGATATTTTCACTGTCCTGCTCATTGCCCTCCAGGTCAGCATATCGGCGGGTCTTGGCAAAAGGGGAGGTCGTACCGTGCGGGGCCAGGGTAAAGGTCTCGATACCCTCCGCCGCGCGGCGGCCGGAGTTGTGGTGAATACTCACAAAGATACTGTCGGGCGTGCGGTTGGCAATCGCCACACGCTGTTTAAGGGTCAGGAACACATCCGTGCTGCGGGTCATCACCACGCGAAAGCCGTACTTTTCCAACCTGCTCTTAACCTTGAGTGCCAGCTGCAGATTGCAGTCTTTCTCGCGAGCCCAGGGGCTGACGGCACCGGCATCGTGCCCACCATGACCGGGGTCGAGCACCACCGTGCGCATAACCCCGGCATGCCTGGAAAAACGCGGTCTCAGCACAGGGTGAACCAGTTTCTTCATATCAATGGTCGATATGAGCAACTTGTCGCCATGTCGACGCACCGGGAAAGACAAAATATAGCGAAAGTTATTCACATAGAAATCCTGCTTCTCAGGCTTGACAGAAACCACATATTTGCCACCACCGTACGATATAAAACCGGCTCTTCCCTTTTTGGGCGAGTAGCTGTAGAAACTCCACACATCGCTGAGATCCACATACTTAACACCGCCAACATCATATATCTCCCACTTACCGGCAGCAGGGCACACAGCACCCGCCAGCAGCATCACAAGCCCCAGCAACAGCACCAGATGGCGGACAATATATCTCATGCCCTGCATGGTAGCATGTCCACCCCCAACATGACAAGTCATAAGTGAGTCAACAAAAATCAGCACCCCGATTTTGAAAGGACCAATCGGTATTTATTCCATGGCGGTTGAACAGCCTGCTGATTGGCAACACCCGAAAAAATAGGCAACCGAGTCTTTTCTGCTTGCAATCTGCGCGCAAAAGAGTATACTGGTGCGCGTATTATCAGTTTCACACACAAAGCACAATGAACACGGTACGCACATTTACCACAGGCTCGGGAACCGAGGGCAAATACTACTCACTGCCGGCACTGACCGGGCAGGGTTATGCGGGTATCAACCGCATGCCGGTTTCGCTCCGTATTGTACTGGAAAGCCTGCTGCGCAACTGCGATGGCCTGAAGGTCACGGAGCAGGATGTTAAGAACCTGGCCGGTTGGAACGCCGGTGAACCCGGCAGTTATGAAATTCCCTTTACTGTAGCTCGCATCATCCTGCAAGACCTCACGGGTGTGCCGCTGCTGGTAGATTTGGCCGCCATGCGTGCCGCCGTGCAAGACCTGGGTGCCGACCCCGCCAAGATGGAGCCGCTGGTACCTGTTGACCTGGTGGTTGACCACTCCGTGCAGGTGGACTGGGCCGGGTTCCCCGCCGCGTACCAGAAAAACCTCACCCGCGAGTTCGAGCGCAACGCTGAGCGCTATGAGTTCCTGAAATGGGGCCAGCAGGCATTCAAGACATTCTCCGTCGTACCGCCCAGCACAGGTATTGTACACCAGGTGAACCTCGAGCACCTCGCCCACGGCGTTATGGAGCAAGAGGGAGTGTATTACCCCGACACGCTGGTAGGTACCGACTCTCACACCACCATGATTAACGGCCTGGGTATCGTAGCCTGGGGCGTGGGCGGTATCGAGGCCGAGGCCGGCATGCTCGGCCAGCCCGTCACCTTCCTGGTGCCCGAGGTCGTGGGTGTGCACCTGACCGGCAAACTGGCTGAGGGCGTGACCGCCACCGACCTGGCTCTGCACGTCACGCAGATGTTGCGCAAACACGGCGTGGTGGGCAAGTTCGTCGAATTCTTCGGTGAGGGTGCCGCCAGCCTTTCCCTGCCCGACCGTGCCACCGTGGCCAACATGGCCCCCGAGTACGGCGCCACCATGGGCTTCTTCCCCATCGACTCCACCAGCGCCGCCTACCTGCGCGCCACCGGCCGCAGCGAGGAGCACGTGACCACCTACGAGAATTACTACAAGGCACAGGGAATCTTCGGCATGCCCATGAAGGGCGATATCGACTACAGCGTGGAACTCGAGCTCGACCTGGCCACCATCGTACCCGCCGTGGCCGGGCCCAAGCGCCCGCAGGATCGCATTCCCCTCGCCAACCTGAAGCAGAGCTTTGCCGACATCTGCGAGAGCACCTACGGCCACCCGCAGAACACCACCCCTGTACCCGTCACCATGAAGGGCGACGCCGGCAACCCCGATGCTGACACCACGCACGATGTAGCCCTGGCCGATGGTGCCATTCTCGTGGCCGCCATCACCAGCTGCACCAACACCAGCAACGACAGCCTGATGCTCGCCGCCGGCCTGCTGGCCAAAAAAGCCGCGGCCCTCGGTATGAAGGTGCCCGCCTATGTGAAGACCAGCATCGCCCCCGGTAGCCGTATCGCTGCACGTTACTTCGCCAACAACGGCCTGACGGAAGCCCTCGACACCATCGGCTTCTCCATCGTGGGCTATGGCTGCACCACCTGTATCGGCAACAGTGGCCCGCTCAACAGTGCTATCGAGCAGGCCGTGACCGAGCACGACCTCGTATCTTGCTCCGTGCTCTCCGGCAACCGCAACTTCGAGGCTCGCATTCACTCCCATGTGAAGGCCAACTTCCTCATGTCCCCCCCGCTCGTCATCGCCTTCGCGCTGGCCGGCCGCGTGGATATCGACATGGCCACGGCCCCCCTGGGAACCGCCGCCGACGGCACCCCCGTCTACCTGAAAGACATCTGGCCCACGGGTGATGAAATCGCTGCCGCACAGGCCTGCGCCGCCACGCCCGAGGACTACACCGCCTGCTACAGCAGCGTCGTGCCCGAGTGGGGCAAGGTCAGCGCCCCCGAGGGTGCCACCTTCGCCTGGAACCCCGACAGCACCTACATTCACCGCCCACCCTTCTTCGAGGGGTGGAACGGCAGCAAGGGCGATATCGCCGACATCGTGAACGCCCGCCCGCTGGGTATCTTCGGCGACTGCGTGACCACCGACCACATCTCCCCGGCCGGTGCCATCAAACCCACCGGCCCCGCCGGGCAGTTCCTGGCCGCCAACGGCGTAGAGAAGCGCGACTTCAACACCTTCGGCTCCCGCCGCGGCAACGACCTTGTGATGGCTCGCGGCACCTTCGCCAACGTGCGCATTAAAAACCTGCTCACCGAGGGCGTAGAGGGCGGCTACACGCTCTACTTCGGCTCACAGCCCGTCAGCGAACCGGATACCTGCATCTGCGCCCCCTGCGGCACGCCCACCTTCATCTACGACGCCGGCATGGCCTACAAGGCCGATGGCGTGCCCACCATCATCATCGGTGGCGAAGACTACGGCATGGGCTCCAGCCGTGACTGGGCTGCCAAGGGTACCAACCTGCTGGGCGTGCGCGCCGTGGTAACCAAGAGCTTCGAGCGTATTCACCGCAGCAACCTCATCGGCATGGGCGTACTGCCCCTCAACTTTGCCGACCCGGCGGACTATGACCGCGTGAAGGGGTTGAAGGACGTCACCTTCTCCATCACCGGCCTGAGCAACGACCTGCAGCCGCGCGATGGCGCCACCCTCGTGGTACAGCCTGCGGGCGAGCCTGCCTTCGAGCTGCCGCTCATCGTACGCATCGACACCCCCATCGAGAAGGAATACTTCCGTGCCGGCGGTATTCTGCAGTACGTACTGGCGCGCTATTGCTGATAACTCCCTCATGTTCCCGGCGCCCTGCTGCCCACACTCAGGTGAGCAGCAGGGCGTTTATCTGACTCACCATATAAACAACATTTTACTTTCACACCATGAACGCCATCGACTTTACCACCCTTCAGCAGAACCCCGCCGAGCTCATCGGCAAGCAGTGGATGCTTATCACCGCCGGCACGCCGGACAACTTCAACACCATGACCGCCAGCTGGGGCGGCCTCGGTTTCCTGTGGAACCGCCCCGTTGCCTTCGTTTTCGTGCGCCCCAACCGCCACACGCGCAGCTTCATCGACGCACACCCCGCCTTCACCCTCTCCTTCATGCCGGAGCAGTACCGCAACGACCTCATCTTCTGCGGCCGCAATTCCGGCCGCGATGTGGACAAGATGTCGGCCACGCAGCTCAGCCCCGCCACCACCCCCGGCGGCCTGGTGGCCATGGATGATGCCGACCTCGTGCTCGAATGCCGCAAGATGGCCGTAGCCCACATGCGCGAAGAAGACTTCGTGGACTTCACCGAGGTAGCCCCCAAATGGTACGATGCGGAAAACCCGCTGCACCTCGTCTATATCTGCGAAATAACCGGCACCTACAAACGCTGATGTTCAACAAGCACCCCCGGGCACACGCCCGGGGGTGATGTCTATCACCTGCAAGCCCGGATAAGTTCCTGTAATTTCCGCCCGCAGCGCGCCGATTATGCCACGATACAAGCTTGACGTGAGCACAAAAGCTGGCAAAATGGAGCGGTTAAACCTCAAGCACATCGTAACATGCTACAGTTCCTCACAGCAATCACAGATTCCCCATTCTTCTACTTTGCAATGGGTATACTGCTACTGGTGCTCTTTTTCTGGTATCTGGCGTCAGAAAATGATAAGGCAAAGCGCAACGCCGGCACATTCTTCATCATCGGTCTGTCGGCCTTCTCGCTGCTCTCCCTGTTTGTACACGGCATGCAGTACGGTATCGACATCAAGGGCGGCGTGGAGCTCACACTCGAAGTGCAGCCCAAGCTGAGCGATGACGGCACCCCCGTACCACCCACCGAGCAGGATATGGAGCAGGCCTGCACCATCCTCGGGGAACGACTGAACTCCACCGGTACCAGCGAAGTGCAGATTCTGCACTCCAACAACAAGATTCTCATCCAGATTCCCCGCCAGGACAGCAACGACGAGGCCAAGAACAAAGAGAAGATTGACGCCATGGTGAAGATGCTCACCAAGATGGCAAAACTTGAGCTGCTGGCCGTCTACCCCGACTACGCCACCGTACTGGCTGACCCCGAGATTCAGGAAGGTCTGGTGAAATATGAGGAACGACTCATCGACTATAAAAAGAAACTGGCTGCCGGCGACACCACCCTGCGCGCCCCCGCTTTGCCGCGCATTCCGGCTCGCATGGGGCTCAATGACTACATGATTCTGCCCCAGCCGCTGGTGGACGACAAGACAGGCGAGCCGATTCTCGACCGCAACGGCAACCAGGAGATTCGCTACTATGTGCTGCAGAAACCCTACGCCGCCATGCAGCAGGGTGTCTACATCACGGGTGAGCACGTCGCGGCCTCCAGCCCCGACTACACCCGCAAGGGCTATGTGAACGTAACCCTCAACCGCGAAGGTGCCGGCCGCATGGGCAAACTGACCGGCAGCATGACCCTGGGGCGCGACCTGCTGGCCGTGGTGCTCAACAACCAGGTCAAGTGCGCCCCCGTGGTACAGAGCGTGCTCAGCAAGGATTTCAACATCTCCGGCCTCAACGGCAAGGGTGAACCGGAAGACATTTCCAAGGCTCTGGCCAACCCCCTCACCAGCGACCTGAAGGTCGAGGGCCGCAAAGACGTGTCCGCCCAGCTGGGTCAGAGCGCCCTGGAGCAGGGTATCTTCTCGGGCCTCATCGGCATGGTTGCCATCTTTATCTTCTGCTACTGGTACTACCGCACATCCGGTATCGTCGCCATGGTGGGTCTGAGCTTCAATGCCCTGGCCCTCATCGGCCTGATGAGCCTGTTCGGCTTCGTGCTCACGCTGCCGGGTATTGCCGGTATCGTGCTGACCATGGGTATGGCGGTGGACGCCAACGTGCTCATCAACGAGCGTATGCGCGAAGAGCGCGCCCTGGGCAAGCCCTTCATCATCTGCCTGCGCAGCGCCTACGAGAAGGCGTTCTCGGCCATTTGGGACTCCAACATCACCTCCCTCATCACCGCCGTCATCCTCTTCTGGCTGGCCAGTGGCTCGATTAAGGGCTTCGCAGTCACCACGAGCGTGGGTATCATCACCTCCCTCATCGGTGCTGTGACCGTCACCCGCGTGCTGTACTTCTGGATGGAGCGCCTCGGCCTGCTGAAAGATGCCAAGTTCGCCAAAGCTCCGCTTGAGGGCAAGGTGTTCGACTTCATGAAGTACCGCAAGGTCTGCGCCTGGACTTCGACCGGCGTTATCATACTGGCCGCCGTCTACGGCGTCTTCGTGCGCGGTGACAAGGCACTGGGTATCGACTTCACCGGCGGTTCCACCATCACCTACGTCATCCCCGGCGATTCTGAGGTGGACTACAAGAAAGCCGAAGAAAAAGTCTACGCCATGAAGCTGTCCAAGCAGCCCACCGTGCAGCAGTTTGCCAACGCCACCGACCGCAACATCAAGATTCGCGTGGCCACCAAGGAAGAGGCTCAGCTGATTGATACCACCCTGCGCAAGGACATCCCCGGCATGGCTGCCCTGCCCGCCGCTTCCATCGAAGACGTGAGCTCCTCTCTGGGTAGCACCTTCTTCCGCACCGCCTGCTGGGCACTGCTGGCCGGTATGCTGGGTATCACCCTGTACCTGGCCATCCGCTTCGAATGGAGCTTCGCCATGGGTGCGCTCATCTCGACCTTCCACGATGTGGCAGCCATCATCGTACTGGTGGTACTCATGGGAACGGAGTTGAGCATCATCCACATCGGTGCCTTCCTGACCGTGGCCGGTTACTCCATTAACGATACCATCGTTATCTTCGACCGCATTCGCGAGCGCCTGCGCCTGGCCGAACCGAGCGAAAAGCTGATCGATATCATGAACGAGGCTATCAACACCACCCTCTCCCGTACCCTGCTGACCTCCGGCTCCACGATTGCGGTGCTTATCTCGCTCATCGCCCTGGGTGGTCCCGCTATGAAGGACTTCTCGGTAGCCATGCTGCTGGGTATCTTCGTGGGTACTTACTCGTCCATCTTCATCGCCTCGCCCGTGGTGCTGGCCTTCGACAAGAAGAACAGCCTGCGCGATGAACTGCAGAAGCCGGACGAAATCGGTGCCTGAAACAAATAAAACCATTTTTACCAATTAAACTTCACGGGCGCGGCAATCAGCCGCGCCCGTTCAGAATAACGAAACCGCTCACCCATGCGACGCCACCTCCTCCCCCTGTTACTGCTGACCTGCGCGCTGATGTTCGCATGCGCCGTCACCGGCTCTGTATACTGCGGGCTTGAACTGAGCGATCCGGCACTATCGGCTGAGCGAGCAGCGCACCTGCGCAAGCTGATTTATTTCCACTTCGGGCTGGCGCAGGCTGCCGTAGTCGGCACCGGCGTCATCCTCTACCTGCGGCACCGTCGCTGGCGCAGGTACTACCTGGTCGTAAGCTACAATGAGCGCGGAGTCAACCTCAACCCGCCGGGCATACGCATGCCCTCCGCGCGTGTCTACCGCTGCCACCTGGGCAACCTGAGCAGCACTGAGCTCCCCCCCGCCACAGCCCCCGTTCTGGTGTACCCCATGTTCATGCTCAGCGGTCACTCCAGCGGCATCAAGCTCGAAAGTGCGCTGACCGCTGCCTACGCCGCACAGGGCCGCACAAGCCCGAACCTTTACTTCCAGCCTGTACTGGGGGCCAGCCCCTGGTTGGCCAAAGCCGCAGCCGCCCACATACGCCCCCTGCTACACAGCGACACCGGGGTACTGGTAGTGGCACATGGCTCCAAACTCCCCGAACCGCCACCCGAGCCGGCACTCTTCTGCCGCCGCCTGCGCGAGCTGCTGCCCGGCGCAGAAGTAGCGCTGAGTTACTTCAGCCAGCACCCTGAGTGCACCGAAGTGCTGCGCGACATGCACGCTGCCCATGTCCTGCTGCTGCCTTTCCTGCTGACCGAGGGCGTACACACCACCCGCGACCTGCCCACGGCAGAAATCGCCGCCGCCTGCGGCAAAACCCTGCAGCGCCTGCCCATAGCCGCCGCACTGCTGCAATCGTACGACACCTCTCACAACCGATGAAACTCGCCCTCAAAGTTACCCCCGGAGCCCGCAAAAATGAAGTACTGGGCTGGGAAGATGATTACCCGCAGGTGGGCCGCGTGCTCAAACTCAAAATCGCCGCGCCCCCCATCGATGGCAAGGCCAACAAAGAAATTGAGTCCTACCTCGCCAAAACCCTCGGCCTGCCCAAAAGCGCCGTCAGCATAGCCCACGGTGCCTCCGGCCGTATTAAACTCGCTGAACTGCCCGACGGCACCGACCTGAGCCCCCTGTCATGACACCTTCCCCCCGGCCATTGCCCCCTGACAGCGCGGGGGATTTGCTCTGCCGCGCCAAGCGACTGCTGCGCGGTCGCGGCTGCGCACGCGACTACGAGGGCGCCGTCAGCCTGCTTGATCGCGCCGTGCAGCTCGGCAGTGCCGATGCCCTTTACCAACTCGGCAAGTGCTACCTGAAAGGGATAGGCTGCCGCAAAGACCCCGCCGGCGGCGTGAGCTGCCTGGAGCGCGCCGCCCTCACCGGCCATGCCGCCGCCTGTTACCGCCTGGGTGAATGCTTCGAGAGCGGCAACGGAGCCCCCCGCAGCGCCATACTGGCGGCCTATTGGTACCGAAAGGCTGCCGCACTCAACCACCCGCAAGCCTACCGAGCCTTGCTCAGACTGCGCTGATGCCCGCCGAGTCAAACAAGTAGTCTGATTTTTTTACACTTATAGCTTGCTTCAATTAAAGAGAGAGAGTATACTGAGAGCGTGAACGGAAGTGAGTTGAAAGAGACCGCATTGAGAGCTTACCGAGCCATGGAGATGGCGCGGGCGTTTGACAGCAAACTCTCAGCCCTGTATAAGGCCGGCAAGATATACGGCGGCGTCTTCATCGGGCGTGGGCACGAGGCGATAGCCGCCTGCGAAGGTGTCTACCTGCAAAAAGGGCGCGATGTATACACCCCGTTCATTCGCGAGCAGGCCGGGCGCTGCGCCTGGGGAGACAGTGTGCTGCTGAGCGCGCGCTGCTACTTCGGCAGCACACTCGGCATCATGCGCGGCCGCGAGGGCAACGTACACTGGGGCAACCCACGCGAGGGAACCGTGGCAACCATCTCTCACCTGGGGGCAGCAGTCTCCGTAGCGGCCGGCATGCTGATAGCCAAGCGCATGCAGGGCGAAACCGGATTTGCCGGCGTCATCTGCATAGGCGATGGCACCACCTCCGTCGGCGCCACGCACGAGGCCTGCAACCTCATCGCCGTTGAGAAACTGCCCGCCGTCATCGTAGTGACAAACAATCAGTACGCCTACTCCACCCCCAACAGCCAGGAATTCGCCTGCAAGAGCCTGTGTGACCGAGGTACCGGCTATGGCATGGCAACACACGAATGCGACGGCACCGATTTTCTGCAGACCCTGCAGGTGATGGGGTGCGCCATTGCTGCCGCCCGTGCCGGTGAGGGACCTCAGTGGGTCGTGGCCAATACGCTGCGCATGTGCGGCCATGGTGAGCACGACGATGCCGCCTACATACCGCAGGCACTCAAAGACAGCTTCGCCGACCGCGACCCGCTCGCCGTTGCCCGCCGCCAGATGCAGGAACAGGGCTGGCTGAGCGCCGACGATATTGCCGCTATTCAGACCGAGTGCGCCGACGAAGTGCAGCGCGCCATGGCTCAGGTACAGAAAGAACCCACACCCGACCCCGCCACCGAGGACTGGAGTGCCACCTCGTGGAAACCCACCCGCTACTGAACCGCCAACCCACTTCACACCACCACATGAGCGTAACCTACATAGATGCCATTCACCAGGCACTGGCCGAGCTGCTGGCCGAAGACGACAAGGTATTCCTCTACGGCGAAGACATTGCGGGCAAGTTCGGCGGTGCGTTCAAGGCTACCAAAGGACTGGCAGAGCAATTCCCCGGTCGCGTGCTCAATGCCCCGATAGCCGAAGACGCTATCATGGGCATGGCTATCGGAGCAGCACTGGGCGGCATGAAACCCATCGTGGAAATGCAGTTTGCCGACTTCGGCACTCTGGCACAGAACCAGCTGGGCAACAACGCCGCCGCTCACTACTACCGCACGGGTATTCCCGTGAACGTCACCCTGCGCATGCCCTGCGGCGGCACCCCCGGCGGCGGCCCCTACCACAGCCAGTCGGTCGAGGCTCTCTTCGCCCACTATCCGGGCGCCCATGTGCTCTGCCCCGCCACCGTGGCAGATGCCTATTACATGCTCAAACAGGCCGTGCAGATTCCCGACCCGGTAGTCTTCATGGAGCATAAGTTCCTGTACCGCTGGCTGAAGGCCGACACCTGGCTGGAGCCCGACCCGCTGCCCATCGGCCGCGCCCGCATTGCCCGCCCCGGTCGCCACGCCACCGTGGTCGCCTACTCCGCCATGGTGCCGGAGGTACTGAAAGCCGCAGACGAGCTTGCCACCACCTCGGGCTACCAGCTCGAAGTCGTAGACCTGCGCAGCGTCAAACCCATGGATACCGACACCATCCTGGCCTCCGTAGCGCGTACAGGCCGCCTGCTGGTCGTGAGCGAGGATTTCCCGTGGGGCGGTGTAGCCGCCGAAGTCATTGCCCGCGTGAGTTCGCAGGGATTCCACCTGCTCGACGCCCCGCCACTGCGCGTGACCTCGAAAGACACGCCCATTCCCTACCACCCCGACCTGTGGCGCGCCCACCGACCGCACAGCGGGCACATCATCGAGGCCGCACGTTACCTCATCTCACTCTGAATTACCGAAACACCACGCCATTTTCCCGAACCATGCCGCAAGTTCCCATACTCATGCCCCAGCTGGGCGAATCGATAGCCGAAGCCACCATCATGCGCCTGCTCGTGCAGCCCGGCGATGAGGTGCAGGCAGATCAGGAGGTGATAGAGGTCGAAACCAACAAGGCCGTCATGGGCGTCACCGTTTCCTGCGCCGGTACCATCAGTTCCATCACCGTAGCCGAGGGCGAAACCGTAGCCGTCGGGGCCGTGATGGGTATCATCGACGCCACGGAGGAAGAAGTGCAGCGCTCCGGTGCCACCACGCTGGCCGATGGTGAACTGCCCGCTGCGCCCAAGCCCACCGTCACCTCTACCGTTGGCAGCGACGGCGCCCACTTCGCCACCGAGGGCGAGTACCGCGAGGGCAGCGGCGCCCCTATCAGCGGCGGCGGTCGTGGCCTGCCCGTCCCCATGGGCATGCGCGGCGCTCAGTACCTTTCCCCGCGTATCCGCTCGCGCATGGATGAACTCAACATCACCGAAGCCGACCTCGCCTACGTGACCGGTACCGGAGCCGGCGGCCGTATCACCATCGACGACTTCGAAAACTTCCTCGACTACGTGGACGGCTGGCCATCTCGCCCCGTATCCCCCATGCGCCGCAGCGTCGCCAGCAGCATGCAGCGCACCTGGCGACGCCCCATCGCCAGTGCCGGGCGCCCCATATATATGGCACCCATCATCCTGCACCGCCGCAACCACCCCCGCAAGCCCGGGCTCACGCTCTATTTCCTGCGCGCGCTGGCCATTGCACTGGCACAGGCTCCGGAATGCGCCGGCTACATGGTGGGCGGGCGAATCCTGACCCCGCGCCGAATCGACCTGGGTGTTGCCGTGCAGGTACCCGATGGCGTGATGGTACCCGTCATGCGCAATGTGGATGAATACACGCTCGACGAACTTATCGACGAATATAACAAGATTGTGGCCCAGGCGCGCGACCGCAAGCTCGACCCCGCCTATATAGGCGGCGGTATTGCCACGGTGTCGAACTTCGGCGGTTTTGGCCTGACCTTTGCCAGCCCCATGCCCCTGCCCAGCGAGAGTCTCATACTCGGCGTGGGTTCAGTGGTGAAAACTCCCGTGTGGAGCGATGAGGTGGAGTGTTTCATTCCCGTGGAGAAGGCGAACATCGTTGCCTCGTTCGACCACCGCGTGGTGGACGGCGGCGACATCGGCCGACTGATGCAGAAGATAGCCTATTACCTCGAGCACCCCGAACTGCTGTAAACCATGGAACGCCCCGACCCAACCCGACATGTGCTCGGCGTGCTCGCCGGTGCCGGTGAATACCCCCGCCTGATGGTCGAGGGAGCCAAGCGTGCCGGCATGCGAGTCGTTGTGGCCGGGTTTCGCGGCGCGGTAGACAAATCGCTCGCTCAGCTGTGCGATGCCTTCGCCATCTTCCGTGTGGGTGCACTCGACGCCCCGCGCGAATTCTTCCAGCGGCACGGTGTGACCCACGTCGTCATGACCGGGCAGATTAAGCCCGCCTGCATTTACACGATGTGGCCCGATGCCACCGCACGCCGCGAACTCGCACAGCTCGACCGCCGCAACGCCCACACCATCTTTACTGCCGTCTGCAATTATGTGGCTCGCTACGGCATGACCATGCTGCCCTCCACCACCTTCATGGAGGAAGTGCTGCCCCCGCCCGGCCACCTGGCAGGCCCCGCACCCACCGCCGAACAGATGGAGCAGGCCCGCCGCGGCATGCAGCTCGCGCGCGAAATCGCCCGCCTCGACATCGGCCAAAGTCTCATGATGCGCGGCAACGAAGTCGCTTGCGTAGAAGGCTACAAGGGAACCAACGAGTGCATACGCAGCGCCGGCACACCACCCGTCACCCTGTGCAAAGTGACCAAGCCCGGCCACGACATGCGCTTCGACGTACCCTGCATCGGCCTGCGCACGGTGCAGCACTGCTCAGCCGCCGGAGTGAACCACATCGTCTTCGAAGCACAGCGCACCATCCTCTTCCAGAAACAGGCCGTCATCGACCACTGCAACCGCCACGGCATCACCCTGCATGCCATGGCCATGCCCACCGACGGCCCCACGGTGCCCGACCCCGGCCGTATACCCGATGACGCCGAGCACGCCCTCGCTATGGCCACCGCGCTCGAACAACTCGGCATCGGCTGCTCGGCTGTTGTGTGCGAGGGGGTTGTCATCGCCGTGGCCGACCCGGAAGGGCCGCTCAAGTGCATACGCCGCGCCGGAGCCTACATGAAGCGCATACGTTTCGTGCGGCTGGTCAACTGGCTGTGCCGTGTGCTGCTGGGGCGCCCCGGCACCCCGCCTGCCCCCATGGTCATGCGCGGCACGGCAAACTTCACCATCACCCCCGAAATCGAGCGTGCCGCCCGCAAGGCCGGTATACGTCTGCACTGAACAAGCTCTCCCCAGCTATGCACAACCTTACCCCCGATTATCTCCGGCTATACCCCGGAACATTCTTCAAACACGATGATGTTGAATACGGCCATAAGGAAGCTGCCATCACCATACCCGCGCCCGACGGCACACGCCTGAGCGGTTGGTTCTACAACCGGGGAGAAGGTACTCCGCTGGTCGCCATGTACTGCGGTAACTGCATGAATGCCGGTGATTTCAACTTCATCGCCCATACGGACAAAACACGCTCGTACCTACTCATCAACTATCGGGGCTACGGAAGCAGCGAAGGTTCCCCAAACGAAACTAATATCGTGGCAGATGCCCGCCACTGCCTCCAAGTTGCCCGCAGCTTACTCAATAACCGCCCCGGCCCTCTGTACCTGGTCGGCTACAGCCTGGGTAGCGCCGTTGCCATACAGGTAGCAGTCGAGGAAAATCCCGCCCGTCTGGTACTCATTACTCCTTTTGATTGCTACGCCACTGTTATCGGGCAGGAGATATTGGACGAACCCCCCAGCATAGCCGACTGGATTTCCACCGCTTTTGCTCCGCGTATCACCTGTCCCGTCACCGTCATGCGCGCAGAATACGACACCGTCGTCCCTCCCACCTCAACAGCTGCACTCGTCCGTGCATTTCACGCACCCCTGCTTGAAAAATGCTATCCCGGAGAACATGGTACCATCCTGTTCGAGGAAGGCTGTCTACCGGATTTGATGGAACAACTCTCACCATAACTGAGAACTTCGCCATGAAACCCGCCGCGCTACTCACCCTGAGCCTGCTGCTCAGCAGCTGCTGCACGAACTACAGCCTGCCGGTCTTCAACCTCGGCCGAACGGTGGACCCCGTTTATTATCAGAGCGATAGCTACCACCTCTACCGGGCAGGCGAGCAATGGTACGTCAAGGGCCGGCGCTGCACCTATGAGCATTACACCACCATGGAAAACCCGGTACCTGTCAATGTCATTCCCTTCGTTGACATGGGCCGCCTGGAATCCCCCTGGTACACCACGGTAGACGGCGGGGCAAACCCCGAAGATGTGTACCTCCCCGTCCACCCCGACAGCTATGCAGACGTGCAGAAACTGCTCAGCGGCCGGAGCATTGACCGCCCCCTGAAACTCAACCCGCAGGCATACCTCACCACCCTGCCCGGCCCGCACCGCAGCTTCACCACGCCTTACCAGAAAACCCACTACCTGCCCGGTACCACACGCGCCCGGGGCAAGACACGCACCTCCGCCCGCGCTCTCTGGGCTTACCCGCTGGGGGTAGCCACCGCCGTTGCAGTCGATGTACCCGCCTCGATACTCACTAACGTGCTCTTCATCCCCATCGGCGCCTGCGTAGCCCTGACTGATGCCGGCGACCAACAACAGGCGCCTCCACCGACGCCGGCAGATATCAGCACCGCGAATTGAGCAGCAGGATATTCATTATCCCATCCCCGACCGGGACACACAACATAAGTTAGGGCTTGCATATTCAGCATAATGGAGTATACTACCTGCGTACAAAAAAACAATGATGAAAAAACGCCCTATCCTGACCGCCACGCTTGCCGTGCTGACTCTCGCCGGCCTGCCCTCCTGCATCAATTCCATCGTTTACAACGGCGCAGACAAAAACATGCCCGACCTCACCTACGGTCACAGCGAACACGCCACCAGCATACGAGCCAACGACGGCACCGTGCTGCGCGGCTGGTTCTTCAACCGTGGTGCAGGTACACCGCTGGTGGTTTTCTATGGTGGTAATGCCATGAATGTGGGCAATTTTACCAGCATTGCTGCCGCTGACCCCACGCGCTCCTACCTGCTCATGAACTACCGCGGCTACGGCGGCAGCGAGGGCGAACCGAGCGAGTCCCAAATCGTGTACGATGCCAACACCTGCATTACCCATGCTCGCGCAGAAATGGGAACCCCCGGCCCTCTGGCTCTCGTAGGCTACAGCCTGGGTTCCGGCGTGGCCACACAGGTGGCAGCCACCAAGAGCGCGGCTGCTCTCGTACTCATCTGCCCCTTCGACAGCATGACCGAGGTGGCCTGCAACCAGGTACCTTTCTTCCCGCGCATTCTGCCCATGGACAGCTGGAACTCCGCGCAGTTCGCCCCCCTGGTCAAATGCCCCGTGACAGTCATGCGTGCACAGACGGACGATATCGTACCTGCCGAGAGCACCGACAAGCTCATTCAGGCCTTCCCCACGCCACCCGCCGTGAAGACCTACCCGGCAGATCACAACAGCATCTTCGCCTCACCTGAGTTCACCGCCGACCTCATGCGAGCCCTCCCCCTCAACCAGGCCACTGACGTAGAGGAGATATAAGACCATGACTGCTACCGCACGCCACATCACCAACGGCGTCTTCCTGCTCATCTTGCTGGGGCTGAGCGTATGGTCAGCCATCAATCCGTACGACATGCAGGTGTGGTGGACGGAGATGAGCACCGTCTTCGTGCTGGTGGCTGTGTTCGGCTGCCTGTACAAGCGCCTGCAGCTGAGCGTGCTCAGTTACTTCTTCATCTTCCTGTGGTGCTGGCTGCAGGTCATCGGTGCGCACTACACCTTTGAGCTGGTGCCCTTTGAGAGCGTGGGCAACTTCTTCGGCTTTGAGCGCAACCACTACGACCGCTTGGCACATTTTGTGGTGGGGCTCAATGCCGTAGGAATTGCCGAGCTGCTGTGGCGCTACCGCGGGGCGCCCTCTGCCCGTGCGGCGGCCATTTACAGCGTGGTCATCATCATGGCTGTGGCCAACTTCTGGGAACTCGTGGAGTGGATTTACGCCGAAATCGACGGCGGCAGCGCCGGGCTGGCCTTTCTCGGTTCGCAGGGCGACGTGTGGGACGCGCAGAAAGACATGCTCATGGATACCCTGGGAGCCGTGCTCGGGGCCGTTATCTTCCTCTGCGCCCGCTGCAGGCTGAAATAAGTCAAAACAAAAAAAACGAGGGCGATTTCCGAAAGGTCGGGCTGTGCCTCCACATCCCTTCGGATTTCGCCCTCGTGCGTTATCAATCAATTACAAGTCTTCAGGTCTACTCACCTCAGCAGGCGAATACATTCGGCATGGCCTTTTTCCGTGGCAATGTGAAGTGCCGTTTCGCCGGCCTTGTCGACGGCGTTCTTATTGGCGCCGGCCTCAATCAGAAGCTTCAGGCAGTTAGCGTGCCCATTGGTGGCAGCCCACATGAGGGGGGTCACACCGTAGTCATCGGCCACATTTACATCGGCCCCGACAGAAATGAGGTATTTCACGCAATCAGCATGCCCGGCTGAGGCCGCGCGGCTGATGGGAGTGGTGCCGTAAGCGCCACGGGCATTGATATCCGCACCGGTGTCTCGCAGCAGTGCCACACATTGCACGTGCCCGCCGGCAGCGGCCTCGTGCAGAGGAGTAGCGCCGAGCTTGTTCTTGGCAAGAATCCAGCCACCGGCATTCAACAGGGCCTTCACACACTCCGTGTGGCCGAACTCTGCCGCAAGGTGCAGCGGAATCTCACCCAGCCCATTTCGCACATTGACCTTCACACCGGCCGATATGAAATAATTGAGCACATACAAATCACCCACCACAGCAGCAGCAGCCAGGTTGTTCACAGCACCGGCAGCCACCAGAGCCTGCACACACTCGGTATTGCCCGTACGGGCGGCCACCAGCAGAGGGGTGACCCCTTCATCGTTGGCTATCTTCACATCCGCACCGGCAGCCACCAGAGCAAGCACATTCTCCGTATGCCCCAGCTTAATGGCTCGAATCATGGGGGTATCTCCCACCACATCGGCTGCGTTGCAGTCGGCATCTTCACTAATCAGCAGGCGCAGACACTCAGGCCCTTCGTTCCAGGCGGCCAGGTGCATAGCCGTGGCACGGGTGCGGGGGTTACGAGCATCGATATCCGCCCCGGCGTCGAGCAGTATATCCATCATATGGGGCTGGTTCGTCTTTACGGCCCAATGCAGAGCATATTCGCCGTTGGAGTCACGCACATCGGGGTCAGCCCCGGCACGCAGCAAAAGCTCCAGCACTTCCTCATCGGACGTATTGATGGCCTGCAGAAGATAGGCCGCGTATTTTGCAGGCAATATGCCGCGCTGCTGCAGCTCGGCTGCTGCAGCAGCCTTTTCTGCACGTGCCTCGGCCGCGGCGGCACGGGCAGCCTGTCGGGCTGCTATACGAGCGGCCCGGCGCTGCTGTGCAGGTGTAAGAGCCGGGGCGGCAGGCTGAGCGGCAGCAGGTTGCGTGGCGGCAGCAGGCTGCGTGGCAGTGGCCGTGGTGCGGGTAGCCTGAGCCGTTGTCGCGCCGGTCGTTGCCGGCGCCTGGGCATACAGGTCACCACACCCGCCCGCGACAGTCACGCCGGCTATGAGTGTATAGACTGTTTTCTTCATAACTTGAAAATTGGTTAAATCCCTTATCTGACAGTATAGCCCAGTTACCCTGAGAGTCAAGATATTTTTTCCCTGCACAAAAGACAATCTGCACAGAGGGAGGTGAAGCTTCCCCACCTGTCGCACAGCCCGGCAAAAAGCATCCCCACGAGAGCGATTTTTCTTGTAATCGGGAAAATATGTGGTATCCTCCCTTGCATGAACAGATTACGAGCCCTGAGCCTTGCGCTCGCCTGCATGCTGACAGCTCTGCTGCTGACTGCCTGCGACCGACAGGAAGTACAGACCCGTACCTATACCGTGGGTATGGAGGCGACATTCCCGCCCTATGAATTTTACCGCGGCACGGAAATTGTGGGTATCGATGTGGATATACTCAAGGAAATCGGGCGCCGAAATCAGGTACAGTTCAAACTGGAAGACATGGCGTTCGACTCCATCATCACCGCTGTTCAGACCGGCAAGGTGGATGTCGTAGCCTCCGGGTTGACCGTGACGGAAGACCGCCGCCGCCAGGTGAACTTCACCCGCAGCTATGCCGGGGCAAAGCAGGTTATCATCGTACCCGAGGGCTCAAGCGTGAAAGGCGTGGACGACCTGAAAAAGGTGCGCGTGGGTGTGCAGCACGGTTCATCGGGCGACACGTACGTGACCGAGCACATCTGTGAACCGGAGCGCTACACGAACGGCGCGCTGGCTATCTCGGCCATGAATGCCGGCAAGGTCGATGCCGTGGTGCTCGACAACGCCCCGGCTGAAAACCACGTAGCCGGCAGTCACGGGCTCATCATCCTGCCCGAAGCCGTGGTGGAAGAGGAATACGCCATGGCCCTGCGCAAGGGCAATGACGACCTGCTCACCATGCTCAACCTCACGCTCGATGAAATGGAGGCCGACGGCACACTGGCCGCCATCATCGAGCGCCACATGCGCGAGAACACCCCCGAAACCGAACAACAGGCTGACAGCATGGCCGGCCGACTGGCGGATGATTTCCGCACGGATTTCGTGAAGAACGAGCGCTGGCGTTACCTGGCAGATGGCCTGCTGGTAACGGTGGAAATAGCGCTGGCCGCGGCTCTCATCGGCATCGCTCTGGGGTTCCTGATAGCCGTGGTACGCAGCACGGCCGACCTGACCGGGCGCCTGCGAGTGCTCGATTGGTTCTGCCGCGTGTACCTGACCGTTGTGCGCGGCACGCCCATTGTGGTGCAGCTGCTCATCATCTACTTCGTCATCTTCGGCTCGGTCGATATCAGCAAAGTGCTGGTGGCCATGGTCGCCTTCGGCCTGAACTCCGCCGCCTACGTGGCTGAAATCATCCGCTCGGGTATCATGTCCGTGGACCGCGGGCAAATGGAGGCCGGCCGCAGCCTGGGCCTGAGCTACGGCACCACCATGCGCAGCGTGATTCTGCCCCAGGCTTTCAAAAACGTGCTCCCGGCGCTGGGCAATGAGTTTATCGTGCTGCTCAAGGAAACGAGTATCTGCGGTTATATCGCCCTGCAAGACCTCACCAAGGGCGGCGACATCATCCGCAGCCAGACCTACGATGCCTTCCTGCCGCTTTTTGCCGTGGCAGCCATCTACCTGTGCATGGTAATGCTGCTGAGCCACATGCTGAAGAAACTCGAACTGCGACTTAAGAAAAATGAACGATAATACCATACTGGAGGTACGTGACCTGGTGAAAAACTTCGGCTCACTGAAAGTGATAAAAGGAGTTTCACTACAAGTACACAGAGGCGAGGTGGTATTCCTGGTCGGTCCTTCCGGAGCAGGCAAGAGCACCGTACTGCGCTGCATGAACTTTCTGGAGACACCGGACGGCGGGCAAGTGCTCTTTCACGGCACCGAACCCGGTCGCAGCGAGGCCGAGCTGAACCGCTACCGCGGCCACGTGGGCATGGTGTTCCAGCACTTCAATCTGTTCCCGCACCTCAACATCGTCGAAAACATCACCCTGGCACCTGTCAAATGCGGGCTGCTCAGCCCGCACGAGGCCCGACAGACAGCCCTGCGCCTGCTCAACCGAATCGGCCTGGCGGACAAAGCCACCGCCTACCCTGCCCAGCTCTCAGGCGGCCAGAAACAGCGCGTCGCCATTGTGCGCGCCCTCGCCATGAACCCCGAGGTGCTGCTGTTCGATGAACCCACCTCAGCGCTCGACCCCGAAATGGTAGGCGAAGTGCAAGCGCTCATGCGCGACCTCGCCCGCGATGGCATGACCATGATTGTCGTCTCGCACGATATCGCCTTCGCCTGCGAACTGGCCGATCGTATCATCTTCCTGGCCGATGGCCACGTGGTCGAGGACGACACCCCCACGGAGCTGAAAAACTCCGCCAACGCCCGCATACGCGAATTCCTCGCCCTGCGTCACCTGTAACACAAACCGCCCCCGCCGTCCAACAGCCCCACACCCCCGCTTACAGGGGGGGGGGGGGGGGTGGTTGGCGGTACGGCACAGGGCAGCAGCTCTCACACCCCGGTCGCGCCGGGCACCTGTTCCGGCACAGCTGCCATGACATCAGCTGCGGCTTCGAGCCTTGCCTGCTCTTCGGGTGAGAGTACGGGGGTACCGGTAATAACCTCGTCTTCCTCCTCAGCAACGGCATACCCCACCTGCTGTGTAGTCTCAACCGGGGGCAGAATATCAAGCACCGCAATGGCCGTGTTGTCTTGGTAGGGGTACTCCACACACTGCAGAGCCTCTATGAGAATCTCGCAAACCTCAGCGGCTGAAGCATCGCGCAGCTCAGGCACATGGAGCATGTGCTCCCAGCCGGCATCTATCAGGGGCTGCAATCCGTCAGAGGCTATGATAAAGCGGTCCCCAACCTGCAATGGCGTGCGGCAATACTGAATTTCAGGAATAACCGTACCGCACACGGCCGAGTGGAGCGCGTGGCGCATGTGGCGCTGCCCCTCAGCCTGCTCAGGGGTGATGATACCGGCCTGCAAATCTCTGTCAATGAGCTGCCCCCAGTTATGCGCCACGTTTATTTTATTCACCGTTGCGCCCTGTATGTGGTAGAGCAGTGAATCACCTATGCTCTGCCACCATATCCCCCCGGGGGTGACATGCAGCGCGATGAGGGTTGCACCGGCACCTTCCGTCATACCACCTTTGAGTTTTTCTTCCGCCAGAGAGTTATTGGCAACCTGCAAACATTCCGCAAGCAGCTCAAAGCCGGTCTCATGGTCATCGGCCACGGCGAGAGGGGCACTGTTGGCCAGGCGCAGGTAATCCACCTGTTCCACCGTACACGCGGCTCGGCGGTAGTGTTCCAGATAACCGTTCACAATCAAGGCACCTGCCACATCGCCATTCCCCATACCACCCATACCATCTGCCAGCAAAGCCAGCATACAGGGAGCCTCGACACAGGGCCCGGTGCAAAACTCCACTTGGTCTTCCTGCCGTTCGCGGAGCCCTATCCACTTTATTGCCGCCGCGCTGACGGTACACTCACGGAAGGTGGTTTTCATCGTTATCATATTCCTGTGCCTTTCTGTCAAATTCAGCTCAGTTCTCACTATACCACTCTGAGAGCGACATGTCAAAGCACAATTTCCGTGTTGAAGTACCCCGGATTCATTGCAAAATCAAAAAAAATCGGCGCTTTTCTGAAAAAAAATTGAACAAACGTTCGTTTACGGGAGTCATAACCATACCGGCCGCCGGCGGATGTTCCGTGAAGGAGAGAGCGCGGCTCCGCCAATTCGGGCGACCGGGTTTCATAAGGTAGTAAGTTGGGTGCCCACCTGCGTTGCGACACAGGTGGGCGCTCTGCGTCCGGTACAAGCCGAAAAAACACTGCCACCGCCGAAAAAATACAATTCCGCAGAATACGAACGTCAAAATCGTGAATTTTCACCTTTTCAACGCCCGGCTTTTCATCCATGACGCCGTTATTGCTTGATATAAACCGGCATTTACTCTATAATGGAGCACGTATGAAAGTCGCTCCATATTTGCTACTCGGTGCCGTGTTGCTCAGTTCGTGCAACATGTTCGAAAAAGGTGAGTACATGCCCCTGTACCTACAGGAGCCCTCTCCGCTCGACCCGCCCGGTACGGATGAGGCACGAGCCAAAATGCGAGCGGAGCGCGTGAAAGAGGGGTTATTTGTAGTCGGAGCGACCCCCGAAGTGCAGCAGGGGCGAGCCTACCTGCTGGATCGCAACCCCGATTATGCGGAAAAACCGTCGGGTCGCATGGTTGAGACTCCCACCGTGAAGATTCTCTCATGCGAAGGGACATATTATTTTGTAGAGGCCGAGAACGGGGTTCGCGGTTTCCTGCGCGAGACTGACATGGTAAACCCCATCACCCTGGTATCCACAGCTGATATGGTGCCGCTGCCCGATGGTGAAGCCCCGGCCGGGGTCGATGGTTTGCTGCCCTTCGAACAAGCACCGCTCAGCGATACCACGAACCCTCAGCTGCGTGTCAACGATGAAGGCCGTACTGTAGTTGTGGTTGGCAAGAAGTCCGAAAAATCCAAGGAATTCGAGGAGCGCAAGCGCGAAATACAGGAGGCCGCCGGTCAGGCTACCCCTGCCCCTGCGGTGGAGGAGGACCTCGATGCCGCCCTGCCCGAACCCACCGGCTCCCGCTAACCGGGTAAACCCGAGCCTTGCGCCCCGGGGATGTGCCACGGAGCCTGAGCCATGACATACGCTACCCTCATCGAGCAGTTCCTGCTTTACCTGGCAGCAGAGCGCGGGTTGAGCACGAATTACCGTGAGGGAGTGCGGCGCAGCCTGACCCGCTTTGCCCTGTGGTGCCGAGAGCACGCGCCGACACCGGCGGATGTTACCGAACCCCTGCTGGCAGAGTACCGCACCGATTTGCACCATGCGGGGCTGCGCCCCTCAAGCTGCCGCATAGCCATGGTGCACTTGCGCCGCTTTTTCCGCTATCTGCACAGCCGCGGTACCATCCCCACCAACCCGGCGGAGCTGCTACAGGGCGGGCGCCCCGGTATGAAAGTGCCCGAAACCCTCGGCGCAGAACAGGTGAACCGCTTGCTGGAGAGCATTGACCCGCACGAACTGCCCCTGGGCGCGCGTGACCGCGCCATGCTCGAACTGCTCTACAGCAGCGGGCTGCGTGTCAGCGAGCTTATCAGCCTGCGCCCTGAGCAGGTGGATTGGGACGACATGTTCCTGCGCGTGCTCGGCAAAGGGCAGAAAACCCGCTACGTGCCGCTGGGCGGCATGGCAGCCACAGCCCTGCGCCACTACATGCAGCATGCGCGCGGCAAGTTGATACGCGCCGGCAACCGGCCAAACGTGTTGTTTCTCTCGCGCCGCGGCACGGGGCTCACGCGTGAGCGCATACGGCAGATTATCAAAGCGCGTGCTGCTGACATCGGCCTGTCAGAGAATGTGTACCCGCACATCATGCGGCATTCTTTTGCGACCCACCTGCTCGAAAACGGCGCCGACCTGCGTGTGATTCAGGATATGCTCGGCCATGCCGACCTCACGACCACACAAATCTACACCCATGTCGAGAAAAAACGTCTGATAAGCCTGCACCGCCACTTCCACCCGCGCGGAAAAAAATCTGCTGACAGCACACCCGCCCCCTGAGAGTTAGGCGGGAGGATTTGCCACCATTCGGCGGCCATGGCGCGGGTGATGCGCACGCCCGGCCGTGTTTTTGTGCCCGCCGCCCCCGCTGCTCCGCCTTGAAAAGAAAAGCCCCGCCGGTGTGGTCTGCACCGCGGGGCTGTTTGAAAAGAGATGTAAATGATTCCTACTCTTTTTCTGGCTGAGGGCATTTTATGGTAAAAAGCTCGCAAAGTCAATACAAAAATTGTAAAAAAAAGAGCCCCGGTGACCAGCCGGGGCTCTGAGTTTTAGTTGCAGGCTAGAAATACCAGATAAATCAGATACTCAATCACCTGCAGGTGCCAGAAATAGAGGGATTTCATTTACATGTTCATCTCCTTTCTATGCCGTAGGCGGCGCGAGAATTATACAATATAATACGTAACATATCAATACAAAAGGGATATTTTTTAGCGTTTTTTATTGCATTTTTCTAGCGTTGAGGAGATAATTAAATATAGTCTTATAAACTGCGCGGCAATATAAAACGATAGCGGGTTATATTATATTTTTTTGCATTTTTATGCAGAGATTCTTACTTATATATACAAAATATGATATAATAAGCGCGGCACTGAAAGGACACCAAACGAAAAAGCAAGAAACACATAACTAGCTTGCTCCACTTGGAGATGTTGATGCGATTCGTTGAGTTGCTCATCGTAGCCCTTAGCTGATAAGGGACTCAGGTGGGATGGGAGGGCAAAGCCCCTCCCACCTATTGAGCAAGAAAAATGAAAATAAGCGCTGACAGCCCTGCGGGGATATGCTAAAAGAAGCCCAGCTAGTTATAAAAACTTCATGCTTTTGAAGTTCGCGGCCTTTACGATTGCCCCGTAAAGGCCGCCTTTTTTTTGCGCCGTAGAAAGAGAGCTAACACCATGGAAGAGAAAGAACAGAAGAAGCTATTTGCCTTTCGCATAGCCCCGGGCGAGGCGGAAGACCTGCAAGCCCTGGCAGCAAGCCGTGGCATGACGGCCACCGCCCTGCTGCTGCAATTGCTGCGCCGTGAGCTTGCCGCCGCGGGCTACACCGTGCGCACTGACATCCACCGCCACCCGGCCGGCAGCCCGCCACCGGAGCTCCCCGCACCGCGCCGCCCCCGTGGCCGCCCCCGTGGCCGCCCCCGCAAGAATGCCACACCCGAATAATCCGCCGCCCGGGCTCATCTATTAACCTCCCTAAAATATCGTGCCCCCGTCCGCTACTGTCCGCCTCAAAAAAAATATCAATCCCGCCCGAGGGTGTACAAAAAGCACCCCGCGCGCTGTAAAGTGTTGATTCTTGATCGTTTTACTTCCTCTATGCTCCGATGAGGAAATTTGAAAGGCCCCTGCAACATAACAGTGTTGCAGGGGCCTTCCGCTGATTGTTTAATCCGCTTGCGGGAGAGCTCAGCGCAAATCCATCATATCGCGCACGATATGGAGCGCCTCGCGTAAAATGGGATCAAGGTTCGAGGGGTAATCCACATCGTCCTCCAGTGCCTCCTCAGGGTCTTCGGCGGACTCCATGTACTTCTCTTCATCGTCCTTGCTGGCAATAGGCAGCTTGTCGGCCTGCACGTCATCCAGGGTCAGGCGGTAGATGGTGAAGTTGCGGGCGTCCTGCTCAGCCATGGCGGCATAGCGGGGCTTGCGCTCCTCATCATTAGCGCGCTGAATTCGGCGCAACTCGGCGTCCTCCTTACGGCGTACCTCCTTATTGAGAGAGTCGGTATTCTGCTCCGTAATGCGACGGCGGTAGTCAATAAACCACTTGCTGTACTGCAAATCCTTGTCACCGGCCACGCGAATGGCGCTGCGGCGGCGCAACTCAGGCAGAATACGTGCCAGGTGCGGGTTCTTCACATAGTGACCGGCGGGGGCAATTTCGTCGTAAGGCATGGCGTAGTCCATCTCAGCCTCGCCAATCGGCAGCGCCGCTGTCGACATGGGCAGCACGATATCGCTCTCCACACCCTTCAGCTGGGTCGAGGCGCCGTTGATGCGGTAGAACTTCTGCACGGTCACCTTAATCATGCCGCACCCCTCTTGCGAGGCAAAGTAGGGCATGTAGTCGGACAGGCTGCGGGGAATCTGCACGGTACCCTTGCCGTAGGTGGACTCATCGCCCACGATGACGGCGCGACCATAGTCGGCCATAGCGCCGGCAAAAATCTCGGAGGCCGAAGCGCTGAGCTTGTTGGTGATGACGACCACCTCGCCCTTGAAGAGCTGGCGACCGCTCACGGTCAGGCGCTCGATATGCCCGCGGGAATCACGCACCTGCACCACGGGGCCGGCACCGGTGAAGAAACCGACCATCTTGCGCACCTCATCGAGCGAACCGCCGCCGTTGAAACGCAAATCCACCACCAGGCCCTTCACGCCCTCTTTGTTCATGCGCTGAAGGAGCTTCTTGACATCGCTTGCGCAGCGTACATCACCGCTATCCAGGTCAATGTAGAAGGAAGGCAGGGTCAGAATACCCACACGATAGGGTTCCTTCCCCTCGCGGTGCACATCAACCACCTTGGCACTGGCCAGAGATTCGGACATGGGCACCTCGTCACGCACAATGACAACCTCTTTCTGCTCGCCGCTCTCGGCATTCAGCACACGCAGGCGGACGGGCACGCCCTTCTTGCCGCGAATGAGGTCAACCACCTTGTCGATGCTCAGGTACATGATATCGGTCCAATTGCCGGTGTTGGCACTATCCACAGCCACAATCCTGTCGCCGAGCTTCAGCTGGCCGCTCTTGGCAGCCGGGCCACCCTTCACAATACCTTCGATACGGGTAGAGCCATCGTCATCCTCACGCAGCTGAGCGCCGATACCGACGATGGAAGCCTTAATCATATCCTTAAAGCGCTGCTCCTCGCGCGCACCCATATAATCGCTGTGCGGGTCGTAGGAAAGCGCAACGGCATTGAGAAGCTTGGCCACCATATCATCGGTGTCGGCCTCCTGCACCTCGTTGCGCAGGCGCTTAATGCGGGCCTGAAGTTTTTCTGCTACGGGCAACTCATTGGCGTTCGGGTCAGGTTTGCCCTTTTCGGCGGCCAGACGAGCCACATTTTCACGGCGCAGCACCTCAGTGAGCACCATGTCATCTACCATATCACGCCAAGCCTGCTCAAGGGCAGCCTTGTTGGCAGCACGGGGCAGTTTGCGGCGAGAGCGCGGGGTCGTACGGTCGGAATCGAAGGCCGGCAGCTGCTTCTCATACTCCTTGAGCCTCTTCTCCGCCTGAGCAATGTGGTGGAGCGCGCGGGTCGAATACTCCGTGTAAAGCTCTACTGCCAGCGTGCGAGTCTCGCTCGCAAGCAGATAATCGCCGAAGGAGGTACCGTAGCGCTCGCGCAGCATCTGCACATCTTCCTCGCTGAAGTACAGGCGCTGCGGGTCTACATTGCGCAGGTAACTCTCCAGAAACTTCTCATACATCTTCTGCGAGAAACGCCCGCGCGTGAAGTGAGCGTTCTGTAGCACCAGCGAAAACTGCTTGCCTATCTGGTCATAATCCGGTGCGGCCTGACTGACAGGCGCGCACGAAACCAAGGCCGCCGTGGCACTGAAAGCCAGCACACCCAGACGGCGGGTCCATTCTTTGAGGGGGAGAATTTTCATAATTCTTTTCACTATAGGAATAGCGGACAGGTGATACATGGTTACACATTCAGGCACACCACATCCGACGACTCGTTGCTTTATTTTACTCATCTTTACTGCAATGTCTATCTAAATGCATCTTAATGACACAAACTCCCCGCCTTCGGAAAGTTTGTGTTACAATACACATGCTATGAACCAGACCTTTTACGGCAAAACCCCGCAGTTACCCGTAAACGGTAACTGCGGGGGGGGGGGGAAGAAAAAATATCAGCAGCCTGTCGGCCACAGCCCGGCTCAACCCTTGCGGGACTTGCGGGGGGTGCGTACCTTCACCAGGCGGCAGCCGAAGGTGGCTGCCATAGTGGCGACCTGCTCTTCGAGCTTAGCGCAGCGAGCCTTGGCCTCGCGCAGTGAGCTCTCCAGGTGGGCAGCCTTTATCTTGGCTTTGCGAGCGTCGTTCTTCAGCGTGCGGTCACTCTCGCTGGGAGCAGCAGCAACCGGCACAGACTTGCGGCGCCCCTTGGGCTGGGGCTGGAAACGAGCCTCCATGGCTTCCTCGGCCTGTTTCTTCCACAGCGATATCAGAGTGGGAGCTATGCCTTTCTCTTTCGCAATGGTTTGGATGGAAACCTTCTTGGAAAAAATAGCCTTGATGATTTCCAATTTCTCTTCCGGTGTATAACTAGCACGTTCCTTCATGGCAAAAAAATAATTGTAATTGTGTGGTGAGTCCAGTCTACATTTATAAGACACATTTAGCAAGCTTTATTTTCGTAATCATGGTATTTTTTTACTTTTTCCTTCATATTTACCCCACATCTGCACCGCTTACCCCCCCATTGTTGCCTCAATGTATATAATACACGTCACACACCACCTGTCACCTTCAAAACAATCATCTCACCTGCAATCCATTATAATGCTTAACATGCGACATCCGAATAAAATACCCTCATATCCACCCTGCACCATTACCCCGGCACCCACTCCGACCGCATGTAACATCTTGGCGAGAAACCTATAGCCCACTCTACATTTTCATCATTTTTTCTTGACCTCGGGCGCTGCATGCGCTACCATGCTCACAGCAGACAGACATAACCACCTGCAACACTCACAATCATGAAAGCAGTTATCCTTTTCCCCGGTCAGGGTGCCCAGAAAGTGGGCATGGGCAAAGACCTTTACGATACCTACCCGGCAGCCAAAGCCATGATGGACGCCGCCGATGCCGCCCTGGGCTATTCGCTCACCGATGTCATGTTCAACGGCCCTGACGCCGAGCTGACGCGCACCTGCAACTGCCAGCCGGCACTCTACCTGCACGGCCTGGCGCTGTGGGAGATACTGCGCAGCGAAGTAGAGATTGAGCCGGTGGCCGCCGCCGGTCTGAGCCTGGGCGAATTCACCGCTCACGCCGCCGCAGGCACCTTCAGCATGGAAGACGGCCTGAAAATCGTGCAGAAGCGCGGGGCTTACATGGAGGAAGCCTGCCAGGCTGCCCCCAGCACCATGGCTGCCATGATTGGCGGGAATGACGAGGCTGTACAGAAACTGGCCGCGGAGTGCGATATCGACGTGGCCAACTTCAACTGCCCCGGTCAGACCGTGGTGAGCGGCTCCGTTGAAGGTGTGGATAAAGCCGTGGCCGGTGCCAAGGCCGCCGGGTTCAAGCTGGCCAAAAAACTCAACGTAGCCGGTGCCTACCACAGCCGCTACATGAAGAGCGCTCAGGAAAAACTGCTGCCCGAACTCGCAGCTGCCACCATGCAGATGCCCGCCTGCCCCGTATACTGCAACTACGAAGCACGCCCCGTCACCGGCACGGATGATGTGCGCGCCATGCTCGGGGCTCAGGTATGCGGCTCCGTGCGCTGGGCTGCCAGCATGCAGGACCTCGTGGCAAAGGGCCACACCCTCTTCATCGAAATGGGTCCCGGCAAAACCCTCGCCGGCATGATGGGGCGCATTTGCAAAGATGTCACCGTCATCTCCATCGAAGACGTCCCCACCCTGCAGGCCGCCATCGAGACCCTTAAAGCTCAGGCCTGATTTCTGCGAAAAATCTTCCGACCCGGATTCGCACCTGACGTGCCCGAATCCGGGTCGTATTGTATACAGTACCCGGGCATCCCTCCCTTCGGCCGCCGTTTTGATTTTTCTTGCGCCCGCGAACAGAAAAAGGTATGATGTCGGCCATGCAAGCAGAGGTATACACATGCAGGAATGGGTTGACAGCTATCGTGAGCCGCCAGGCGGCCTTCCCGGTAGTCAGTGTGCAGGTGTGGGTCGGCACGGGGTCTGAGCACGAGGGCGAGCACGCCGGAGCGGGGCTTTCGCACCTGCTGGAGCACATGGTGTTCAAGGGCGCAGGTGAGTACAGCGCCCAGCAACTCAACGAAGAGGTCGCCGCCCTGGGTGGCCTGTGGAATGCCTACACCACCACCGACCGCACCGTATACCATATCGACGGTCCCTCGGCACAATGGCAGCAGTTCCTGCACATCCTCATGCAGCTGGTGTTCCGCCCCACCTTCCCCGAGGGTGAGTTTGAAAAAGAGCGCGAGGTCATACGCCGCGAAATGGCCATGTACAACGACGACCCGCGCGACACCGCCTACCGCGCCCTCATCGGCACCCTCTTCAAGGTACACCCGCGCCGCCTGCCGGTCATCGGCGAGCAGAAACTCTTCGACCGCCTGAGCCACGCGGACATGTGCCGCTACCACAGCAGCCGCTATACACCCGGCAACATGTTCGTGTGCATCGTGGGCAATGTGGAGCCTGCGGCCGTCTTCACCGCGCTCGAAGAAGCCGTGGCCGACATACCGCCGGCCCCCGCGCCGCCCCCTCCCCCCGTCACCGAGCCCCGCCAATGGGGCAAGCGCCTGCACCGCTGCGAGTTCGCCCAACCCACCAGCACACTGATGCTCGCCTGGCGTATACCCCACACCGCCCACCCCGACTCAGCTGCCATTTCCGTGCTCTCCGCCGTGCTGGGGGACGGTCGCGCCGCCTGGCTCTACAAGCTCTTTCACGACGAACGCGCCATCGCGCACGACACGAACACCTCCATACTCCCCGCCAAACAGGGCGAGGGCGCCTTCGTCATCGAGGCCGATGTCGAGCGCGAACAGCGCGATGAACTGCAGGCCGCCCTGCTCGACTACATCGCCACCCTGCCGCAAGCCGACTTCACCCGCGGCGTGCTGCGCGCCCGGCGCCAGCTGCGTGCCCAGCGGCTCAAGGGGCTCTCCACCGTGCAGGGCTGCGCTTCTATGCTGGGTATCAGCTGGCACCACTCGCGCAATGCCGCCGCCGGCGACGAATGGGCCGAGGCTCTCAACCACGTCACCCCCGCCGACCTGGCACGGGTGGCCGCCACCTACCTGACCCCCGAGCGCCTGACCGTGGTGAGCGTGGACCCCACCGGTACCAATGCAGCCGCCCCCCCGGCCGCCGCTGCTGCCGAGCACCCCACCCCTGTGCTGCATGAGCTGCCCAACGGCCTGCGCCTGGTACTGCGCGAAGACCACCGGGTACCGCTGGTGAGCACCGTGCTCTGCCTGGGTGCCGGTTGCCGCACCGAAAATGAGCAGACCGCCGGTATCAACAACCTGCTGGCGGAGTGCATGCTCAAGGGCAGTCCCACACGCACCGCAGCCCAGCTGGCAGACACCGTCGAAGAGCTCGGCGGCACCATATCCTGCACCGCGGGAAACAACACCCTCATGCTCAAAACCCGCGCCCTGGCAGAAGACGCCCTCACCATGCTCGACCTGCTGGCGGACACCGCCCTGCACCCCACCCTGCCACAAGAGGCTATCGCCACCGCGCAAGAAGACATGGTGGCCGACATACTCGACAGCCGGGAGGACCCCGCCGCCGTTGCCTTCGTGCAGCTGCGCCGTGCCTGTTTCGGGGCGCAATCCTACGGCAACCACCCCGACGGCACCCCCGAAAGCGTGCAATCCCTCACCCGTGCCGCCCTGCTGCAACACCACGCCACCCTGATGTGCGGCCGCAACGCCGTGCTGGCCATCAGCGGTGACTTCGACCCCGCCGCCATCTGCCGCGCCGTCGGCGAACTTTTCGCCGACATGCCCGCCGGCGCACCGGCCCCGCTCACCCCCACACCACAGCAGCAACCCGCCGACCTTACCATCACCTGCGACAAAGAACAGGCCGTGCTCGCCCTCGCTGTACCCGGCTGCACTGCCACCGCTGCCGACAACCACCTGCAACTCATTTTCGATGAATGGTGCCGCGACATGGCAGGCCCCATCTTCACCGAAATCCGTGAGCAACGCGGGCTCGCCTACTACGCCGCCTCCGCCGCCCTGCAGGGGACGGATGCCGGCTGCATGTACTTCTACCTCGGCACCTCCCCCCAGGCCATGCCCGAAGCCCGCGCCGCCCTGCTCGACCTGCTCGACCGCCTGGCCGCAGACGGCATGCCGCCGGCTGCTCTGGAGCGGGCACGTGCCACCGTACTCAGCTCACGCCTGCTGGCCGAGCAATCGGCAGACAAGCTTTGCTCCACCATGGCCATCAACACCCTGCTCGGACTGCCGCCGGACTACGCCGAGCAGCTCCCCGAGCTGCTGCAGGACATAACCCACGAGCAAATGCAGCACTTCATCGCCCGCCTGCTCGGCCCCGCCGCCACACGCACCATCGTGACCGTAACCGCATAAAACAGCAGCTCCGGCCCCGGCTAATCTCTTTCGCCCCACGCCGAGCGCAAACATCAGAATTTTCGCTTGCTATCGTATTATTCCCCTTGCAGCGCGCCATGAGTAATACCCCTACAGCACAGACTGCTATTCCCACCCCCGAGCTACCGCCCGGGTATGAGCTGAGGGGATTCACCATCGAGCGCAAGCTGGGGCGCGGCGGGTTCGGTATCACCTACCTCGCACGCGAGACAGCAAGCGACCGCCCCGTGGTGATAAAGGAGAACTTCGTGCAGGAATGCTCCACACGCCACGCGATAAGTATGACAGTGGGCCCACACGGCGAG
>JAFVIC010000051.1 GCA_017477935.1 Akkermansia sp. | reverse complement strand
GGGTGGCACCAGCTATGAGGATGTGCGTGCGTATATGGCCGAGTGTGGCCTGACATGCAGCCAGACCTCGGTGGCGGATTACTATCACACGCACATACTGCCCCGCAAGTGGGCACGCCAGCAGCGCCTCGCCCGCGAGCTTGATGCCGTAGATACCACGGGGCTGGATGATGCTACGCTGGATGCGGTGCGCGCCCGCGCCATGGAGCTTGCCATCACGCCCGGCGCGGAGGTGAAGCATATCAAGGCGCTGTACGAGCTCGTGCTGAAAGCGCAGGCACAGCGTCTGGATGAGCGCCGCGTGGTGATGCTGGAGAAGAAAGCCGCCGCAGCGGATGCCGCCGCCGATGCGGTGAAAGACAAGACGCTGAGCCCCGCCGAGAAAGAGGCTCGTATCAAGGAAATTTTCGGGCTCAGCTGAGCCACCTCAATGAGAGAGAACAGGACATGGAAAACAAGGTTACAGCAGCTGCCGGGATGAAAGGGAAGCGGGGACGCTCCCCTGAGGCGGTTGCTGTGGCTACCATAAACCCTTTGAGCAAGCTCCTCCCGTACCAGCGCGCTTGGTATGAGGACGGCTCGCGCTTTCTTGTAGGGCGCTGGGGCCGTCAGACCGGCAAGAGCTTTTCCACCGCCGCCATCGTGGCGGCTGGTATGATAGCGCAGGCCAACACCATGTGGATGATAGCCGCGCCCTCCGAGCGACAGAGCCACGAGGCGCTGGAGAAAGTGATGCAATGGCTGGCCGCCTTTGAGTGCGCCTTTGCTGATGAGCTGGAGGAACTGAACGGCATAGAAGGCAAGGCCGGAGTGGTGCGCCTGACCAATGGCAGCCGCTGCATAGCGGTGCCGGGCAAGCCTGACACGGTGCGTGGTATGAGTGCGAATGTGTGGCTGGATGAGTTTGCATTCTTTGAAGACCCGGACGCGACATGGAAAGCCATTCTCCCCTCCATTACGAACCCGTTGCGCGGTGGTGAGAAGCGAGTGATACTCACCTCCACCCCCAATGGTAAAGCCGGGCGAGGGAAACGCTTTTATGATATTTGCTCCGCCGCCGCTGCAAGCAGCTCCGGCGTGACAAGCATGCGCTGGAGCCACTACCACATACCGCTGCGCAGCGCCATTGCTGATGGCCTGCCTGTGGATTATGAGACGCTGGCCGCCGCGATTGGCGACCCGCTGGCGGTGAGGCAAGAGTTGGATGCGGAGTTTGTGGACACGCAGAGCCAGCTGCTGCCTACGGAGATTATTCTGCGCGCAGAGAGTGAGGAAGCTTCTTTGCGCCCTGCTGCCGAGGTATTCAGCGGCGGCAGGGATTTGCGCGTGGGTGTGGACGTGGGGCGCGTGAGTGACCCCACCGTGATATGGACGGCGGAGCGCCTGGGCGATGTTCTCTACACGCGTGAGGTGCTGGTGCTTGCAGGGATGAGCCATGCCGACCAGCTGAGCCTCATCCGCGCCCGCGTGGCAGCGGCCACCCGCTGCTGCATGGACTACACCGGCATGGGTATCGGCATGGGGGACATGCTGGTGCGTGAATTCGGCGAGTACAAGCCGGAGGCTCACAAGTTTGGCCGTGTGGAGCTTTGCACTTTTTCCGCCGCGTTTAAGCGCGAGATCTTCCCCAAGCTGCGAGAGACCATGGAGGCCTGCCGCCTGCGTATACCCACCGACCCGGCGCTGCGAACCGACCTCTCCGCCATGCAGCAGGTATGCAGCGGTGGCCAGTTCAGCTATGAGGCACCGCGCACCAAGGATGGGCACTCTGACCGCTGCACGGCAGCGGCGCTCTGTGTACGAGCGGGTGCCGGTGTGGGCAATGTACCGCTGCCGGGTCGACTGACCGCCGGGGAGCATCAGCGCGGCAAGTTCCGCAAAGGCCGCCGCAACCACATAGCCGGTGGCATGAGAAACACCAGAACCAAGTAAGGATTTTTTATGAGCAACGCGAAGAACAAGCACCGCAACATCCGCAAGGGTGGCCACGTGAAGACCGTGCGCTACCATGACCTGCTGCGAGCCAAGCGCACGCAGAACCCGCTCAGCGGCCTGAACCCTGCCAAGGTGCGCCGCCTGTATGAGCTGTACCGCGAGGGCAAGTATGCCGATGTTCAGTTGGCATGGGATGCTCTGGAGGAGTATGACGATATGCTGGGCACGGTGCTGAACCGCCGCCAGAGTGCGCTGGGCGAGATGGAGTGGGATGTGCTGATTGATGCCCGCGCGGTGGGTGAGGATGCAGCCATGCAGGCGCTTGCCGAGGAGCAGCAGGATTTTATCACGCGCAGCCTGCGTGCGGTGGAGAACCTGAGCGATGCCATCAAGTGGCTGGGGCTTGCGGATTTCCGCCGCTACTCTGCGCTGGAGGTGCTGACCGCAGGTGGCGGTGAGCGGTGGCTGCCGATTCACCATTGGCTGCTGTGCCGCCCTGCGCTGGAGGGAGCATGGTGTTACAACGAGAACGCCGAGACGAGCTGCACGCGGGTGGAGCCCATCGACATGAGCGCGGTGCTGTTGCGCGAGGTTGCCCGCCCGATAGACTTGGTGGCGATGTTCCTGATATCGGCCAAGGAGGCGGCGATTGACGGCTGGGATTCGTTCCTTGAGGTGTTCGGCAATCCTGCTTTGTTTTTCAAGATGCCGCCGGGCACGAGTGATGACCAGAGGGATGAGTACGCGAGCATCATTAAAGAGATTTCCTCTGACGGCGCGGGGGTGTACCCTGACGGCGGCGAGATTCACACGGTGGAGACCTCTGCCGCGAATGCGGACGCGTTCAGCAGCCGCGCGGAGTGGTGCGACAAGGCGCTGGTGCGCCGTGCCACGGGTGGCTTGCTGACGGTGCTGGCAGAGAGTGGCAGCGGCACGCTGGCGGGGAGTGCCCACATGGAGGCTTTCCGGCAGATAGCGGCGAATGATGCCATCAGCATTGCCGAGTGTATCAACCGCCAGTATGTGCGCCGCCGCTTGGTGGCTCAGTTCCCCGGGCAGCCTGTGCTGGTGTACTTCACACTCACTCCGCCTGTGATTAACGACCGGGCGGCCACGGTGAATATGCTCTGCCAGTTGGCGGGGCAGCGCTGGAGGGCTACGGATGAGGCCGTGAGCGAGGAAGTAGGCGTGGAGGTACACACCGAAGATTTACGATTGACGAATGACGATTTACGATTTGAGAATTCCGCACCTGCTGGGCAGGTGCCTGTGATGAATGCGGGTGCGATGCCGGATAAGCCGAACCGTGAGGAAGAGCCCCCGCTGACGGAGGACGAGCTGGCCGCGTTTCGTGGGCTGAGTGAGCCGAACCGCGAGCGGATGGAGCAACACCGCGCCGAGGTGGAGCAGGCCTTGCGTGCTGCGGCTGATTTAGATGGGGAAAGCGGGACTAAAGTTCCGCGCTCCGATGAGAATGTGGTGGCTAATGCCAGACCAATGGACATTCTCACCTTTATGGAGAAGGTCAGAAACGGCGACATCATTGCAAATAGTGGTGGAGATTGCCGAGCTGATAATCCAATGGAATGCTGGAAACATGGTGTAAAGTTAACAAATGCGCTTCTGGAATCCGGCTACACCCATGAAGAACTGGATAAGATAGACGAGATTCCAAACTGGGGGCTATTGCCACAAGGTGAGTGTAAAAAAGATGCAATGGATTCCTTGAAGAAAATAGCCAATACTCCGCTTGTAAATAAAAACTTTACTGAACCCATAGAGGTGTCGGTAACAGGAGGCTCTGCGGGCAAGATTGTTTCAAGTAATGCAGTAGGACAAACTTTCGTGGGGCTTGTTGATTCAGGCGTGTGTGATAAAGACACGGCATATCGGGCACACATGACTGCGGCGGCTAATATTGACACATTATTCCAAAATGCGCCTCGCATGGAGTTGCAAGACCTGTATCACATGCAAGATACCCGAGATGAGGCGATACACTTCTACTCACCTTTTACGGTAGAGGGGGTGGAAAAACCGCTGACAGCAGATATCAGCATCATAAAATTCAAAGGTAGAAACAATCGAACAGCCTATTCATTGGGGCTCCGGGTGCAGCCGCCGTTGCCTTCCAGCGGGGGCCATCAGGAATCCTGACAGGTTGTCCCGAGGTCGTCGGCTGCACCCACGAGCTCAGAGTAATTCCTAAAAGAATAAAAGTCAACCATAAAAACGCGATAGTATGAAAAATTGCATGAATGTAGCCGCCGGGGTGTTCGGCGTGATGGTGCCCGTGACCTTGCTGGTGTGCGGGTGGAACGTGCTGGCACCTGAAAAGTGGTGCTGGGTGGAGCGCGGAATCTCCATCTGGGGAGGCGCAATAGCAACGGCGTTTCTGTTTCTCTTTGCGGCAGGCTACGAGCACGAGAAGAAAGGCCGCGTAAATGCCCCTAGAAACGCGCAGAGAGCAAAAACGGCACAGGATATGCCAACGGAGCATATCCCCCCCTGCCAAGCCCCTGCTAAGGTCGGCAAAAAGGATTAACGAGTGACTATTGACTATTGACGATTGGAGAACGAGATGAAAACGATAGAAAAGACAGATTTGGTGCCGATGGATGCGCCCGGCGATGGGTGGTATCACATTGAGAGCAATGAGGAACACCCGGCCAAGAGAGAGGGTGGCGATATTGTGCAGGTGCTGGATAACGCAGCGATGCAGGCTATTGTGGCAGCGGGAGTGCCTGAGGAGGGTATACCTATCGATGCCGACCACTGGGGAGTACCGGGTGTGGCTGAGGTGCCTGACACGGCAGCGGCAGGCTGGGTGCGTGAGCTCGCCCTTTTTGATGATGGAGCTGGCAACATGCAGCTTGCCGGGCGCATTGAGTGGACTCCGCCGGGGCTGGAGCTGGTGGTGGGGCGTGTATACAAGCATTTTTCCACGGTATACCGGGTGGATGACCCGGAACTGGCCGAGGGGCTGGGAGGCAACCGCTACCGCCCGCTGGTGCTGCTGGGGCTTGCGCTGACGAATAATCCGAACAACCGCATGGGGCAAAGGCCGATAACGAACGGCTTGCCGAGCAATCTTCCCACCGCCACAGGGGTGGTGGAAAAAACAACCAAAAACGAGAACCAAGACATGAACGAACTCGAAGACATTAAGAAAGCCCTGGGGCTTGCCCCTGAGGCTACCGCCGCCGACTGTGTGGCCGCCATTGAGGCAATCAAGGGCGAGGCCGCTGCAGCCGCCGATTCCGAGGCCGAGACCCTGCTGAACAGCGAGGGCCTCTCAGACCTGCCGGAGGAGGAGAAAAAGGAAATCAAGGAGGGGCTGGTAACGAACCGTGGCCTGGCCATGATGACCATCCGCGCTTTCAAGGAGCGCAAGCAGCAGGCTGCCGCCGCTGCTGAACCCCAGGCACGCTATGCCAAGGCTGGCACACCGCGCACGGGGGCCAAGAGTACCGGCAGCACGATTATCAACCGAGCCAAGGAGATTCAGAAAGCCGAGCGCGCCGCCGGGCGCACCTGCTCGTTCTGGAAAGCCCACGGCATGGCCAAGAATGAACTGAACAAGTAACCCCCGAACGATAGAACGATTATGGCTATTATTCACGAGAGCGCAACTGTGCGCCTGACGAATGGCACGGCAGATCTGCGAGCTGCAGAGGGCTGCTTTGTGACTGTGGATGCCAGCGGCGTGCCCACTCTGGCTGCCGCCTCTGCCACCACCCCGCTGGGTGTGGTGCATGTGGGTGGCAATGGCGCCAATGGTGAACCCACCGACATCATCCTGCCGAACCACCCCGGCATTGTGGGCGTGAAGCTCCACTCTTCCCCCGGCACCGTCACCCCCGGCACCAAGCTGGTGCTGGCAGGCAACGGCACCGTGAAAGCCGGCACCACCGGCACCCATGTGGCCACCGCTGTGAAGAACGGCGTGGCCAACGAACTGGTGGAGGCTTACCCCGTCCCGCCCACCACCCTCGGCTGATAAATAACCCCCAAGTTACGAGATTATGTACCAGAACGCACATACCTACAATTCCCACCTCACGGAGCTGGCACAGGCCGCCGTGGCTGATGAAAAGGACAGCATTTCCACGCTTCTCTTCCCCCCGGTGAAAGTTTCCACCGCCGTGGGTTCTTACAAGAAGCGCGATATTGACAATGCATTCCGCAGCTATGATACGCTGCTGGCTCGCGGCAACTCTGCCAAGAGCATCGATGTGAACGCCGAAGAGGCATTCTTCTCAGTAAAGCCTCATGCCCTCAAAGTTTCCACCTGGAACTTTGACATGGAGCAGGACGGCGGTGATGAGGAGCGCGAGAGCAATCTGCAAGAGCTGCTTTCCGCCCAGCTTATTTCCCGCGAGGTGGAGGCCGTGCGCATTTTCAAGGCCGGTATTCCTGTGACCAGCGGTGCCGGTAACTGGAGCAATGCGACCAGCAACCCGGTGGAGGAGATTAACAACCTGATTCTCCAGATTCACAAGAGCATTGGCCGCATGCCCACGCATCTGGTAATTGGTCTGCAGGCTTGGAGCATCCTCCAGAACAACGCCAAAATGCTTTCCCGCATTGGCGGTGTGGATGTGGATGTGACCATCGAGCGCGTGCAGCGCATGCTGGTGTACCCGGGCATCAAGATTGTGGTGGCCAATCTGCCGTATCAGCCCGCCGCTCGCGGAGTCAAGGGTTCCAAGACTTATGTGATGGGGGCAGATGTGTTCTGCTTCTACACGCAGGATGCCCCGACCCGCAATGATATGAGCGTGGGCAAGGATTTCACCCTGACCCCCGGTGGCCCTGAGGTGACGACCCGCGATGATGAAGAGAAGATGGAAAAGGTGGATACGCTCCATTGGAGCTCCGACCGCAAGGTGACTTGCCCGGC
>JAFVIC010000006.1 GCA_017477935.1 Akkermansia sp. | reverse complement strand
TCTACCGGATTAGGCGCAAAATATTCGCATTCCGAAATTTGGCCTTGACTTGTACTGCGGGTCTGGTGTACTCTGAAGTTCCTTAATAGCATATAGGGCATGGTAGGACTTTTGTCCTCCATGCTCAATCCTTTTATTGGGTTATTGAGGATTTTCTGCTCTCTCTTATGCCATTTTTGCCTTCGTTTTCTACTGCGGGAATGGGACATGCCCACACTTTATAACGAAGAGCCAAGTTGACTCAAACAAACGATACTGAGAATCGTCGAATTCGATGGTACTGCAGAGTAGCAAAGCAGGCTAAAGCCCCTACTTTCTAACCTTTTTTTTTCATGCAGATTCAGGCATTTCGGCTTTTATATACAAGGCTTTATCACCACATTTTGAGCAAGCCATTGAACAATAATTAAATTTTTAATATTTTCTCTTGACAAACTACAGTAATTGTTGTAACTTGCGCCGCGCAAAGTTAGCCCCCCTATCTTTGCAGTCAGAAAAGAGAAAACTGCAATGAAAGAAATAATCCCCATATTACTCTTTCCGATAATCGCAAGTGTATCCTGCGCTGTTGGATTGGATGATTCTTACACAGCTCCTGATGACGCAACCGCTCTTATAGGTGATATTGACGCCGCTATGAAAAAACCGAAACCGGATGAAGGTAGCGGAGATGATGCAGGCAGTGGCGATATCGTGACCTCTCCCGGCATTCAGCTGGGGTTGCCGGACAGCGAATATATTGTTGTGGATGACATGAATACCTCCGGTCTGGGCACCAGCCAGGATGCAAAGAATATCATCGCTAATTTACAGGAAGCTCTCGATGACAACACCGATAAAGACGACCTGATGCACTGGTATGTCAGCGGTGGTGTAGATGTAAAATATTGCACGCCCAATAGTTTCAGGTGCGAATACGACAACAACAATGAAAACCGCACCAGTGTTGTCATGGCGCTGTGGTTGCCGCAGAATGCACAAACCATTACTCTGAACTTCAGCTCATACAGCCGCGGCATGAGTATTTCCTTATGGACATACGATTATGAAACCGGAACCATGCTGATGCATTATGAAGGCAATAATGTATTCAGCAACCCGAAGGCCCCGGGGGAATCATGCGACTTCAGCGAAACATACACCTCTAATTCGGTTAATAAAGCTTTTACCGGTCATTACCTGCTTGTGATGTTTAATTCGGCAGAAAAAGAGAAAGACTGGTTAGACATCAATGGATTAGGAGTATCGTATTCTGTAGAGGGGCTGGACGACGACTACGTTATTGACCCTCGCACCAACCCCTTTCATCCGGAAATTGGCACCAATATCGTCGGGGATACGCCCTCTGTGCCTGAGCCCGGCGTTGGTGTGCTGAGTATACTGGCACTGGCCGGCCTGGCAACACGCCGCCGCCGCAAATAACTCTTGCAAATCCGACTTGAATTGATCAAAGCCGCCGTTCCTGTGAGGGACGGCGGCTTTTTAAATGGCGAAACGCCTGTCGCCCGAGCGCAAGCGCCGACTCGCGGATACATGAACGGGCACTGCGTCGGAAAAGTAGCCCGAATGCCGGGGGTTAATCGTTCACGACATCAATGAGGTCCTTCAGGCGCGCGTAATCACCGCGTTTCAGGGTGAAGTTCAGGCGAGGCATGGCGGCCAGCAGGGGTTCGGGGTCGGCGGGGTCTTCCTCCAGCTGCACAAGGTCGCCCTTGGGCATGATGTCGGTGTAGTCATGCCGAATCCAGTCCAGCAGCTTGTCGCTCAGCGGTTCCATCAGGCGGATGGTGCAGATTTCGCCATTGAAGTAATAGGAATGGAATCGCTTATAGAAACGCTCGATGTAGGCCATGGCGTCCTCCGCGCTCTTGCAGAGGTAGAGCAAGTGCATGTCGTTGGGTGAGATGAGATTTTCATTGAGCAGCTCTTTCTCAATAAACCGCGCCCAGCGATACCAGAATGTCTCACCCGGAATATCAAGCAGCACAATGGGGAAGATAGAACACTTACCCGTTTGCATGAGGGTAATCGTCTCATAAATTTCATCCATGGTGCCGAAACCGCCCTCGAAGGCCACCAAGGCATCCGTCTGTTTCAGGAAATTGAGTTTACGGGTGTAGAAATAATAGAAATCCATCATCTTGTCACTGCCTTCCACAAAGGGGTTGGCGTGCTGCTCGAAAGGCAAGGTGATATTGAGGCCGAATGAGTTATCCTTACCGGCGCCCTCATTGCAGGCCTGCATGATACCGGGGCCACCGCCGGTGATAATCATGTAACCATTGTCGGAGGCCATGCGGGCGAAATCAACGGCCTGTTTATAGGAAGGGTCATCGGGCTGAATGCGGGCGGAGCCAAAGCAGGTGATTTTGCGTACATTGCGGTAGGGCAGGAACATCTTGTCGGCGGCAAACATTTCATCGAGCGTGCGGTTCATCATGTCGAGATCGTGCTCCTCGATATCCGAATCGGCGGCATTCATTACGGTAGCAAGCATCTGCAGCACCACATCGGGATTGTGGCTGCCGCAGAAACGGCGGGAAAGGTCGTAGAGGTTGGCATCGAGCACGGCATTGCCGGTGCTGACAGGAATGACGGTCGCCGGCATGTGCTGCTCGGCACGACTGTTCAGATTACGAGCGGCGAGAATATCTGGCTTCTTCATATTCTGTACTGTAACACGTTTTGCGCCCATTGTCAGCAAAAAAAGCTCACTCGGGCTCAAAATAACATGTTTGCGCAGCTCCTTGCTCATAACGGCTTGCGGAAATTGTGGCAGCAGTCGTAATTGAGCGCGAAAAGGCTTGATTTTCTTGGGTGTTTGTACTATAGTCTCGCGCGACATGTCTGAACGTAAAAATCCGTATCCTTTTGATGTATTCGAGCCCGCGTGGCAAGCCACCTGGGACGCCGAAAAGACCTTCAAGGTGCTTAACCCCGGTGAAGAGGGGTTCGATGCCGGCAAGCCCAAGTACTATGTGCTGGATATGTTCCCCTACCCGAGCGGTGCCGGTCTGCACGTCGGCCACCCCGAGGGCTACACCGCCACCGACATTGTGAGCCGCTACAAGCGCATGAACGGTTACAACGTGCTGCACCCCATGGGCTGGGACTCTTTCGGCCTGCCCGCTGAACAGTATGCTATCAAGACCGGCCAGCACCCCTCCATCACCACTTACGCGAACATCGACACCTTCCGCCGCCAGCTGAAGATGCTCGGCTTCTCCTACGACTGGGATCGCGAAATCGCCACCACCGACCCCGCCTACGTGCGCTGGACTCAGTGGATTTTCCTGCGCCTGTACCACTCTTACTACAACACCGAGCTGAAGAAGGCCTGCCCCGTCAGCGAGCTTGAAGCCAAGGGCTGGACCCGCGAACAGATTGACAACGTGCGCCTGGCCTATGTGGCAGAAGGTATGGTAAACTGGTCCCCGGACATGGGCACCGTGCTGGCCAACGAGGAGGCTGAAGAGTGGAAGAGCAAGGGCCACATCGTTGAGCGCCGCAAGCTGCGCCAGTGGATGCTGCGCATTACCGCCTATGCCGAGCGCCTGATTGATGAGCTTGAACCGCTCGACTGGCCCGAGAGCATCAAGTTGCTGCAGCGCAACTGGATTGGCAAATCCATGGGTGCCGAGGTGAACTTCACCTGCAACGGCAAGACCATTACCGTCTACACCACCCGCCCGGACACCCTTTTCGGCGCCACTTACATGGTGCTTTCCCCCGAGCACGATTTGGTGAATGAAATCACAACAGCAGAGCAGAAGGAGGCCGTAACAGCTTACCAGACAGCCTGTGCAGCCAAGAGCGACCTGGAGCGCACCGAGAGCAAAGACAAGACCGGCGTCTTCACCGGAGCCTACGCCGTGAACCCGGTCAACGGGAAGGAAATCCCCATCTGGATTGCTGACTACGTGCTCACCGGCTACGGTACGGGCGCCATCATGGCCGTGCCCGCCCATGACAGCCGCGACTATGAATTTGCCGTGAAGTTCGGCCTGCCCATCATTCAGGTGGTGCAGCCGGATACCGCCGACACTCCCTGGCAGGATTTCTGCGGGTACGACGGCACCATGGTCAACTCTGAGCACCTCAACGGTCTGAGTGTGCCCGAAGCCAAGCAGCAGATGATTGCCTGGCTCGAGGAGAAGGGCTATGGCTGCGGCAAGGTAAACTACAAACTGCGTGACTGGCTCTTCAGCCGCCAGCGCTACTGGGGCGAACCCTTCCCCATCGTCTGGAACAGCGAGGACGGCAACCACTACGCCATCCCCGAAAGCGAGCTGCCTCTGTTGCAGCCCGAGATGGAAGACTTCAAGCCCAGCGGTGACCCCCGCGGTCCGCTCGTGAAAGCAACGGACTGGATTCAGTACTCCGAAAACTTCACCCGCGAAACCAACACCATGCCGCAGTGGGCCGGTTCCTGCTGGTACTACTTGCGCTACCTCGACCCGAAAAACAATCAGGCCTTCGTTGACCCCGAGGTCGAGAAATACTGGATGGGCGGCAACAACCCCGGCGGTGTTGACCTCTATGTCGGCGGCACCGAGCACGCCGTATTGCACCTGCTCTACGCCCGTTTCTGGCACAAGGTGCTCTACGACTATGGTCTTGTCAGCACGAACGAGCCCTTCAACAAGCTCGTCAATCAGGGACTCATTCTCGGCGAAGACAGCCAGAAGATGTCCAAGAGCCGCGGCAACGTGGTGAACCCCGATGATATTGTGCGCGAGTACGGTGCAGACTCCCTGCGCATGTATGAAATGTTCATGGGGCCGCTCAAGGAGGTAAAGCCCTGGCAGACCAAGGGTGTGGAGGGTATCAGCCGATTCCTGGCCCGCGTGTGGCGTGTAGCCATGGTGGAGAATCAGGAAGGCGAGTGGGTGCTCTCCGGCAAGGTGACCGACGTGGATAATGGCGAAGTCACCCCCGTGCGCAAAGAAGTTCACAAGACCATCAAGAAGGTGACGGAGGACATTGAGGCCATGAGCTTCAACACCGCTATCTCCAAGATGATGGAATGCACGAACGCCATGACCGGTGCCGCCACCGTGACCGTGAGCGACTACGTGCAGCTGCTGCACGTGCTCAATCCCTTCGCCCCGCACCTCACGGAAGAGCTTTACAGCCGCCTGCGCACTCAGTTTGCCACCCTGCCCGCCTGCCAGCTCTGCCAGCAGACCTGGCCGACCTACAACCCTGAATACCTGGTGGAAAACACCAAGGAAATCGTCATTCAGGTGAACGGCAAGCTGCGCGACAAGATTACTGTGGCCGCAGATGCGCCCAAGGAAGAGGTAGAGGCTGCCGCCCTTGCCTCTGACCGCGTGAAGGAATTCACCGATGGCAAGACAATCCGCAAGGTTATCGTCGTGCCCGGCCGCCTGGTCAACATCGTGGCCAACTGATACTTACTTCAATCACCCCCCGCCCTGTCTCGTACAGGAGCGGGGGATTTTTTTACCATCTACCCACTCCCTTTACCTCTTATTTGCCGGTAATTTTATATCATAAAGCCGCGGCCGTATCAATGGGCTCGACAAACACTTCTACGTTACGCGTCGCGGGCAGCAATTCGGCCCTCAGTTGGGCAGTTCGCGGCGTTTCCTCTGCTCTTCCATGACAATCTGGTAGTTGTTCAGCACAGCACCCACCACCAGGTTGAGCAACAGGAAGGCAGAAATAACGAACCAGGAAACGTGGAACAAGGTAATCGCGCAGCGCGGTACCTTCAACAAACCGCATTCGCGGGCCGTAAGCAGGTTGTAGCGCACATCGGTCCAGTCATCGCCGGTCATGACTCGGAACAGGGTGAACATGGACTCATGCAGAGAACCATAAGGCTCAGGCGAATTGGTCGGAGCATGGGGCGCCCTGGCCATGAGCAGCTCATACTTCTCGCGCTCAGGTATCGTCAGAGTATCCGGCTGCGGCAGCCGGAAAAGGGATACCCCCGTGACAGCGAACAGGTAGAGGAAGATGCAAAAGAAAGCCAGATTGTAAAACAGCGCGCTCAAGGATTTGATGAGCACGGATATAATCAGCTTAATCTCATCGCAGGTGCGCAGCAGGCGCAGTACACGGAACACGCGCAATACTCGCATAGCCATTGCCATCGAGGCGTTGGGCATCAACGTCTCAGGTATATGACCAATGATTACCAGCGTAAGGTCAAAGAGGTTCCACCCGGAAGTAAAGAATTGCCGGTTGGAGTCCGCCGCTATATAGCGAATGAGGATTTCCACGGTGAAGATACCCAGAATCACCTTCTGAATCGCGGCTACCACGACATTCGCCGTGTAGGTTTCCACGCCTATCAGAGCGGAATTTATCAAAATGACCACAACAATAAGCAGCTCAAACAAGCGGCTTGAGGTCAGTTTTTGACAGATATCTTTCACCACCGTCACAAGGGGTTAATGTCAGTGCTTTGTCCAGCCCGGTTTATGGCGGGCAGCCAGTTCTTCAACAACCTGCTCAATGCGCAGCCCCTTCGAGGTAAGCAGCACGATAAGGTGGTAGAGCATGTCTGAAGCCTCGTAAACCAGGCGCTCGTTGGTGCCGTTGCAGGCCTCAATGCAGGCTTCCAGAGCCTCCTCACCCACTTTCTGGGCCATGCGGTTCACGCCATCACGGAAAAGAGAGGTCGTGTAGGACCCTTCGGGCATTTCCTCGTGGCGCTTATTGATGAAATCCTGCAATTCCGTGAGGAACAACAGCGGGCTGGCAGCATTCACCTCGCCCCAGCAGGTGTCGGTACCGGTGTGGCACACGGGGCCATGGGGGGTAGCCTGCACCAGCAGGGTATCGTTGTCGCAATCAAGCTTCATGCTCACGACATCGAGGTAATTTCCGCTGGTTTCACCCTTGGTCCACAGGCAATTACGGCTACGGCTCCAGAAACACACACGGCCGGTTTCCTGCGTGCGGGCGAAAGACTCGGCATTCATATAGCCGAGCATGAGCACCTTGGCGGTGGCGGCATCCTGCACGATGGCAGGCACCAACCCGCCGCTTTTCTCAAAATCAATGTTCATATTGGCAAAAATGGCAGATTACAGAATCATCTTTTCAATCGGCAGCACCAGAATTCCCTGAGCACCGGCCTCTTTCAGGCGACCGATGATATCCCAGAAGCACTCTTCCTCCAGCACGGTGTGAATGCTGCACCAGCCCTCCTGCGCAAGCGGCATGATAGTGGGGCTTTTCACACCGGGCAGCACCGACACGATGTTGTCCACACACTCGCGGGGAGCATTCATGAGCACATAGCGCTTGTCGGCGGCCGTCATCACGGCATCCATACGGAAGAGCAGCTTGTCGAGAATTTCGCGTTTTTCCGGGCACAGGTTCTTGTTAGCAATCAGCACAGCCTCGCTTTCCAGCACCGTTTCAACTTCTCGCAGGTTGTTGCTCACCAGGGTGGCACCACTGCTCACGATATCGAAAATCGCATCCGCCAGGCCGATACCCGTTGAGATTTCCACCGAACCGGTGATAACATGAATGTGGGCCTGAACCCCCTGTTCCTCAAGCCAACGGCGCAGAATCACGGGGTATGAGGTAGCAATACGGCGCCCCTGCAACCACTGGGGGCCGGTGTATTCGTGCTCTTTCGGTATGGCAATGCTCAGGCGGCAACCGCCGAAGCCAAGCTTCTTCACGATATCCGCATCACCGCCGCGCTCCAGGTACTCATTGAGCCCCACTACACCGATATCGGCCACGCCGTCAGTCACGGTTTCCGGAATATCGTCATCACGCAGGTAGAGCACCTCCATCGGGAACTTGCGAGCTGCCACCAACAAGGTGCGCTTCGAGGAACTCACCTTTATGCCGGCCTCGGCCAGTATTGCCATCGTATCCTCATTCAGACGGCCCTTCGACTGAACTGCTATTCTCAGTTTCATCTCTTCAGTATGGTGGAATTATCGTGAAGTATCAGTGCCTGCTCAACAGGCAGATGTACTTATAAGATAACAAACTGAATGAGTCAAGGCGCATTCACGTCATCACGCCCCGGTTGAGAGATTTCCGCGCCGTACTGACTCGCAGCGGGATTGACAGAGCACACAGCTCGCTATATAATGGCACACATGAAGAAACGCACACTATTTGCCATTTTTGCTCTGCTGAGCGCCACCGTTGCCGGAGCCGCCGAACCGGCCATGCGTGCAGCTCTCACCCGCTGGGAACAGCAGATGGCTGAATATCGGGCTGCTCAAAAGGTTGCCAAGACTGACGAACAGCGAGCAGCCGTGCGTGTGCCCGATGGTAAGGATGTAGCGGCCGAACTGTGGCAGAGCGTGTGCCGCAAAGTAGGAGAGCGCGAGGAGCTGGTACGCCCCACGGCAGAGGAGCGCATGCACGGCGCAAGGGATGAGCGCAAGATGGTGCCGGTCTACGAGTTCGACCAGCCCTGGGCAGCCCCGGCGGTGGTGTGGTTCCTGAACAACCCGCAGGCCTTTGCCGAGGTGTTCAAAGGGCGGGAGCGCCGGGTGTCGTACTTTGCAAATGCCCTCCTGGAAAGCGTGAACCGCACGCACTATTCCAGCCCGTTCATAGGCGAGGCCTGTGCCAAACTTTCTGAGAGTCAGAGTGTGCGGGTTTACGAGATGCTGCAGAAGATTTACACCCGCAACCGCGACCTCACCTCGCGGGCAAATGCCGCTATGGCCATGTGTATCATGCTCAGCAACCCCACCATTCAAGGAGCCGAAGGCAGCGCAGCCATGGCTCGCAACAAGCAACTCTACTTTCTGAAACAGGCCGTGAGCGCCAGCCCCGAGAATGCCATGTTCGGTACCCGTACCCTCAGTGAAACCGCACTCGAAATGGCCTATGTGCTGCGCAACCTCAGTGTAGGCAGCATTCCCCCGCAGCTCACGGTAACCGGCATTGACGGCAGGCCAGCCACGTTCCCCGTGACCGGCAAGGCTAACCTCATCTTTTTCTGGTCACCCTCAGAGCAAATGGGCCTGAACGTCGTGAGCCGCCAGCACCAGCTTGCCACTCAATACCCGGGGCTGGTATTCTGCCCGATTACGGTTCACGCCCCCAACCACAACGACTGGTTGGCCGAGCTGAAGCAGCACAACATCGTGGCCAACTGCTACATGGATGACGCCGAAAACAGCCACGGGCGAGCCTATCGTGTATCTCAGCTCCCCACGGCCGTGCTCATCGGGCCCGACAGCCGTATTCTCTTCATCGGCTACCCCGGCTTACCCCTGCAGACTGCTCTCAACAACCTCTTTGCTGAGCAGAAATCTCAGGCTCCGAAGGTTATCATCGACAGCGACAGCCCGAACATCCAGCCCGGCTCCCAACCGAACACAGCGCCCACCGCTTCGGATGAAGCACCGGCTCTGCGCGACATGCCTGACAATTTCTGATGTCAGCCCCTCTCCCCATCGAGGCCATCCGCGCCGACATCACGACAGCCGTGCGCGAGCCGGGATTCTGCGTGTTGCTCAGTGCACCGACCGGCAGCGGTAAATCCACACGGGTACCGCTCATGCTGCAAGCCGCGGGGGTAGCGGAGCGCGGAACCATTATAGTAGTGCAGCCACGCCGACTGGCCGCTCGTCTGCTGGCCGGTTATGTGGCACGTCAATACCCCTGCGCACTCGGACAGGAGGTGGGGTACACCGTGCGTTTCGACTCGCGCAGCAGTGCCGCCACACGCATTCTCTACATGACAGACGGCATCCTGGAGCGCCGCCTGACGGATGCCCCGCAACTGGCAGGGGTGAGTGCCGTCATCTTCGATGAAGTGCACGAGCGCCGTCTGTCAGGGGATTTGTGCCTGGCGCGGGTGCTGGAACTACAGCGCAGCACGCGACCGGATATCGGCGTGTTCGTGATGTCCGCCACGCTCGAACTGGACAAACTGCAGGGCTACCTGCCACAGGCCACGGTACTGCGGGCAGAGGGCAGACTTTACCCGGTAGAGGTCAGCTATATGCCGCCGTCGCCGGTGCGCGATTCTCGCGGCTATGTGGGACTGCCACCGGTGTGGGAGCAATGCGCTGCGGCCGTGCGCCGACTGACAGAGCAGCCCGACTGCGGCGATGTGCTCGTATTCCTGCCGGGGGCCTACGAAATCCGCCGCACTGTGGAAATTCTGGAAAACGTGGGCTGGATGCAAGGGCGGGAGGTCTATGCCCTGCACGGCCAGCTCACGCCCGACATGCAGGCCCGTGCCGTTGAGCGAGGTGAGCGCCCGCGAGTTATCGTCAGCACCAACATCGCTGAAACATCGCTCACCATCGAGGGCGTGCGTTCCGTGGTCGACAGCGGTACAGCCCGCGAGGGGCGCTGGGACCCGCTGCGCGGCATATCCACCCTGCACATCGTCCCCATCTCACAGGCCCAGGCCGAGCAGCGCGCAGGCCGCGCCGGGCGACTGGGCCCCGGCCGCTGTATTCGCCTGTGGAGCGAAGCAGAACACCGGCGCCGCGCCCCATTCCCCGCCCCGGAGGTACACAGAGCCGATATTTCCATGGCTTTCCTCAACCTGCTGGCCTGGGGTTGCAAGGGGTTGGAGGGCATACGCCGCTTCCGCTGGCCCGATACCCCGACCGAAGCCGAAACAGCACGGGCCTGGGCACTGCTGCAGGAGCTGGGGGCCGTCAATGAACAGGGAATGCTGAGCCCTACCGGTCGACAAATGCTGCGCTACCCCCTGCCCCCTGTACTGGCCCGCCTGATGGTTGCCGGTCGAGAGTTCGACTGCGAAACGGAAATGGCCGCCGTTGCCGCACTCATTCAGGGTGAGAACATCGCCATGGTAAGCGGGCTGAGTGATAAGTTGCAGCATGAGGGCGACTATAGTGATTTTCAGGCTGAGTGGCGCGCTGTGCAAGCTGCGGTCGAGCTGCGCTACGATTCTGCGGCCTGCACGCGCCTGGGTATCATGACCCGGGCAGCACGAGAAGTCAGCACCGCCTATCGCCAGCTGCTGGGCCGAGGTGTAGCAGCGGAGCCGGACTTCGCAGGCCATCGCTCAGGGGTTATTGCCGCCCTGCTCGGCTCATTCCCCGCTCACGTTGCCGCCCGCAACAGCAGTGCCACCGGTACTGCCCGACTCACCGGTCGCCGCAGCGGTAAAATCGCCTCATCCATCGCGAAAGAGGCCGACGTCTTCCTGGCCGCTGAAATCACCGAAATCGGCGGCAAAGGGGTCGAAACACGCCTGAGCCGCTGCACACAGCTGCAAATCAGCGACCTGAGCACACATGAAGACGATGTACCCACCTACGATACCACTCGCAAACGCGTGCTGAACATGCACCGTACCCTCTACCGAGACCTCGTTCTCTGCGAGAGGGAAACCGGTGATGCCACCCCCGAGCATGCCGCCCCGCTGCTGGCCGAGCGCGTGGTGCGCGGTGATTTGCGCCTGGAGGGGTGGGATGGCCACGTGCTGCAATGGATTAACCGCCTGACCTGCCTGCGCAGTGCCATGCCTGAGCTGGAGCTGCCGGAGTTCGGCGAAGAGGACCGCCTGGTAGCTATTACCATGCTGTGTGAAGGAGCCGTGTGCTACAAAGACATCGCCGCCCGCCCCGTGCTGCCTATATTGGGCGAATGGCTCTCCCCCTGGCAGAAAGATTGCCTGAACCGCTATGCCCCCAAAGCCATTAAATTAGCCAACGGTCGCGAGGTCAAGCTCTTGTACCGAGAGGACGGTACCCCTACCTTTGCTCTGAAGTGCCAGCTGCTCTTCGGCGTACCCACCACCCCCACCATTGCAGATGGGCGGGTGAAGTGCCTGGTGGAAATTCTGGCTCCCAACCAGCGCCCGTACCAGACGACTTCCGACCTCGTTTCATTCTGGCGCAACGGCTACCCGCAAATGAAGAAAGACCTCGCGGGGCGCTACCCCCGCCACAACTGGCCCGATACCGCGCCGGATGCTCCATAGCGACTATCGGAGCTTCATTCAACAGCTCCCATGGCTCGCAACAGGCGGGCTATTTCTTTCTTGTTCTGCCGGTCAACGGAAGAATGAAACCCGTAAACCTGAAGAGCTTTCGTAAGGGGTGTTTCCCCCTTATCGTTGCGGTCATTTACATCAGCTCCGTGCTCCAGCAACAGGCGCACACTGTCAATGCTACCGACGAAGGCAGCACGATGCAGCGGGGTCCAGCCGGTATTGTCGACGACATCCTCATCCGCTCCGGCCTCAAGAAGCAGGCGCACACAAGCGGCATGGTTCCCATAAGCAGCCCGATGAAGCGGAGTCTTGCCATAATCATCGGCTGCATCCTCATCCGCCCCGGCTTCCAGCAGCACCTTCACACACTTATCGAACCCTCTCTCCGCAGCTCGGTGAAGCGGAGTCGAGCCATCGGAGTCAACAGCATTTTCATTCATCCCGGCATAAAGAATCAGGCGCAGATTCTCGTCATTCCCGGACTGGGCAACCTCTAAAGCAGACGGCAAATCATCCGGATTCAGCCCCTTGCTGATAAGCAGCTCTCGACTGACCGGACGTCGTTTATCTTTACAGGAAAAAGGCAAGAAACATATCACGATAGGAACAAACAGCAGAACGACAAAAATACGGAAAAACCAGTTTTTTTTCTTCCGCTCGACATCCGACACAGCGGGCAGCTCCGGCACAGGAGGCAGCACCGGCACAGCCAGCCCCCGCCCCCCCAGCTCTGCGAGCCATTCCTGTGCAGACTGCCAGCGGTCGCGGCGGGCTACACTCATGGCTTTGTCGATGGCAGTCAGGAACTTGTGGGAAAAGCGCCCTTTGAGCTCTGCACGGCCGGCCAGCGGGCGCTGGTCATCATCTTCGAGCCGTGATATACAATCCTGCGGGACTTCACCGGTAATGAGGCGGTAACAGGTAGCACCCAGTGAGTAGAGGTCAGTCCAGGGGCCATTTTTTCCATGGGGAGTAAACTGTTCAGAGGGGCTATACCCCGGCGTCCCCACCATGGTGAGCGTATGGGTGGCATCTTTCACACGCGCCGTGCCGAAGTCGATGAGCAACGGGCTGCCGTCGGGGCGCAGCAGAATGTTCGAGGGCTTGATATCACGGTGCAGCAGCCCCTGCCTGTGCAGGTAATCAAGCGCGCCGAGCAGTTGCTCCAGCACCGGGCGCAACCAGGCTTCATTGATTTTTCCCGGCGCCGGGGCTGCCTGATCCAGCTCTGCGCCCTTCACCAACGGCATCACATAATAAGCCGTCCCCAGCGCTTTGAACACCGTCAGCACCTGCACAATACAGGGGTGGCTCAGGCGGATAAGCACCTTCGCCTCATCCAGAAAGCGTTTTAAGGCCCACTCGTACAAGTCGCGCCCCTCATCGCCGGAGGGCACCAACGTGTAACCGACAGTGTCGCGCATAGAGCACTCTTGCACGAAGTTTTCCTTAATTACCACGGGTCGGTCACTGACAGACTCGCGCGCGAGATAGGTGATACCGAACCCGCCACGCCCCAGCTTGCGCTCGATGGTATAATTCATCAATTCAAACCCCTGCGGCAACTCGGGGGATTGTTGCTCAAATTTGGTGACGACGAATGGCGCAGGCATAATGACGGGTGAATTGTAACACCTACCCTCACCAATAGCAAGGGAGAAAACACCCTAGCCCCCATTTGGCAGAATAAAAGCTTGTCAAATGAAAGACTGAGGCGTATAATGCGCGCCTGTTATGAAACAGTACGCTCAACAGCTTCTGCGTTACCCCGACATGGGGATTTCCCTCGATTTTTCCAAACTGCCGCTCACACCCGAGTTTCTGGCAGAGATGAACCCGCTCATTGAGCGCGCCTACAGTGATATCGCAGCGCTCGAAGCCGGCACCATTGCCAACCCCGACGAGAACCGCATGGTGGGTCATTACTGGCTGCGCAACAGCGCCATCGCCCCCACGGCCGAACTGAAAGCCAAGATTGACGAACCGCTCGCCGACCTGAAAGCCTTCGCAGCCGATGTGCTCAGCGGCAAGATTCTCGCCCCCAACGGGCAGAAGTTCAGCACCTGCCTGGTCATCGGCATTGGAGGTTCTGCCCTGGGTCCCGAGCTGGTGGCAGATGCCCTGCCCGCCAACGGGCTCAACATGGCTTTCCTCGACAACACGGACCCGGACGGTATGTACAAGGTGCTCGACACCCTGCCGCTCACCGAGACTCTCGCCGTGGTTATCTCCAAGTCCGGCGGCACGCCCGAAACCCGCAACGGCATGGTCTGCGCCCAGGCCTATTTTGCGGAAAAGGGGCTGAACTTTGCTGCTCAGGCTGTGGCCGTGACCGGCGTGGGCTCCACGCTCGACAAGGTAGCCGTGGCAGAGGGCTGGATTAAGCGTTTCCCCATGGAAGACTGGGTAGGCGGCCGCACGTCCGAAACATCGGTCGTAGGCCTGGTACCCGCCGCCCTGCAGGGGGTCGATGTTGACATGCTGCTGAAGGGTGCCGCCGACATGGATGCCCGCACCCGCGTGGCCGACACCGCAGCCAACGCTGCCATGAAGCTCGCTCTTGCCTGGTATGCCGCCGGTGAGGGTAAGGGTAAGAAGGATATGGTGGTACTGCCCTACAAGGACAGCCTGGTTCTCTTCTCCAAGTACCTGCAGCAGCTCATCATGGAATCTCTCGGCAAGGAGCTCGACCTCGATGGCAAGACCGTCAACCAGGGTATCTCCGTGTACGGCAACAAGGGTTCCACCGACCAGCACGCCTATGTGCAGCAGCTGCGCGACGGTCTTAACAACTTCTTCGTGACCTTCATCGAAGTGCGTCAGGCCCCCACCGATACCGTCAAGGTTGAGGGTAACTTCACCGCCGGTGACTACCTGCAGGGATTCCTTCGCGGCACCCGCAAGGCCCTCAGCGAGAGCGGCCGCCAGAGCATCACCATCTCCATCCCCACGGTGAACGCCTACACCCTCGGCATGCTCATCGCCCTCTTCGAGCGCACCGTGAGCTTCTATGCCAGCCTCATTCACATCAACGCCTACCACCAGCCCGGTGTGCAGGCCGGTAAGCTGGCCGCCAACGTATTCCTCAAGCTGCTGGCAGATGCCGCTGCTGCCCTGAGCACCACCCCCGCCACCGCTGCTGAGATTGCCGCCAAGGTCGGCGCGGATGAGGAGGACACCTACCACGCCCTCGTGCACATTGCCGAGAGCGGCCAGGCCAGCTGGGTCATGGCTGATTGCCCCTGCTGCGATACCTTCGCCGCCAAGGCATAAGCACGTAGCCGAAATCAATCATTCAAAGTCCGCACTTCCACTCGGGAGTGCGGACTTTCCTATTTCCCATGCGGAGAGCAGCCGCAACTTAGCCGGCGCTACCCCCTCAGCAAGATATAAAAAAGCGAGGGAAAACACCCGAAGGTATTTTCCCTCACCAAAGTCAGTTATGCAACTGAGGCTTTATGAAACCTTAGGCGATGGAGTCGCCCAGCTTCTTCATAGCCTCGGCAGCGCGGTTGGAGTAACCCCATTCGTTGTCGTACCAGCCGCAAACCTTCACCATGTTGCCGCCTACCACATAGGTGAAGCCGGCGTCGAAGATGCAGGAGTGGGGGTTGGAAACGATGTCCTGGAGCACAAGAGCCTCCTCGGAGTACTCAAGGATACCCTTAAGCGGGCCCTCAGCAGCCTCCTTCATGGCGGCGTTCACTTCCTCCACGGTCACGTCGGACTTCAGGATAGCCACGAAGTCGGTCAGGGAGCCGGTGGGGGTGGGTACGCGGAAGGAAGCGCCGTTAAGCAGACCCTTCAGCTGGGGAATCACCTCACCGATAGCCTTGGCAGCGCCGGTGGTGGTGGGGATGATGTTGATAGCGGCGGAGCGCATACGACGGGGGTCGCTGTGCGGCAGGTCGAGGATGCGCTGGTCGTTGGTGTAGGAGTGGATGGTGCTCATCATGCCCTTCTCGATGCCCCACTTGTCGTTGAGAACCTTAACCATGGGGGAAAGGCAGTTGGTGGTGCAGGAAGCGTTGGACACGATGTTGTGCTTCTCGGCATCGTACTCGTCATCGT
>JAFVIC010000005.1 GCA_017477935.1 Akkermansia sp. | reverse complement strand
TGTGGTGGTGCTTGGGGGCCGGCTTGGGCTTGCTGCTGTGGTGGTGCTTAGGCGCCGGCTTGGGCTTACTGCTGTGGTGGTGGTGGTGTGGTGGCGGTGGGGTATGGTGGTGATGATGATGGTGGTGGTAATCATCATCATCGTACAACAGAGCATCTAACATAATCTCGCAAGAGGAGAACAGAACGGCAACTGAGGCCGACAGGGCGATAGCAATGGATTTGATTTTCATGAAAAGTTATTTCGAGTTACGGGCTTGGCGTAGAATGGCGTTTATGGCTTTGGCATTCGGCCCGCCCACGCAGGTTTCCACGCTGGCGCCTTTGGCCGTGCGGGCATTCAGGTCGGCGCCGTGGTTAACCAGCCATTGCACAATCTCCACATGGCTGAGCCCGCAGGCATTGTGCAGGGCGGTGGTGCCGTTGGCGTTGGGCAGCACGCTGTTGACATCTGCGCCCTCCATTATTTGCGGCAGCAGGGTGAGCAGGCGTTTCTGGTACAGGCGCTCCACGGCTGTTTTGTATTGGCGCTGCTCCAATTCCCGCACCAGTTCGCCCAGGCCGTCATCCACACTTTGCACGGCGCCATCGGTTTCGGCCTCTTGCGGCATGATGACAAGCCCGGCGGTGACAGCGGTCTTTCTTACGGTGAAAGTAGCCCCACGTATGTAGAGTGAGCCGCATTCATCATGCCAGGTGAAGGTGGCAGTACCGGCGTTGGCGCTGCTGAAGCGGAGCTGCACGTCCACATGCATATCATTGCCGGTGATGGTGATGAGGGACTTAGCCGGCTGATAGGTCACGACGACGGGCGGCCAGGGAGAATCCGGCGTGGATTCCGACAACTGATAGCTGAAACGGTTGCTGCACCCCCGGGGGAAATGCAGGTACATGGAACTGTAGTTGGCGGCTTTCCAATCGGTAGGGGATTCATTCATCTCGACAGTGGCTGCCTGCCCGTCGAGCATGCAGACCTCCACAATGCAGCTTTCAAGAGAGGCCGGGGCTGCGGCGTAGGCCGGAACCATGGCCACAGCTGCGATGAATGGTGCCAGAAAGATGTTATTCTTCATTGTCAGTAGCCGAGTTGTTTGAAAACATAATTAGCTGCCTCTTGTACCATGTCGCCGAACCACTTGCTGATGTCATCGGCGTACGCGTACAACGTCAGGCCGAAGCCGATGAGCAAAAATGCACCGAAAATTTCTTTGATATAGTACCCGATGAACTGCAGGGTGGTGAGTTCCTCTTTCTCTTTCTTTTTCTTCTTGGCCATAGTGGTCAGGTGTGTTAGTCGTGCATATCAAGAGCCTCTTGTACTTCGGCAAGATTCGGCGTATCTGACGGTAATTGTGTGGGCTTGCCCTGAGCATCGAGCAGGCGGCGGTCGGCCCCGTTGCTGATGAGCCAGCGCACCAGCTCTGCATTGCCCTCGCAGGCCGCGCGGTAAACAGCCGTGGCGCCATCGTGCGGCATACCCTCCGCTTCGCGGTGCAGAATCATGTGCGGCAGCCTGGCCAGCGTGAGCCCCACACCACGGCGCTCTACCTGCATGTGGCGCCGGCTTTGCTTCAAATCCCGCAGAATCCACTCCACAAACATATCTTCGCTCACCCGGGCATTCAGCACGCGCACAAGGTGGCCGCCCAGCGTTTCCGTGCGGTCAACGCCCAGGCTGAACATGCTTTGATTGGCCTTGGTATAGCGGTATACCAGTTGAGCTGATTCAATGGCTTTTTTTGCGTCGAGGGTGATATCGTATTCCGGGTTCTCCATGTTGTAGCCGGAGAACTCCACCTCCAACCAGGCAGCGGCCTCGCGGGCTGCGGCCTCATCGACCGCCGGGCCATTGTAGGGGCGGTCTCGCCAGGTGCGGGCTTCTTTCAGAATGGCCTTAATCTTGGCGGCGTTTTTCCCGCCGATACAGGCATCTATACTCGCGCCCTTTTCCGTGGACATTTCAAGGTCGGCGCCATGCATGACCAGCCACCTCACCAGCTCCACATCGCTCAGACCGCAGGCGTAGTGCAGGGCGGTATTGCCTTTGTAATCCGGCGATGTCCATGAGGGGTCGTGCAGCACCATAATGGCGGGCAGCAGGGAAACCAGTCGCTTACGGTACAGTTTATCGGTGGCGCTGCGGTAGGTTGCATTCTCCAGCCGTGAGAGAATGGCTGACAGGCCGTCATCCAACATATTTTCGGGGCTGGTGGAGATGATTTCCTCCGGCAGCTCCACGTGGGCAGCTGCGGCGGTGGTTTCCTGCACGGTGAAGGTTACGTTGCGGACGTGACGGGTATCACCGGCCTGGTGCCAGGCGATGGTGGCTGTCCCGGCGGTATTGCCGGTGTAGGTCATTATTATCAGTACCCGGAGGTCATCGCTTTCCACCTTGACGTAAGCCTGATTTTGCCCGGTGTCGGGGGAGTAGCTCACCTGCACGTTGTCAGTGAGGTTCGTACCGTAGTTCACCGTAGTGGTGAACTCACCCTTCTCGGGGAAAGTGAGTACAAAATCCGTCACGTCATCGAGCTGGTACCAAGGTAGCTCGGCATTTTGGTACAGGTCGGAGCGAGCCACCTGCGCTTCTGCCATCGACAGGCGAATGGTCTTGTGACCGGCGTCCGCCGGACCCATAGCCCAGAGTACCGGCGAACTCAGCAGCGCCAACAGTGTAAGCGATTTTTTCATGGCTTTTACTCGATTGTTACCTCAATATGGCTCACATCGGTGTAGTCCACGGAGGGCTTGCCGTCCATGTAAAGCATGATGGCGCGAGCTCCGTCCATATCATGGGCTTCCCCCGCGTCAGCGGGCAGGGGGGTGACGGTGGACATGAGGTAGGAGTTCGTGGCAACGCTGTAGACCCCATCGGGGTTGAGGGGGGTGCCGTCAGGCAGTGTCACCTCGGTAATGCGCATGGGCTTGAGCTCTTCGGCAGGTTTGACGGCCTTGTAGTGAATACCCGATACACAGGGGGCGCCGTGGTGGTCAGATGAGGGGATGGCGTTGAGGAAATCCACCAGCTCACGCCCGGTGGCCTTGAAGACGACGGTCTGATTGCAGAAGGGATCCAGACGATAGCAATCTGCCACGGTGAAGGGGCCGGCGGGGAATTCCTCCAGTCGCACATTGCCGAAGTTCACGATGGCAACGTCTGACTTGGCGTAAGCACGCAGGGCATCGGCCATCAGACAGCCCAGACTCTCACGGCGGGGGATGTCGCGGGCAATAGTGGTCAGCTGACGGCGCATGTAGGGGTTGTTCTTTGCCTCATCTACAGCTTTCTGCATGTCGGCATCTTTGGCCTGGTCGCGCAGGGGAATGAGTTCGGATTTTTTGCTCACAACCTTACCATCTTCCACCTCAAAGCTCAGGCGAGTGATGTACTTGACCTTATTCTCCGTTTGGGTGATGAGTACGCCATTTTCGATATGCCCCTTCTCCACGCGGGTGTGGGTGTGGCCGCCGATGATGGCGTCTGCCTCCGGGAACAGGCGAGCCAGTTTCACATCATCCTCAAACCCGATGTGGGAGAGCACAATGAGCACATCGCACTGCTCGCGCAGGTAGGCATAATCGCGCACTACCTGATAGGGGTCGCTGAAGAGCAGCCCCTTGCCATGGTCGGGGTGAACGTCGGGCAGGCCGTTCGCGCCGGTTTGTACCAGGCCCAGCACGCCGATTCGCACGCCGTCGCGCTCGAAGATGTGGTAGGGTTTCAGGTTCAGCTCAGGGCCGCAGGCGGCGCGTACATTGGCACATACGAAATTGAAGTTTGCGGCATCGAGCGTCATCTGCAGGCCCTTTCGTCCGGTGTCGAACTCATGGTTGCCCAGGGTCGAGGCATCGAACCCCAGCATGTTCATGAGCTTTATCATGGGTACGCCGGGTTGTTCGCCGTTGTCCACATAGGGGTTGCCGGTGCGGTTGTCGCCGGCTGACAGCAGCAGCACATCGGGGTCGGCGGCCCGCTCGGCTTTCATGAAGGTAGCCAGCTGAGGCAGATTGTCGATGTTGCCGTGCATGTCGTTGATGCCCAGTATGTTGATTTGAGCGGCGAAGGCGCTGCTCAGGGTGGCGAGAATGGAGAAGAATGGAATTTTCATGGTCGGTGGTGAGTTATACAGGATTATGGGTGAAGATGTGGCGCCCCTCGGTCATGGGGCTGTCGGGGGCGATGATATTGCCCCAGGCATCGAAAAGCGGGCCATCGGGCAGAGCTATTCCCTCGTTGGCGCAATAGCGCCGGGCGGCATCGAGTGCGGTGGCGCCGGAAAAGGTGGTTACGGGCGCGTTGTTAACGAATACTTGCATGGCTATTCGTTCGGGTTGAGAGTGATGGTGATACCGGTGGGCATAGCCTCAAAATTCTCCGGGTCAAAGCCCTTCATTTCCCCGGTTACGTCGAAATGATATGTGTTGCCGGTCTGAGAAACCGTGCGCAGGGTGCCGTTGAAATGCACGGCACAGCCATCCCCCACGCCATCAAAGCTGATAGAGGCGCTTTCCCCCCGGGGAATATAGCTGAAAATCTTCAGTTTGGGCATGGGGGCTGCGTAGCCCATTTTGTAGACACCGGGGGTGGTGCTGCCCGTTTTGACCCCGGTGAGGGTCAGGGTACAATCCCCCAATTCTGCCGGGGCTTCGAGGGTAACAGGCTTTGCCTGCTCGGTCGGGGGCACTGTGGAGCAGGAGCATACAGCGCAGGTCAGGGCGCTGCAGACGGCCAGGCGGCGAATATGGGGGAAAATCATAGAGTTCTTTTAATATGTATGCGGGGGAGCCTCAGCTCCCCCGCGTTGTTCAGTACAGTTTTCCGTTCGGAAGTTACTCGGCTGCTACGGGAGCCTTTTTCTTCTTCTTCATGATAATCAGCACAATCAGGCCGATGGCAATGGCCAGCAGTGTGATACCGATGACCGGACGATAGGCCAGCCAGGCGATGGCGATAACAACCAGCGCGGTGACGGAGGCCACCAGGAAGGCGATGATGCCGGTGCCGAACTCGAGGATGTTGCCGAGGATGGGCAGCACATCACCCAGTACGGAGATGGGCTTGAGAATCATCTTCAGACCCATGTACATCATCAGCCAGCCCACGAAGCGCAGAATCCAGGTCATCATGGTGTTGTTGTCATGAGCCTTCTGGAACATAGCCTGCTTGTTGTGGGTGCCTACCTGCAGCAGGTCGACATCGTAACCGTTCTCGGCAATGTAGGGGGAGAAGGTATTGCCGGTCTGCTGAGACACGATGGAAACCGGCATGGTGTCCGGTACGTATGTCCACTTAATGCGCACATCACCCACCTGCGGGGTGGAGGGGTTAGCCGTGCCCATGGGAGTGGTGGTGGCCACAGTGCCGGGAGCTACTGCGCCGGGCTGACCGGGCATGGCAACAGCGGGGGTGGGGTGTACGGCACCCGTGTAGGTCGGGGCGGGCAGCTGGGGGGTGCTGCCGATGGTGGCGGGCAGCCAGGCACCGTTGATATAGGCCTGGCGGGCACCATTCATGGAAACAACGGCTACCAGTGCACCCTCGGGCACACGCACGAACTCCTTGTTCTGCAGCTTGATGAGCGGCAGGGAACCGTAGTTGGTGATGTTGACGTACAGCGGATTGCGGGAACCCTGGTAGTACACGAAACCGTTGCCGGGCACTGTTTCGGTGATGGCGTGCAGATTGTTGGCGTAGCAGATGCCGTTGGGCATGACCGGAGTGGCGTTGCCATCGGGGGTGAGAATGTAGCTCACGCCGTCAATCACGTACACACCAATGCGCTGGGGCTGGATGGAGGGCACCGTCACAAAACCGCCGTCTACCACATCGACCTGAGCCATGATTCGCTCAGCCGGTACGGGCTGTGTGGCCGGAGTCTGAACCATGCCCGGGGGTGTCACGCCGGGCTGCATGCCGGGAGCGGGGGTCATACGGTTCATCATACCGGGCTGCATACCGGGCTGCATGGGGGGCATGTAGCCTACAGGAGCACCGATGTAGAGCACGTTGTTGGCCACTGTGGTACGACCGGCCAGGTCGGCAGGCCACTGAATTTCTGCCAGCTCTACGGGCTTTTCACCGCCGATTCGGCCAATCTGAGCCGTGGTCAGAGCAAAGGCTCCGAACGAGGCGTTGGCGGCCTGCTGTTGCTTATCCTCAGCGCCCTGGTAGAATACGTAGTTGTTGTGGCCGGCTTCCTTGAATTGGGAGGAATCCACCGGTTCGCTCACCCACTTGGTGGAGTAGGTATAGGTGGTAATCTTCTTCACGCTGCCGCCCACCTGTTTTTCCTCGCGGGTGGACTGATTTTCAACCCACTGGTAGTACTCCACCTCGCGGCGCAGCTTCATGGCTTTCATGCTGATACCGCCGAAAAGGTCATCGGTGAGCACATCCTGCGTCACGGCAGTACCGGTGGCGTGAATGAGCTTGCCTTCGTTGAGGGCATCGATGGTATCCACCGTGGGTACGGATACGCAGACGGCCTCACCCTCTTCGAGAGCTTTGGTTGTTTTGACGGCGCGCCCTTCATTCCAGAACAGCAGGGGAATACCTGCCAGGAAGAGGACACCACCCGTAATCACTCCCTTGAAGGAGCCGCCGAGGCGGCTGCCCCAGCTTTCTGTCGTTACTTCTTCTACAGACATGGTGTTTTTATTGAGTTTGGTGTTTGTAAGTTGCCGCAAGCGGCGAAGGATGTTATTTCAGGGTGAAATTCTCGGTGTAAATGATTGATTTTGCTCAAATGGTGCGATTGTACCGGCTGTGGGTGTTGTTGAAGTTGCTTCCTTTTCTATACTTAATTGTGATTTTTTACCTGCGCGACAGTATATCTCTTTTACAATGCGATGTCTAGCAAAAAAGGTTATACTGAACGAGTTAAATCATTGTCATAATTCGGATAACAAGAGAAAAAGAAACGGCTGATTCGATGTATCATGTTGATAATAAGCAGTAATATTGTCTATCTTATTGCAAATGAGATAGACAACCGGTCAGCCTGCTGAGATGTGCCCCATCCCGGCGGCTACAGTGAAATAGTTAGCACTATTGAATTGACTTCATACCCGTCTGCCTTGCTATAATGGCCGGGTATGAAACTCCATCTACCCCTTTCGATACGTCAGATATTACTGTTGAGCCTGCTGTCGGTGCCGAGCCCCGGTGCAGATGTGGGCAGTAGCTGGGACCCCGCCTGGGGAGCTGAGGGGCTGGCCGGTGCGCCCGATGCCGATGCCCCGCAATACGTCGCCGAAATCACAAGCGGCGGCGTGACGGCCCTGGTGCCGCCGTCGGATGGCACCGGCCCTTATGATTTCGGGACTTACACGGCTATTACTCTGCGCGGTACGGGGAATGCCGGGGCGATTATTGTGGGCGGGGCTTCCGCCACGCAGAGCAACGCTACAGGGGCGGTGAGCCGCAATAGCTGGATAGCCGCTGAGAGCGGCACTTACGATATGCTGGTGGGGGGCAGCTATGCCGACAACTGGGATGGTGGGGCTACTTTCGATTTTACGGGGAATTCGCATATCATGGTGGCCGGTGCGAGCGTGAACTACATTGTAGGCGGTAATTTGAAGGATGGGCAGGCGGCCTCCTTCACCGGCAATTCCTATATCACGGTGGCGGAAGGGGCTGTGACCGGCTCTATTGTGGGTGCAACGGTGGTGACCCATAATCGCATCTGTGCGTTCAATGGCGATACGCACATCTTCGTGTATGTGCCGTTGGCCGATAACAGCGGGGCGGGCTACAATCAGCTGCCCAACAATATGATAATGGGCGGTTTCGGCTGGGCTACCAACACCAGGCAGACTCAGACACTCGATGGCAGTACCCATGTCACTGTTGATTTGAGCGATTACAGTGGCGCGGAATCCGTCTTTGCCAAGCACATCGTAGGCGGTGGTTTTAACGGCAGCGGTTCTAATGCTCAGGTGATAACCGGCGATACCGCAGTGAGTGTGAATCTCGGTTCGCGGAGCTGCTCGGCCCGGGTGGTCGGCGGTATGTGGGTGAATTCCGGCAGGGGAGAATTGAGCGGTATGTCCCGCCTCTCCGTTACGGGCGGTACGTTTGACAATATCGTGCTGGGCGGGAGCTGGACTGACGTCGGTGGTACGACCACGCGGCTGGGCGGTGTGCAGATGTTACTGAGCGGCAGCACGTTTAACGATGCGGTGCTGGGGGCTACTTACATTACCACCGGCGCCTGTACCATGAATTGTGGTGAGGTGAATATCGAGTTGTCGGGCGGGGCGGTGCTCCATGGTAGCCTGACGGGTGGCTATCGAATTAATGGAGATAACGATGCTCAGGTTGCCGCCACGCTGGGAGATGTGAATATTTTGCTTGCCGACGGCACGGTCGGCGCTGTGACGGGTGGTTCGCATACCTTGCGCAACAGTGCTTCTTCCGTTATTTCTCAGGGTAGTATCAATATAAGACTGCTTTCAGGGTCAGTGGGGGGTGATGTGTATGCCGCCGGTTATCAGGGTGGTTCAACCTCTATGCAGACGACTGCCACCACTGTGAGCCTGGCGCCTGCTGTGGAACTCAGCCCGGGGATTACGGTTTCGGGCGGTTATGGCGGCGCAAATGTCAGCTCATCGGTGACGGGTGAGCGCAGCCTGATTTTTGAGGGCGGAAGTTATGATATAGCGGCTGATATTGTATTTGCCGATTTTGATGCCGTGTCTGTGCCGGGCGGCACGGCGGTGGCGTTGGGCGCGTTCCGCAGCGATGGTGACACTCTGTCAAAATATGGTGCGGGTGGTCTGAGCCTGGCGGTTAATCCGCAGTTTCGCGAGCTGAGTGTTGAGGGGGCGCTGGATTTGCCGGGCGGCACAGACGGAGCGCAGTTGGAAAGTCTCACCATGGCGGCCGGCGCCTCGCTGGCCGGGGTGAGCGGCACCGTTACGGCCGGTGGTGAGGGCGGCACGGTGTTGAACCTGGCCATCGGTACGGGGAATGTAGGAGCCGGTGCTGCTGCGAATCCGCTTATCATGGGGGTGAGTGGCGGTACGGTTGATATGGAGTTGCAGGGTGGGCAGGATGTGACGCTTGATTTGAGTGCCGAGGGGCTGATGGAGCTGTTGCTGGAGCACCGGGACGCGTTGCCGCCTGTCACCAGCTACCTGACCCTGGTAGACGGGGAACTGACGTGCACCAATCCGGCTCAGCTGGGAATCAATACGTTGTTGAATACCTACGGGCTACGTGTGAACGGGGCGGCCGAGGGCAGTCTGCTGGTCAGCGGTTCGGTTGAGGGAATCTATTTCGTGACGGCTGATGCCGCGACAACTGACCCGCATGTGGTTACGACTTATTCCACCCTGGGGTTGTATGCCGGGGTGATTATTGATGAAAACCAGCAGCTCACCTTTACCCTGCCCGGGGATTTTGACCCCGGCACACGAGTGACGGTGAACAACCTGATGGGGGCTGAGGGTAGTAATATGACTGTGTTGAATACCGGCGAGCGCGGTACGGTAACCGTGTTGCTGAGCAATCAGGCGGTGGATGATACCGGTGATGGTGCATACCCCACCCTTCCGGCTCGCACGGTGATGCAGGGCAGCATATCAGGCGGCACCGGTACGGAGTTGCTGAAGGTTGGCCCCGGGGAACTGGTGCTGGGCGGTAACCTGAGTGCTGATGCCGCAGGTGTGCTCGAAGGAACTCTCTCTCTGCATGGGGCGGATAATGTGGTAAACTCCATGCAGGTGATGCGTGGGGTGCTGCGCGGGGGGAGCAGCGGAAACTCGCGGCTTACGGTACAGCAGCAGCTCCGCCTGGCCGACACAGCGCAGCTCCGCGGCCTGCACCTGGTTCTTGCTCCCGCCGCTGCGGCTGATTTCGGCGCGGCCACGGGGGTGGAGTTGTTGTCGCTGCGTGGTGGCAGTACCTTGCAGGGTAGTGGCGCGCAAATCAGCCTGTTGCCCGGCGGGCAGAGCCGCTACAGCGGTGAGCTGCGAGGCCTGGCCACGCTGAACAACGGGGGTAATCTCTTCCTCGATAATGTGACAAGTGCCCCGGGGGCTGTCTGGAACATCAACAATACCGGCACACTCACGGCTGATGTCATCGCCACCCGTCACCTGACACTCGGCACCCTGACTCTGGGCTCAGGTTCGGTGAATGAGCTGGTGCTCGATACGGATACCCCCTTCGCTGACAGCCTGCGCCTGCATGGGCTGGCGGTGGAGCAGGGGCGCAGTACGGTGCGGCTCAGCTCGGTGGGTGCGCGTTTCCTGAGAAGTGGTGATTATGTCATCGGGCGGGTGAGCGACAGCACAGCTATTGATGTGCAGGGTCAGGTGAATACCGAGCTGCAGGGGCTACCCTTTGCCCAGTTGCTGCCGGGGCGCAGTTATCTGTACACTGACCGCGCCGGCAACATTGTGCTGCATGCCGTGCGCAGCCCCCGCAACCTGCTCTTGCCGTATGCGGACTCGGCAAACTCCGCCGCCGGTGCTCACCTGCTGTGGGAGTCTGAGCCCCCCGGCCATGGCGACCTGTCTCGCGCATACGCCGAGCTGCTGCAGCTCATTTCAGGCGGGCAGCGGCGGGCCGCTGCCCGTGCTTTGGCGGCGCTGGCCGGTTCGTCAACCGCAACCCTCGTACCCGCACTGACAGAGGATGTGGAGCGCCAGTTGCGCAATATCCGTAACCGTATGGCGACCATGGGGGTGAACCCCTGCGTGGTGAATGATGATATGCCTTACTACAATTTCTGGGTGCAGGCAGAGGGGGATTACCGTCACCTGGATGCCGCCGGGCATGCACCCGGCTACAAGTTCAATCGCTGGGGCGGCACAGTGGGGGTAGATGTGGATGTCAATCCGGCTTTTACCGCCGGGCTTGCGGTCAGCGGACTGTATGGTGAGCTGAGTACCGACTCACCCGACCGGCTCGATTGCGATGTGAGCACCTGGTACCTGAGTGCTTTCGCCCGTTACCTGAGCCGCCCCTGGGTTCACAACATTGCGGCAACCCTGGGTTGGGTGCAGGCTGACCCTGACCGCCGGGTGAATGTCGGCTCGTTGCTCTGCAACACCCGGGGAGCGACCGATGGGCACAGCTTTGGCCTGATGTATGAACTGGCATACAACTGGCAGCCGGATGTGTACGACCCCGACTTTACCCTGCAACCCCTGCTCAATATCAGCTATCGCCACAGCAGCGTAGGTGCTTACACCGAGAGCGGTAGCGATGCCGCCCTTCGTGTCGACCCGCAGGGTATGGACTCCCTGCGCCTGAGCCTGGGGGCGCGCCTGCAGGCCGCTTTCGGCGAAAATATCTACAACCGCAAATCTGTATTGGAGTGCAGGGTATTGAGCGGTTTCGACATAGGGGACCGCCGCGGTCAGGCCGATGTGGCACTGGTGAACGGGCGCACGCGTGACCGAGTGCAGAGTGCACGCCCGGGAGCCTTCGGGGTGGAACTGGGGGCAGGGCTGGCCGTACCGCTGGGGCAGGAGGACGGTACGCTCTTTCTCGATGGAGCCGTGCTGCTGCGCTCACACCAGAGCGAGTTCCAGGCCACGGTGGGGTACAGAAATCAATTCTGATGGTTGAGGTCGATTTCCATCAGTTCCTGCACGAAATCTTCGGCGGCCTGCGGGGTATAGAGGGCGCGCCCCATGACGGTGGGGCGTGTGAAGAGTGAGCCGGCGAAGGTGCTCTCGGCGCAGGTCTGCAGGGTGGTGAGGGTGGCAGCTCGGTGGCGGTAGAGCTGCTGCAGGTGCTCGGAGCGGCAGTCGATGTAGATTTGCAGCGGCTTGGCAGTGGGGGTGGCTGGTACCAGGCAAAGGATGAAGCTCGGCGCGAAGGCTGTGCCGGTGGCCAGTTCGTGCAGGCGTACATCGCCGTGGTTGGGTATCAGCCACATGCTGCGGTAGCGCTCGCGCAGCTGCGGGGTGGCACTCAGCAGGGCCTGCAGCAGGGGCAGCTCGGCGGGCGTGGGGGCACAGGTGCTGCGCGCGAACCAGTCGCACATGGCAAAGACGGTACCGTCGGCGGGGGACTGCCCCGGCTCATAATGGCGCTGAATGGTGCGGCTGAGCACCATTTCGCAGGCGGGTGCCGAGTTGAGCTGTTGCCTGCCGCGGCTGCGGTGGCCGGGGCGGGGGAGCTGAGGTACGAGCTGCTGCAGAGCAACGGTGGCGATACGGAGCCGCTGTTGCGGGGTAAGCGGGGTACGAGAGGTGCAGCCCTCCACCTGTACACTCAGGCCGGCGAGGTAGTGAGGGCTCTCGATAAACTCGCGCAGCGAACCCAGTGCCGGGAACAGGCTGCGCAGGCGATCGAAACTGTAGCTCTCGCAGCGGTTGAGTGCAGCGCGCAGCAGGTGCTGCCCCAGACTGACCAGCGGCAGCGTGCAGCGCCCCTTGCGCAGTTGCAGGGTGCAGCAGAGCGGCTCACGCAGGCGCTCTGCCAGGGGGGCGGTGTCGGCTGTGAGGAGTTGCTCACAGCGGTTGAAGTACAGACGACCGCTGCGGTAGAATTCGCTGTCGCAGAACTCCGGTTTGAGGTCGGCTGTCAGGGTGGTGCAGGTCTGCGGCAGCAGGCCGCTGTGTACCAGCGCAGAGTTGAGCTCCTGTACGTAGCGGCTGTTGGTGGCGCTGTGGTAGTGCAGGGTTTCGAGCAGTCGCAGAGGGTTGGTGCAGTCGTCATCGTACTTGCGGCGGCCGGTGGGGGCATGCGGCGCACTGCGGTCGGCAAAGGGCAGGTAGCGCGCCCCTCGGCCTATCAGCTGAGCTTCGGCCACGGTTTTGCCGCCGGGTTTGCCGGTGCTCTGCGTGTCGTAGAGCCGCACAATGTCGCAGAGGTTGAGCACATCCCACCCCTCATTGAGCATGTCGACGGCGAAGATGGCGCGGATTTTGTTTGACGGCGATTCCAGGCTGTTGAGCAGTAGCTGTTTGTCGGGGGTGATTTCCGTGTTGTCCACCAGCAGCAGTTTCTCGGCCGAGAAGTCCTCTTGCAGCTCGGCAATGAGGTTTTCAGGTGAGTAGCCGGTGGCGGTCAGGAGTTCGAAGATGGCCGCGGTATCTCCCGTGGCGGCGCGGCGCAGTTGCTCCAGTTCTGCCACAGTCAGGGCGCGCAGGGCGGCGCTGAACTCGCGGTGGAAAGCGGCGTTCTCTTTGATGAGTCGTGACTTGAAGAGGATGACCGGTTTGCACTCCAGGCCGATACTCGCGAAGAGCTTGCGCTTGTACTGGCTGAGCAGGGCGGCCAGCAAGGCGCGCTGCATGGGCGGCAGGGTGCTTTGTTGCAGGCTGATGTTCTTGGAGTAGCCATCTTGCCGGAACCGGCGCAGAGAGTAGTCGAAAATCAGCTTGTTGCGGTACTTCTCCGCCAGGTTGCGGTTGTCGAAATCAATGGTGGCCGAAAAATCGAGCAATACGTTGGGTAGCGCCGAGCCGGTTTCGGCGTTGAAAAGCCGCAAAACCGTATTTTCGTAACTGGGGGCGAAGTCCGGGGCCTCGAACGCCAGTTCCAGCTGCTGCGGGGTGAGGCTGTGCGGGGCGCGGTTTTTGCGGGTGGAGGCGTTGATGTGGTGCGCTTCGTCAGAGATGAAGACGATACTCTGCTGGGCGAAGTCATCATAAGCGGCGCAGCCCTCACGTGCGGTATTCAGGTCGGAGTGGAGTTTCTGGATGGTGGTCAGGCACAGGTTGATGCAGTCGGGCTGCGATTCGCGGAAGTTGTTTACCGCTCGCACCTGCACGCGCTGCCCGCCCAGCTCAAGCACCGGTGCAAAGAGGTACTTGCCCGAGGACGGATTCAGAAAATTCTCACGCGTTTTTTCGATGATGTTGGTCGAGTTGACAAAGAACAGGAAATTGCGGTACCCCTGCGTGTAGAGGTGCAGCATGAGCCCCGCCATGATGAGTGTCTTGCCGCTGCCCGTCGCCATGTGAAAGAGCAGGTGGTGCAGGGCGGTGGGGTCTTGCCCGTAGCGCTGCCAGTAGCGTAGCCACGCGGCAAAACAGTCCGCCTGATAGGGGCGCAACTGCAGGGCGGGATTGAGCCCGGCCGTGATGGCGGCGGGCAGCTCAGGCTGCTCTGGGGCGGGAGTGCTCATGCCTGCCCGGTTGCGTAAAAGGCGCGGTTGAGAGCCCGGTCTGTCGGGCTCAGGGTGAACTCATCGCTCTCCAGCTCGCTGAGCGGCACGTAGAGCATATTTTTGTCCAGGCTTTCCAGCAGCAGCGATTTCTGCTGCTGCAGCGGCAGCTCACACTGCCCGATGGTGGCGGCCAGCGCCTGCATATCGACCCGCCAGTTCAGGTAGCCCTTCTGTGCCATGGCCGCCTGTACTTCTGCCAGCGCCTGAGCGCTGTCTGCCGCAGCAATGGCGGCAACCCAGTGGCTGTTGGCGGCGGCCGGTTCACAGTAGATGGGTGAATTGTCGCGGAAGCGGCGGTGCATGATGCTCACGGTGTCTTCGAGCTGCTCTACAAGGATGTAGCGGCGGTTCAGGTAGCCGGCCACATAGCCGGTGGTTCCGCTGCCGGCAAAGAAGTCCAGCACCAAATCACCTTCATTTGTGCCCTGGCGTATGAGCCGCTCCATGAGCTTGTAGGGTTTTTCGGTCGTGTAACCGGTGCGCTGCACGCCATCCACCTTGATACGGGCTGCTACGGCGGCTTTGAACCAGTCGGCGTCATCGATTCGTTTCTGCTCATCGCTCAGGCGGCGGATTTCATCCGCCAAATCCTCGGGGGTGTGGAAGAGTTCCCACCAGTCCTCGGGGATTTTGCCTTTCTCGCTGTAACTGCTGCTGACGTTGGCGCTCATTTCGCCCTTGAACCCGCCGGCATGCACCTCGGAGCGCAGGCGAATGTCGTTGCCGTTGAATACCCATTCATTCGGGCTGCGCGAGTACCAGAGTATGGTATCGTGCTTGCGGTTAAGCTGTTTCATGCCGGGGGAGCCGGGCCCTGTGTAGCACCAGATGATTTCGTTGCGGAAACAATCGCGCCCGAAAATCTCGTCCATCAGCACCTTGCAGTAGTGCGCCTCGTTCCAGTCCAGCTGCACATAGATGCTGCCGTCGGGGGTGAGCAGGTCGCGCGCGACCTCGAGCCGGTTACGCATGAACGTCAGCCAGGTGCTGTGGTTGAAGGTGTCGTTGTAGCCGAAACTGTCACCGCCCGTGTTGTAGGGCGGGTCGATGTAAATCATCTTCACCTGCCCGGCGTAGCGTTTGCGCAGGCTGTAGAGAGCCAGCAGGTTGTTGCCGCGGATGATGTAGTTGTCCTGCTCGCTCAGTTCGGTGACGGGGTGTACCCCTTCGCCGGTGACGCGGTGGAAGTTGCAGAGTGCCTTGGGTTCGGTCAGGCGGTTGATTTCATCCGGCGCCAGGGTTTCGTTCCAGAATACCTCTTGTCCGCGGGCATCTTCGCGGGTCTGCCCGCCCTCCAGCAGGCAGTCTTTGTAGGGCCAGCTGAGCACTACCTGGCGGCGCTCGGCCAGCATGTCACCTGTGCCGTCAGCCAGGCCTATGCTGTTGCGGTAGGCTGTGTAGCTGTCGGGCAGAAAGTTTTTGTTCGCCACGAAGCGCAGGAACTTCACCTTGTCAAATACCTGCACCCCGTCAACATCGGCAAAGAAATACTGCCGCAGTCCTTTGTGCCCCAGCAGCAGGCGCAGCAGCTCCGGCTGCAGCTCCATGGCCGCCGCCGCGATGTTGTTGCGTATCAATACCCCTTCGCTCGTGCAGAACCCCGGCGTGCGCCGCAGCAGTTGCTCCAATTCCCTGAAAAGTTCCCTGTTGTTCATTCCGGCTCTGCAATGTGTTGATATGAGCTTTTCTAGCATATTCCCGCCATCAAGTCAAGCCGCGTCTCTGCCCTGATTTACTTCGTATTTCCGAAATCGTCTGCCATCTTTCAATTGGTGCTTGACACTCGCAGGGTTGACAGGCACAATAAGCGGCATGCAAGCAAGAGTCATCATACCGCTTGAGGAGTTCCCCGAAGAGGGGCTGTGGGTGCAGGGCGAGGCTGATGGTGCCCTGTTCGGCACGGATGATACCGGCGCCGCCTGTGTGGGGGCGCTCAGTTACCGCCTCGAAGCCCAGTTGTTCGAAACGGAGCTGGTGCTGCGGGGTAGTGTGTCCGCCCCCTTCCGACTGCGTTGTGACCGCTGCCTGCGCGAATTTGAGTACACCGTGACGGTGGATGACCTGACGATATCGTGTGATGTGCGCGGGAAAGCTGAGGTCGATGTGACTGAAGAATTGCGCGAAGAGGTGCTTCTTGAGCTCCCGGGGTACCCAAAATGCGAAATTTCAGGCCTTGAATGTGAAATAAATGACACAATTTGTGATTTTAGGCTGGACAAAGACCCCCATTCGGGTGTAAACTCTGCCACCCCGAGTGGCAAGAGCGTCTGGGATGCCTTAGATGATTTCCCGCGTAAGTGACGCGAAGGCCCCACTCTCACTCACAGAAATCTTAACCAGAATACAGAACTATGGCAGCTCCGAAACGCAGAACGTCCAAGATGAAGCAGCGCTCCCGCCTGGCCGCTCAGGCCTGGAAGGCCCCCAAACTCGGCAAGTGCCCCAAGTGCGGTGCAGCCGTTCCCGGTCACACAGCTTGTGCCCAGTGCGGTACCTACAAGACCCAGAGTGGGGCTGAGGTAATCGTTAAGCTGGTTGACTAAGTCGCCGGTTTGCGAACAGAACCCCTGCTGAAATACTTCAATCGCCCTGCAGATTTTACTGCCGGGCGGTTTTTGTGTTGACAGAGGTGGGTGGAATGTGTTAGAGTAAGCTTGAACATACCGCACAATCTCGTATGAAATTAGCTATAGATGCTATGGGCGGCGACAATGCGCCGCAGGTGAATGTTGATGGCGCAGTACAGGCGCTGTCGAAAATGGGTTTTCTCAAGAAGTTGTTCCTCGTTGGTGATGAAGCCGTGTTGAAGAAACAGTGCGATGCCGCAGGCATTGGCTCTGACAAGCGGCTTGAAATCGTGCATGCTCCCGAAGTGGTGGGGATGGACGAAAGCGGCCTGGCTGCCGTGCGCCAGAAGAAGAACTCTTCCATGAGCATATCAGTCGATATGGTGAAGAAGGGCGATGCCGATGCTGTGGTGTCCGCCGGTAATACCGGTGCTGCCGTGGCGGCCAGCACCATCAAGCTGCGTCTGCTGCAGGGGGTGGAGCGAGCAGGTATCGTATCCCCGCTGCCCAGTATACACGGCTATGTGTTGGTGAGTGATACCGGCGCCAACCCTGATGCCAAGCCCCGCCACCTGGTGGGCTATGCGGTCATGGCTGCCATGATGGCTCGCTACGTCTACAACCGTGAGATGCCGAATGTCGGCGTGATGAGCAACGGAACGGAGGACTGCAAGGGCAGCGAATTCTCGCTGAAGACGTATGCTCTGCTGCGTGCTCTGGCTGACCGTGAGCTGTTGCCTTTCAATTTCACCGGCAACTGCGAGGGTCACGACCTTTTCGAGACGGAGCTTGATGTCGCCGTGACGGATGGTTTTACCGGCAATATTCTGCTGAAGAGTGTGGAGGCCACGGCACACGCCTATACCAACTGGATTAAGGCGGGTATCATGAGCAGCACGCTTGCCAAGATGGGCGCGCTCTGCATGCGCTCCGTCTTCAAAAACCTCAAAGAGCGCATGAGTGCCGACGCCATCGGCGGCTGCCCCCTCATGGGTGTGAACGGTGTTTCCATCATCGCTCACGGTTCGGCCAATGCTACTGCTATTCTCAACGCTTGCCGCATGGCCGCCGACATGTTCTGCAATAGCGTGAACGACCGTATCATTGACACTATGGCCAAAATCAACCCCGTGCTCAAAGAGCTCGAGGCCTGATAACGGGTTTCCTCAAAAAGCAACCGCCGAATTTCCTCATCGGAAGTTCGGCGGTTTTCAATTTGTGACTTGAGATTACTTCATGACCCTGCCGTCACCATCGCGGAAGCAACCGAATATGAGGCAGATGATGTCGATGAGCTGCCAGATGCCGAAAAGGCCGAAAGTAATGAGCTGCAGGATACCCGTGATGGGGCGCCCGGCATAGAAGCGGTGAATGCCGCAGAGACCGAAGAAACTGAGTAGCGAGAGCAGGAGAGCCGTTGTGCGGCTCAGGGGTGATACGTTGTTCATATATAGTCTTTTTTGGGTTTGGGGGGGGTATTTTGGTGTGTGGTTGAAAATCAGCGTGCCAGTACGGCAGGGGTGCCGCTGTTGCCGCAGGCCGAGATGGGACGCACGGCAATGCGGTTGGCCGGGCCGATAAGCCCTGCCGGCAGGGTAACTCTGCGCTGGGCGCCCGGCAACACGCAGAGGGTGTGCCAGGTGCGGCCGTTGCCGGCCTGAATAACCCATTTGCGGGCGGAGTTGTCAATCGGGGCCCAGGCTATCTGCACGGCGTTGCCACGGTTGCGGGCCTGAGCGGTGGGGCGAGCAGGGCGCACGTTGCCGCACCAAGGCATGGCCGGGGGAACGGCGCATGAGGTGTAGCGGCGGGCCAGGTAGCTCTGTATGCCGCCGGCATTGCCGCCGATGGAGCGCCAGCTCCAGAAGAGCTGCCCGGAGCTCTGGCGAGCCAGGCGGCGTGAGAGGTCAATCTGGGCGTCGATTTCAGAGGCCGGTCGGCCGGGGTCTTCGCTGCTGTTAATGCGGGCGCTGGCGATGCCGGGCCACACGGGGCGCGCGGGGTTGATGGCACTCCACCAGCGCATGAGGTCAGGGAAGCTCTGGTCGCTGTCGATTCGCCAGTAGAGCTGGGGGGCAAGGTAGTCGACCCAGCCGCGCGAGAGCCACTTGCGGGCATCGCAGGCGAGGTGTTCGTAGGCATTCACCCCGGCTTGCACGCCGCTGGGGTAACCGGGCTGCCAGATACCGAAGGGGCTGATACCCACGCGCACCCAGGGTTTGAGCTGTTTTACGCCGGAGTAGAGTCGCTGCACGAAAGAGTCGATGGCGGCGCGGCGCTGAGCGGGGGTTTTACCATCGGAGATATTGTTGTTAGGCGGGTAGGGGTAGAAGTAGTCATCCAGGTGTACGCCGTCGATGTCGTAGCGCCGCACCACGTCCATGATGACACTGAGCACATGCTGCTGAGCGGCACTGCTGGAGGGATTGAGTATGGTGGTGGAGCCGGCTTTTTTCAGCAGGCCGGGGCTGCGGCGCGAGATGTGGTTGCGCCCAACGGGGCGGCCGCTGATGGTGGCGCGGAAGGGGTTGAACCAAGCGTGCAGCTCCAGCCCGCGCTTGTGGGCCTCGGTAATGGCGAAGGCGAGCGGATCGTAGCCGGGATTGACGCCGGGGCCGCTCAGCCAGGCGCTCCAGGGTTCCAGGTTGGAGCGGTAGAGGGCATCTCCATTCGGGCGCACCTGCAAGATGATGGCGTTGAGCTTCAGCTGCACGGCTTTGTTGAGGATAGTGAGCAGCTCTTGTTTCTGCCGAGCAGCGCTCAGACCGGCGCGGGAGGGCCAGTCGAGGTTGTAGACGGTGGAAACCCACACGGCGCGGAATTCCCGGGGCGGTTCGGGGGCGCCCTCATTCACCTGTTGCCAGGCAGCTCCCTGCAGGGCGGCGAATAAACACAACACGATGAGGCACAGCAGTTTCTTCATGCCTTGCAGCATACTATATGTGTGTGCTCAATGCAAGCGCACAATCTGCCATAAATTCATTTATTTCCCGACTTTGCGGAGCACCCACCGCAGCGCCCGGAATATCACCACGGGGATGAGGTACAGCGCCCGGAATATCACCACGGGGATGAGGTAGAGTAGCAGAGCAAGCTCACCATCCAGCAGAATCAGTACTCCGGCTCCGGGAATAAGAGGTTCTGCCAGAATGCCGCCACTCACAAGGCAGACCGCCGGAATCAGCGGTATAAACGAGGAGTGTTTCCCGTCGCGAATAATGTAACAGTGTGCAATGTTGTAGAAGAAAATACACCAGTTGGCAATGCCGGTGAGCGCACCATAAAGCAGTAGTAACACTCCCGCCCCGCTGATTATCCATTCCGGCATGGTATGTTACAGGTTCCACAGCTCGAAGAGTTCCTCCGGCAGGGTGGTGAGAAAGCGCGAGGGCGGGCAGAACTGGCTGTCGTAGCTGTGACCGTTGTAGCGGGGGAAGCTGAGGTAGAGCTGGTCTTCGGCGCGGGTGACGGCTACGTAGAACAGGCGTGTTTCTTCTTCCATATCATCAGGGTCACCGCTGCTGATAACCTTGTAGTGGGGGAATAGCCCTTCACCCAGGAAGATAACGAATACGACCTTCCATTCCAGCCCCTTGGCCTGGTGGATGGTGGAAAGTGTTACGCAGTCGGCATCGCTCATGCTGTCGTTGTCCACCTCGCTCAGCAGGGCTACCTGGCTCAGGAAGGTGTCCAAATCAGGCATGTCGCCCAGTGATTTGGTGAGTTGGCCGATGTCTTCCAGGCGCTCTTCGTAGTTGTCGTACGCGCTGCGCATGTAGGGAGCCATGTAGTTCTGCACGAGCTTGACCAGCTCGGTGGGGGTGAGCTTGCGGTCGGTGGGGTGCAGGCTGTCCATCGAGCTGAGGAACCCGCGCCAGTGCAGAGCGGCTGCGGCGGGAGCTTTGATTTTGCCCATGACCTCGGTGTGAGGGGAAGTGAGGGCAGTTTCGCCGGGGTGGGCGGCAAACCAGCTCTCCATGGTACTGAGCCAGCTCTGCCAGAGTTTGGTGGCAGTGGCATCTCCCACGCGAGGGAAGGTGGCGACAATGCGGCGGAAGGCTACTTCATCTCTCGGGTTGGTGAGCAGGCGCAGCCAAGCTACGATATCTTTGATGTGAGCCTGCTCGAAAAAGCGCAGGCCGCTGGTGATGCGGAAGGGAATGTGGTTGCGTGTGAGCTCCATCTGCACGTCCATGCTGTGGAAGTGGGCGCGGTAGAGCACGGCGATGTCTTTGCCGGGTATGCCGCCGGCCAGCAACTCATCGATGCGCTGGGCAACGAAGCGGGCTTCGGTACGGTTATCGGGCGCGGGGACGATGGCCGGCTTGAGCTTGCCGTCATCGCGGGCGGGGCGCAGGGTTTTGACGAACTGGCGGCTGTTTTGTGCGATGGCGGCGTTGGAGATATCGAGAATGGCCGGCACGCTGCGATAGTTGGTCTCGATTTTGTAGACCTCGGCATCGGGGTAGGTGTGGGTGAAGTCGAAGATGTGGTCGACATTTGCTCCGCGCCAGGAGTAGATGCTCTGTGCGTCATCTCCCACAACCATGAGCGAGGTGGCGCTGCCGCCGGACAGCAGGGAGATGAGCTCTGCCTGCAGGGTGTTGGTGTCCTGGTACTCATCTACCAGCACATGCAGGAACCGCTGTTGCAGGTCGGCACGCAGGTCAGGCTGCTCGCGCAGCAGGCGAACGAGGTTGGTGAGCAGGTCATCGAAGTCCATGGCGTTGCTCTCCATTTTTCGCGTGGCGTAAGCGGCGTATATTTTGCCGATTGTTTCCTCGAATCGTTCGAGGTGGTCATAGTCGTCGCTGAGTGTCTGCTGCCAGCTGCGCCCGGTGTTGATGGCCAGGCTGTGCAGGCTCATGAGCACCTCCGGCTTGGGAAAGCGGTCGCTCTTGGTGGTTTTGCCTGAGAATTGCTTGGTGAGGGCGCGGAAGAGGGCGCGCTGGTCATCGGCATCGAGTATACTGAAGCCGGGCAGGTAGCCCAGGCGCTGTGCGTGCTGCCGCAGCAGACGGTTGGCTACGGCGTGGAAGGTGCCGCCCCATATTTGCCCGCTGCCCTGACCGGTGAGTTGGGTCACACGTTCGAGCATTTCGCGGGCGGCTTTGTTCGTGAAGGTCAGCAGTAAAATGCGCCAGGGTGGCACGCCGCAATCGAGCAGGCGGGCCACCCTGTAGGTGAGGGTTCGGGTTTTGCCGCTGCCGGCACCGGCTATCACGAGGGCATGCCGTGCTTCTGTACAGACGGCGGCATGCTGCTCGGGGTTCAGCTCGGCGGCGTAGTCCCGAGCGCCGGGGGCCGGTCGCAGCGTGTAATTCATGATTCGAAGTCCAGGTAAATCTCAGCACGGCGGTTCTCGCCGCGGATATCGTTCACGGTCTGTTCTGAGTCCTGCTCGTTGTACATGCGTCGCGGCTGGCTCTTGCCCAGACCGTGAGTGGTGATTTGCTCAGCCTGCACGCCGAAGCCGACCAGGGCGGCCTTCACGGCCTTTGCGCGGCGTTCGGAGAGCTGCAGGTTGTAGAGCTCGGAGCCCACGTCATCCGTGTGACCGGAGATATTCAGCTTGCCCTGAGTCTGCTTGAGCAGCTCAGCCACAATCTGCAGCTGGCGCAGCGAGCGCGGGGTGAGGTCGGACTCGTTGAACCCGAAGAACAGAGCAAGCGAGTCGCCGCCCTTGGGGTTCTTCACAATGGGGAAGTAGCGGCCGCCTTCCTCGTTGCCCTGGCTTTCGTAGGTGCTCAGCAGGTTGTCGAGCCCCACTTCTTTGACTCGCCAACCGGCCTCGGAGTGGCTGAGTACGAGTGAAATCTGGGCGCTCTGCTGAGTGGGAGCTGCTGCCTGCTGCGGGGTGCCGTCTTCAGCAGGGGCGGGTTCGGGAGCCGGTGCGGTTGAGTTCAGGTAGACGAGGTTGCCTGCCGTATCGGGGGATTGGAAGGTGTTGCGGATGGGGGTGTGCTCGCGCATGCGGAAGTTGTCTTCCTCAAAAATCATGCACAGACCGGCAACGGTGGCCGGCGAAACTTCTTCGGCTATGCTGAGACTGCGAGCCAGTGCCATGTTGCCGCTGCGAACGGCCTCCATGAACCCCTCTGTCACCGTGAAGTGGTCGCTTTCGGGGGAAATCAGAGTTTTGTCGGAGGGGGTGGGGGTGGCACTCTCAATCGTGGCAATCTGGTTGTTGTTGGTAACGACATCGAGCAGTATATCTTCGCTGCCGTCCTCGGACTTCAGGCGATAGCGTGTTACTTTGTTGCCATCGGGGCGACGACTGTCGGCGATTTCCTGCAGAGCATCAGTTTTGTGGTTATTCCCCCACTTGAGCAGGTCTTCTGCGGCCTGCGGGGTGATGCCGCCTCGCTCAACAAGGTACTTCATGGCGGCCTCCTTCTCGCTGTGGCGCAGGGCTTCGCGGGCCATGAGTGCTACGTTGTGAGCATCGCTGCGGGGCTGTTCGGGCACGGGCAGGGTGATACGGGGAGCCTGGGGCTGCTCGGGGGTGGTGGTCGGTTCGGCCGGTGGCTCAGGCAGGGTGGTGGTGCTTTCCTCCTGTTTGTCGGTGGCGGGCTGAGTTTCAGCGGTGGGGGCCTGCTCGCCGGTGGTGTCGGGGGGAGTTGTTGTGTCCTGCGGTTGAGTGGTATTTTCGGTGGTATCGCCGGAGGTGGGGGCCTGCGGGTCAGTGGTATCAGCAGGTGTGGTGGGGGTCTGCGGCTGAGCGTCTGTGGTGGTCTGCTCACCGGTCCGGGAGGGCTCCGCCGTGGTGGTTGCCGTGGTGGTGGTAACGGGCGTTGTGTTACCGGTACCGGTCACAATCTGCACACCGGAGATTAAGCCGTTCTTAATAGCGTAGAACACGCCGCCGCCTATACCGGCAGTGACCAGGAATGCGATAAGGAAGAGGATGATGCTGCGTTTCATTATTTCAGGAATTGTGCGGGGTTCAATTGAATAGTGTCGGAAGAGTTGGTGGGTTGCACCGGCGTAGCGCTTGCGGGGGCTGCGTTGGCGGTTTCGATAATCAGCAGGCGTCGCACCTGTTCGTACGGGTCGGTTATGGCAGGGGCCGGGTGCTCAGCGATGAGGGTGGCGGGGTCGAGGCGGTTCATGGTGCCGGCAGGGTGGTAGCCGGGCATGCCGGCCTCTTGCGCCAGAGAGCGCATGGCCTCGAAATGCAGGTGCGCGAGGTAGGCGCCGTCAGCCGTGCCGATGGTGCCGATTTGCTGGCCGCGACCCACCGTTTGACCGGGGCGTACCTTGCGCTCCCCCAGGTGGGCATAGAGGGTCTGAATGATGTCGTTGCTGCCGGGCAGGCGGTGGGCAAGCACCACGACATTGCCCCAGCCGGGACCGGGAGTGCCGCTGTAGAGCACCAGCCCGCGTGCAGCAGCGTGCACAGGTTCGCCTTCATCGGTGTTTTCACCGCCGATTCCGTTGAGGTCTTGCCCGGTGTGGTAGCCGCCTCGCTTTTCATTCAGGGCGGCGAAGGGCTGGGCGTCGTACATCATCCCCATGGTCGGGGTCCCGACAGGCCATTGAAAACCATCTGCAAGCGGCACGCGTACTATCTGCTCGGCCGTGAGTTGCAGGTACCCGGGGTGTATACCGTCGGCGGGCAGACCGCTGAGCGGTTCTGCTGCACTGTATTTGTTGTGCTTGGTTTCTTCTGCCCGGGCGGCAGCGCCGCCGCGACCGGCAAAGGTATAGCACGCAGCCGCCACGCCCACTGCCAGTAGCAGCAGGAAAGTTGCTTTATACGGGTTCTTGTACCATTTCCTTGCCATACGCGCGCGCATTATACAGGACAGGTCGATTTTATGCAAGCTTATTAGCGAAGTTTTCCGCAATTTCGGGAGGGAGCTTGAGCGAACGAACGGGAGGGGGCTTGCGCCTTCTCCCGTTCGTATCGATCAACTCTGAAATTACATGAAAAAGACCTTGCAGGGTAACTCACCCCACAAGAAGCACACTGCTGCGCTCTCTCGATTATTGTGATGTCCGCCGGGAGGGTTCTGTTCAAAAAAAATGCAATTTTTTTGTTGTGGCTCGATAGTTCAGTTATTTTCGGGTGGTGTCTGTTGCCCGGGGCGGGGCTTGTAGTGGGTGAGCGGTGTGGGCTTTTTCTTCTTCTTTTTGGGGGCGAAGTGCTCAGGGTGTGCAGCGGCCCAGGCCTCATACAAATCGGGGCGGTTGGTGCGGGTGCGCTGCAGGGACTGCTCGAAGCGCCACTCAGCCATGGCCTTGTGGTTGCCTGACAGGAATACCTCGGGTACCGGCATGTCGCGGAAGACGTTCGGTTTGGTGTAGGCCGGGGCTTCGAGCAGGCCGTTGGAGAAGGATTCTTCTTCGCTGCTGCGGGCATCCCCCAGTGCTCCGGGCAGCAGGCGCGCCACGGCATCGATGACGACCACGGCGGCTATGGCTCCGTTGGTGAGTATGTAGTCACCTATGGAGAGCTCGAGGTCTACCAGGTTGTCGATAACGCGCTGGTCAACCCCCTCATAGTGCCCGCAGAGCACGATGTAGTGTACATCGGCTCCTTCTGTCAGGCAGGGGGCAGCAAGCTCGCGCGCCACGCTCTGGTTGAACACGCGTCCCTGCGGGGTCATGAGGATGACGCGTGTGTTCTCCCGGCGCAGTTGCTCGATGGCTTCGAAGATGGGTTCACACTTCATGAGCATGCCCTGACCGCCGCCGCACAGGTAGTCGTCCGTACGGTGGTGTTTATCGTGCGCCCAGTCGCGCAGCTGGTGGGCGCGCACGTTGATGAGCCCCTTGTCGGCAGCGCGACCCATGATGCTCTGTGAGAGCGGGGTGCTGATGAGCTCGGGGAAGAGGGTCAGTACGTCAATGGTAAGCATGAAAGCTATATCGAATTTGCAATTTACCATTTACAATGTGTTGAAAATTGTAAATGGTAAATTGTCAAGGGTAAATCACATATTGTGGCGCAGCATGCCCTCGATGTAGGCATCGATGTTGCCGTCCATCACATCCTGAATGTTACCGGATTCCACGCCCGTGCGCAGGTCTTTCACCATCTGGTAGGGCTGGAAGACGTAGGAGCGAATCTGGTTGCCCCAGGCGATGTCGCCCTTCTCGGAGTACTGGCGGTCAGCTTCGGCGCGCTTGCGGTCTTCCTCCAGCTGAATCAGGCGGGCTTTGAGCATGCGCATGGCTTCTTCGCGGTTGCGCAGCTGTGAGCGCTGGGTCTGACAGGCTACGATGATGCCGGTGGGCAGGTGGGTCAGTCGAACGGCGGTTTCCACCTTGTTCACGTTCTGACCGCCCTTGCCGCCGGAGCGGTAGGTGTCCATCTTCACATCGGCCTCTTTCACCTCGATTTCCACATCGTCTGAGATATCGGGCGTGGCATCGAGCGAGCAGAAGGAGGTGTGGCGCTTACCGGCGGAGTCGAAGGGGCTCATGCGCACCAGGCGGTGAATTCCTCGCTCGTTCTTCAGGTAGCCGTAGGCGTATTCACCCTCAATCTTCACCGTCACGGAGCGTATGCCGGCTTCATCGCCGTCGGTGCTTTCCATGATTTCGGTATTGAATCCGTGACGTTCGCAGTAACGCAGGTACATGCGCAGCAGCATGCTGGCCCAGTCGCAGGCCTCGGTGCCGCCGGCACCGGCGTGAATGGTAATGTAGCAGCCGGCGTTGTCGTGCGGGCCGTTGAGCAGGGTGATAAGCTCGAACTCCTGCAGGCTCTTCACGAAACTCTCGTACTCGCTCGCGGCATCGGCTGCCATCTCAGGCTCTTCGCCTGCCATTTCAATGGCTACCTCGACGTCTTCGAGCTTGCTTTCCAATGCCCGGAATTGCTCCAGGCGGCGCTTAATCGGGTTTACCTCAGCCATCAGGGTACGGGCCGCTGCCGGGTCATCCCAGAAGTCGGGCGCACTCATGCGGGCGTCCAGTTCATCTACTTTCGCTTGCAGTGTAGCGGGGTCAAAGATAGCTCCCGAGCTCGGAAAGACGGCTGCGCATGGCCTCCGTGTCAAGCGTCGAGAGATCGATATTGGTCGTCTGGTTCTCCATACGGCGCGCAGTATACAGACCACCGCCCGTTTTGTCAAGTAAATAGCAACTTGCGGGGTGGTTTGAGACGGGGAAATGGCTTTGAGGCTTGTAAATCCGTAGATTGTGGTTTCAGAAGTCCCCCGGGGCTGCGGCGAGCAGGCTGCGGGTATATTCGTGCTGCGGGTGGGTGAACACCTGCTCGGCGGGGCCGTATTCCACAATCTGACCACGCCGCATGACGGCAATGTCGTCAGCCATGTAGTGCACAACGCTCAGGTCGTGTGAGATGAAAATCATGGTGAGTGCCAGTTCGCGGGTCAGGTCGTTGAGCAGGTTGAGAATCTGGCTTTGTATGGAGACATCCAGCGCGCTTACCGGTTCGTCTGCCAGCAGCAGTGCCGGTTGCGGAGCAATGGCTCGGGCGATGGCTACACGTTGCCGCTGGCCACCGGAAAACTCGTGCGGGTATTTGTACATGTGCTCGGGGCTGAGCCCCACGCGCTGCATGAGCTCGGCCACAGCCTGTTCCCGCTGCTGTCGGGGCAGAGGGGTGCGGCGGCTCAGGGCTTCGACCAGGGTGCTGAATATGCTGAAGCGCGGGTTGAGGGAGGCGTACGGGTCTTGAAACACCATCTGAAAATCCAGCCGCCTCCGGCGTACTTCGGCCGGGCTCAGGCTGCTCAGCTCGGTGCCGGCCAGTGATATGCTGCCGGAGGTGAGCGGTTGCAGTTGCATGATGGCGCGCGAGAGGGTGCTCTTGCCGCAACCGCTCTCGCCTACCAGGCCGAGTATGCGCCCTTTCTCAACTGACAGGCTCACGCCGTCTACCGCGCGCACAACTTCGCCGGTACTTCCCCAGGTGTTGCGCACCGGGAAATGTACGCTCGCTTCCCTGATTTCCAGATATGCCATGCCCGCATTCTACCAGACCTCACCCGACCTTGGCAAATAAAAAACGCGTCTGAGTTGAACTCAGACGCGCCAGTAAAATGATGGTAGGGTTAAAACCCTTCTTCACTTACTTCTTGATGGGGGCAACGGGAGCGGGCTCCGGGGTGGGAGCGGGAGTCACCTGCTGCTGCTGCTGCTGCTGGCAGGAAACCAGAGCGGCGGCCGTAAGGGCGAGAATAGCGATGGTCTTCATTTTATCTTGACTAGTTTTGATTGTTGAAGTGCCCCAAACATCCAAGAGTAGGAAGGAGGCGCGCTTAGTATACTCATTTTTTCGTTCTTGACAAGCCTAAAATGAACTTTTTTGTAAAAAAATAGCGTATTAAGAATGGGTTAGATTCAGAATAACATCCCTCACATACAGGGGATAACAGGATATAGATGTTTAACTCGGCTTGAATATCAATGAGTTGTTAACAAAAAGACGCCCGACCGAAGTCGGGCGCACAACAATGAAAAAGACATTCAGAGCGCAAGCTCTGCAAACTTACTTCTTGATGGGGGCAACGGGAGCGGGCTCCGGAGTGGGAGTCACCTGCTGCTGCTGCTGCTGGCAGGACACGAGGGCGGCGGCTGTAAGAGCGAGAATAGCGATGGTCTTCATAACTTTCTTGTCTATTAATGTGTTGCTTTTGTTGACTGCCGACAACCAGGGGTAGGAATGTCGGGACGCGCAGTATACACAAAAAATCCGGTTTGGCAAGCCCAAAATGTGAATTTTGTGAATAATTTTCAATTTTTAGCAAAAAAAAGGCAAAAACAGTTGCAAAAAGAGGGGATATATGCGACCATGTGCGGCAGATGCAAGCAGAGACAGACACCATAGCAGCGGTGGCGACACCACCGGGTACCGGGGCGATAGCCGTCATACGCATGAGTGGCCCGGGTGCTCCGGGTGTGCTGCGCGCGTGCAGCGGGCGGGAATTGCAGCCCCGCCGGGCAACCTTGGTACGGGTGAAAGACAGTGCCGGTAGGGTGATAGATGATGTGGTGGCGACATACTTTGCGGCGCCTGCCAGCTATACGGGCGAGGAAGTGGTGGAGCTGAGTTGTCATGGCGGCATGTTGGTGACACGCCGCGTGCTGGAGCGCCTGCTGGCCTGTGGGGCTCGCCCGGCAGAGCCGGGGGAGTTTTCCCGCCGCGCATTTGAGAATGGAAAGATGGATTTGACCCAGGCCGAGGCTGTGATGGATGTTATCAGCGCCGGCAGTGACCTGGCCCTGCGTGCCGCGCATAACCAGTTGCATGGTGCCATCAGTAGCCGTGTGGCAGCAGCCGTTGATCGCTTGATTTCCGTTGCGGCACATGTAGAGGCTTATATTGATTTTCCCGAGGAAGATATAGCACCCGATACCACGCAACAGTTGGTGGAGGGGGTAGATGCCGTAACGACTGAGCTTCGTGCCCTGCTGGCCACGGCAGATGAGGGGCGATTGTTGCGCGAGGGCGTGCGCACGGCCATCGTGGGGCCGCCCAATGTGGGTAAATCGAGCCTGCTTAACATGTTGTTGGGCTATGAAAGAGCTATCGTCAGCTCTACGGCCGGTACTACGCGAGACACGATTGAGGAGAGCGTGAGTCTGGGCGGATTGCGCCTGCGGCTCATCGATACTGCCGGTTTGCATGAGAGTGCCGATGCGATAGAACTGGCCGGCATGGAGCGCAGTCGTCGTGCCGGGGCCGAGGCTGACCTGGTGCTGGAGGTGGCGGACAGCACTCTGCCGCCTGCGCGCCCCCAACTGGAACTGAACGGTGCAGCCCATCTGCTGCTGCTCAACAAGTGCGACCTGCCGGAGCACCCGGAATGGGCAGGGCAGCAAGCCATACGGTTGTCGTGCCTCAGCGGGCAGGGAGCCGAGGCGCTCTCGGCTGCGATAGAGGCTTTGTTCTTGCAGCAGGGGCGTGAGCTGGACAACCTGGCCGCCATCAATACACGCCATCGCTATGCCCTGCAACAGGCTCTTGAATTCCTGGCGGCGGCTCGCGAGGGGCTGCTCTCGGGGCAGTCCCCCGAGTTCACGGATGTTGACCTGCGCGCCGCGCTCGATGCCCTGGGCTCCATATCCGGTCGGGTGGATACGGAGGATATCCTGACGCGTGTGTTTGCTACATTCTGCCTGGGGAAATAGGTTTATTGCAGGAGTTGCTTCAGCGCCGGAGTTGTGGCGTAATCCGCAGCGCTCTTGCCGCTGCTGTCGCGTAAGGTCTTGTTGGCACCGGCTTGCAGGAGCGCGCGTACCACGGGTTCATGACCGTTCCTGGCGGAGAGTATGAGTGCTGTGTAGCCTGATTTGTTCACCGCGTTCACATTGGCACCGAGGCGAAGCAATTCGGTTGTTACCTCGGCGTTGCCTTCCATCGCGGCCATCATGAGGGCGGTGGTACCGTATTGGGTCGAGGCGGCGTTTACATTAGCGCCGGCTTCGGCAAGTGTGCGTGTGGCCATGACCCTGTTGCGCACGGCTGCAAGCATGAGCGGTGTGCGGTCCTGAGCATCCCTCGCTTCGAGAGGTGAGCCGGATTCCAGGGAGCTTCTCATCAAGAAGCGGTCATCATCTTCCACAGCCTGGTGCAGGGGACCGACAGGGGTGGTGGTTGTTTGGGCGGGTTCAGCGGCGGATTGTGCCTCATATTCTGCCTGATAATCCTCTCGTGTTATAATTTCCTCTTTAACCGGCTCTCCGCACAGGGGGACTGTTTCATCTTCGAGCGCGACGGTGCTGATGTTCTGGCGGCCGCCTGTGAGCTCTTTTACCAGGTGAGCGATTGTGTTCTGCAGTTCACCGATGGTGGTCAGGCCGTTTTTATCGTAATCGGCACTGCCGTCGAGGCTGCGGCAGACGGCTGCACAGAATACGCCGTTTTTCCACTCATCGGACTCCATGGCAAATTCGGCACCGGCCGAGGCTGCGATGATGTTGACGCCGCGGTAGGTATTGCCCATGGAGAACATATCTTCTATGTAGCGCTTGGTCTGGGCTGTGCTCAGGCCGGTGGTGGCTTTTTTCACCTTCATGCCGCGGTTCTGCACGGCGCGCACGCCATGCGGCAGCTGCATGCCGGCCAGCGCCAGCTGTTCTTCGCCGGCTTCACCCAACTGGCCTGAGTGGCAGGTGTCCATCATCAGCAGGCGCTTGCGGGGTGCTGCACTTTGCAGGCAAGCGACCAGGGCTTCCAGCGAGATGCCGGTTTCGGCAATGCGCTCCGGGTCGAAGCCATGCGGGGCGTAGTAGTAATCCAGCTTGTTATCCAGCATGCCGTGGCCGGCTATGTAGAGTACCACGCGGTCGTGTACGGTGGCAGCTGCCAGGAATGCCCGTACTTTCTCCAGCACGCCGACATCGCCTACCTCGCTATCTGTAAGAGTGAGGGTGCGCACTCGCCCGTGACCGTGTTTGTTGAAGGCTTCTGCCAAATCGCGGGCATCTTTGGCCGCATATTGCAGGTCGAGGCCGTCATCGGCATAGTCCGACACACCCAGCGTCACCACATAGAGTTCGCTATCGTATTTGCCGGCATGGATGGTGCGGAATCTCTGTTTGTCGCCGACCAGCCCCATGGAGTCGACAGGGGTGACTTCGAGCCAGTTCTGGCCGGTTGCCAGCGGTACCTGTACCGTGACGGTTTTGCTCTGTCCGGCGGGGATGAGTAAATCGGCACTCCATGTTTGCGGTATCTCGGCACCGTCTGCGCGCACGCTCAGTCCGGTGATAGCTCTGCCGGCTGCGCGCAGGGTGACATCGAACTCCAGGGTTTCTTTTTCGATGTTAAGCGGGGGTAGAGCTACTTCAGCCACGGGGAAATTGTTCATTCCCGGTTCATCGGGCATGGAATCGGCATGGTACCCCTGGCGGCGCAGCCAGCGACCGGTGGTGGCATGCAGGGCTGCGATGGAATCCGAATCGCCGCCCAGCGCGCTGAGCACTTCTGCCGGGCGGTTGCGCCAGGGGGCCAGGGCATCCATGCCCAGTACCCGTTCGCCCTCGGCGAACTCCAGCAGCTTTTCACAACCGGGGGAGCCGGCATAGTGACCATTCGGCAGCACTACGGCATAGTCACCATGGCGGGTCATGTACAAATCGGCCACTTTCTCGGCGTTCCACGCATCATCCATGCGCAGAAGTTCGCTGCGATGGGCGGTGACAGGCTGAACCAGCAGGCGCAGCCCCGGCACATAGAAGGCACGCTGATTACCGGGGGAGCCGCAGGGGTATTCCTTGAGTACCTGCATTTTGCGTGTGGTAAAATCAATACGGTACACTCGGGTGTTGCTGAAATGGTTTACCATGACGTCGGCATGTTGCCCATTCGTTTCGACATGCAGGATGTGGGCGAGACGCCAATAATTCAGAGCTTCCTGTCCTTCGGCGGGCTTTTGACTGTGCACGGTTCCGCTGAATTCTGAGATTTTTTCACCATCGGCGGCGTAAAACAGTTGTTCGCCCTTGCGGATGAACATGACCCACTGACCCCAGGATTGAATGATTTCTTCCTGCATATAGGCTTGGTTGGACATGACATACACGGCAACATCATCTGCTGTAACCGGTAGCCCTGCACATGCCAGACTGTACTGTCCCGGCTGTGACGAATATTCAGATTTATCTACCCCTTCCACTTCGTACGGTACAGGCTTGAGAGTGGCCAGCAGCTCGGTAGCTTCACTCGAAAGCGTGGACAACATGGGGTGGTCTTTGGCTTGTTGCGAGTAATTCTCCGGTTTCAACCAAGCGGGTGAAATCAGGGGGAGTTCCCCTGCATGGGCGGTTTTGCGGTATGTTAAGTTCCCCAAGTCCACGGTGAATGAAAGATTATTCGCATTCACAGCTGTGAATCCCGTGTTTTTTCCACCGGCGTAGAAGAGTGGGGTGGTTCTGAAAAGCATCATGGCGTAGCCGGCCGAGGAGCTGCTCCATACCTTCAGTTCACCGAGTCCCAGATAATCTGCCCCGGAGCGTTGCCAGGCCGTCAGCGCTTCGCCGTGTATGACGTCGGTGGCGACCTCGCCGGTAAATGATGTGAATTGCGACAAATCGTCCAGCCCCAATAAATCATACATCGGCAGGCGTACGTCGCCGGTCAGGGGATTGAGCAGCTCCGCTGCACTCATCGGCAGGTCTTGGGTGGCGTACCATCCCAGAAACGGTACGGAAGGCCCTTCCACTTCACCTACCGGGTACATCCAATAGTGCCCGTCCGTTGTGTATGTCGGCACATCAGGGTACCCGCTGTAAGATATCAAGCGGTTCTGCAAGTGGCCGGTGCGGGAATCCCAGAACGAATAGCGGTTTGTTTCGTTGATGGAAAGCCCGACAATGATGTTCTCGTCGGCTGTCACATATTCATCCGTCAAATCGGTGATAAACTCTCGCTCGCGCACGCCCTGAGTTTCGTTTTTCTGCCAGTGAGAGGGGGTGTTGTAGCGAATCGTTTCCGGCTTTTCGGCAATGGCTTCGAGCCTGCTTACCAGCTCCGGTACGGTGTTTATCTCGGTAGTGAGACCATCGAATTCATCCGGTGATTTGCGTTTGATTTCTTTCTCTTGCCACCAGAAGAGCTGGCAGGCGAGCAGGTAGCCGTAATCCTGCGGGGCAAGCACCTTTTCCAGCCGGGCGTTCACAGCTTTCACCCGGTTCCATAAATCCTGGGGGAACTTCAGCGATTTTCCCGTGGTGGGGATAACTACTTCGAGAACCGGGCCGGTGGGTGCCGGGCGATTTTGGCGCGCTGTGCCCACCTTCGGCGCAGCGGGGGCGGCAGGGGCTGCTGTCAGCAGGGCGCGAATCTCATCCGTCGCGGCGTGAGCATGTGCGGTGCGGTTGCTCAAATCTGTCACGGCGGGGTCAGCCCCGGCCAGCAGAAGCAGGCGTACCACTTGCGCATGTCCTTTCTGCGCGGCGAGCATGAGGGCGGTGAAGCCCGATTTGTTGCGGAGGTTCAGGTCGGCGCCATTCTGCACCAGTACTTCCACCACCTCGTGGTAGCCGTTCATGGCCGCCATCATCAGGGCGGTGGTGCCGTAGTTTGCCGTTGCTTCATCCGGTCGGGCACCTGCTGCCAGTAGTGATCGGGCTGAGGAGGCGCGGTCATACATGGCCGCCACCATCAGCGGAGTCATGTCGGCTCCGTTGCGTTGGTTCACGCGCGAACTGTCGAGCGTGGCCTTTACCTGCGAAGGTTTGCCGGCTTTCACGGCATCGTGCAGGGGATATGATACTGCTGCAGCCGCCGGGAGAGTCAGGCAGAGACTCAGAGCGATGGAGGTGAGAACGGTGTTGTGCATGCCTGGAAAAGTGTTTTAATCAATGGTGATAGTATGCCATAACAGAGTCAGATTGCAAGTTGTTTTCCCATGTCGGAGCTGATTTTCGGGAAAACCGGCTTATTCAGAGAAGAACAGGTGATTGTTATTTTATAAATTAGAGCGTGTTTGCGGCTTTTTTGCTTGCAATCTCGCGGCTGAGTTGCTAAATTCCGAGGTGAATCCCCACTGAACCAGTATTATGACCAAATCAACCATTCTTTCTGTAATTGCGGCTGTGACCATGCTGCCCGCTGCCGTGGCGCAGGAACCCGCCCCTGCTCCGACTGTACCCGAGGGGGTGATGGTAACCACCCGCGCGTTCATCAATGGTAAAGAAGTCCCCCCTGCCAAGGCGGCGGAGGTGATGAATTCCATGCGCGCCCGGTTCCTCAGCCATCTGCAGGGGGAGGAGCCGACAGCGGAGGCTGTGCCGACCCCTGAGTTGCCGCCCCCCGGTGCAGCCCCTGAGCTGACACCCCCGCCGCCCGGTTTGGAGCCGCCCCCCGCTCAACCGGCTCCCGCAGCAGAACCCGCTCCCGCAGCAGAACCCGCTCCCGCTCCGGAGGCCGAGCCCTCGGCACCCTCAGCCGCAGAGCCTGCTCCGGCTCCGGAAGTGCAGCCTGCTCCGGCTCCGGAAGTGCAGCCCGCCCCGGCCCCCGCTGCTGAGCCTGTGGCTGTACCGGCAGAGAAGGTTCAGCCTGTCTGTGCCAAACTGCGCCTGATCGTGAATGGTAAAGAGGTGAAGCCCGATGTGGTGAAAGTTGTTCCTGTGCCTGCTCCCGGGCCGCAGCCCACATGCCGCCCCCAACCGGTGTGCAGAGCTCACCCTGCATGCCATGCAGCCCCTGTGCATGCTGCTCACCCGGCCGCCGCGGCCGATAAACCTACCTGCCCTCGCTGTGGTAAAGTGCGCCGGGTTGTGCGTCCTGCTGCCGGCGACATGCCGCCCTGCGGTAAGGCTCGCCCGTTTGACATCCCGGCCTATGGCACGACTCCGCCCTGCGTGCGCCGCCATGGTCAGACCATGAACCCCGCTGTTCGCATGCACGTGGTGCGCCCCGCAATCGAGGTGCGCAAGGTGGCCCAGCCGGTGACCTCGCCCCAGGCCGTGCGGGTTATCATCAATGGCGTTGAGACGGTTGTGCCGCTCAAGCCCGAGGGGGTGAATATCACTATTAAACCTCTCTGACCCTGCGGGGAAAAAACTGTACAACAAAAGGAGCGGTGGTTGTGGCCACCGCTCCTTTTGTTGATGTGAAAGTGTGTGCGAGGTGCGGGATTATTCCGCTTTTGTCTCTTTCTTCTCGCGGGTCAGGTATTTCATGAGCGCGTAAAGGACTGCCAGCAACAGAACACCGGCAACGATGAGGTGGGATTCACTCTTCACGGCGTCGATGAGAGCCTCGGGGGAATCCAATATACCGGGGTGTTCACGACCTACCTTGTCGCCGAACCAGGCCAGCACCCAGCACCAAATGGCCGACCCGGTGATGGTGGTGAGACTGAACATGCCGAAGTTCACCCGTGCCATGCCGGCCGGTATGGAGATGAGGTGGCGAATCACCGGCAGAAAGCGTGAGAAGAAGATACCGGCGGTCGAGTACTTGCGCATGAAGGCCTCGGCGGTTTCTACCTTGTGCCGGGGCATAAAGAAATACTTGCCGAAGCGGTAAATGAAGGGGCGGCCTACCCACAGGGCACATACATACATGACGACTGAACCCAAGTATGAACCGATGGTGCCGGCCAGCACGACACCCCAGAAGGTCATTTCGGCATTCGGCAGTGCAGCCAGAATGGCGGCCGGCGGTACTACAACCTCACTCGGTACGGGCAAGATGGAGCTTTCCATCGCCATCAGCAGCACTACGCCCCAGTAACCCCAGTCGACAACCCAGCCCATCCAGATAGTAATCAGTTCATGTAACATGCCGTGTATTATGCACACGTCAAACCGATTTGCAAGACAAATTATCAGCGCCGCCCTACGCAGGAGCGGCGCTGATGAAATGCTTGTGCAGATTTAGTGGCTGAATCAGTCCACGTTGTCGAAGAGCTCTTCGGGCTTGAAGAAGCGCTTGATTTCGACCTCGGCGCTCTCAGGGGAGTCGGAGGCGTGGCAGATGTTCAGCATGCTGTTGGTGCCGAAGTCACCGCGGATGGTGCCTTTGTCGGCCTTCATGGAGTTGGTCGGGCCGAGGATGGTACGCACGCGGGTGATGACACCCGGGCCGCTGAGTACCAGCGCTACAACAGGGCTGGTCTGCATGAAGTAGGAAAGGGTGGGGAAGAGGGGCTTGTCGTCGATAACCAAGTCGATGATGTGGGCGTAGTGCTCGCGAAGAATGGCATCGTCAAGCTGCATCATCTTCATGCCGCGCAGGCGGAACCCTTCGGCCAGCAGGCGCTGCAGAATAACACCGGAGAGGTTTTTACGTACGCAGTCCGGCTTGAAGAGAATGAGTGTTTTTTCGTCTCGATTCATAATGAGTGTATGATTGTGTGTGCGGTTAATTTACTCTGCGGGGGCTGATGTGTCAAGCCCAAAATCCCGCAGCTCCGCGGCACGGGCGGCAAGACTGTCGGCGGTGTTGGGCAGTTTATCTTCCTGCACTTCGGCCAGCAGGCTTTTGAGTATGCGGCCCACCTCGGGACCGGCAGGTATCCCCATGGCCATGAGCGCGCGACCGTCGATGTGGAGGTCGCGGATGGTGAAGGCGTGTTCTTCGCTCATGAGTTCATCGATAAGCAGGGCCGCAGCTCGAAGTTCGGCTGCTTTCTCATGCGCGCGATAGTCGGATTGGGCGGCGTGGTCGGCGCGTTTGATGTCGAAGAGCTGCTCCACGATATCCGGGCCGAGCCGACCGATGCAGCGGCGCATGCCCGCGCGCGTGGTGGGGAAATCGTTGTCGTGCTCGCGCACCAGGGTAACAACTCGGCGCAGGGTGGCGTTGTCGCTCTTCAGGCGGGTGAGTATGCTCTCGGCGAGTTCGGCGCTGCGCTCCGGGTGGTGGTAAAAGTGGGCGATTCCATCTGCCCCGACGGAGTGGCAGGCGGGCTTGCCGATGTCGTGCAGCAGCATGGCCAGGCGCAGGGGCTCGCTCGCAGGGGCAGCCTGTACGGCGTGAGCTGTGTGGGTCCATACGTCGTATCGATGGTGGGGATTGCGCTGCTCGAACCCGATGGTGGGTACCAGTTCGGGGATGATGACGCCCATCACATCAGGGAAGGCCAGCAGCATGCTCTGCGCACCCTTGCCCACCAGCATTCCTTTCAGCTCTTTATAGATTCGCTCAACACTCACATTTTCGAGCAGGTGGCGGTTGCGGCGTATGGAAAAGGCGGTTTCGCTCTCAATGCTGAAATCAAAACGCGCGGCGAAGCGAAGCGCTCGCATGATACGTAGCCCGTCTTCGTTGAATCGCTCATCAGGTTCGCCTACGCAGCGTATGCGCCCTTCAGCCAGGTCGCGGCGGCCGTCGAAGGCATCCACCAATCCGCGGGTGGGGTTGTAGGCCATGGCGTTGATGGTGAAATCGCGCCGGGCAAGGTCTTCTTCCACTCGGCTGACGAAGGTGACGGCATCGGGATGGCGATTGTCGGTATAGGCGCCGTCTATGCGGAAGGTGGTGACCTCTACCGGCTCGCGGTCGACCATGACGGTGACGGTGCCGTGCTTGAGGCCTGTTTTGATGACGGGGCGACGGCGAAAGACGCGCAGAACTTCCTGCGGGGTGGCGTTGGTGCACACGTCCCAGTCTTTCGGGGAGATACCCAGCAGACTGTCACGCACGCAACCACCAACGACATAGGCTTCGAATCCGAACTTTTCGAGTTGCTCAACGACGGTAAGCGCGTATTGTGGAATGGTAATTGCTGTGGTATTCATATATTGCTGATGATATCGTGAAAGATTTGTATGATTGAGTTAAAAAGTATATTATTGCGCCGTGAAATGCTCTCGAATATAGTGTATGATTTGTTCCTGCTGTTCGGTGGTATTCAGACCGGGCGGCAACATGGTGGAGTTCCACTGCTCACCACGCACGGTAATGGGGCCTTTCAGTCCGTAGGTGAGAATTTCGGGCAGGCGAGAGGGCTGCTCCGTGAGCCATTCGGAGCCGCGCAGGGGTGGGTACAGGCCGGGTTGCCCCTCGCCGCTGAGTCCGTGGCAGGCGGCGCATTTGGCACGGTAGAGGGTGGCGCCGGCCTGCTCGCGGTTTGCTGTAGCCAGCAGGGGGAGTTGCTGCGCTGCCAGCCAGTCGGTCAGTTCGCTCTCTGCACCATGGCTGAGCACGGGGTGGCGCTGTTGCAGAGCAGCCTGTAGCGGGGGGCTGATGGCGCTGCCGGGCTGTCGGCGGCGCAGGGCGGGGTGGAGTTGCCGCTGCCATTCGCAGCCATGGCACAGGGCACAACCACGGGCGCGGGCGCTGCGCTCAGCCGGGGGGGCAGCGCTTTCTACCCACAGCCATAGGGCTACGCTCAGCGCACCCGCCGTGCATAAAAAGGCGCAGAGTAACTGCTTGAGCACTCGGCTGACAGTTACTCTGCGCATAGAGGGGGCGTGGCTGACCGGGGTTATTCCACCAGTCCACCCTCGAGGTCGAGCACGCGCTTAACCTTGGCGCCAAGCAGTTCAAGCTTGTCGTCGAGCAGTTCGTAACCGCGGTCGATGTGGTAGAGGCGGTGGATTTCGGTGGTGCCCTCGGCAGCGAGGGCGGCTAGTACCAGGGCGGCGCTGGCGCGCAGGTCGCTGGCCATGACAGGAGCGCCGGAAAGGCCGTCCACACCGGTGATGATGGCGGTGCCGTTGTCAACCTTAATGTTGGCACCCATGCGCTTAAGCTCGGAGCAGTGCATGAATCGCTGGGGGAAGATGGTGTCCTTCACCACGCTGATACCGGGGGTGAGGGCGAAGAGGGCGGTCATCTGCGCCTGCATGTCGGTGGGGTACCCGGGGTAGGGGTTGGTGAGTATCTTGCCGCTGCGGGGACGCTCGCCGGGTTTCACGAAGACGGAGGTACCCTCTTCATTGTACTCGACTACGTGGCCGCACTCCAGCAGAAGGTCGGAGATTGACTTCATGTGCTCACGGCATACGCGGTTGAGGGTGATACCGTCGCTCACGCCCATGGCGCCGGCCACCATGAAGGTACCGGCCTCGATGCGGTCGGGAATGACGGCGTGCTCGCAGCCGTGCAGCTTCTCCACACCGTGAATGGTGATGGTGCGGGAGCCGGCGCCTTCGATACGGGCGCCCATCTTGTTGAGGAAGTTGGCGAGGTCTACCACCTCGGGTTCACGTGCGGCAGACTCAATCACGGTTGTGCCGCGGGCAAGCACGGCTGCCATCATCAGGTTGTCCGTACCCAGTACGGTGGGGCCGCTGTCGCCGCGCATGTCGATGGTGGTGCCCACCAGGCCGTTCGGTGCCTCTATCACCATGTTGCCGCCTTTCACTCGCACGCGGGCACCCAGCGCCTGGATGGCACGCAGGTGCAAATCCACCGGGCGATCGCCAATCACACAGCCGCCCGGCAGGGGAAGGGTACAGCGGTGCATGCGGGCCATCATCGGCCCCAGCAGGCAGATGGAGGCGCGCATTTTACGCACCTGCTCGTACGAGGCGCTGGAGCTTATGCCATCAGGTGATTCAATACGGACTGTGCCGCTGGAACGCTCGACGGAGGCTCCTAACTGGCTCAGAATCTGAATCATGTAGTTCGTGTCAGATACGTCCGGTACACGGGAGATGCGTACGGGCTCATCTGTGAGCAGCGCTGCTGCCAGGATGGGTAGGGATGCATTTTTGGAGCCGCTGATGTTCACGGTTCCGCTGAGTCTGTAACCACCTTCGACGATGAGTTTATCCATGGCTGTGATGAGTTATGGCTGATATGTTACGTGCATTCTACCATATCAGGTACGTTTTGCAAGCTTTATATGCCATATATTGCAGCCAAGGGGCAATTTTGTGCACAAAAAAAGCTCCGAGGATGACCTCGGAGCTTTCTCAGTAGGGCTACAGGGACTCGAACCCCGAATAGCGGTGCCAGAAACCGATGTGTTGCCAATTACACCATAGCCCTGTGTTACTTGGAACGCCGAGATTCTACACCTTTTGCTCGCGCTTGTCAAGCTGAAATCTGATTTTTTTCAATTTTTTTGAAAAAAAGAGCCGGTTGCAAGAGACAACCGGCTCCGAAAGAAGATGACAGGGTGCGAAACTTAGCCCTGCTGGTCAACCTTGACCAGGCGGATGGGCGTGCGGGCAACGAGCTCGCCGTCGAGGGTTACGTCTACGGAGTACACGCCGTCCTTCTCGAACTTCAGGCCCTGGAAGTTCATGATGAGGTTGCGGGTGAAGAAGGAAACGCCCTCGGGCAGGGCAATCTTGAGGTCACCGACGATGGGCATGCGCTCTTTGTCGAGGGGTTCGCCATCTTCGTCAGCAATGGAGATGCCGAGCTTGTGGTCACCGCAATCCTCGTTCTCGAAGCACAGGCGCAGGGCCAGGGCGCAGGCGGGGTGGATGACGGGGAACTGGCGGGCATAGAGAGTATCGAAGGCACCCTGGATGCAGAGCTTGCCCTGATAGTCGGCGGCGTAGTCACAAAGGACGGCGGCTTGGATGTTCATGGTATTTTTATATGATTGATGTTGAGATTTTTATATCACTTGCGCAATGGCATGCGGAAGGTGAACTTATAGAGTTATAGCAGAAAGGTGCATGAATGCAAGCAGAAAGTACGCGTGCAGTGACATGCTGTCAGAGAATTATTTGAGCACGCGGCCTATATCGCGGTTGGCTGCTGCGGCGATGGGGATGGCCGACACCAGAATACAGCCCAACAGCGTGTAGCAAATCAACTCGATTTCAGGGCGAATTTCCGTGAGGGAGAGGGTATAGTTGCCCAGTTTCAGTATTTCTTTGACAATGAGCTTCTGGAAGTACATGAAGCAAGCCAGAGCGGCGGCAAACGTGGTACCTACAATGAAGATGTTTTCGGCGATGAAGGCACCGACCAGCAGGCCGGGGCGTATGCCGAAGCTTTTCATGAGGGTGTAGATGTATTCGTTCTGCCGGTATTCCATACCCGCCAGTGCGGTCAGCAGAATGCCCACGATGGCACTGATGCCTACGCAAAAGGCGATTCGGCACTGGGTCTGCTTGCTGAGTACAACGTCCATTTCACCCAGCAGGCGCGAGGCGGAGATGATGCTGCCGTGGCGCGAGTCGAGTTTCATGAAGTTGCGCAAGTAGCGCTCCACGCGCAGAATATCCTCAGAGCTGTTGATTTCTCGTATGCGGATGGTGATGTTTTGAGTGGCGCGCTCGATTGCGAGTTGTTCGGGCAGGTACTCCGGCTGCAGGATGAGGCCTGCTGAGCCAATCATGCGCATGAGCGGGTGGTCTTCGGATAGGTGGCGCACGTAGACATCCGTGCGGTTGCGGTTGATACGCACGCTGTTGGGGCCGGTGGGTATGCCGCTTTCGGGGGTGGCCAGCACGGTGGGAGTGCCGTTGGGGGGCATGAACTTCATGAACTGAGCACTGCGGCAGAAGTCGTATGTGTATACGTTGACGCGCTTATTTTCGTCCGTCAGACCGGTTGTCAGGATGGTGAGGGCGTATGATTCAGCCCCGAGTAAATCGCTGATTTCTTTCCGCGTGGGCAGGGCGGAGGGGATATCACCCGGTGGTGTGAGTGTGGCAAATACCAAGTCACCGCCCTGGCGCACGATTTTGTCTTTCACCAGTTTGGTGGAGATAGCATAGCTGCCCAGCGCGCTCAGAGCACTGAGACTCAGGAAAAAGACGACCAGCACTCGTGCCAACGGGCTCGATATGCGTGTGAACCAGCGGTTTACTGTATCTTTAGCAAGATACAGGAGTGTCAAAATCAATGATTTCATCGGCCAGTTCGAGCAATCGGCTGTCGTGGGTGCTGATGATGCAGATGCGCCGCCCGGCGTCCTTCAGCACGAGGTTCTTGATGATGTTGGTGTTGCTGTCGTCCAGGCCGGAGGTGGGTTCATCGAGCAAGACGGTGGGAGCATCTTTCATGAGCGTGCGTGCAAGGGCTGCACGCTGTGCCTGACCGCCTGAGAGCTTGTCGGCGCGGCGGTGGCGCAGTTCGGTAAGTCCGAGATCGCGTATGAGTTCCTCAGCCAGTGGTTTCCACTTTTTGCCCGGCAGCACGGCCATTTCGGCTGCCAGGCGCAGGTTGCGTTCTACGCTCATAAGTGGCAGCAAATTAATGCCCTGGAACATGTAGGCGACATCTTGCCGGTGGTAGCGGCGGCTGGTGACCTTGCGGCCGGTCGGGGTGATGATTCGCCCTTTGTCCACCTTCAGATAACCGGCAAGCAGCTTAAGCAGGGTGGTCTTGCCTGAGCCGGAATAGCCTTTCAGTACTGTGATGCCGGTACGGAAGGTGTAGCTGAAGTCTTTGATGACCGGTTCCTTGCGGGTGTAGCCGTAGGTGATGTTTTCGCAGACAAGTTCCATGGCGTGACCGGGCTCGGGTTCAGGTGCGGGGGACGAGGATGAGCTCGCGCTGCCCGACGAGCAATATGCCATAACCCGGGTGGGTGATGTTGATGAGTTCTTCCCAGTTTTCGGCGGTAGCCGCCTCGGGGCGGGCTATCAGTTCGGCCTTGGAAATGTGGAGGACATCATCGCCGGCTTCGTAGGTGAGTATGGCGTTGGTATTGCTGCCGAGCATATTGTAGGCGGTTTCGTGCATGTCGGCAGGTATTTTGAAGAAGTAGACGAGCATGTCTCCGCCATGGTTGGCGCGCTCCACTCGGCGGTGTGAATAGGTGCCGTGCATTCTCTTGCCGCCGGGAAGTGTCACGGTGGTGGAGAAGTTCTGCTCCTTCAGCAGCGAAAGGTCGCTGTCGCCCACGTTGACAGTGATGTAGAAGGCGGAATCATCGCACACGGTGGCGAATACGCGTGAGTTTTCTGCGTATTCCAGCGGCTGAGAAAGGTTCTCCGGCAGGGTAATGTGGTACTGCAGCCTGCCATCAAAGGGCATGCGCAGGGTAAGCGGGTCGTGCTTGCGGTCGAACTCCATGCGCTTGCGGCGCTCCATGGTTGCCAGCTCGCGCTCTAACAGGGAGATTCGCTCATCGATGTCGATGAGTGTCTCGGGCGTGGGTGGTTCTTCCCCCTTGAAGTCGGTGTTGTAACGGCGCTCACTCGGGCTGAGTGAGGTGTAGAAACTGACTTTACGGCGCTGTGCCCGCAGTTTCTGTACCTCATCTTTTTTGTTGATTCGCTCGCGCGCAATCTGCAGCTCCATGTCTTCGCGCTCAGTCTCGGTGCGCTCTTTGTTGAGCACAGCAACCACTGTGCCGGCTTTGAGGCGGCCGGTGGAGTCCACCAGGTCGGTTACGGTGCCTCGCTCGGGCAAATTGAGCATGCCGACTCGCTCGGGCACGATTTTGGCGCTGAACTTACCCACCACTACGGGCTCGGCCGCTAGTGGCAAGGCGGTGCTCAGGAACAGCAGGGAAACTGCAGGGCGGAGGTGCATGGTTGCAGTGGGGGTGCTTACATGGGGAAGCCCAGGCCGCCGGTCACCTTGCGCATTTCGGCGTCTGCCATCTGGCGGGCGCCTTCCAGGGCATCCTGCACGGCTTTGAGCACAAGAGAGGTCAGGAATTCGGCGTCATCGGGGTCGACAACAGCGGGGTCGATGGAGAGGTCGGTAATCATGCCGCTGCCGTTGGCGGTGGCTTTGATTTTACCGCCTGCGGTTTCGGCGATGAAGGTTTTTTCTGCCAGACGAGCCTGTGCATTGGCCATGTTGGCCTGCATGGCCTGGGCTTGTTTCATGAGTTTCTGCAGGTTCATATGCGGGGGGATTATTGTTTGATAAGGGTTGCGTGGAAAACTTCGAGGGCTTGCTCAATGAGGGGGTCGTGGTAGAATTCCTCATCGTTGGGTTTCAGGCTGGCAGGGGCTGTGTTTTCCTGCTGCGGGGCAGCGGGAGCCGGAGCCTTGGCCGGTTTGGGCGCGGGTTTGGGGGCCGGTGCCAGTTCTTCGAAGTTGGGCGGGGGCAGTATTTCCACTGCCTGCGGCGGGGGTACACTGCCATCGGTCACGATACGCAGGCGCAGGCTGTGCCCGCAGATTTCCTGTGCGGCGGTGGCAATGAGCTCGGAGAGCGTGTCGCTCAGCAGGGCATCGCGCGTGTCCATGTCATCCGGGTGGATGGCGATGGTGGCCAGCCCGTCATCATCGCTGATAAAAAGGGTGTGGCCGATGCCAGCCCCGGCTATGGGGGACTTGGTGCGCACGGCCTGCAGCACATTTTCCCAGTCGACCGGGGTAAGGGGGCGCTCGGTCGGTTCGGCAACATCCGCAGCGGGAACATCGTCGAAAAGGGGCGGAGCGTCATCTATGGGCTCCAGCCCCGGTGGCATGGTAACAGGGGGTGTTGCCGGCGGTGCCGGCTGAGGTGCAGGGGGTACCGGTATGGGGGCAGGAGCCGGTGCGGGTTGCGTGGGCGGTGCTGCTGCGGGGGGGGGATTGCCGCCGGGCATGGGAATGGCGGGCAGCGGTACGGTGGCGATGGGGGTCTCGGGCAGGGGGGCGCCGTTGAGGGCGCGGATAATGTCGCTGATGTTTGCCTCCGCCAAGGAGTGTACGGCCTGAATGAGTCCCATTTCGAGGTAAAGGCGTTTGTTGGTGCTCCATCGCATTTGCTCCTCGGCGTGGGAGAGCACTTCCATCAGGCGGATGATTTTGTCCGTCGGCGTGCGTGCGAGCAGCTCGTTGAGAGTGTTGCGCCACTGCTCAGGCAGAGTGGAGTGGGACTCTTGCGGGGCTACCTTGGCAATGAGCAACTCGCGCACGGCCCCCATCAATTCGCTGAGTAACTGTCCCATGTCGCGGCCGGATTCGGCCAGTTCATGCACGAGGTGCAGCAGGCTGGGAAGCTGGCGGTCAAGCATGTAGGCCAGGGCTTTGGCGACGGTGTCGCGGCTGGTGACGCCGAAGATGTCGTTCACATTCTGCTCAGTGATGTGGTTGCCGCAGAAGGAGACCAGCTGGTCGAGCATGGACTGAGCATCGCGCATACCGCCCTCGGCCACGGTGGCAATGGCGTAAGCGGCGTCGGCATCGAGCGTGACCCCTTCGTTGTTCGAGATGTTGACCAGGTGGTCGGCGATGATATGCGTGGGAATGGGGCGCAAATCGAAGCGCTGGCAGCGCGAGAGAATGGTGGGCAGTATCTTGTGCGGCTCGGTCGTCGCAAAGATGAACATGACATGTGCCGGCGGTTCCTCAAGCGTCTTAAGTAGAGCGTTGAAAGATTCCTTCGTGAGCATGTGCACCTCATCGATGTAAATAATGCGGTACTTGCCACGGGTGGGCGCAAACTGCACGTTGTCGCGCAGGTCGCGGATGTTGTCGATACCGCGGTTCGAGGCGCCGTCAATCTCCTGCACATCGAGGCTGCGGCCTTCGGCTATCTCCAGGCACACGTCCTCATCGGGGTCGAAATCAACCTTCGGGCCATCGGTGCAGTTGAGCGCCTTCGCAAAAATACGCGCCGTGGAGGTTTTGCCCGTGCCGCGAGGGCCAACAAAAAGGTAGGCGTGCGCCAGTCGATTCTGCTCGATGGCGTTGCAGAGCGTGCGCACGACATGATCCTGCCCCAGCACATCGCGGAATGTGCGCGGGCGGTATTTCCTGGCAAAAACCTGATAACTCACGCTCCGCATTCTATCTTATTGCCCACGCCCGCGCAAGGCTAAACTGTGACACGACACATTTTGTCTGTACGCGCCGTGGCCGGCTGTGCCGTGGTGTACCTCTGCAAAATAATAAAAAATAAGTGCGATGCTGATGAAATAACGCGATTTAAATGTATGAAGAACTATAATATATACCCAGGAAAAACATATCATAGAAAAGATAATTCCAGCGAAACGAATATGATAACAAACAAACTGTATAAATAGTATGTAACGTGTTGTCGGTTTTTTAAACGACGCAAAAGCACAGAAAGCCCATGGGAGCAACAGAAAAAAAGGCGTGGCAAAAGTGTCGCCGGCATTTTTGTTGCCGGTGACGTGGTAAGTAGGAGTACAGAAGACTTTTTTATATACCTATACACCTACGGGAATAAGGCTGAGAAAAAGTGAAAATGGCGCACAATAGTAAGCAAATATTAAAATCTCAGGTTGCTTGAATTTCAGGAAAAATTGACTAAATGAGTGGGTAAAATGATTTTTTTTCGCTTGTAAAGGCGAAAAAATGCTTGTCTCCTACTGCTAAAGCTTTATTTAGTGAAACCGGGGTAGTGCTCAAGCGTATGTTTGGTAGGTGCTCGTCAGCTGTCGAAGGGTGAGAGGATAGAGCAAAAAGTGATGAAATTTGCTTAATTTGGATTAAAAATAGGCCAAAAATGGGGTAAAAAGATAAAGAATGCTTTATAAATAGGTGTGAAAGGTAAAAAATAGGCGCTGAAAATCAGGGCGTAAGGGTACGGTTGAGCTGATTCCGGAGCCGGAGGGAGGATGGACCCTCGGGGGACTCTTGAATGGGCTCCCGAAAGCTCTTACAAGTTATAAATGGGCGCGCCCGGGAGTGTTCCTGAATGTGTTGCCGCGACTGATTATTGTCGCTGTTTGCGCTTGGGGCGTGCCGGGGCGGGGAGGGCGCTTATTTCCCACCCTTTGTCCAGCCTTTACCGGCAGCGAATCGGAAGAAATCTCTCAGCTGCTTGGCGTAGCGAAGTCTGAGCGAGGCGGATGAGGCGTGAGCAAGCACTTTCTGAGTGAAATCCTCCGGGTTGATATCCTGCATCAGCAGGTTGGGAAAATCAGGCATGCACAGAATGATGGAGCGGAAGAAACGGCCAAGTTGTTGGTAGGCCTCGCCATCAAATCGCTGCAGGTAGGCCAGTGCGGCTTTGCGAGCGGTTATCGGTGACTTGAGTGATGTTGTTTCAGTGGTATCCATCGGCGGACGTGAGTATGAGCTATATTATGCTGAATGTCAAGTTAAAAGTAAATTGTGACAGAGTAAGACTCAGGCGTTGCTTGCCGTGTGGTGTCATGTGTTATTTAGCGTGTGAGGATTTCGCGGAAGAAGATTAGATTGCGATGTGTGAGTCAACGGGAGAGGTCTTGTTCTCCTGCCTGAATTACATCAAAAATCGCGCCTTTTGCTTTTTTATTGACTTGGCAATTAACCAAAATTGTGATATAGTAGCTGCATGTCAGCAAAAAACGAGTATATTTCACTAAAAGGCATGTCTCGCGAACAGCGTGACGCACTCCGAGAATCATTCTTGCGAGCCTACGCTCGTAATGGCAAGGTTGCAGAAAATGCCAGAGTCTTTAGTATACGCTTGTGCACAGCTCAGGGCTGGGTAAATCGCTATATTCGTGATGGTCGCATGTTTAAGAATGAACATGTCAGCGGTCGCAAAATCGGCATGTGCAGAACTCTGACGCCTGATGAAGAAAAGCGACTCGTTAACATATTGGTAGACAAGACACCAAAGCAATATAAGTTCAAGTTTGCTTTATGGAATGGCAG
>JAFVIC010000050.1 GCA_017477935.1 Akkermansia sp. | reverse complement strand
TGGGGTTGCCTTTGTAGAAGAGTTGGCGGAAATAGGGGTTGGACTTCTCACCCTTCAGCTCACCGAAGTTGTACTCAGCGTTGCGCTCGTCCTCCAGCAGGGCATCTGCCGTGGCATCGCAGGGGTAGGATCCGTTATCCTGGCTGAAGCCGAGCAGCATGGTCTGTACCTGCTTCAGGTTGTTACTGGCTGCCTGGCGGTCGCCATCGTTAAGGTGCTCCATAATGGGGCCATAACCAACGGCTGCCAGAGAAGCCAGAATGGCGATAACCACCATGAGCTCAATCAGGGTGAACCCTTTCTTCTGTCTGTTAAGTCGAATTTTCATGCTATATGCGGAATTGTGTTGACCCCTTATGTATACCATGATTGCTCAGCCGTTGCAAGCGGGAAATGTGAAATTGGTTAAAAAAGGGGAAATTCGTGAGGAGCTGATGGGCACGGGGTGGCCGTGGCTACGCAGCATGCCGAAATGTCCCCCTCTTGTTTACACACGGTTGAGGTAGGCGGTGATGCCGGCCTCGTACAGTTCCGGTTCGAGCAGGAATGAGTCGTGGCCTTTTTCCGAGAATATGCGTGTGTATTCTGCCTGCACGCCGTTTTTTACCAGTCGGCGGTGGAAAAGTGATATGTCGCGTGAGGAGAAGCAGCAATCCGTGTTGATGGAGAACAGGATGAAAGGAATGCCGTATTCTGCGAAGCGGCGGAAACACTCATCCGTATTGCGGCCGGTCAGTGACTCCAGGTCGAAGGCGGTCCACATGTTGATGATGCGGATGTAGCAGTTTGCGTCGAATCTCTTGGCGAACTTGGTGCCCTGGTGGAGCATGTAGCTCTCAGTGCTGCGGGCAGGGGTGTACCAGGTGAGCAATCCCTTGCGGTCGGGGGAGCAGCCTTTGCGGGCGCGTTTCTCCAACCCGCGCTGGTAGATGAAGTGCTTGTGGCAGATGATGCGCGCCAGGGCTACGCCGCGCTCGGGCGGGTCGCTGAGCGGGTAGCGCCCCTCGCGGTATTTCTCATCCATCTCAATGGCGCAGAACTGCTCGAAGCTGCTCAACTTGTGCTCGATGGCGGGCTTGTAGTTCGCGCCGATGATGATGACGCTACGCACGCGCTCCGGGTACAGGTTGGTGAAGGCCAGCGAGAGCATGCCGCCGATACTGGGGCCGACAAGCGCAAAGCGGTCGATGCCGAAGTGGTCGAAAAGTTTAATCTGCGCGCGAGCCTGGTCGTTGGCGTTCACCATGGGGAACCGGCTGCCCCAGGGCTCGCCGTCGGGTGCGAGGCTGGTCGGGCCGCTGGAGCCGTAGCAACTGCCCAGAAAGTTGATGCAGATGATGAAGTATTTGTCGGTGTCGAGCGGTTTACCCGGGCCAATCATGCGGTCCCACCAGCCCTCATGGTATTCCGGTTGCCAGAAGGTGCCGGCCTCGGGCACATCATCATTGAACCCATGGGCGTGGTGACTGCCGGTCAGAGCGTGGAAGAGCAGGATAGCGTTGCTCTTGTCGGGGGCGAGGGTGCCGTAGGTTTCGTAGGCCAGCTGCATGTTCGGCAGCGTTTCACCGCTGTCGAAAGTGAAGTCGCCGATGGGGAAGATGTGGGTACGGACGGTGTTTTCCATGGTGCCGTGGGATGGGTGGTGGCTTGTCGTATAAACGAAAAAAGGACCGGGGTCAGTCAACGCACCGGTCTCCTTTTTTCTGTACGCGGGGAATCCGCGCCGGGGTTACTTAACACCCTTCTTGCTCAGGCGAGTGCCGGCAGTCGTGCCCTGACGAGCCTTGAACTTGGGGTTGCTCTTGCAGATGACGTAGAGCGTACCCTTACGCTTCACGATCTGGCAATCAGCGTGGCGGCGCTTCATGGAGGCGAGTGAGGAAAGAACTTTCATGATCTCTGGTTTGTTTGTGTGTTGTTAAGATTTTCGACCGCGAAGCATTTGCGTCGGGACGCGCATTATACTCAATTGTGACCGTTTGTAAAGACAAATTTCACTTTTATGCGTATTTTTTGCGTCTGCACCTGTTTTTTTTACTGGGCGAGGGCGCTGAGTAGCTTGCCGTGTATGCCGCCGAAGCCGCCGTTGCTCATCACCAGCAGCACATCGCCGGGGTGCACGCGCGATACGACATGTGCCACGATGTCATCTACACTGCTGCCCAGGTAGCACTCGGTGCCCTTTGCGTTGATGTCGGCGCAGAGCTTCTCCTCATCGAGCCGTTCTTCGGGCCGCAGGCGCTTGTGGTTTTCGATGGGGGAGAGCACGGCAAAGTCGGCCGTGGCGAGGGCTTCTGCCAGTTCGTGCTGGAAAATGTTGCGAATAGTGGTGTTGCTGCGCGGGTCGAAGAGTACCCACAGGCGGCTCTTGGGGTAGCGCTGGCGCAGGCCCTCGATGGCGTGACGAATGGCGGTGGGGTGGTGGGCGAAGTCATCCACCACGGTCACGCTGTTGACAGTGCCGCGCACCTCCTGTCGGCGAGCCACTCCTTCAAAGCTGAGGAAGGCGCTGCGAATCTGGTCGGGGGTAAGCCCGGCGTTGCGGGCGGCGCAGGTAGCCATGGCGGCGTTGCGGATGTTGAAATCGCCAATCATGGGTATGCTGTAGGTCTCTCCCTCCAGGGTGAAGGAGCTGCCATCGGTGCGGTGCTCGATGTCGGTGATGCGCAGGTCGGCGTCTTCGCCCATACCCACGCTGACAAGCTTCACCATCTTGAGCTCCACGGCGGCGTGTGCGCGCACGTCCATGCAGTTCGGGCAGTCGGCGTTGATGAACACTACGCCTGTGCGGGGTATCACGCGCAGCAGGCGCTTGAAGGAGAGCTTTATTTCCTCCACGTTGGCGTAGATGTCGGCGTGATCCATCTCGATGTTGTTGATGATGACAACCTCGGGCAGGTAGTGCAGGAACTTGGAGCGCTTGTCGAAGAAGGCTGTGTCGTACTCGTCGCCCTCGAGCACGCAGAAGTCGGAATCGGTGAACCGCCCGCCACGTCCCAGATTGCGGGCGATGCCGCCAATCATGAAACTGGGGTTCAGGCCGTTGGCCTCCATCAGCCAGGCAAGCATGCTGGTGGTGGTGGTTTTGCCGTGTGTGCCGGTTACCACATAGTTGTGCTTGCCCCACAGGAAATACTCTTTCATGGTCTCCGGCAGGCTCATGTAGCGCAGGTTGCGCTCCAGTACGGCCTCTACCTCGGCATTGCCGCGGCTCATGGCGTTGCCGATGACAATCATATCAGCCTCTGCCGGGATGTTTTCGGGCTTGTAACCCTGGAAAATCCGAATCCCCTCACTTTCCAGGAAGGTGGACATGGGCGGGTAGACGTTGGCATCAGTGCCGGTGACGGTGTAGCCCTTGCGAGCCATGGCAGATGCCACTGCACCCATTGCGGTGCCGCAGATTCCGAGGAAATGGACGTGCTTCATAAATGTAAGATTGATATGAGAGGTGAGCAAGGTTAGCGCATTCGCGGGCATTTTGCAAGCGTTTTTTATGTATGTCTGCGCGAGCTTTTGTTATAGAGAAGTTCCGACTTGACTCTGAATATGTTTTTCATTACTATGGCAAGCATGAAAAAGCCTGTTGCCCAACTGCTTTTGCTTTTTTTACCGATGGCTTGTACTTCTCTGTCATCGCCGGAACCTGTGCGTTTGGTTTATTTTGAATCTCCCTGCGTGACTGTTACCTGGGAGGGGACCCCCGGCACGGTGAACGGAGTGACGCTGCGCCCGGGGCCGGAGGAATGGAGCCGGCGGAATCCGGAGGGGATTTACAAGGCTGATGGCGATGCGTGCCGGGGTGAACTACTGGTCATACCCTACACCCTGCATGGGGGGCATGGTGCCACGGCGCAGTTGTATGCGGCGGTACATGTGTCGCAGCCGTGGTTTGTGGGCTATGCTCGTGCGCAGATTACCGCCCCACTGCACTACCGGCGGGGTATGTTGGCTCTTACGGCAGATTGTACGTTTGATGAGCAGATGCCGGAATATGGTGTGCTGAAAATGGCCGAGCAGCACCCCTTGGTTCTGGTGGATGCGGAGGGGGAGCCCTATACACGCTGCGAGTTGAAACCCGCGGTTGAACCACACGGTACAGATTACCCCGGCGGTTATTTTCAGAATCGCCGCAAGGGAGCCGGCGAGTGGGATGGCCTGTTGCTGCTGAAGCAGGATTTCGGTGGGGAGGGGGACACCGCCTTTTGGTTTAATATCGTGCGTGTGGCGCAGTCAGCGCCGGGAACTATGCCGGTCGTTACTGTACTGCACGGTCTGCAGCGCCGCGGTAACTCCCTTGCCGATACCTCCGGTCACATCCACTACACCATTCACCACGGTGCTCTTCATGATTCTTCCGGGCGAAAATTTCCGGAAATGCAGCTCAATCCGGTTATCCCTGTGGAACGCTCGGCGAATGCGCCGTAATTCTTTCATAAAACGCTCTGCATGCCCCTGTAGACACTGTAATGTGGCGTGGGGCTGGGGGGGAATAGGGATTGCGGGATATGACGCGCTACAGCGGCTTTTTTGTGGCTTTCTGGCTTATGCTGACGTAATATATAATTGACGCGCGCGTATACGCGCGTATAATGGCCGCCGTATGACTGAAAACACCACGGCTCCCGAGAACCCCGAACAGGTGGTCACGACCGGAGCACAGCAAGAGTACAGCGCGGCGCAGATTGATAAGCTGGAGGGTCTTGAGGCCGTCCGTAAGCGCCCGGGTATGTACATAGGCGATCCTGATGAGCGCGGCCTGCACCACTGCGTGTTCGAGGTGCTTGATAACTCCATCGACGAGCACCTGGCCGGCTATTGCAGCAAGATTATTATTCAGATTCACGAGGGCGGTACCATTTCCGTGATTGACAACGGTCGCGGTATTCCCGTGGACATGCACCCCAAGTTCGGGATTCCTGCTGTGGAGCTGGTGCTCACCAACCTGCACGCAGGTGGTAAGTTCGGGCAGGGCGCCTACAAATACTCCGGCGGTCTGCACGGTGTGGGTGCCAAGTGTGTGAATGCTCTTTCGGACTTCTTCAAGGCCGAGGTGCGCCGCGATGGCAAGCGCCATGTCATTACCTTCGAGCGTGGTAAGACTACGGAGAAACTGCATGTCGTGGGTACTTGCCCCGAGGGGCAGACCGGCACGGCTATCACCTTCCTGCCTGACCCCACCATCTTCACTGACACCACGGAGTTCAAGTTCGACCTGCTGGGGCGCCGCCTGCGCGAGTTGGCCTTCCTGAACCCCGGCCTGGTTATCGAGCTGACGGATGAGCGCAGCGGTCAAGAACGCACCGAGACGTTCTACTACAAGGACGGTATCAAAGAGTTCGTGAACCAGCTCGGCGAGAACAAGACCCTCGTGACCCCCGAGCCTATCGCCATGAACGGCGTGCGTCACATCGAAGTTGAGTATGACGGCAAGACCATGGAGGACGACGTCATTGTTGACGTGGTGATGCAGTACAACGACAGCGACCGCTACCAGATTCTCTGCTTTGCCAACTCCATCTTCAACGGCGACGGTGGTACGCACTACTCCGGTTTCCGCAGTGCGCTCACCCGTGTCATCAACAACTACGCCAAGAGCAACAACATGCTCAAGGACAAAGACCCCAGCCTGAACGGCGACGACGTGCGCGAAGGTCTGGTGGCTGTTATCAGCGTGAAGATGCCCAACCCCCGCTTCTCTTCCCAGACCAAGGACAAGCTCGTGAACACCGAAATCGAAGGTGTGGTGAGCAGTGTGGTGTATGAGGAGCTCAAGGAGTTTTTCGAAGAAAATCCCCAGGTGGCCAAGGTCATTATCGACAAGTGCCTTATCGCCTCCCGCGCTCGCGAAGCCGCCCGCAAGGCTCGCGAAAGCGTGCGCAAGAGTGCCATGACCGTGGGTGGCGGCCTGCCCGGCAAACTGGCAGACTGCTCGAACCGCGACCCGCAGAAGTGCGAGCTTTTCATTGTGGAGGGTGACTCTGCAGGTGGTTCCGCCAAGACGGCCCGCGACCGCCGTACTCAGGCCATTCTGCCCCTGCGCGGTAAGATTCTCAACGTGGAGAAAGCCCGACTCGACAAAGCCCTGGGCAGCGAGACCATTCAGAACATTATCACCGCCATCGGTGCCGGTATCGGTGATGGTGAGGGGGAGGGCTCCTTCGACCTGTCCAAAGTGCGCTATCACAAGATTATTCTGATGGCCGATGCCGACGTCGACGGTGCCCACATCTGCACCCTGCTGCTCACGCTCTTCTGCCGCCACATGCCGCAGCTGGTGCGCGCCGGCTACCTGTATATCGCCCAGCCGCCGCTCTACCGCGTGATTCACCGCAAGGTTGAGCAGTACGTGCAGGATGAGGTTTCCCTCAACCGCAAGCTCATTTCCCTGGGCGGCGGCGATGTGGTGCTGCGCACGCCTGACAAGAGCCGCGAGTTCGACGCAGATTCCCTCATGGGGATTCTCGAAACCCTCATTTCACTGCAGAAGTACGAGGGCAGCGTGGCCAGTCACGGCGGCGATTTCCGCGACCTGCTCCGCCACCGTGCCTCTACCGGCAATTTCCCGCAGTACCTGGTGAAGGTACGCTGCGGTAATGATGAGGAGGTGCAGTACTTTGCCGATATGGACAGCCTGACGGCGTTCTCGGACGAGAACCGTGACCTCTTCCTGTTCGGCGAGCCCACCGAGGAGGAACTGGCCGCCAACCCGCTGCCGGTGCGCGAGGGACCCAGCCGCCGCGCTCTGCTGCATGAGCTGCACGAGGCCAAGGCCATTACTCGCGTGCTTGCACGTCTGGAGGAGTTCGGCATTGCCGGCGACCACTTGCTCAATGATGACGAGCCCGTATTCGAACTGGTGGAGAAGTCCAGCACGGTGACCCCCATCAACTACGTGCCCGACATCCTCACCCGCGTGCTCGAAATCGGCCGTCGCAGCGTCACCATCACCCGATTCAAAGGTCTGGGTGAAATGAACGCCAAGGACTTGTACGACACCACCATGGACCCTGATAAACGCGAATTGCTGCGCGTGCGCCTGGATGATGACAACTCCGTGCAGGCCGACAAGATGTTCTCCATCCTCATGGGTGATTTGGTCGAGCCCCGCCGCCGTTTCATTGAGGACAACGCCCTCAACGTCCGTAACCTCGATGTGTAACCCCTAACCGTTTTATTTCTGAATTATGAGTGAAACAAGAATCCGCCCGGTAGACGTGGCAGAGGAGGTCTCCCGCAGCTTCCTGGACTACTCCATGTCCGTGATTATTTCCCGCGCCCTGCCGGATGCGCGCGATGGTCTCAAACCCTCTCAGCGCCGTGTGCTCTACGCCATGCACGAGCTGGGATTGGTACCCAGCAAGGGCACGGTCAAGTGCGGTCGAATCGTGGGTGACACCATCGGTAAATACCACCCGCACGGCGACGCCTCCGCCTACGGCACGCTGGTGAACATGGCTCAGCCCTGGTACATGCGCGATGTGCTGGTGCTCGGTCAGGGTAACTTCGGTTCCCCCGAAGGTGACCCCCCCGCTGCCTACCGATACACCGAGGCTAAGCTGAGCCACCTAGGGCTTTCCCTCATGGATGACCTGGATAAGGACACCGTGGACTTCCAGCCGAACTACGACAACAGCACCACCGAACCCGTGGTATTCCCCTCCGCCTTCCCGAACCTGCTGGTGAATGGCGGTCAGGGTATCGCCGTGGGTATGGCCACCAACATGGCCCCCCACAATCTCGGTGAGGTGGTGGACGGCGTGTGTGCCTACATCGACAATCCCCTCATCACCAGTGAGCAGCTGCGCGCCTATATCAAGGGGCCTGACTTCCCCACCGGCGGCTACGTGCTCGGGTACAAGGGCATTGACAGCTATTTCCGCACCGGTCGCGGCAGTGTGCGCATGCGCGGCAAGATTGAAGTCGTTTCCAACGAAAACGGCCGCGAGTTCCTGCACATTTCCGACGTGCCTTACGGTGTGAACCGCGCCGTGCTGCAGGAGCGTATTGCCGAGCTCACCCGCGACAAGGTTATCACCGACATCGCCGGCATGCGTGACCTTACCGACTACATCGAAATCGAGCTCAAGCGAGATGCCCGCCCCCAAGTGGTCATCAACCAGCTTTACAAGCTCACCAGTCTCGATACATCCTTCGCCGTCAACATGCTGGCTATTCACGAGGGACGCCCCAAGGTGCTCACCATGAAAGACGCCATCAACTTCTACGTGGAGCACCGCCGTGAAGTCATCGTGCGCCGCACTAAGTACCTGCTGCGCAAGGCCGAGGATCGTGCCGAGGTGTTGGAGGCTTACCTCATCGCTCTTGCTAATCTTGACGAGTTCATCCGCATTATCCGCGACTCCCGTAATCGTGAAGATGCCCGCAACCGCCTGATGGCTTTCCGCTATCCCGTGGCTCTGGCCAAGGGGCTCGGTATTCTTATTCGCAGTCAGCCCTCCGTGCAGGGGGATGAGTATGTCTTCACCGAGCGCCAGGTGAACGCTATCCTCGACCTGCGTCTGTACCAGCTCACGGCTCTCGAAAATGACAAGATTTCCGACGAGTACAAAAAGCTGCTGGAGCAGATTGAGGACTACCTCGATATCCTGGCCAACGAGAGCCGTGTGCTCGGTATCGTGAAAGATGAACTCCGCGCCATCAAAGAGAAGTATGCTACCCCGCGCATGACTCACATCATACCCTTCGAGGGCGACATGGCCATTGAGGACCTCATCCCCAATGACTCCATGATTGTGACCATCTCGCACAGCGGCTACATTAAGCGCACAAACTCCGACGAGTACCGCCTGCAGGCCCGCGGCGGAAAGGGTATCAAGGCCGCTACCACCAAGAGCAAGAAAGATGCCAACGACTACGTGGAGCACCTCTTTGCCGCCCAGAATCACGACTACATCATGTTCTTCACCAACACCGGCCGCGTGTATGTGGAGCGTGTGTATGAGATTGACGAGGCCGCTCGCAGTGCCCAGGGTCGCTCCATCAAGAACCTGCTCGATATGCAGGCAGACGAGCGAATTGCCGCCATTCTGCGCCTGGAGCGCAAGGTGAGCGAGGACGGCAAGGACGTCACCTTCGCCGAAGGTTCCGGCAATGTGGTATTCGCCACCAAGGACGGCACCGTCAAGAAGACCGCCCTCAACGACTTCGTGAACTACCGAAAGGCCGGTATCATCGCCATCAACCTGGAGGAGGGGAACTCCCTCGTCAACGCCGTGCTGACCACCGGCGAGCAGGATGTCATCATCGTCACCCACAACGGCATGAGCATCCGCTTCAACGAGAGCGATATGCGCACCCAGGGCCGCAATACTATCGGTGTGCGCGGTATCAAGCTGCGCGAGGGTGATTATGTGGTCGCCATGGCCGTGGTGCCGGAGGGCGAAACCGCCGTGACGGAGGAGACGGAGGACGCCGCTGCCGCCGAGGAGCCGACAGATACCACCCCCGCTGCCCACTCGCTGCTTGTCGTCTCCGAGAACGGTCTCGGCAAGCGCACCCGCTTCGGTGAGTATCGCCTGCAGAGCCGCGGCGGTATCGGTATCAAGACGATGAACTGCACCGACAAGACCGGTCTTGTGGTCTCCGCCACCACCGTGACAGATGCCGATGAGCTCATGATTATGACCTCCGGCGGTCAGTCCGTGCGCATGAAGGTCAACACCATCCGCGAGACCGGCCGCGCTACCCAGGGCGTGAAACTCATCACCCTCAACGGCAAAGAGGCTATTCAGGAAATCACTCTCGTCATCCCCGATGATGATGATGATGAAAACGCCGCTGCTGAAGGCGAGGGCGCCGAGTCACCTGCTGACGACAGCACCCCGCAGGAGTAAATCTCCCGCTATAGAAGTCATACCTCGGCGCCCCACCCGCCCACACAGGGCAGGTGGGGCGCCTGCTTTATAGCATTTAAGATTGTCTTTGTTGTTCTGTCTGGGGTGGAGAATCTCGAAGAGAGCAGCACCTTTTCTGCCTGTCTATCTTAAATGACGAATGGGGGGGTAAAGCTACGACCCTATCGAGAAGTTAAAAACAAGAGCTTATTTCGAAGTAAAAGGCTTCATAAGTAACTGAACGGTTTTGTTCAATATGAACCCTGCTGCAAAAGTGAGAGAAAAGGCGACGGTTGTGAAAACCAGGTAATTTTCCGGAGCGCAAAACTTTCTTACAAATACGTATATTGCGCTATGAAGTAGAAAAAATTCAAGCGAATATGTGCCACAATAGATGAGTGCTCTGCTCATGCAGCGTGGTATTTTTGATGCTATAGTTCCTAATACGTATAAAAGAGGCGGTAGAGCAAAGGCAACAAATATAAATGAAAAAATGTTCGATTCGACAGGCCATAATTTTCTCCATGGAAATGAAAAACCATGCCCAACTAGTGCTATACAAAGTGAAATAATTGCCAAAAAAAGATAGGATTTCTTTTGTAGAAAAATAGCTTCATTGCGATCTGCACTTGCTACATAGAAACCGAAAACGAAAGCTGGGAATCTGCTCGTTGAAAACAAAATGGACCCGTAAATTGTGTATAAGGGGCTGCTGCAAATGTTCCATACATTATTTGAGAATATCCACAAAGTTGCCCAGGTAAGTAGGATGGAAGATGAAAAAATGTAAAATAATTTTTTTGTCTTGTTCCCTTTAGATAAATACCATAAGAGGATAGGAGATATGGCGTAATATATAATGATTGTTCGTATATACCACTCATGTAATCCTAATGCTTTTGCTACAGTTTCCGCATTTAATGAAAAAGACGAAAAAAGGATGATAGAGAGCCACCCGACTAATAGGCAGGTCGGCATAATTCTTCTCAAGCGCCGCAGAAAGAATGATGTGTTTTGTTGTTTTGTTTTGTTTAATGAATAACATATACCGAAGCCTGACAAAAAGAGAAAAATGTCAACCCCCCAATGACCATACCACAAAAATAAATCAGACAAAGGGAAAGGGAATCGACAGGAGTCACTTGTTCCAATATGATAAAGCATAACCAGTATAATTGCTATACCCATTAACAATGTTCGCTGGTTAGAAATTGAAGTCTTATATTCAATCTGCATAGTATATATAATATTTGCTTTCCTTTTTCGTGAGGAGAAAAAGGTTAACGTTATGTAATGGTGCGTATTATACGCATTATGAGGAGCTTGTCAATATCCAATGCCGACAATGTTCGCGTCTGTATGTGCGCACAAGGTAACTCGGGGGGGCGATTAAGGACGTGTAATTTCGGTTATGTCTCCGCTTGGTCTAAGAGTTGCCGGGCTGCAGGGGAATGTCATACCGTCGGCAGACGGAGTGTCTGATACCAGCTGCAACCCGGCGTAGTACAGGCAGGCGAATGCAAGCGGCGCCAGATATACGCCTATATAGAGGACCCAGCGCCCGCCGCCTATGCCGTGCCGCCTGTTGCTGTGCTGCAGCAGTGCATGCAGCAGCGGCACCACCCCGGTGAGCAGTACCAGCGTGTTCGGTGATAAGCCCAGCCGGGAGGCGAGGTACAGCACCCACAGAGCCACACTGCCGGCCACATAAGGGTATGCTATGCTCAGGCCGAGCAGGGCGGTAAGCAGTACCACCGGTATGTACATCAAAACCATGCCCGGGCTGCAACCGCGGGCTATGAAATCCAGGCTTCTGTCACTGCGAGGTACGTGCATGGTGCTTTTTCTCCTGTCTGTCAGTATAACACCTGCCGGCGGGTTGTAAAGCATATTCTGCTCGGGGTAAACGCATTTGCAGATAACTGCTGCCTCCTGGCGGCAAAGCCGTCAGACTTTTTCAGAATTTTATTGCTTGGTTCCGGTGCGCTGCGCGGTGTGTAACCGCACCTTGTCAGCCATGCGCAAAGAACAAATAGAGAGCCACCCCGAAAATACGGCTTGCCAAACGGAGAAAAAGAGAGTATAATGCGCCCGAATCCACGTGATATCACTCAATTTATGTCCGGCAATCTCACTTATAAGCAATCCGGCGTCGATACTATCGAGGCACAGTCTTTCGTGAACGACATCAGTGCGCACGTTAAGCGCACGCAGAAGAACCGCAAGCTCTGCAATGCCTTCGGGCTGTTTGCTGCGGCGTATGACCTTTCGGCCTACAAGGAGCCGGTTATCGTAACCGGAACTGACGGCGTAGGCACCAAGACGGAAATCCTCTTTGACCTGGATATGCTGGAAACAGCGGGCAAAGACCTGGTAGCCATGAATGTGAACGACATCCTGACCACCGGCGGCGACCCGTTGGTGTTCCTGGACTACTTGGGTATTTCCAACCTGGAGGTGGAGAAGCCCCGCATTACCCGTCTGGTGGCCGGCATGTGCGATTATCTGGAAAGCTGCAACTGCATTCTGGCCGGTGGCGAGACTGCTGAAATGCCCGGTGTAGTGCCTGAGAACCTGGTTGAGATGGCCGGTTTCAGCATTGGCTGTGTGGAAAAGAGCCAGATGATTGACCCCTCGAAGGTTGAGGTGGGTGATGTGCTTATCGGTTACCCGAGCGATGGTTTCCACGCCAACGGTTGGAGCTTGGTGCGCCGCATTCTCAAGCAGAACCCTGATTTGCTCACCGAAGAAGAACTGCGCAGCCTGCTGGCCCCGACCCGCCTGTACCACGACGTGGTGTACGATATGCGCAAGCTCGGCATTACCCCCAAGGCCTATGCTCACATCACCGGTGGCGGCCTGCCCGAGAACCTGGAGCGTTTTCTCGGCGAGAAGGGCGCAGACCTCGAAATCCCCTACTGGGACAACGCCGCTGTGCAGAAGGTGCTCAGCTTCGTTGATGCCGAAGACCGCTTCCATACCTTCAACATGGGTATCGGCTGGGTGGCAATCGTGAAGCCTGAGCAGGTCGAGCAGGCCTGCACCGCCGGCCCCGGCGGCACCGTTATCGGCACCATGCGCGAGGGCAAGGGCATACATGTGAAGGTGCGCAAGTAAACTGCTAACCATCTACAGATTATGTCCGCTGCAATTCGCCTGCTTAAGCCGCTCTCCTATTTTGCGGAGAAATACGGCACGCCCGAGTGGGCCTTCAACAAGCTCTTCCTGCTCATGGAAAAGCAGCACAACCGCGGCCAGGATGGCGCGGGGATTGGCTGCATCAAACTCAACATGCCGCTGGGTGAGCCTTACATTTTCCGCTCGCGAGATGCCTCCCCCTCGGCTGTGACCAACATCTTCTCAACCCAGCAGCGCAACCTGCGCCGCATGAAAGATGAAGGGCTTATCCGCGGGGCGGATGCCGAGAGCTACAAGCGCCATTTTAACTTCGGCGGTGAGGTGCTGATGGGGCACCTGCTGTACGGCACCGGCGGTGTCGTGGCAGAGGAGGGTATATGCCACCCCTACACACGCCGCACGAACTGGCCGACCCGCACGCTGATGATGCAGGGCAACATGGGGATAACCAACATCTCCGAACTGCACGAGAAACTTATCTCCCGCGGTCAGCACCCTGTGTTCGGTACCGACATTCAGACCCTGCTTGAAGAGGTGGGTTACTACCTCGACGAGGCGCACACGGACCTTTACCGCCAGCTGCGTGATAAGAATGTGGACGGGAAGGAAATCCCCAACATCATTTCCGCCCAGCTGGATCTTTACGACATCATCGGCAAAGCCAGCAAGGACTGGGACGGTGGCTATACCATCATGGGTGGCGTAGGCAATGGCGACTTCTTCTGCCTGCGTGACCCGCACGGCATTCGTTATTGCTACTATGTGCTGACGGATGAGTACCTGGCCGTAGCCAGCGAGCGCGTGCCGCTCATGAGCGTGATGGAGGTTGAGGAACACGAGGTGAAGGAACTCGACCCGGCTAACATGATTGTGGTGAAGTCTGACGGCAGCGTGACTATCAAGGAATACACCGAGCCGAAGGAGAAGACCCCCTGCTGCTTCGAGGATGTCTACACCTCCCGCGGCAATGACCCCGTTATCTACCGTGAGCGTAAGGCGCTGGGTGCCAACCTGACGGAGCAGGTTGTGGCCAGTCTGGACGGCAATTTCTCGAAGGCCGCCATCACCTTCATCCCCAACACGGCGGAAGTCTCGTACTACGGCTTGCTGGAGGGGCTGCGTGCCTACCGTCGCAACAAGGTGACGGAGGCTATGATTCAGGCCTTCCGCGATGGTACCATGAGTGAGGAACTCATCAACGAGTTGATTCTTCGCCGCTGGCCCCGCGCTGAAAAAATCGCCCATAAGGATATTAAGCTGCGTACCTTTATCTCGGAAGAAAGCAGCCGCAAGCAGCTCGCCGCCATGGTGTATGACCTGACCTACGGTGCTGTGAACAGCGATGAGGTGCTGGTGGCAATCGATGACTCGATTGTTCGTGGTACGACGCTGAAGATGAGCCTGCTGCGCCTGCTTGCGCGTACCTGCGCCCGCAAGATTGTCGTCGTGTCCTCCGCGCCGCAGGTGCGCTATCCCGACTGCTACGGCATTGACATGAGCGAAATGGGCAAGTTCATTGCTTTCCAGGCCGCCATCACTCTGCTGAAGAAGCGGGGCATGTACACGCATATCATTGACGTGTATGAGGAATGCAAGCGCCAGTTGACCCTTCCGCCGGCCGAGCGAACGAACCCGGTCAAGAAGATATACGAGCCGTTCACGGATGATGAAATCACGGACGAGGTATCGCGCATGGTCACGCCGGACAACTGCCCCTGCGCCATACAGATTATATACCAGTCACTGGACGGCCTGCATGAGGCGATTGAAGGCCCCTGCGGCGACTGGTACTTCAGCGGTGATTACCCGACCCCGGGTGGTTTCACCGTGGTGAACAAGGCCTTTATCAACTGGTTCGAGAGCCGCGATAAGCGCGACTACCAGCTCTGATACCGCACTTTTTCAGGTCTCCCCGCCCATTATGCCATGGGCGGGGAGCACCGAAAGTACGACCTAACCCAACCCAACACCCCACTGAACCCCATGAGCAACAAACTGAAGCCAGCCGAACTCGAAGAGCTGCCGGATGAAAGTCTGATACAGCTCACCCTTGAAGGGACTACACGCGCTTTCGATAAACTGATTAAGCGCCACAGCCGCCGTCTGCACGTGACGCTCATGCAAATGTTGAATTCGGAGGCAGACGCCTACGACATCGCGCAGGAGGCCTTCCTGAAAGCCTATCGCTCGCTGCGTTATTTCAACGGTAACAGTGCCTTCTATACCTGGCTCTACACCATCGCTCTCAACGAGGCCCGCAATTTCATACGCCGCGAAGGTAAGCGCCGCAAAAACAACACCAGTATCGACAATGACGAAAACGGTGACCCGAAGGAGAAAAGCGCGGAACTGGCGGATACCAGCCGAGAGTCTGACCCGCTGCGCGGCGCCAACGTCAGCGACCTTAAAATTCGCTTGAAAAATGCCCTCAGCCAGCTTTCGCCTGAGCACCGTGAGGTTGTGACGCTGTGTGACATCGAAGGGATGAATTACAACGAAATTGCCGCTATTCTGAAGGTGCCGATGGGCACGCTGCGCTCGCGCCTGCACTATGCGCATCGTCAATTGCAAGGCTTGTTGAAAAATGAACTCTGACTCGCCCCGAACCGCCCCGCGAAGCGATGGCTCGCAGCCTTTTTTTGAGGAAGGCGTCGCAGCCGGGTTTCCCTCGCCCGTGATGGGGGAGCTCAGCAGCTCGCTGAATCTCAATACTCTTTGTGTGCAGCACCCTGCCACTACCTATTTTGTTCGTGCGCGCGGTGAGAGCATGACCGGAGCCGGTATAGATGATGGCGACATACTTGTTGTAGACCGCAGCCTGCAGCCCAGGAACGGGCAGATTGTCATTGCCGCCATCGATGGCGAGTTCACGGTAAAGAGACTGCGTATACAGGGCTCGCGCGTTATTCTGGCTCCGGAAAACCCGAACTTTGCTCCCCGTACCCTCACGCATGATGAAGTGAGTGAATTTTTCGGCGTTGTAACCTGGATTCTCAAGGCCGCAAACTAAGGTTGGAGTGAGAGTTCACTGAGGATTGGTAGATTCGTATGCGTATACATGTGTTGTCAGAGAATACGACCTGCCGTGCCGACCTGGAGGCGGAGCACGGGTTGAGCCTGTTGATTGAGAGCGGTGGGCGGGGTATCTTGTTCGACACCGGGGCCTCTGCTGCGTTCGCGCGCAATGCTGAGCGCATGGGGCTGAGCCTGAGTGCTGTGGATGTCGCGGTTCTTTCTCATGGTCACTATGATCACGGAGGGGGAATCGAGCGCTTTTTCCAACTCAATAAGCGGGCTGCACTGTGGGTGAGCCCGCATGCTTTTGACCCGCATTTCAATGCTGCCGGAAAGGATATAGGCCTGTCGCCCGCGCTTGCCGGGCACGCTCGCTTACGCCGCCCGGCGCAAGATGTCACGAACCTGGCGCCGGGGGTGCAGTTGCACCGGGCTGCCGCCATGCCGGCACCATACCCGGCGGAGGGGGCGGGCATGACTGCTGTGGTGGATGGTGAGCGTGTGGCGGACGATTTTCGTCACGAGCAATACCTGTTATTGCAGGAAGGTGGGTTACGCGTGCTGATAAGCGGGTGTTCTCACCGGGGCGTACTTAACATTGCTACTCATTTTCGCCCGGATGTTCTGGTGGGTGGGTTCCACTTCATGAAGGTTGACCCCGAGATGGAGTCTGACCGCCTGCGTGCCGCGGCAAACACGCTGCTGGAACTGCCCACGCGTTACTATACCGGGCATTGTACGGGGGCAGGGGCCTGCAGCGTGCTGAAGCCCCTGCTGGGAGAGCGCCTGAGTACGTTCGCCACAGGGCATATCATTGAGCTGACAAGCAACGCATGATGCAGGTGCAACTTTCAGACCACTTTACCTATCGCAAGCTCTTTGCCTTTGTGCTGCCGCCTATTGCGATGATGCTGCTCACCTCGGTTTACACGATGGTGGACGGTTTGTTTGTATCGCACTTCGTGGGCAAGACGGCTTTTGCCGCGCTCAATTTTGTATTTCCTGTGGTGATGCTGCTGGGCGGTCTGGGTTTTATGTTCGGTACGGGTGGCACGGCGCTGGTAGCCAAGACTCTGGGGCAGGGGGCTGCAGGGCGGGCGCGTCGATACTTCACCCAGATTGTGCTGCTGGCAGCGGTGCTGGGAGCACTGCTCGGGGGTGCGGGTATGTGGTATCTGCCGGAGCTTTGCCGTTTGCTGGGAGCCACCCCTGACATGATGCCCGATGCCGTGCTCTACGGGAGAATCATGCTGGGATTTCTACCCTGCTGTGTGTTGCAGTGGACCTTCCAGGCGCTGTTGATAGCTGCGGAAAAACCGCGCCTGGCATTCTGGCTGAGCGTGGCGGGCGGAGTCACGAATGTGGTGTTCGATGCTTTGTTCATGGCCGGTCTGGGCTGGGGAATAACCGGGGCAGCCGTAGCCACGGGGCTGAGTCAGGCGGTGGCCGGCCTGGTGCCGATTATCTATTTTCTGTTGCCCAACAGCAGCCTGCTGCGCTTTACCCGCACCCCCATGCAACCCCGCCCTCTGCTGCAGGCCTGCTCCAACGGAGCCTCCGAGTTGGTGAGCGGCATATCGGCCTCGTTGGTCAGCATGCTATACAACTACCAGCTGCTGCGCTATTATGGCGAGAATGGCGTGGCCGCCTACGGTGTGGTGATGTATGTGGGGTTCTTTTTCATGGCTATCTTCTTCGGCTTCGACATGGGGTGCAGCCCGCTTTTGGCCTATAACCACGGAGCCGAAAATCATGCAGAGCTGCGCAATCTGTTCCGCAAGAGCCTGTTGATTATCAGCTGCACCGGTGTGGCGCTGGCTGTGGCAGCGGTGGTGCTGGCCGGAACTCTGGCCCGCATGTTTGTCGGGTACAATGAGCAGCTGGTCTCCCTGACGGAGCACGCCTTCTGCCTGTTCGCCCTTTCGTTTGCTCTTCAGGGCTACAATATCTTCGCCTCAGGCTTGTTTACGGCCATGAACAACGGCCTGATTTCCGCCACCATTGCCTTTTTGCGAACCTTGGCGTTTCAGGCGTTGGCGGTGTTGACTCTTCCCTTTTTATTCGGTACGAGCGGTATATGGTGGAGCGCCGCCGTAGCTGAAGTGTGCGCGCTTGTCTTCGCGGTGTACTTCGTGCTGCGCTATCGGCGGCGCTATGCGTATATGTGATTTTTTGTCGCTGCGTTTATTAGCCTTCGGGGGCGAAAATCGACATGACTTCCGGGGAATCAATGCCCAGACCAAGCGAAATCTTCAGCAAATTGGCGCAGATATCAATCACCTGCAGCTTGGTCTTCAGCGGGGTGCCGGCAACATACGTCTGCGGGTCAACGACACCGCCGATGACGGGCATGAGTTCATTCGCAGCCTGGCTCTGCTGCAGCAGAGCGGCGACCTCCATAAGCTCCATAAACTCCGGGCTGCCGGAAAGAGCGATGATGACGTTCTTACGCTGTTCGTTGGTCAGAGGTTCGAGTTGGGTAAGGATATTCGGGGTGGCGCGGGCCAGCAGGGAATCAAGCTCAGAAATGAGGGTCGGCACATCTTTCGCCGTACCTTCTTTCACGAGGGTTGTCAGGTTGCTCATCGTAGCCTTGATGGCACCTGCGGCATCATCTTCGGGGGTTGCCTGAACAGTCATGCAGACCATGGGGGCAAGTGCCAGAGCAAAAAAGGAGTACTTATTCATCTGTGTGTTTCGTTTGGTTTGGTGAGTAGCCCCGCATATCGACCGGTGGCGATATCCACATCGGAGCAGCCCTTGGGAACAGATTAACATTTCACCCCTTTCCTGTAAAGTTAAAAACGCTCTGCGTACATACAAAATAATGCGTGGGGTGCGCTTTTGCGCTCCGGGCTTGACATAGCCAACGTCATGGTTATATACTGCGCGTATGGAAGCGGATTCGAAATTGATACTCTACCTCTTTTTTGAGGGAGAGACAGCGCCTGTACTTCCTCCACCTTATGAGGAGGCTGAGCAGGATGGGCAATCTGTCTGTCTGCGGGTCTGCGATGATATGGCTGCGCTCAACAATGAGTTGCCGCGGGCTATCCGTGTGTTGGAACAGGTGAGTGCAGAGTCAACGGTCCTGAGTATATATCGGTGTGAAAAACGGGCGGTGGCTGCAACTCCGGCCGTGCATCTGAGCGCTGAGCTGTTGCGGCGTATGGCTGCCCGTGGGGTGGGGCTCGACTACAGCCTGTATATGACGAGCCCCGGGGAACCGCGGTTCCCGGACGTGATGAGCTTTTTTCTGCTTACGTTCCCGCAGGGGGGCGCTGCTGAAGTGCCGACGGAGGTGCCGTGGTTGTACGGGGGTGAGTACCGTGGGCAGTATTTTGCGTTGACTCCGGATATGTACGCCTTGGCTGAGTATTTGATTGATATGGAGGAGTCGGGGCAGCAGCTGCCGGAGCTGAGGGTGGATTATTTCTCTGCCGGTTCTGCGGTGATGTGGTATCTGGAGGCGGAGGCGGAAATTCGTGCGCTGGCAGCCCTCGGTTGTGAGGTGGAGCTGCGGGTTCACCATGCCATGCTTCTGCCGCCGGATGACCCGCTCTCGCCCCTGTTCGGCCACCTTATGGGCAGTTCTGAGTGGCGCTCCCGATTACTACAACCGGAGGGTGAAGATGAATCTTGTCAATGAGTCGTCGGCGCCTGGTCCGGAGGTTGCAGCTGTTGTTGCTGAGAATTGAACAACAGGCTGCCGGTGGCCGCTACCGGCATGAGGGCGTAGTAGCCCAGGGTGAGGGGTAGGTCGACGGCTACAGCCGCCACGGCCGCTGTGGGCAGGGCGTAAATGGCGTGCCTGGTCATGTGGCGTGATTCAGTGTTCGGGTGGCACTCAGAAACACCCACTTGTACCTGCTGTTTCCGTGCTTGTGGCAGGTGAAGTTCCTGCCAGCTGCCGCCGGAACTCAGGAAAAGCTGTGGGAAGTTGTCGGAGTAATAGTCGACCTCGTGGTAGAGCATGGGGCCATATTCGGAGCCTTCGATGGGAGTGAGCATGCGATGGCTCGGGCCGATGATGGCCTCTTTCAGGCTATACCATGGCGAGCTGCGGGTAAAGCGCATGGCGGAGCGCTGCCCTTTCACATAAAGTTTGCCGCCATGGTGGTAGCAGGTGGTAGGCTCGGTAACGCTGATACCGTCGTACTCAAAAGCCCGTTCATAGAATATCTGGTGGCTTACCATGCATGAACTCAGAATGGAGGCGGCAGAAAACAGGAGCAATAGGTAGCGTATGTTCATATCGGCGGTGGTATAAGAACTGAAATAAATGTAACAGAAAAAAAATCAATGTCTAGCGAAAAATGCTTGCATGTTGCAGAACGGCGTGCTACTCTGGCAGCGGAACTGCTGCCTGTTATGAGACATCTGCCTTTATTTCTTCTTTGCCTGTTACTTCTTTGCTCTTGCTGTGCTACGGTTACTACCGGCGAGGGACTGGATGCCGTGGGGCGGCAGCAGCCGATGATTCCGCAGGTTTCCCGTGAGAAATCCGAATCGCTCTTCTGCATTTCGTCGCATTCGGAACCCCTGACGGTATGGAAGAAAGGCTCTATGTACTTTGCGGAGTTGCCTGTGGTCTACGTCCCGGTGAATTCGCCCTGGTTTTCCCTGAATGCCCCGCTGACTCACCGGCGCTGGCCGGCTGCCCGCACGGCGGCAGAGCGGTATGAGCAGCAGAGCGAGGTGCAGCTCTACTATGTTGAGCTCTCGGAAGAACAGCTCGGACTTGCCCGCCGGTCTGTGGGCAAGCATCTGCCCCTTTATCAGAGCTCTTTCCGGGTGTTGCCCGCCCATGCGGTCGATTTGAGCGGTGCGCGGAAAGAGTCCCGGCCCGGTTTAGGCGAAAAGCGCTATCTTTTTCTGAATCAGTTACCTGATAAGCGTACAGTCGGCAATCACTTACGCCGTCCCTTGGTCTGGGGGCTTCAGGTGGTTGATGTCCCGCTGACTATCGGGGCATCCGCCATCGGTTTGCTGGTCAATCTGCTTTGCGCTCCTTTTGAGGATTAGGCCGGGGAGCACTCGTAATCCATTGAAATAGCCCCCAAAAAATCCACCCCCGCGGTGCGCACCGTGGGGGTGGGGAGAAAGTTTTTTGTGCTTGGCGGGTTCAGGTCGCGATCCTCAGCCCACCGTTGCTATTACTGCCCGGAAATCTGGGTGTAGGGCATCTTGGACTGGAAGCCGAGCTCTTCGGGGAACTCAGAGAAACCGGACCAAGTGTTGTACTCCTTCAGCCCGCTGCGACCGCAGCTGCCCTGGTAGGGGGGGCGATAGGTGCACTTGTAGGTGGGAGCCCAGAAGGTTACAAGCTCATAAAGGCCATAGCCCATGCGGGTGAAGGTACGAGTAACACCCTCTACCAGACCTACGGAGAAACCGGCATAGTTGCCTTCCTCGGAGTTCCAGCGAATGATGGTGGTGGGCAGTTCCTCGATGCCGTAAATGATGTTGCCGAGGGCGCGCCCGAGCTTGCGGGTGGCAGTGTATTCAGACGCGGGGGGCGCCTGAATGTCGGCATACGTCGTGCCGACCATAGCGAGAAGAAGTGTAGAAAGGAGTAAGCGCTTCATGACGTAACCATTCATACCACATTGCCGCGTGGGTTGCAAGCAAAAAGGCAATTTTTTTGCGCGTTTGGGGTATTTTTTGGAAGTTTTTCACGAAAAAGGCCGCAAGCGTGCTTGCGGCCTTACGGAAACGGTGCGTAGAATGAGGGTCAGAGTGAGAGCTCCGTCCGGCGTTCTTCTTCCGTCAGATAGCAGGCCGGGTCACTGCCGAACCAGTGGCCGTTGGCAAATGCTGCTCGGGTGCGGAAACCGCCGCCGCACAGGGCAAAGTGGCGGCAGGTCGCGCAGGGACCGCTGAGCTGTTTCTGGCGCTCCAGCGGGTCATCTGCTCCGCGCAGCTTTTGCAATTCGGCGGCTGAGGGTTCGGTCGCAGCCTCCCATACGTCTGAGAACTTCTGAGTTTTGACGTTGCCGAGGGTGACGGATTGCCAGAACTGGTCGGGGTGAATGTTGCCCTGGGTGTCGATGTTGGCAATACCGCGGCCGGAGGAGTTAGCTCCGCCGCCGTTCCAGCCGAGCAGGCGCAGAGTTTGTGCGGCCAGGGGGCTGCCTTCACGCAGCTGGCGCAGCAGTATGTAAATGCCGTCCGCCGGCTGAGTGACGGTGAGCAACTCGCGGGTCTGGCCGCTGTCGTGCCAGGCCTGGGCGCGGGAGATGAGCATGTCGAGCGCGGCGCGGGCTTCCTCCGGTTTGAGGGCGGCTACATCCACCCCACGTCCGGTGGGCACGAGGTGGTAGAAGCAGACTCGCTGTATCCCTTCGCGTTCAATGAAGTCGAGTATCTTCTCCATGCTCTGGACATTGTTGCGGGTGAGGGTGAGGCGCAGGCCGGTTTTCTGCCCGACCTCCTCGCAGCGGCGGAACCCGCGTATAGCGCCGTCGAAGGCACCCTGCACACCGCGGAAGGAGTCGTGCACGGCACCGATTCCGTCGAGCGATATGCCGACGTAGGCAACACCGAGTCTCTTGAAAAGTGCTGCATATTCCGGGGTTATGCGAGTGCCGTTGGTGGAGATGGTAACTTTGAGCCCGCGGTCGGTGGCGTGTTCGAGCAGCTCGGGCAGGTGGGGGTGCAGCAGCGGCTCGCCACCCGAGAGCAGCAGGGCATTCACCTGATAGTCTGCCAGATTGTCGATGACGGCATGACACTGCTCCGGGGTAAGCTCACCCGGGTACTGCTGTGCGTGGGAGTCCGCATAGCAGTGCACGCAACGCAGGTTGCAGGTGCGCGTGATATTCCATACCACGATGGGCTTGCGTGTGCGGGAAGATGTGGGCGTGCAGGCGGCAGTGCTGGCGTGCGGGGCGGTGGAGCCGTGCCCCAGGCCGTAGCGTATGTGGTCGGCGGGCTGCTCGGCACCGCACCATAAGCGGGTGATGTTAATCATGGACTTTGGAGAATGTTGAGGCGTGAGTTAAGCTTGTGGTGAACGCAGGGCGGCGGGTATGTAATTGCACAGGGGCTCGGCGGCCATCATGTCACCGCAGGTACCGAAGGCTCGGGCTCGCGAACCGCCGCAGAGTTTGCGGTACTCACACCGGCCGCACTTACCGCCCAGGGCATCGTCATCCCTCAGCTGAACGAAGAGGGGGTGGCTGCGATACAGGGTAGCCAGGTCGTCTGTGCGTACGTTGCCGGCGGTGAGGGGAAGAAACCCGCTGGGCTGTACGTCGCCGGTGTGCGAGATGAAGAGAACCCCCTTGCCATCGCGGGTGGGGATAAGGTGGCGCGGGGGCTGCCCGCCCTGACGTGCGGCCTGCATGAGCACGCGGCGGTAGTGGTGCCCCTCTGTCGTCTTGATGGCGAAGGGGAGCTCGCTGCGCAGGGACTGCAAGCGCTGCCACACACTCTCCAGGTCATCGGCGGTGGGCAGGTCGGCTGCCGTGGCGCGCCCGGTGGGTACCAGCACGAATACACTCCAGACATCGGGCTTCAGCTCGCGCATGAGGTCGATGAACCCTTCCAGCTCACTCAGGGTGCTTTTGGCCAGAGTGGTGTTGATTTGCAGTTGTATGCCGGCCTCCATGGCAGCACGAGCCGCCTGCAGGGTTCGCTCAAAGGTGTGCGGCACGCCGCGGAACCGGTCATGGCTTTCGCGTGTGGCGCCATCGAGACTCAGGCTCATGCTGACCACTCCTGCTGCGCGCAAGGCGGCAAAGTCGGCGTGCACCAGTCGGTTAGTCGCGGCGGGGCTCAGCGCCACGCGCAGCCCGCGCTCTGTCGCGCGGGCTATGAGCTCGTGGATGTCCGCCCGCATCATGGGGTCACCACCGGTGAGCACCAGCATGGGCGGCGCCAGCTCGGCTATTTTGTCCACCAGGGCCAGTGCTTCCTCATGGTTCAGTTCCTGCGGGTGTGGCTGTGGTTGGGCAACTGCCCGGCAGTGCCGGCAGGCCAGAGCACAGGCGCGCGTGACCTCCCAGAAGAGGATGAACGGGCGCTCGGCAAAGTCAACCGTGGGAAAGTGCGGGTGGGCGGCCATGGCGGTACAGTGGGGCGTTACTGCTGAGAGAAGCCCTGCAACAGGGTCTGCAGCGCCTGAACCTGCTGCTGCCTGTTGGTGGTTGTGCCGGAGGCGGCAGGAGTGGTAACGGGTTGAGCGTTGTAGGTCGTGCTGCCGGTGAGCAGGCTCTGCAGCTTGCTGACGGTGCTCTGTTTCAGACAATCCGTGTATTTCTTGCCGCCTTGCCAGTTGTTGAAGGTGAATCGGGCGTATGAGGGAACGGCATTTTCAGTACGAGCTACGCGCAGGCGCTGGAAACCGCGGCTGAAATAGTCATACTGAGCGTCTGCCCCATAGTACTTCATCTGGGTGAGTTCATCGGAGTTGATGAGGGTGGCGGTCGTGGGGGTGAACAGCTCGGTGCGGCTCACGGTTTTCACTGCGCAGGAGCTCAGTGCCAGGGCAAGTACAGCGATGGAAAGCAGTTTCTTCATATCGCGCGCCTATATACCACACTCTACCCATTCAGTCAAGCCGAACTTTGCCATCACTTTTGACTTCACATTCCGGGGAAAATATGCTTAAATACGATTGCAATGAGTGTCGGAGACGGGCGAGAGGGTAAAGTACGCGCCGCGCTGCACGGTAAGGGGCAGCTCGGTGGCGGGTTGGCCGGGCTCAGTCTGCCGCGCCAGATTGTGCATATCGCGCTCTGGCCTTTGCTGGAGCAGGTGCTGAGCTTTGTGTGCGCGTCTACCTCGCTGTTTCTGGCTACCCACATGGGTACCGAGGGTGATGTGACCGAGCAGATTGCAAGCGGTATAGGTGTGACCGGCTATGTGATGTGGCTGGGCTTCCTCATGCAGGGGGCTGTGGGTATGGGTGCCACCGCTATTGTAAGCCGCATGACGGGTGCCCGCAAGTTCGGGGAGGCCAACTACGCCGCCAACCAGTCCGCTGCATTGGGGCTGCTGGCCGGAGTGCTCTCGGCGGTACTCATGTACCTGACGGCTGATTTTCTGGTAACTCGTGCGCTGACACTCAGCCCCTACGCACAGGAAGTTGCGCTCACTTACATGCACACCGGTTGCTGGGTGGCGATATTTTCAGGGATTGTGTTTGCGGTGAATGCCGCTCTGCGTGGCGCGGGGGATACGCGTACTCCCTTCTTTATCATGCTGGCGGTGGATGGGCTTAACATCGTATTCAGTATTATTTTTGTGCGGGTGTGCGGGCTGTTTATCGAAGGGCTGGCGCTGGGCATGATTGCCGGCATGGCCGTGGCTGCTGCCATATTGGTGAGTATATTGGTTCACCGCTCGGTGAAGATACGGCGGGAGATGGCCGCAGCTGCGGTCGACGGGCCGGATGCTTATGCTGCCACCCAATCCCCCACGTATGTGCCGCCGATTTACCTGAGCCTGCGCTCACTGCTGCCCAACTGGAGCAGCATGTACCGCATTCTCGCCATCGGTTTGCCGCAGGCGCTGGAAATCGGCGGTATCTGGCTTATTCAGATTTACGTGTTGCGGGTTATCTCCGGACTGGGGGATGCTTACGTCGGCGCGCACAACATTGCCATACGCATTGAGAGCATGAGTTTCCTGCCCGGCTTTGCCATCGGTATGGCCGGTGCTACACTGGTGGGGCAGTACCTGGGGACGGGAAGTGTGCGTATGGCCCTGAGCACCATTCGTAAGTGTGTTCTTTACAGTGTCGTGTTCATGAGCCTGATGGGCGTGGCGTTTTATGCTTTCCCCGGGGTGTTTGTCGAGATTTTCGCTTCGAACTCCGAGGGGCTCATGCGTGCAACGGTACCGGTGGTGCAGGTGTTCCTGCTGGTGGAGCCATTCTATGCCGCCATGCTGATGATTAAGATGTGCCTGCGCGGTGCCGGTGATACGCGCCGTGTCATGTACGTGTCGTACGGTTGTATGGGCTTCTTCCGAGTGGGCTGCCTGTTCCTGTGGACTCTGTTTTGGCCGGAAAGTTTGTCGCTGGTGGGTATCTGGCTGCTCTTCACCGTTGACCTGGCGGTGGAATACGCCATCCTCAACCGCATGCTCATCGGGTTGAAATGGGCTCGCCGGAAGGTCTGAGTTCTACGCCCATCCCCGGTAGGCGCAGAACCGGTTCCGCGCGCCGCAGTGACTCATGTTGCCAATTTCAGGAAAACAAAATCCCCGTGTGCTCGGGGAGAGTACACGGGGGAGGGGGTGATGGAGAGGTGCGCCGGAAATCAGAAGCCGAAGCCCATGCCTATACGGGCTCCGAGTCCCTTCTGCCTTTCGCCCGGCTCAGGAGATGAGGTGGTGCCTCAGTACTGGACGGCGCCAAACACATAACAACTTTCGTTGATGTCGTAGTCTTCCTGGATATCTGTCAACATATCCGAGTAGGTGGCGCGGATTTCAATCCCGAAGGGGTTGTTGAAAAGTTTTTCATCCCGAGGTGAAACAATCCGCAATCCCGGGGGATTGCGGATTGCTGAAACCGGATGTCGAGGGGCGGTTTAGTGCCCGCTGTGGCGGAATGCTGCTGCCGGTATGGGGACGCGCGGAGTCTGTTTGCCATCGTGCGGGCCGCGGTTCCATTCGAGCTTCATGGTGCCCGGGGCGGCTGCTCCCTGTACTACGGTGATGGTGATGGGGTGCAGGCCGGCTTTGAGCGGTATACCTTTCTTGCCGGTTCGCACGGTGTCGAGTTCGACCGTGTTGGCGGCGGCTGATTCCGTGGCGGTGGTGCCGGGGGTGTAGTTGAAGTCGGCATCTACCAGGTTGAAGTTGTGGAGCTTTACGAAAGCCTTGCTGCCGGGAACCTCGCTGAGAGTCAGGTAGAAGTGCCAGTGGTTGCCGTCATCGGGCACATTGATGTAGCCGGTGTAGGTGGTGACGGTGCCGGCGGGCAGGGTGGCTGTGGTGGGGTCTGCTACCTGAAGGTCGAGCGTTGCGGGGGCATTCACCCCGGCCGGAACCCAGGGAGCGGTGGCCTGAACTTGCTGCACGAAGAGCCCCTGCTGCGTGGCTTGTTGAGCGGGCGGATTAGCGGGCACGAGGTTCATGTCGTAGCTGCGGAACCCGCCGCAGCTGTTGTTGCGGCGCGGGGCCTGCGGGTCGCGGTAGTAGTCATACGCGCGGCGGTTCCACAGGGCCAGATGGTGCAGGAACTGCTGCATGTCCGGGCACTTGCCCTCGGGCAGAGGGGTGCTTTCATGCGGGTCGGCTTCGGTGTCGAAGAGCTCCCAGTCCTCCGTGCCGGATTTTACACCGGTGCGGAGCGCTTTCAGCCAACGGTTGCTGCGGTTGTCGAAGAAGATGAGCACCTGTTGCTCGCCGCGCACGCGGCCTTTCTTGTTGGCTGCATAGTCGCGGTATTGAGCCATGCCGCCGCCGAAGGCGTACTCTGCATAGAGCACACGGTCGGGTTGGCTGCTCAGCGTGTCGTGCCCCTGCAGCAGGGGCAGCAGGGAGGTGCCGTCGCAGCGGGCCGGTACGGGTACCCCGGCCAAATCAGCTACCGTGGCCATCCAGTCCTGGAACTGGGTGGGGGTGGTGCTCACCAGGCCTTCCTTCACGATACCCGGGGCGTAAACCACGCAGGGCACACGCAAGCCGCCATCGAAGACATCGCGCTTAATGCCGTCGTGGTTGCCGTAGCTGCGGAAGAATGAGGGATCCTGTGCCGGGGCGGGGTGGTTGCCAAAGCCGCCGACGGCGCCCGGCTCATCGTGCGAGCCGTTGTCACTGGTGAAGATGATGACGGTGTTTTCGGCGATGCCGAGGTCTTCGCAAAGCTTCACTAAATCACCTACGCTTTCATCCACTCGGGTAATCATCGAGGCATGGCGCCGGGCGGTCATAAGCTTGTGGGCGGCGTTGCTGCCGTAGCGGGCGGTGGCATAGCTCTGCCAGGCCTCGCGGTACTGGGGGTGGATGAAGGTATCCCACTCAGCGGGGCGGGCGGTGTTAATCATCTGCCCCGGAGTGCCCAGCCACTGCACACCGCCATTCAGACCGCCACCGGCGGGGTAGGGCCCGGCGGGTATACCCAGGCGGGCATGAGGAGCCACATAGGTAAGCGCCAAGAAGAACGGCTTGCTGCCGTCTGCCTTTTTCTGATCCGTAATCCATTTCTTGGCACGGGCGGTGAAGAGGTCGGTGCAGTAGCAACCATCGAGCTTGTCGGTAATCATCTCATCGCCGTCCCAGATGGCGTTGCGATGGGTCTCGGGGTCGGCGTTGCTTTCTTCTTTGGGGTAATGACGGTGGCCGGCCAGGTGGTTATTGTAGCCGAAGAAATAGTCGAACCCTCGCTTGGTGGGCCAGGCCGGGCAGGTGGCAGGTGTGCCCCCGCTCTCGCGCCCGCCGCCGATACCCCACTTGCCGATGAGGGCCGTGCTGTAACCGGCGGCTTTCAGCACGGTGGCCAGAGTGTGACCGTTTTCGAGGGCTGCGTCGAAGCTGTTGTTGCGAATCACCTCCGCATGCCCCTGGTGCAGACCGGTGAAGAGCGAGGCGCGAGCCGGCGCGCAGACCGGGGCGCAGGTGTAGTGGCGGCGCAGCTGGGCCCCCTGAGTGGCCAGGCGGTCGAGGGTGGGGGTGTCGATTCTCGGGGTGTCGGCGTGCTCTGCCGGTTGGTTCAGCCCCAGGTCACCCCAGCCCATGTCATCCACCAGTACCAGTATGATATTGGGCTTCTGTGGTTCTTCTTTCGCTGTAACCCAGCAGCTTGTCAGGGCCAGCACAAGCATTGTGAAAATGGCACGTTTCATCGTTGCTTTACCATACCAGATAACCCGATTCGTTGCAACTATAAAATGCCGCGCCTCGGGGGGGAATAACTGCCGCCGTCAGGCGGCCGACATGGAGAAACTAATCTTCGGCTCCGCCTCCATTGAAATTGACTCGCTGTGCGAGTCTGTCAGACTTAAAAAACGCGAGGTACAGCCCTGTACCTCGCGTTGAAAAAAGGTGATTCGTAGAATCAGTTGTTGGCTACGTGGCCGGTAGCCGGGTGCTCTTTGCAGAACCGGCTGGTGTAGAGGCAATCGAGCACAGCAGGCAGGCCGCGCTTCATGCCTTCCATGGCTTTGCGGGTGGCTTGAGGCAGGGTGCGCTCATCGAGTTTGTGCTGGCCGTAGAAGGTGCCGGCAATCTGGCGGATGTTCTCCTCTATCCACTTGCTGTTGAAATCAGCGCGGCGTGCTGCGCGGCTGACATCGACGAGTGCCTGGTGCAGGGCTTTGTCCGCCGGCTGTTCGTCGCCGGTGCTGCCCATCACGAAGATGTCGTGGAAGTTGATACTGCGCTCCGTGCGGAATCCTTTGCGCACACTGCGTTCGTGCACCACGGCTCCCACCATGGTACCATCGCTGTAGGTGGCATTCACCACATACACGCGGCCGGATACTTTGTCACCCAGCTGTTCGCGCAGGGTATCGCGCGCCATGCGGAAATCCTGCACATCCTGCGGGGCCTGGTAGATAATGGCGTCTACCGGGGTCACGTTGGCGTTACCCGGTAGCTGGCGGGCTACTGTCTGCAGCATGGTGGCCAGCTCCATTGCACCGGGGTTGATGGTTTTAAGGGGAACTTCGTAGGTCGAGATGTAGTTGGCAATGATGGCTCCCTTTCTGTTGACCAGTTGCATGGTTCGTACACAGAAGTTGCCGAGCCGCTCACTGTCGGCATCCCATGTCACTTCGCCGCCACCCATCCAGCCGTTCGGCAGGGTGTAGGTCACGGCAGCGGTTTTGCAGTGCGTATCCTGCAAAACTACCTTGGTGGCAGCGCTCAGACTGCCCGCCGCCAGCATAAGGGCGGCTGTTGTCGCGGTGATCAGTGTTCTTGCACTCATGACACCTGCATTGTGTCAGAATTGTTCCATATTGTCAATACTAAAGTATTCCTAAATTATTACGGATTGACAAAAAAAGAATTTTGGTGTATAAGGTGCGCCGTTATGGCAGGTCTTATCATAGCGCCGAAGGCGCGCATATTCCACGGGCACGATTGGGTGTATGGCACGGAGGTTCGCACGGTGTTCGGCAATCCGGCACCCGGCGATGTGGTGCTGCTGAAAGACCAGCGCGACCGCTACCTGGGCTCTGCCATGTACAACCCGCACTCTCAGATTGTGGCCCGTCGTTTCTCGCGGCGCAAGCAGGACCTCGACCGCGATTTCTTTGCCCGCCGCATATCACAGGCCATGATGTTGCGCGAGCGCTGGCTGCCGGGCGAAGAGCTCATGCGCCTGGTGTGGAGCGAGAGTGACGGTCTTCCCGGGCTGATTGTGGATCGCTATCGCGATGTGCTGGTGGTGCAGACTCTCACCATCGCCATGTACCAGCGCCTGGGGCTTATCAGGGATATATTGGGCGACCTGCTTGAGCCGCGTGCTATCATTGTGCGCAATGATTCTCCCATGCTGGTGGCTGAGGGGATTGAACCCTCGACCTATGTTGCTGCCGGTGAAATGCCCGCCCCCTTCGAGGCAACCGGCCGCGGCCTGAAATTCATGATTGACCTGGCCACCGGGCAGAAGACCGGGCTTTATCTCGACCAGCTGCAGAATTATGCCGACGTGGCGAAGTTTGCCCGCGGTCGCCGCGTGTTGGACTGCTTCTGCAACCAGGGCGGGTTTGCCCTCGCCTGTGCCAAGGCCGGAGCCGCGAGTGTGACTGCAGTGGATATTTCGGAGGAAGCTATCGCCGCTGTGCATCGTAACGCCGAACTCAACGGCGTGCAGGTGGAGGCGATTGCCGAGAATGCTTTTGACTTCCTGAAGCGTGAGAGCGATGCCGTGCGCAAGGGCGCTGACCCCAAGTGGGACCTCATTATTCTTGACCCGCCCAGCTTTACCCGCAATAAGAAGAGTCTCAGCGGGGCCATGCGCGGTTATAAGGAGATTCACCTGCGCGCCATGCAGATGCTGCCCGTCGGTGGTGTGCTTTCTACCTTCTGCTGCTCGCATCACGCCAGTGCAGGGGCCTTCAAACAGACCATTGCCGAGGCCGCCGTGGACGGTCACTGCACGCTGCGCCTGGTGGCCAACCATGGCCAGAGCCCCGATCACCCCATTCTGCTGAATATCCCTGAAACAGAGTATCTGAAAGGCTTTACGTTTGAGATGGTGCCCGGTCGTTAATTTTGAACAGAATTGAATATGAAGTTTTTTGCTCCCCTGCTACTGAGTTCTCTGACTGTTTGCCTGTATTCTGCGCAAGCTGCGCCCGTGGTCGCGCCCGTATCGCAGAAAATTGAGGTGAAGGTGCTGAGCTACAAGACGATAGGTGACAAGGCCGGTGATGTCTCGCCGGCTGATTTCGAGCGCGAAATGCTCTACCTGAAAGAGTCCGGCACAGTGATTGTGAGCCCGGAAGATTACATGGCCTGGCGTGAAGGTCGCAAGAAACTCACGGCCCCCGGCGTGCTGATTGCCTTTGCGCGTGCCGATGAGGGCTTTACCCGGCACGCTCTGCCGGTGCTGAGTCGCTGTGGGTTCGCCTACATGGTTGCTACGGGGGTGGACGCCTTGCCCGGTACCAGCTGCAGTCAGGTGAGTGACGATGCCTCTTTTGCGCACGCTGTCAACTTCGGCGCAACTGCGACCGATGAAGAGGTGCTGGAGAATGTGAAGGCCTGTACTCCGGCTGTGCAAATAGTGCCGGAAAATGTGGTGCTTCCTGAGTTCTCAGACGATGAGGTTGCTGAAGAGGTGAGTGAAGATGAGTTGGCCTTGGTCGCCGACCCCGCTGTGCCTGCTCCCGCCGAGCCCGCCCCCGCCGAGCCTGCACCTGCAGCGCCCGCCCCCGCCGAGCCTGCACCTGCAGCGCCCGCACCCGCCGAGCCTGCCCCTGCTGTGCCCGCCCCCGCTGAGCCTGCCCCTGCTGTGCCCGCCCCCGCTGAGCCTGCCC
>JAFVIC010000004.1 GCA_017477935.1 Akkermansia sp. | reverse complement strand
TCGAAATCCGCACCCACAAGCGTCTTCTTGACATTGTGGAGCCTACCTCCCGCACGGTTGAGGAGCTCAAGAAGCTCAACCTGCCCGCAGGCGTGGACATCACCATCAAGATCTAATCCCCGATTCAGATCCCTATCATTACGAACCTTAACACAGATTTCATATTAACATGTCTTTAGGACTTATTGGTAAGAAGGTTGGCATGACCCGCGTCTTCAACAAAGAGACCGGCGCCATGATTCCCGTCACGGTTATCGACGTGACCGGCAACACTTACGGCCAGATCAAGACCGCTGATAAGGATGGCTACACCGCCATTCAGGTGGCATTCGACGAGCAGAAGGAGAGCCGCCTCTCCAAGCCCGTTGCAGGCCACTTCAAGAAACTCGGCATCGCCCCCGCCAAGCTCCTCAAGGAGTTCCGCGTAGATGCCGCCGAGCTGCCCGCTGAAGGTGCTGCTCACCCCGGTTGCGAACTCTTCGAGGAGGGCGCCTGGGTTGACGTTATCGGCACCAGCAAGGGTAAGGGCTTCCAGGGCGTTGTGCGTCGTCACAACTTCTCCGGTTCCCCCATGACCCACGGCTCGATGATGCACCGCCGTACCGGTGGTGTGGGCGCTTGCGCCACCCCCTCCCGTGTGTGGAAGGGCCAGAAGATGCCCGGTCACATGGGCAACGAGCGCAAGACCGTGCAGAACCTGAAGGTCGTTCAGGTGCGCAAGGACGACAACGTGATCCTCGTGTCCGGCCCTGTGCCCGGCGCCAAGGGTTCCTACGTTGTAGTTCGCCCGGCCAAGAAGAAGAACGGTAAATAATATACGAACTAGGAGAACCTATCTATGTCCGCTACAGAAATGACCATAGAGGCCGCTACCGCCGCGAATATCGTGACGGTAGGGCCCGAGAAAGGCAGCCAGGCCGTGCATGACCTGGTAGTAGCCTATCGCGCCAATCGCCGTACCGGCTCCGCCAACACCAAGACTCGTGGTGAGGTTGCCGGTAACAACCGCAAGATCTACCGCCAGAAGGGCACGGGTAACGCCCGTCACGGCGACCACCAGTCCCCCATCTTCGTGGGTGGTGGCGTGGTGTTCGGCCCCCGCCCCCAGGATTACAGCAAGAAGGTGAACAAGTCCACCCGCAAGCTCGCTCTGCGCCGCGTGCTCGGTGACATCATCTCTGCCGGTAAGGTCTGCACCGTTCCTTCATTCAGCATCGAGGACGGCAAGACCAAGAGCTTCGTTGCCGCTGTGGCTGAGATTGCCACCGGTAAGAAGATTCTCATCATCGCCGACTCCTTCGACGAGAAAACCAAGCAGGCCGGCCGCAACGTGCAGGACGTCACGCTCATGAGCGCCGCCGAGGTGAACGTGGAGCAGCTGCTGCACGCCAACAAGGTTGTCATCGTTGAGTCCGCCCTCGAAACCATCGCCAACCGCACCAAGTAATCATGAACGACATTTACGACGTAATCAAGAAGCCCCGCGTGTCCGAAAAGGCCGCCGTGCTGCACGAGACCACGGGTGAGCTTGTGCTTGAAGTGGCGGTAAAGGCCACCAAGCTCGAAGTTAAGCAGGCCGTAGAGAAATGCCTCGGCAAGAAGGTAGCCGCTGTTCGCACGGCTAACTATGACGGTAAAGTGCGCCGCAAGCGCACCAAGGATGCCGGCAACGCTCCGGCCTGGAAGAAGGCCTATGTGCGCCTCGCCGCCGGTGAGAGCCTCGACCTCGTCTGATACTGAGAACCCATAACGACATTAGAAGTAAGCTATCATGTCCCTTAAGTCATTTAAGCCTACAACTCCGTCCAACCGCTACAAGGTTCTGCCCGCGTTTGACGAGATCACCAAGAGCAAGCCGGAGAAGTCCCTGCTTGAGCCCATCCGCAAGAGCGGTGGCCGCAACAACAACGGCCGTATCACCACCCGTCACATCGGTGGTGGCCACAAGAAGCACTACCGTCTGGTAGACTTCCGCCGTACCCGTACCGAGGCCGCTACCGTGCTGGCTATCGAGTACGATCCGAACCGTACCTGCCGCATCGCCCTGGTGCAGTACCCCGATGGTGCCAAGAGCTACATCCTTGCCCCCGTGGGTCTGACCGTTGGCATGACCGTACAGGCCGGTGAGAACGTTGCCCCGAAGGTTGGCAACGCCATGCCCCTGAAGAACGTACCCCTGGGTACCGCTATCCACAACATCGAGGTGCGCCCCGGCACCGGCGGCAAGATTGCCCGTTCCGCCGGTCAGCAGGCCGTGCTCTCCAACCGCGACGGCGACTACGCCCTGGTCAAGATGCCCTCCGGCGAGGTTCGCAAGTTCCGCGTGGAGTGCTACTGCACCATCGGTCAGGTGGGTAACACCCAGCACATGAACGAGTCCTCCGGTAAGGCCGGCCGTACCCGTTGGATGGGCATCCGCCCGACCGTGCGTGGTATGTGTATGAACCCCGTCGATCACCCCAACGGTGGTGGTGAGGGTAAGTCCAAGTCCGGTGGTGGTCGTCAGCACCTGAAGTCCCCCTGGGGTCACGTCAAGGGTCAGAAGACTCGCCGTCTTCGCAAGCCCAGCGATGTGTTCATCGTACAGCGCCGCAAGAGCAAGTAATTTTTAACCTTCAATATCACTTAGAACAATGGGACGTTCCCTCAAAAAAGGACCCTTCGTAAGCCAGCCTCTTCTCGACAAGGTTGACGCCCAGCTTCAGAGCGGGGACCGCAAGCCGATTAAAACCTGGAGCCGCGCCTCCATGGTCATTCCGGATTTCGTTGGCCTCACTTTCCTCGTACACGCCGGTAAGAGCTTTACCACCGTGTATGTAACGGAAAACATGGTCGGCCACAAGCTCGGTGAGTTTGCCCCCACGCGCATTTTCAAAGCGCACGGCGGTATCGGCAAGAAGTAATAGTAACCCGCACTCAACCACATGTCCGCACCTCGTCTCAGCTCCGTTCTCCTTACCCTCGCCCTCTGTGGCTCGGGTATGGCTGCCGGTGCAGGCGAGGGGGGCAGTGGTGCTACGGACCACAAAATCGCACAACTCGAACGCCAGGTTGCCACGCTTCGTGAAAGCTACGCCCTCTCCCGGGCAGATGCCGATGAAGCACGCCGCCAGCTGCGCGATATCCGCGCCCGACTGGAGGCTCTCGGTGGTGCCGCTCTGGGCAGTGGCGAGGAGCGCCTGATTGACACGGTTGCCCAGCTCGAGGCAGTCAATGCTGAGCTGGAGACCCTGCGACAGACCGCCCTCATGCTTTCCTCCGCCGTGACCGCTTATACACGCGGTGCGCTGGTGGAAGATGCCGCCGCCCGTCAGGCACTTGAGGCTGCCCTCCGCGAGCTTGATGTAGCCCTCGGGCTGCGCCAGGCACCGCAGAGCGACCTCACCGGCACACTGACAGATGCCCGAGTGCTGAGCATTGACTCAGAGAGTGGCCTCATCGTCATCAATGCCGGTCGTGAGAGCAAGGTGGAAGTGGGTATGCCCATGCAGGTAACCCGCGGTGACCAGGCAATCGCACGTGCCATTGTGACCGATGTTCGCAAGAAGGTGGCAGGACTGCTGGTACAGCGCCAGCTCAATCCCTCCCTCTCCGTTGCCGTCGGTGACAGTGTGTCCGTAACAAACAATGATTAATCTTCAACAAATACCATAACAATGGAAGTTAAAGCAGTATACAAGAACGCTCGCATCTCTGCGAAGAAGATGCGCGATGTAGCCGCTGCCGTTCAGGGTATGTCTGTCTCCCAGGCTACCGACGTGCTCAGCTACACTCCCAAGAAGGGCGCCTACCTCCTCAACAAAACTCTGAAGGCAGCCGTAGCCAATGCCGAGAACAACAACGGCCTTTCCGCCGATGAGCTCGTGCTCAAGAGCGTCATGGTCGACGAAGGTCCCACCTTCCGCCGTACGATGGCTCGTGCCCGCGGTTCCGCCAACATGATCCGCAAGCGCACCTCCCACATCACCGTCATCCTCGCCAACGCCGAGGCATAACCACAACACAAGCACATATACTAACACTATGGGACAGAAAGTAAATCCTATCGGCTTCCGTCTGGCCGTTACTAAAGACTGGCGCTCCAAGTGGTATGCTACCGGCAAGGACTACGCCACCAAGCTCCACGAGGACCTCAAAATCCGTAAGTTCATCAAGGACTACACCGCCAAGCTCAACAGCGACCTCAAGGGCTCCTCGCCCGCTATCTCCCGCATCACCATCGAGCGCGCCTGGAACAGCGTCCGCGTGACCATCGCTACCGCTCGCCCCGGTCTCGTTATCGGGCCCAAGGGTAAGAATATCGAGGACATGACCGCCGCCCTCAGCAAGCTCTGCGGTGGTGCACAGGTCAAGCTCGATATCATGGAGATTCGCCAGCCTGAGCTCGACGCCCAGCTCGTGGCCGAGAACATCGCCACTCAGCTCGAGCGCCGTGTATCCTTCCGTCGCGCCATGAAGCGTGCCGTTCAGGTTGCTATGGACTTCGGTGCAGAGGGTATCCGCGTGCGTTGCGCCGGCCGTCTGGGTGGTGCTGATATCGCCCGTGCCGAGCAGTACCGCGAAGGTAAAGTACCGCTTCAGACCCTGCGCGCCCCCATCGACTACGGCTTTGCCGAGGCTCGCACTCTCTACGGTATCATCGGTATCAAGTGCTGGATCAACAAGCGCCCGGAAGTTCCCGGTGCTGCTCCCGCCGGCCGCCCGAACCGCCCGGCTCGCCCCCGTCGTGACCGCCGCGATGCTTAATCCCCTACACATCACAAGAACCTTTAACGATTACAGGAGATATAAAATATGCCTTTAATGCCTAAACGAGTGAAGGACAACCACCGCAAGATGCACCGCGGCAATCGCGGCGGCAATGCTACCAGCGGTGATTATGTTGCCTTCGGTGACTTCGGCCTTCAGGTACTGACCCGCGGTTGGGTGACCAACAACCAGATCGAGGCCTGCCGTATCGCCATCAACCGTTACCTGCGCCGCCGTGGTCGCGTGTACATCCGCATCTTCCCGCAGAAGAGCTTCACCAAGCGCCCGCCGGATACCCGTATGGGTAAGGGTAAAGGTGCTGTTGAGGGTTGGGTAGCCGTCTGCCGCCCCGGCAACATCATGTTCGAGGTTGGCGGTGTTACCGAATCCGCCGCCCGCGAGGCTCTTCGCCTTGCTTCCAACAAGCTCGGCATCCGCACGCGCTTCGTATACCGCCAGGGCGTAGAGCCCCAGGCTTAAACCAAGTAAACCACAAACATTACACAGATTATGCCTGTAAAGAAAGCTAAAGACTTCCGCGGTATGCCCGCTAAGGAGCTCGCCGCCCACATCCGTGGCCTGCGCGAGGAGCTGTTCAACCTGCGCCTTCAGCAGGGTACCGGTCAGCTGGAGAACAACCAGCGCCTCCGCATCGTCCGCAAGGAGCTCGCCTGCGCCCTGACTGTTCAGGGCGAGGGCGCCGCTGCCGACCAGAACTGATAACGAAGTAACCCAAGGACTTATACAATGAGCGAAGAAACTACTACGACCAAGCCCCAGGGCCTTCGTAAGACCCGTGTAGGCGTTGTTGTCTCCACCAAGATGAACAAGACCATCGTTGTGGAGTATGTGGCCCGCGTTCCCCACCCCGTGTTCAAGAAGATCGTTAAGAAGAGCAAGAAGTTCTATGCTCATGACGAGAACGAGACCGCTAAGGTTGGCGATACCGTGCGCATTCGTGAGACCCGCCCGCTTTCCAAGATGAAGCGCTGGGAGCTCGTGGAAATCATCAAACACTAAACCGGAAAGGACATTACATACCATGCTCCAGATGGAATCCCTCGTTCAGGTCGCCGACAACACCGGCGCCCGC
>JAFVIC010000049.1 GCA_017477935.1 Akkermansia sp. | reverse complement strand
GGAGCCGCGGAGCGGCGCGACGCCGTAGGCGGTGCGCCGCGGATGCGGCGGTCGGCCGACGGGCGTGCCCAGCACGCACGGAGGCCGTGGGGACGACGGGCGACCAGCAGGCGACGGGCAGGCGGTGCCCGAGCGGAGCAAGAGCGGAGAGAGAGCGGAGGGGGAGCGGAGGGACGGCCGCAGCACGGAGGCCAAAACGGAGCGCGGCAGTGTGGGCGTGCATTGGGAGAGGGCCCACGCCCGTTACGGGCGTAAATCGGCACCCGCTCACGCGGGTTGCCGCGTGCGGAACGCACGAAATATGGCGGCCGCAGAGGCCGCCAGTGCCGTAAGGCACACAAAGGGCCCACGACCTTTGCAAAGCCCACGCGCCGAGCGTAGTGTGGCCGAACGTGCGAGGCGGTCCCGTAGCGTACCCGAAGCGAACGAACCGCGATTGCTTGCGAGGGCTGCGCCTGCCCGTCGCCTGCTGGTCGCCCGTCGTCCCCACGGCCTCCGTGCGTGCTGGGCACGCCCGTCGGCCGACCGCCGCATCCGCGGCGCACCGCCTACGGCGTCGCGCCGCTCCGCGGCTCCAAAGGGTAAAAGGGAAGCGGAGCTGCCCTGGGCGTCGCGACAGCGGCGAGCCTGCACGAATATCGACACGGAGGCACAAAAAAAAGCCGCTGAATATCAGCGACTTAGGAAACGCGTTTCGCGTCGATATTTGCTATTGACCTTGCAGTGGCTCGAGCAGCTTTACGAGGACATACTCGGCTGGGTATTTGGGCGTGAACTTGGTTTGCCTACACTCCTTTTCGAGAGCCAGCATGCGTATTATCTCCGGCGAACCTATACGGCCGTAATTGGTGTACTCGGCCAGAAAGCGGAACATGCCGACGCCAACCTTGAAGTAGTCGCAAACGTCCACGATAGCCCCTAAATTGTGCCTCTCTTGCCCTGCACGTGCATTAAGTTTGCCCTGCTGGGACTTGATAACCTCACGACTTAAATCGTCGATTAGCGGCTCTTTTTTCCTCGCTAAAGCAAAAAGATGTTCCCCATCCCATCCCTTCCACGTCATGCCCAAGAGTTTGGATTTGGTTGGGTTTATTTTATTGGGTTCATTATGTTGTGTTATATTGCTATCGGTATCCTGTTGGGCGGCCATAGCCCCCCCCATAGGTACCCTATCTTCTTCGGCCTCTATTGTGTATTGCTTGCCATAACGACGAGCGGCACCACGCTTGCCAGCAGCCACGGCAGCCGCTTTCTTAGCGTCGTATTCGTTCATCTGCGCCTCTAACCATGGAGACGAGAACTTGCCGTCATCGCCCAAGGTAAAAAGGGCGTAGTCTTGGACGACACGCTGGACGAGCTCGACGTTGGGCTCATTCATGGCAAATGCCAGATGCTTAGGGTTAAACACTAGCCGCCGATTCTCCGCGTCGCGGAGTAGCTCGAGCAGCATAACATACACTCCGTACCCAGCGGACCCCTCTTGGATTCGCATGGATAGTACTTGGTCGGCCGTACGCATGTTTGAAGGCCAGGGTAAGTAATTGTACATTTTTGACGCTCTGACGCGATGAGTTTGGAAATGGCTACGGGCAGGAGCTACCTGCCCCCTCCCTCGCGTCTTTAGGAGTAGCCTCTGCAAAGGTAGAAAAAAACGCTCGATCTCGCAAGGATCTGAGCGTTTTTTTGTTGTTTTTGGCGAGTGTTGGTCGTTCATCAGCGTGGACATGGTCGTACCATGGTGCTAAAACGGCCCAACAGTCGAGGCCTTTGGGTCAATCTCCAAGGTGCTGACCGTCGCCAGTCTGCTTGAATGTTATAGAGAAGTTGCCCTGCTCTGTCTCAACGGCCAGCGTGATGAGCTGCTCCCCATAGGGCGCCGGTATAGAGGTTCCGGTGAGCGTCGCGGTAAATTGCGTGCTGCTGGTACCCGCTTCTGGTACTGAGCTCTCGCTTGTCAGTAGGGACCCATTGCTCGAGGTACCTACGTTAACAAAGCTCTGTATATCTCCAGCTCCGACATTGACAGGTTGTGAGAATACGAGTTTAACATCGTCGCCGTCCTCAATACTAAACGGGAAATTGCTGCCCGGGTATACTCGTGTGCCGTTAATCTCGGCAGAGAGTAGAGAAACGGTGCCCGCAACATTCGCGGCCGTGTTAGCGCTCTTGCTGTCGAGGAAGGTTTCGGTACTTTCCCCATAGCTTTCAATAGCTGCCTGCCATGCTGAAGATGTTGTATGACGGTCGTAAACGGTATTGCCAACCAACTGCAGCGACTGCGTGCTTACGCGAGTAACGCCGCCTACAGTGTGCGACAAGACGAAAGCAAATGCACCTTGGCCTAACTCCGGACAATCAGCGCGGAGGCAATATTGCTCCGTGTCTGTATTGCTTACGTCCATTATAACAACTGGGAAGTATTCAGATAGCTGGCGCGTGTTAGTTGTGTCGAGTATGACCTCGTAAGCACGTACAACCAGGTAAGGAACACCCGTTAGGTTGTTAGTCTGCTGAATGTTCGCAATAAAGGAGAGCTGCATACCCTCGACGATTCCATTGTTAGCCGCGATGAGTTGCCGAGAAAACTCGCCGACACTGCACTCTTCAAGGTTTAAGTCAGCATTAAAGTAGAGATTAGTAATGAGCATGTTTGCACGTAGTGTCTGCTCAATACTTCCCAGGGAACCGCGTGTAATGGTGTAAGGAGCCGCCACGGCTGCACCTGCATTGACCTCTGACTTCGTCAAGGCTACCGCGTTATTGCTGATGTTCTCGCCGATGAAAGCATTGTAGTCGCTCTCCTTAGGTTTCTTATCCTCGAAAGCGTACTTCATCCAGAACTTGTTGGCTCGGTAAACTGCCACGCAGTTACTCAAGCGCACGCGCTGGGTCATTTGTGCTGCCGTTCGAGGGTTACTAACTGAAGCCGCCAGCTCTCTAATGAGCGTTTGGCCATTGTTTTGGTACAATACTGCACCAGCTAAGCGCTGCTTTGCACCGCGAAGCCACATGTTTTGAACTACTGCCATACTGGTAAAGGTGTTAGTTTGATGAAGTGACGCGAACCACTGGCAAAGGTAGTGAAAATGAGAATACGAGCAAAGGAAATGCGACAGAAAGTGACACACGCAGGGAACCAATAGGCACCCTATAGGCAACCCTGCAAGCTCGCTCAACGTGCCAAGGCCTACACTCGCAAGCTCGCTCAACGTGCCAAGGTCTACACTCGCAAGCTCGCTCTGGGTGCCATTGACTACACTCGCAAGCTCGCTCAGGGCGACAGCAGAGAGCCGCGGCGCATGGTTCGGGGCGCCGCCGCGGCTCTGC
>JAFVIC010000048.1 GCA_017477935.1 Akkermansia sp. | reverse complement strand
CGCGTTATCAACAATGCCAAGGTGACAGACCACCATGCGATCCTGCCGACAGCGGAGTTTGCAAAAGCCGGATTTGACGGGCTGGCAGAAAGCGAAAAGAAACTGCTGTCCCTTATCTGCTGCAAGCTGCTTTGCGCCGTCGCGCCGCCCCATGTGTATGAAGCTGTCACCGCTGTATTTGAGTGCGGCGGCGAACAGTTCGCCGCAAAGGGCAAGACAATTCTGACTGCGGGCTGGAAAGGCATTGACGCCCGTTTCCGTCTGACGCTGAAAGGAAAGCCCGACGAGGAAGCCGAGGACGAAGCGACGCTGCCGGAGCTGTCCGAGGGGCAGACCTTTGACAACCCTGCCGCATCCGTTTCCGAGCATTACACCACACCACCGAAGCCCTACACCGAAGATACGCTGCTGTCCGCTATGGAAAGCGCGGGCAAAGAGGATATGCCCGACGAAGCCGAGCGCAAAGGGCTGGGTACACCCGCGACCCGCGCCGCCATGATCGAAAAGCTGTTGTCTGCCGGATTTGTGGAGCGCAAAGGCAAAAGCCTTGTGCCGACCAAGGACGGCGTAAACCTTGCCGTGATCCTGCCGGATATGCTGAAATCCCCGCAGCTTACCGCTGAATGGGAAAACAGGCTGACCGAGATTGCCAAGGGCAGCGCAGACCCGGACGAATTTATGGACGGCATTGCCGATCTGACGCGGGAGCTGGTAAAAGCCTACTCCCATATCACCGAGGACGGAAAAAAGCTGTTCGCGCCGGAAAAGGAAGCAATCGGCATCTGCCCACGCTGCAAAAGCCCTGTCTATGAGGGCAAGAAAAATTATTACTGCTCTGACCGATCCTGCCGTTTTGTGATGTGGAAGAACGACAAGTTTTTTGAAAGCAGGAAAACCACCTTTACAAAGAAAATCGCCGCTGCGCTGTTAAAGGACGGCAAGGCAAAGGTCAAGGGGCTGTATTCCGAGCGCACGGGCAAAACCTACGACGGTACGGTGCTTCTCTGCGACACAGGCGACAAGTATGTGAATTACCGTATCGAACAGACCAAATGATCCGGCTGAACGAAGCACAGTATCGCAAGGTGAAAAAGCTGACCCGCTGCCTTTGTGCCAACAACGACGGCGGGTGCTGCCTTGTGCTGGATGACGGCGACCCTTGCGTATGTGTGCAGGCAATCAGCTATTCGCTGCTGTGCAGATACTTCCGGGAAGCGGTACTGCCCGCAGACCGGGAGCTGTGCGCGGATATTATGCGTGAGCATGATACCCGGAAGAAATGCGAAATGTGCGGCAAGCCCTACCACGCCCGCAGCAACCGTGCCAAGTATTGCGACGCCTGCGCACCCATAGCGGCACGGCGTAAAGCTGCCGAGCGAAAACGCCGCCAGCGGGAAACGGTAAAAGTACGGCTGCAAATCACGGTTTAGGGGCTGAAAATGCCTTGATTTAAGCCACCTTGCAGCCGCGTTTCCTACTGCCGAGGGATATTTCCCTTGATACCCCGAAAAACCGTTTTGAAAGCGTGACACAGAAGTTTCCGGCTCTGCCGGAGTACGGGGAGTTACGGAGCAAGCATAGGGAGTGTAGCCACACTTTGAAAAAGTGGGGCTTCACACATCCCGCATATCCCCGCCGTCCTCTTTGGAGTTCGGCGGGGATTTTTTTCTTGTTGGGATAGTCCCAAACCCTTATACCAATTTAGAAAGGAGCGCATACATGGACGAACACATTTTTGAAGTGTATCTCATAAACAAAGCCCGCCATACCGAGCAAAACCACGTTGCAGAATGGGTGCAGCTACCGACTGACGCGGAGAACATGAAAGCTGCTTTTGCGCGGATCGGCGTTGACGGCATTGACCCGTCTGAATACGAGGTTGCCGCCTACGAATCGCCCATTGACGGCTTGACTGACCGTTTCCGTCCCGGCGAAAGTCTAGACGAGCT
>JAFVIC010000047.1 GCA_017477935.1 Akkermansia sp. | reverse complement strand
GCGGGGCAAGCGAGCCGACGGGCTCGCGCAGCCCCGGGTATGGTGGAAAAAGTAAATGCGAGCCCCGACGCGGAACGCGGAGGGCCGACAGATGGCCGTGGCTCAATCCCATGCGGCGGCCTTCTGTCGGCCCGCCATCCGGCGGGGCTCCGATATGTTTTTCTCCGGTTACCGAAGACTTCGCTGCTGACGCAGCTCCGGCTCCGGCTATTGTCTGTCGTCCTACGGACTCAAAATTCCGCTCTCTATCGCTCGCCCTTACTTCGCTAAATTGCCATTTGGCGAAGTCCGGTTATTTGACGGATATAAAACAGAACCATTTACCCCATTGCAAGCATGATTCTGACTTGCAACAAGAGGGGAAATGTGGTAGAGTATACGGAGTATGGGAGCACTGTCACATCGCATCAGACTGGGGTGGAAAGGATTTTGCAGCTATCTGGCACAGGGTATGATTGACCCGCTGCCGGCGCGACACGCTATCAGCGGTTACAACCTCAGTAAAGCCGGGCGCGACACGAAAGCCGCGCTCGATGTAGCGCTGGTGGGACTGCCGCAGGGTATGGCCTTTGCCGCCATGGCCGGGCTGGACAGCATATACGGTATCATGGCGGCGACCGTGGGTACCTTCATTGCGCCGCTCTTCACGCGCTGCGGTATGACTGTCAGTGGCCCGAGCAATGCCACGGCCTTCATGCTGGCGAGTTTCTTTCTGGCCTCGTCACCGGCAATTCAAAGCAACCCGGCCGTCTTCGTGCCGCTCATCGTCTTTCTGGCCGGGGTGGTGTGTGTAATAGGAGCCTTTGTGAAAGCCACGGAAATGCTGCAGTTCGTGAGCCGCAGTGTGCTGGTAGGCTATATCACAGGGGCAGCGACACTCATCATTGCCTCCCAACTTCGCTATGTACTGGGTATCAATGATGTGAATGCCGGCAGTTCCTTCTTCACCATGAGTTCGGCCATCATCGGCAATCTGGACAAGGTGCAGTGGCAGCCCATCGTGCTGGGGGCGCTCTCGTTCCTGATGTTCATACCGCTCAAGAAACACTTCAAGTTTCTGCCCACTTTTGCGGTGATTCTGCTGACCATGAGCGTGCTCAACTGGGTGCTCTGCCAGCCGTGGACGGGCGGTTACTTCTGCGATGTGCGCATGCTCAAAGACTTCACCATGAGCGACCTGAGCTGCACGCCGCCGGCAGTGTGGGAACTGCCCGGGCACCTGGCAGAGCTGTTCCCGGTGGTGATTGGTATCGCCTTCCTTTCCACCCTTGAGCAAACGGTCATGAGCAAGACCCTCTCCGCCAAGACCGGCGAGCAGGTCAACCTCAACCAAGACACCTTCGCCGTCGGCATGGCCAACATCGGCTCAGCCTTCACCACCTCGCTGCCCTGCTCGGCCTCGCTCACACGCTCCATGCTCAATTACACAGCGGGGGCAGCCACGCGATTCTCAGGTGTCATCTGCGGTCTGCTCTGCCTGGGTATCACCTTCGTGCTGGCGAGTTTCCCCATCATCTCCTGCATACCTCACAGCGTGCTGGCGGCGCTTGTACTGGCGAATGCCGTCTCCCTGTATGACCGCAAGCTGCTGCGCATCTGTTCCCGCTCCACACGCGGCGATGCCGTGGTGCTGCTTATCACCTTCGTTGCGGCACTGCTGCTGCCGCTGCACATCGCTATCTTTGTGGGCGTGATTATCTCCGTTTCACTCTTCCTGCGCAAGGCGGCACGCCCCGAGCTGGTGGAGTACACCTTCGACAACGAAGGCACACTCATGGAGCTGAACAACAAAGCCGAGCGCCTGCCGCAGATTTCCATCGTACACGTTGAGGGTGACCTCTTCTTCGGCGCAGCTGACCTCTTCCGCAAGCAAGTCTCGCGTATTGCCGAGGACCCCAGCCTCGCCGTCATCGTGCTGCGCATGCGTAACGCCCGCAATCTGGACGCCACGGCAGTCTGCGCCCTCGAAGAACTCATAAAGTTCACGCGCGAAAAAGGCCGCCACCTCATCGTATCCGGCGCCGGGCGGCAGGTGTACCGAGTTCTGCGCAAAAGCGGCGTGCTTGATGTACTGCAGGCGGATTGTGACCGAGACAAAGGCGAGAGCAACATCTTCATCTTCGAGCCCAAGAACCCGAATATCTCCACTCGCAAGGCACTCATGCGCGCCCAGAAACTGCTCGGCACCCGAAACGCCGACATCTCCATCTACACCACGGAGCAACATAAACCCGCATAAGCATGCAGGAAGAGCACTACAGCGACTTCGCTCAGGCGCTTGTGGATTGGTTCGGCAAGCAGGGGCGCGACTACCCCTGGCGGCGCACAACTGACCCCTGGGCCATATTGGTAAGCGAGGTCATGCTGCAACAGACCACTATTCCCACCGTGCTCGCACGCTATGAGGCCTGGCTGGCGCAGTTCCCCACCCCTGCCTCACTGGCAGCGGCAGATGAGCAGGCAGCGCTGCGCTCATGGGAGGGGCTGGGCTACTACCGCCGCGTGCGCTCACTTCGGGCGGCAGCTATTGCCCTCTGTGAGCAACACGGCGGCCGATTCCCCGGGGATGAAGCCGCCCTTCGCGCCCTACCGGGAATCGGAGACTACACCGTCGGAGCCCTGCTGAGCTTTGCCTGGAATCGCCCGGCCCCGCTGGTGGACGCCAACGTGAGCCGCGTGTTTGCCCGCGTGTTCAATGACCCCACCCCGGTGGACAGTCCCGCCGGGCGCCGCAGGCACTGGGAGCTTGCCGCACGGCTCGTGCACCCCGGCAACCCACGCGCCTACAACTCAGCGCTCATGGAGCTGGGGCAAACCCTCTGCACCACAGGCTCACCCACCTGCCTGCTCTGCCCGGTGCGCGCCTATTGCACGGCCACAAACCCCGAGGAACTGCCCGTCAAGCTCCCGAAAAAAGAAATCACCGCGATAGAACACTGGGATATATGGCACTGCACAGCTGACGGTCTGCTCATGGAGAAACAGCCGGACGGCAGACGCCATGAGGGTATGTACCGCCTGCCGCGCCGTGCTGCCGAAGAAATCGCCGACCTCCCCCACCTCTGTGACCAGAAATACAGCGTAACACGCTACAAAGTCACGCGCCACCTTCACCGTGCCGATACCGCCACCCCGCAGGCCGGTGAATGTTACATCCCCCTGGCTGACCTCTCCCACACCCCCATGGCCAGCCCCGACCGCAAACTGGTGCAGAAATATTTACCACGGTAGAAATAATAGCCGATTTGCTCAATAAAGCTCCGTTCGACAAACGTCTATAAGATGGTATGTGTAGAAAATCGACAGGAATCATGGCGCTGTGGGCGCTACTGGCCGGGGTTGCCCTGAGTGCCGGTGGCGGCTATGGCACACCGGCGGAGTTCGGCAGCGAGCCGCTGAGCCTCACCCCCTTACTGCCCACCTACAAGCCGAGGCAGTGGGGCCGGGGCAACTCCGGGATACTCGCCTCGCTGCAAGGGATACGCGGCACCTGGGGGCGCAACGGCGAAGTGCGGCTGGTAACTCCGCGCGGCAGGGTACTGCGCATGCCGGCCCGCTACCTGAGCGAGAACGACAGGGTATATGTGGAACAATGGCTGAAAAACAACGGTTTTATGCCCCTGCCCACAGCCAACCTCGGCACCCTGCATGTACGCTTGCTCTCAGTAAGTCCCACCGCAGTCAGGGGGCAGCTGAGCCTGCAATTCATTACCCCCGACGGCAAGGCAAACAGCTGGATTATCGAAGATAAACCGGCACAAAAAAGCAAGGGCAACATAAGCACCATCTCCCTCACGGCCGAAGGCCTGCAACTGGTAAAGCAGTGGCAGCAGCAGCAGTCGGCGCAGACTCATGGCAAGCCCTGCCTGCCCGTGGCAGCCACAGCGAATGAAGCGCTGGTTTACAGTGAGCTGCGAGGGGCGAACACGGTTATTCTCTTTCTCGGGCGCCGCGGCGGGGGAAAAGACACCGCCTTCCGGCACTACCTGAGCCAACACCCCGAAGCTGCCGCAGAATGGGCGCAGCGCTATGTGTTCCTGCTCGTGTATGCCGAAGATGACGGCAGTTACTCGCCGCAAATCTGCCACGAACTCAACACCCTGGCTAACCACCACCAGGTACAGCCGGACGGCTACACGCAGTTACAGCCCGGAGTCATAGCCTCGGAAATGGCCTACCAAAGCACTCGGTTCAACAATGATGTGCTCTCAGGTATCACCCTGATAGGCAATGCCGATGTGGGTAACAGGCACGTGTTGCTTCAGCGCATTTTTGCCTTCAACCTCAGCATGGATGAATTCCTCAACACCCAACCGAATCAAGTTCGATTCCTGCAACAATGAAACTTTTCCCCATCATCACTGCCGCCCTCCTCGGCCTGAGTGCAATCGCCTCAGCCTTCGAGCAGCACATCCGCACCCTGCTGAATGAGCCCGGGAACGCCGAGGCCTTTTACCAACTCAGCCTGCCGGATGCGCGTATCGATGCCGCGCTCCGCCAACTGAGCGAGAGTGAACAAGAGCAACTCAGCACCCTGCTCACCTACCGCGAGCTTTACGCTGCCCGCTCGCGCAAGGCCGAGAATCCCGGGCGTGAGTTCGTGCTGCACATGCGCGACTTCATCGGCGAGCACCGCACCTTCTCCGAGCGCTTGCAGGGACTGGAAGAATGGCTCAGCAGCCCCGCCCCGCTCACCCTGACAGAGCTGGACATGCTGCGCCGCGCCATGATGGCCTGGTGCGGTAACTTCGGCCGCCGTATGGTGGATGCCCGCTACGCCCATGAGTTCCTGCGCGATTACCGCGACGGGCGCCCCGTGGTGCTCCCCCTTGCCCGCGAGCAGGATATTGCCCGGCACATGCACCATGCCCTGAGCAGCTTTATTCAGACCGAGCGAACTCTCAACGCCGGTACCGCCACCACCCTGAGCAACGGTCGAGACCGCGTCCAGAACCTGCTGGCCGCCCTGATATGGCAGGATGAGCACGCGGCACTCGCTCTGGCACGAGGTAAAAACCTCTTTGCCTACGAGCTGCTCAGCCGGCAGCCGGAAGATTTACCGCGCTGGTTGATGAGCCGCGGTATTTTGCATAACAACGACTTCGGGTTCGATATACCTGAAAGTTGCCTGACCGCCCTGCATGTTCACCGGTGGTACAAGACCCCGGCCCGCGCCGCTGCACAGCTCAGAAAGCAGAATGCCGACCTGCCCGATGAACTTCAGGCACTGGCACCGCGCTGCATGCTGGCCCTGGGCGGAGGGCTGGCCGACTGGCAACCGCTCACGGAAAGCTCACCTCACCAGGGCTGCAACCCACGCTGGCCTGATGCCAGCGCACCTACCTTGCCGCAGTGGAGCCCCGCCCTTCTCGGCCTGCCCGATGAAAAGCCCACCACCCTCAGCGCTGCCTTCGACAAGAGCCTCGAATCGCTCGAAAAACACCTGGCCGCGGCCAAAGAACACCACGGCACAAGCGCTATACTGGCAGCCGCGTTGGAGGAATGTGCCGCCGTGCGCCCCGGGCAGCGGGATATGGAGCTGCCCATTTACCTGCGCCTGGCTTTCAGCCTGGAGCAAGATGGTCTCACCATCGATTTTGCCCCTGAGTATGAAGAACTTACGCTGAGCTGCCGCGACGCGGACTCCCCCATCATACAGGCAGCCCTGCACCACACCCCGCAACTGCTGCACCGCCTGACCCTGCTGCTCGCCGTCATGGAAAAACAAGGGCATGCGCACGAACTCGGGCAGTCCTGCATGCGCCTGGCACGGGTGCTTAACCGCAGCGGGCTCTGGCCGCTCATCATCTGCCAGCGCGAGTTGCGCGGCGTCAGCCCCCTGGCGCTCACTACCCTCTTCACTCACTACGAAGGCGAACTCGCACCACTGCCACACTACGGCGAAGCCATGGGAATGACGGACGAGATGACGATTGCCGCGCTGGGACATGAAGACACACTTGCCGACAATCTGCGGCGCGCCGCTACTGTCAGCGGAACCCTGACCGCCACCGACGAGCAACGCAAACAAGCCGCGGCAGAGCTGCTGGCTCTGGCAAAAGAGCACGCGCAGGATAATAGCCCCGAGCTCACGGCACGCGTTATCTCGCACCTGCTGCGCCACGGCATGACGGACACCGTGCTGGCCTGGCCTGAGTGCCCTGTGCGCTGCCTGAGCGGTCAATATGCCATGAGCGGCCTGCGACTCGTGCACGCCCTGAAAACCGCCGGTAAGATGAAAGAAGCCGCACAACTGGTAGCCGCCATGCAGAAAGAAGGGCACATGCCCGCCACGCGCCTGGCGGCAGCCGCCCTGTGTACGGATGAAGCTCAAGCCGCCCGCCTGCGACGCGATGCCCTGCTGCTGGCCATGCTCTGGCAGGTGGCAGACGAACAAGTCTACCGCGACTGCGTGGAATACCTGATGGAAAGCGGAGAAGCGCCCGATGAGGCTATGAAGCTCGAGCTACTGTGCAGCAACGGTCAGCGTGCCGGGCTCACCCCGGCTTTGGCTGCCGTATACCACCGGCAAGGCGACGCACGGCGCGAGCTCTTTGTGTGGGAATACCTGCTGGCCATCGGCGTATCTACCGCCACCCCCTATGGTGACACCCCCTCGCACGCCGATATCGTTCACTACCGCAACATGGCCGATAAATGTATAGAAACCATCATTCGCCAGTCCCCTACACAACAGCCGCAACCCTCGCTCCCGGCGGCACCGGCCCCGACGTTCGATACCGCCGCGCTGCCGACACGCGAATGGAAACGCCGCAATGCCCCGACCGTCACAGGGCAGCTCGTGGCACTCTACGATACCCCCGCTGCCATACGTGTGCTGAAGGCGGACGGCAGCACAGAGCTCATCCTGCTCAGCGAACTGGCCGAAAAAGTCGATTCTTACCTTGCCGAATGGCGCAGCGCCTGCGGGTTCTCCCTGTGGGAATGGAAAAACCCGCCCTGGTATCTGGCCAACTTCAGCAAGGTATGGGGCAAACCCATTGCGGCATACCCTGATTTCAACTGTCCGGGACAGCACATACTCGTCGTGCGCAAGCCCGATGGTGACACCGCACACCTGCGCTGCCTGGGGCTGGCCGGTGCTCAGGCAAAGCAAGCGGCTGACTTCTGTAAATCGTATGCGCCGCAATCGGCACTGAAGCTCGCCACCTCACCGGGGCAGGCCGCTGAACTTGCCGCAGCGTACAAGCTGCCCGTGCTCGTCATCTGCTGCGCCTATGGCGACACACCCACCCTGCCCGGGTACAATGTCCCCGCCGCTACCCGCCTGCAAAGCTACCTGGCGTCCCACCCCGAGGCGGCAGCCGTGTGGGGCAACAGCTGCATACTGCTGCCGGCCCCGTTCAAACAGTTACCGAACGGAAGTTTCGGCTACCCCGCACAAGAAAAAGAAGCGCTGCTGAAACTCGAAGCCAAGCTTTGCCCGAACAGTACACCGGGAGCAGAAACACCGCTTGCGCGCGCCATGAAAGCCGTCAGCAGCAACAACCGCCCCCGCGGAATCGTCATCTGTTGGCTCAACCCGCAGCACCACGAGTGCGGCACCCTCAACATTAACCCCATCTCCACGCGCCCCGAGGAAGCCCTGCAAACACTCACCCCCCTGCCGTAAAACGGAGCAAAGTTGACTTGCAGCGCGCATCAGTCAGACTTTTTCCCATGCGTTACCCCGGAAAGAGCCTTGCCCACGGTTCAGTAATGTGATAGAATGACGCCATGCTCGACAAAGCTCTCACGCAACTCAAGGACACTGTCGTCAACAGAACAGACCTGAAAGGCAGGACCGCCCTCTATCGCGCCGTTGCAGCGAACCAACCCGAGAGCGTCAGAGAGCTGCTGAGAATTCCCGGAGTCAACGTCAACAAAGCGAATCACTCCGGGCAAACGCCCCTCGACAAGGCTGTTCAGCAAAAGCATACAGAGATAGTGCAACTGCTGCTCGCTGCCCCCGGCATTGAGGTCAACAAGAAGTCGGGCAGCGGCGTTTCACCCCTGTGCCGGGCAGCGGCCGACGGCTATAGCGAATGTGTGAAATTACTGCTCGGCGTACCGGGGATTGACATCAATGCAGGTGCTCCCCTCTATCAGGCAGCCTGGAAGGGGCACCATGAGTGTGTGAAACTGCTCCTTGCGATGCCGGGGATAGATGTTAACAGCGTGAACCAATCCGGTACAACCCCGCTCATGAAAGCCGCCTGGAAGGGACACACGGAGTGTGTACGGCTCCTGCTCACGGCTCCCGGCATCGAGGTCAACCGGCGAGATGGCGATGGCTGGGCTGCTCTCCACGCTGCCGCCTGTGGCGGCCATATCGAGTGCCTGAAACTGCTGCTTGCCGCCCCGGGCATCGAGGTCAACATCGCTGACCACGCCGGCAGAACTCCCTTGGAGCAAGCCCGGGCATACAGGCACACTGACTGTGCGAAACTGCTGAAAAAAAACAGCGGATTCCTGAGCAAATTCCGCGGATGGAACGCCCGCCGAACTTAAAGCCCGTCCAGGGCGGCAGATAGTAGCGCGGGGCAAGCGAGCCGACAGGCTCGCGCAACCCCGGGTATGGTGGAAAAAGTAAATGCGAGCCCCGACGCGGAACGCGGAGGGCCGACAGATGGCCGTGGCTCAATCCCATGCGGCGGCCTTCTGTCGACCCGCCATCCGGCGGGGCTCCGATATGTTTT
>JAFVIC010000046.1 GCA_017477935.1 Akkermansia sp. | reverse complement strand
GGGCGGCAGATAGTAGCGCGGGGCAAGCGAGCCGACAGGCTCGCGCAACCCCGGGTATGGTGGAAAAAGTAAATGCGAGCCCCGACGTGGAACGCGGAGGGCCGACAGATGGCCGAGGCTCAATCCCATGCGGTGGCCTTCTGTCGACCCGCCATCCGGCGGGGCTCCGATATGTTTTTCACTTGCTACCGGAGACTTCGCTGCTGACGCAGCTCCGGCTCCGGCTATTGTCTGTCGTCCTACGGACTCAAATTTCCGCTCTCTATCGCTCGCCCTCACTTCGCTAAATTGCCATTTGGCGAAGTCCTGCTATTGACCGGATGTGATACAACATTACCGGCAAATCTGAAACAGCCCCAAACAGGTCACAAAGCTGCAATTCTTGATTGCCAAGTGTTCAAAATTGGGGTATAATGCAGGCATGAACGCAACGTATGCCACGGCGACCCCCCACCATGTGCAGTTGCGCCGGCAACTGACCCGGCTGCACGGCGAGAGCGCAACCCTCGATGATACAGGGGCTGTGCAGCAGCTTGTCTCGCGTGCCCTGCGCGCGGTCAGTCAGTTTGAGTCAGGGATGGAGGTAATCGTGTGCATTGGTATGCTGAAGGCCGGTAAATCGACCCTGGTGAACCTGTTGACACGCTCGGCGAATGCCTCCCCCATGGGCTACGGGCAGGATACGACCCTGCGCCCCGCCCTTATACGCATGGCGGCTCCCGGGGCTGAGGCTCGTATACTGATATTTGATGCCCCCGGCAGTCTGTCCGAGGCTGAGCGGGCAGGGGAGGTGCGGCGCGTGATGGATTACCTGCGTGGCATAGGCTCCGGTGATGGGGCGGGTGTGCGGGTGCTGCCGCTGAGTGATGATGTGCTCACGCGGGTGCTCTGCTCGGTACCGGGCGTGTATGGAGAGTTGCCGAGCGAGCCGTTGATGGTCGTGGTCGAGACTCCCTATTGCTCCGACTGTGTGTTGCTGCGCGACCGCAAGCGCATGATACTTGATATGCCCGGGTGTGATTCGCCGCATGCCGCTGTTGTGCGCAGCGGGCTCTACCGCGAGCTGGGCAATGAGTGTGATATGGCGCTTATCCTGCAGAGCACGGTTGCCCCGCTGAATGAGAAAGCCGTGGAGCTGCTGCGCGAGCTGCTGGGAGCCCGCTCCGTTTCAACCATACGCCTGATTCAGAACCGCATGGAGGCCAAGGTATGGCTGCGTGCAGGGGAACTGGCTGCCGAAAATGCCCTGCAGCAGCGCAATGCCCGCCGTGTGTTCAGCCTGCTCGCCGGTGATAAAACACTGCATATCGATTCCGTTAACCTCGGGCTGGCATACGCCGGCATCTTTGAGAGCCCCGGTCGCCTGCAGCTGCCGGTGCATTTGCCGGCAGGGTGCTACGGCACGCAGGCGGAGCTGCTGGCGGCATCCGATTTCGCCGCCGTGGAGCAGGAACTCAACCGCTCGCTGCCCGGTATTCGCTATGCCCATTGTCGCGATGAATTGCTCTATACCCTGCGTGAGCTGCAGCGAACCCTTACTGAGCTGCAGGCGAATGTGCAGCAGCGTAGCCGGGCGTTGGAGGAGGCACGGGGGCGCTGGCGCGAGTTCGGGGAGCAAGCGTTTGCGGTCCTGCAGCCTGCCCCCATGCCCGGCACGGCTGTGCTCAGTCTTGCCCCGCGTACGGAATTGCCTGATTTCGAGGCACTGGTGGCCCGCACATGCCACAGTTGGAAAGATGGCCGCTTGAGCCGTGAAGAGGTGACAGGGGAAGATGTGAACAAATGCCTGGACGCCTGTAATCGCGCCTGCCGCGAGGCCGGACTTGCCTTCCTGCAAGGTGATTTGAAACTCAGTCAGTTGCAGGTTCGTATGCCGGGCGGGGGCGAGGTTCAGCCGCTGGACCGCTACTGCGATGACGTGCTGATTCGGCAATCCCTGCGGGAGGGGATAAACAGTCTGGATGAACGCTACCCCGAACTTCTGCGCTCGTTTGCCGCGGCGGTGCGCCCTGAGCACAGGCAGAGCGTGTGTGATTGTACCGTTCAGTTGCCGCTGAAGGGGAAAGACTGCGCCGGGCTGGAGTGTCACTATGAGCGAATGCCCGAAAGCTCCCAGGTGCCCGGGCGTTTCTACGGTATGAATACCGTGAAGGAAACCTATCGCAACGTGCTGCATTATGAACCCTTCAAAAAACGCCTGGCGGAAATTGCCGCTTATTACCAGAGCGCTATGCACGAAGTGGTGAGCCGCCACCTGCCCGTGGCGGGTATCAACAAAGTCGTGCAGCGTGCGGCCACGCTGGCTACAGGGGATTTTCATGCTGCCTTGCGGGAAAACCTGCGCCGGAACCGCATGCAGCTCGACTCTCTTGCGGAGCATGCGCAGCGCCTGGTGGAATTTGCCCAACGTGTTGAAAAACTGAAAACTGAGTATGAAAACCATTCTTAAGGCTCTTGTATTGATTGTTTTACTGTTGGTTGTCGCAGGCTGTGGTCCGCGGGTGACAGCCCTGGGCGAGTGGCTGAACTGCTATCTGGGTACCGGCCTGGCGGTCTGGGTGCTGTGGGGGGCGCTCTGCCTGCCCTTGCTTTGTTTAGCCGTGCCGCTGCTGCTGAGCCTGGGGCGCGCGCTCATGAGCGGTACCCGTGCCGGTATCGGTAACATGCTGATATGGGGCTGTATCGCGCTGCTGCTCTACCTGGGTTCAGACCTCATCGATAAGGGGGTGGCACTCAATGAACTCACACCCTATCCCGTGCTGGGGTACATGTTCTGGGCGCTCATTGCCTTTTTTGTCTACTGGCAGGTGGTGGCACCCATTCTGAGCTTTTGCCGGCTCACTACCCTGGTGTCCGCCGACCCTCGTGCCCGTGCCCGTGCGGCCATGCGCTGTATTCATGAGTGGCGCACACAGGCTCGCCGTGAGCGCCGGGACGACGTCCGTCGGTATGATTCCCTTTACGATTCCCTGCACAATGCCTGCAGCAGCCGCGACACGGCCACTCTGCAGCAGCTGCTGGCAGACTACGCCCGGCAGCCTGACCTGCTGCCCCGTCGCAGCCGTGAGCTGATATTCACCTATTGCCAGATTTCGGCGCTCACGGTTGTGGTGAGCCGCAACAAGTGGCTTGATGGCGTGGCGATGCTGCTGCTGCAGCTGCGACTCATTGTGACTCTGGCGCGCTTGCACGGCGGCAAGCCCTCCCCGGTGTTTAATGCTCTTTGTTTCGGCTCTGTCGTGCTGAACTCCTTTGTCTACGTCATCATCAACAGCCTGATATATGACAATGGTGCGCTTATTGCAACGGAGTTGGTGGAAGATTTTGCCGAGCTGCTGATAGATGACCCTGATGTGCAGTACAAAGCCGGCAACGCTGCCGCCCGCAACGTGCCTCTGCTCGGCATGGTGGCCGGTGTTGCGGATGCCGTTGCCAAACCCACGCTTGAGGCCGCCCTCGCCGCGTCGAATGTCTATGTGGTCGGCCACCTTTTCCTGCGCAGGCTTGAGGGCGATGCCACCCTGCCGGGGTTCCGCGAGGTTATCAGCATGCGCCGCAAAGGTCGCCTGGAAATCGTGCGCCGTGTCTTTGCCGCGTTGAATGCCAAATGCTCTGAAAAGTTCGGCTTCACCCTGCCGGAGGGGGGCATGGTTGCTGAGGCGGAGCGCTCCGAATCACCCGCCGATGAACGAACCGACCCTCGGGGTGGGAGCTTCAATTGAATGTTACGATTTTGCCCCTGCGGCAGGCTTTGCCTGCTGTGGGGGCTGTGGCTGTATACCATCGGGAGGAATGGTGGCTATAATCGTGATAACCAACATGATGCCGGTGATGATAACCTTGCAGAACACACCGGCCAGCAGGCCAATCATGGCGCCGAAGCCGGATTTGGCTGAGTCTTTGGCATTTTTGCGTACCAGTACCAGCTCTGCAATGAAGGCCCCGAGGAATGGCCCCAGAATGATACCGATGGGGAAGGCGAAGAAGGCTCCTATAAACAAGCCGAGCATGCTCGCCCAGAATGCCTGCTTGCTACCGCCGAAGCGCTTGGCGCCCATGGCGGTGGTGATGTTGTCCACCACCGTGCCGAAGAGAGCCAGCAGGGCAAGGATGAGCCATACCCACCACGCCGGGTACGGGTGCCCCACGGCCAGAACATAGCACACACTGCCGCCCAGTGCGACAAAACAACCGGGGTAGGGCAGCACGGCCCCCAGAAAACCGGCCATATACAGCAGTGCCGCCGAGATATACAGGGCTATTGCAACATAATCCTGCGCGGCAAACCAGTTGGCTATATCCTGAAACATGGTATGTTATCTGCCTGGGTTCGTATTGCTTACAGTCCCTTGGCTCTCAGCTCGGCGCGCTTGCGGGCGGTGGCATCGAGCAGGCGCTTGCGCATGCGGATGAAGTGCGGCGTGGCCTCCACCAGTTCATCCGGCTCGATGTACTCGATGGCGCGCTCCAGCGAGAATACGCGCGGCGGCGTGAGCTGAATGGAGTCGTTCTTGGTGGCAGAGCGGTGGTTGGTGAGGTGTTTTTCGCGTGTGGGGTTCACGGGAATGTCGATGGGTTTGGGGTTCTCACCCACAATCATGCCCTCGTATACCTCATCGCCGGGGGCGATGAAGAGCGACCCGCGTTCCTCCATGGCCTGCAGGGCGTAGGGGCGGGCAATGCCGCTTTCCATCGAGATGAGTGTGCTGCTCTGGCGTGTGACGATTTCACCCGCATAGGGAGCGTATTCTTTGAAAAGGTGGGAGAAGATGCCATGGCCGCTGGTGAGGTTCACCAGCTCGAACTCGAAGCCGATGAGACCACGGGTGGGGATGGTGGCCTGTATGTAGGTGCGACCGGTTCCCTTTGTCTCCATGTTCTCTAGTATGCCCTTGCGGTTGCCGAGGATGCGCACGGCACCGTTGGCACACTCGTCCGGTACTTCGATGAACACGGTCTCAAAAGGCTCGCAGCGCACGCCGTCTACGTCCCTGGTGATTACCTTGGGGCGTGAGACTAGTACCTCATAGTTCTCGCGGCGCATTTGCTCCACTAAGATTGCAATCTGCATGGTACCGCGGGCGGAAACCATAAAGACGCCGGCCAGGTCGGTATCCTCCACCTTAATGGAGATGTTGGTGCGCATTTCGCGCATGAGTCGGTCGCGGATGACGCGGCTGGTCACATTCTTGCCGTCGCGGCCGCCGAGCGGGCCATCGTTGATACTGAACTCCATCTGCACGGTGGGCGGGTCAATCTGCACGAAGGGCATGGCTTCCTCCTCAGGGTCAGCAACGAGAGTTTCACCGATATCGACCCCTTCAAAACCGGAAATGCCGATAATGTTGCCGGCCTCGCCAATGGCGGAGTCGGTGGTCTGCAAACCGCTGTATTCAAAAAGCTTGGTAACTTTGCCCTGAATCTTGCTGCCGTCGGCGCGCAGCAGGTAGAGGGTATCGCCCTTCTGCACGCGACCGTTGGATATACGGCCCACGGCCACACGGCCCACGTAGTCATCCCAGTCGATGTTGGAGATGAGCATCTTGAAGGGGGCGTCGGGGTCGGCGTCTTTCGGGGCGGGAATGTGCTTGACAATCTGGGAGAGCAGGGGGGTGCAGTCCACAGGGGGCTCATTCTCAGGGCTGTTCATGAAATAGCCATCGCGGGCGGAGCCGTACACGAAGGGGGCTTCGAACTGCTCTTCGGTAGCATCGAGGTCGAGCAGCAGCTCCAGCACCTGGTCGTGCACCTTCATGGGGTCGGCGTGCGGGCGGTCAATCTTGTTCACCACCACGATGGGCAGCAGTCCTTCCTCCAGCGCCTTGCGCAGCACAAAGCGGGTCTGCGCCTGCGGGCCTTCGTAGGCATCCACCACCAGAATCACGCCGTCCACCATCTTCATCACGCGCTCCACCTCGGCTCCGAAGTCGGCGTGACCGGGGGTATCGACGATGTTGATGGTGTAGCCATTCCAGTGAATGGAGGTGTTTTTGGCCTTGATGGTGATACCCTTTTCGCGCTCCAGGTCCATGGAGTCCATGGCGCGCTCCTGCACTTCCTGATTTTCACGGTAGGTGCCGCCCGCTTTCAGCAGCTGGTCGACGAGGGTGGTTTTGCCGTGGTCTACGTGGGCGATAATGGCCAGATTTCGGAACTTCGTGGGGTCACTCATAACTGTATATCTCAGGTGCACACTGCGCGCGCCTTGCGCGCGCCATTCTAGCATATCTTCCCCGCTGCGTAAAGCCTTAAGTGCGGCACAGGTGATTTTTCCGGCTGGCGCCGCATTGATTCAAAAATCCGGTCAGCGAATATGGAAATGGTACGCAAAAAACTCGCTCACCCGGAATGGGGTAATGTTGAGCTTTTCTGCTGCCTCTGCCTCATGGTTTCGGTGCAAGGGTTTACCACTTTTTGCCTCTCTTTATCAGCTGCTTTTGGGCGTCTATATCTCCCTGCCGCGCAGCTTTACGGAACCACTTCACTGCTTCTGCCTCATCCTTAGGCACGCCTATGCCGTCCTGATAACACACGCCCAAGTTAAACTGCCCAGCGGCATGGCCTTGCTCGGCGGCCTTACGGTACCACTTCACTGCTTCCGCCTCATCCTTAGGCACGCCTTGGCCGTAGTCATAGCTCACGCCCAAGTTAAACTGCCCATCGGCAAGGCCTTGCTCAGCGGCCTTACGGTACCACTTCACTGCTTCCGCCTCATCCTTTGGCACGCCTTTGCCGAAAGCATAACACCCGCCCAAGTTAAACTGCCCAGCGGCATGGCCTTGCTCAGCGGCCTTACGGAACCACTTCACTGCTTCCGCCTCATCCTTAGGCACGCCTTGGCCGTAGTCATAGCTCACGCCCAAGTTAAACTGCCCATCGGCAAGGCCTTGCTCAGCGG
>JAFVIC010000045.1 GCA_017477935.1 Akkermansia sp. | reverse complement strand
GACTTCGCTGCTGACGCAGCTTCGGCTCCGGCTATTGTCTGTCGTCCTGCGGACTTAAATCTTGCGGGCGGGGACGCCCGCCGAACCCGAAAGCCCCGTTTCGGGGCGACAGAGAGTAGCGCGGGGCAAGCGAGCCGTCAGGCTCGCGCAGCCCCGGGTATGGAGGAAAAAGGGAATGCGAGCCCCGACGCGGAACGCGGAGGGCCGACAGATGGCCGAGGCGTAATGCTCATGCGGTGGGTATCTGTCGGCCCGCCATCCGGCGGGGCTTCTTTACGTTTTTTCGTCTGTTACCGGAGACTTCGCTGCTGACGCAGCTTCGGCTCCGGCTATTGTCTGTCGTCCTCCGGACTCAAAATTCAGCGGGCGGAACGCCCGCCGAACTTAATGATAAGGCGAGATTTTCGCCTTACGCCGAAAGCGAGATTACGACGGCTTGCGCCATCGTAGTGAATGTTCGCATACGCTCACACTCGCCGTCAAATCGCCATTTGGCGAAGTCCGGTTATTTACCGGATATGATACAACATTGCGAGCAAATCTGAAACAGACCTCATTCTGTTGCCATTGAGCTGATTTTGCTTGCAATTACGGGCATTTTATTGTACTCTGCCCGCGTTATGTGGACAGGACGTTTTTCTCAGGCTACGGCCGACCTGGTGTTGCAGTACGGTGAATCCGTATCGTATGATTGGAAACTTTATCGCCACGACATCGCGGGCTCGATTGCTCATGCCCGGGCACAGCTGCGCGCCGGCATGCTGACTCAGGCAGAGTTCGATGCCATCGAGCAGGGGCTCAAGGGTATATTGGCCGATATCGAGGCCGGTAAATTCGAGTGGTCCATTAAGCTCGAAGACGTGCACATGAACATCGAGAGTGAGCTGACCCGCCGCATAGGTGCCCCCGGTGCCAAGCTGCACACAGCCCGCTCCCGCAATGACCAGGTGGCGACCGATACCCGCCTGTACTGCCGCGCTGAGATTGACACAACCATCACCTTGCTGCGCAATCTGCAGCGCGTCCTCGTGGCCAAGGCGGAGGAGTACGCCGAAATTCGCATTCCCGGTTATACACACTTGCAGCGTGCTCAGCCGGTTACCATAGGCCACCACCTGCTGGCCTATGTGGAGATGCTGGGGCGCGATGTGGAGCGCCTGAGTGACTGCCGCCGCCGTGTGAATGTGAGCCCGCTGGGCTCCGGAGCCATTGCCGGCTCCACCATCAACCTTGACCGCGCCGGTATTGCCGCAGAACTGGGCTTCGACAGCGTGACGGAGAACTCGATGGATGCTATCGCCGACCGCGACTACATCATGGAGACGCTTTTCTGCCTGTCTGTCATCGGCACTCACCTGAGCCGTCTGAGCGAGGACCTGGTGCTGTGGAGCAGTGCGGAGTTCGGCTACTGCACGCTGTCAGATGCCCACACCACCGGCTCCAGCCTCATGCCGCAGAAGAAGAACCCGGACGTGTGCGAGCTGACTCGTGGTAAGTCCGGCCGCCTGTATGGCAACCTGGTGAGCGTGATGGTGGCCGTGAAGGGCTTGCCGCTCACCTACAACCGCGACCTGCAGGAGGATAAGGAGCCCCTCTTCGATTCCTTTGCCACTGTCAGCCTGGCTTTGCGCGTGAACACCGAGATGATTGCCGCCATGCGTATCAACCCCGACCGCTGTGAGTCCGCCGTGAGTGATCCGCTGTTGCTGGCTACCGATTTGGCGGATTACCTGGTTCGCCGGGGTGTACCTTTCCGTCAGGCTCATGAGCTGGTGGGCCGTGCCGTCGGTGTTGCCGTGAGCAGCGCGACCCCGCTCAATCACCTTTCCCTCGAGCAGTTCCGCGAAATATCCCCGGAGTACGGTGATGATGTGCACAGCGTGTTCAACCTTGATCGCGCGTTCTCCCTGCGCACCAACCCCGGTGCACCTAACCCCGCCAACACGGAGCGCCGCCTGCAGTTCTGGAAAGAGCAGCTTGCGGATTAACCTCTCTCTCGCGCCGGTTTTAATCGCGGCCTTATGATTTAGCTGTAAATCGTAAGGCCGCATTTGTTTATCGGCAAAATACCATTTTTCACCCCTCGCGGGTCATTCCTGCTTGACTTGCACACTTGCGGCTGATAACATGGACTATCATGAGAGTGGTAGAAGCCAGAATCGAAATCCCCATGGGGAGCCGCAATAAGTACGAGGTGGACGAAAAGACGGGCCGCATTAAGCTCGACCGTGTGCTGTATTCCTCCGTTTATTATCCGGCGGAATATGGTTTTGTAGAGAACACGGTCTACCTGGATGGCGACCCTCTGGATATTCTGGTGTTTACCTCAGCGCCGACCTTCCCGGGCTGCTATGTGGACTGCCGGATTATCGGCGGTATGGATATGATTGACTGCGGGGAACCGGATGTCAAGATTCTGGCGGTGAATGTGGGCGACCCCCGCTATGACCATATCAATAAGCTGGAGGATTTGCCGCCTCACTACCTGCAGGAGATTCAGAACTTCTTCCGTACTTACAAGACCCTGCAGAACAAGGTGACGGAGGTGGGGGAGTTTTTCGGCGTGGAGAGAGCCTGCGCCATTCTCGATGAATCCTTTATTCGTTTTGCCGAGGGACTGCGGCCTTAATGTTCGCCCTTGTGCAGGTAGACGCGCGGTACGCGGGCAGAGATGGAGCAGATGATATTGCTCGGTATGGTGCCGGCGCGGGTGGTGAGTTCCTCCCACGGCACGTTGGGGCCGAGTATTTCCGCGACATCGCCGGGTTGTACGTTCTCGACATGGGTGACGTCTACCATGATTTGATCCATGGTGATGCGGCCGAGTACCGGGCAGTAATGGCCGTTGAGGTAGACACGTGCGCCGGTGTTGGAGAGGTAGTGCAGGTAGCCATCACCGAACCCGATGCCGATGGTAGCCACTTTGGTGGCGCCGTTGGTGATGTAGGTGTGGTCGTAAGAGACGCCATGATTGGCGGGCAGGGTGCGCAACAGGGTGACGCGGCTCTTAAGCGTGAGCGTGTTGTGTAGCTCTTTATTGTAGGGTGAGGGCATGGGGGAGTACCCGTAGAGAATACGCCCCAGGCGCACCATGTTGGTGCTGGGTGCCTTGTAGTTGAACACGGCAGCACTGCTGCAAAGGTGACGGTAGGGCAGCTCCATGCTCAGCGAGAGGTCTTTCACCGCCGCTTCGTAGGTGCGAATTTGGCGGTGGGTGAAGGTGATGTCCTGCGAGGCGGCTGAGAGGTGGGAGTACACACCCTCGATATTGAGGTATTCGTATTGCTTCAGTTTGTCGCCCAGGCCGGGGATTTCATGGGGCAGCACGCCGGCGCGCCCCATTCCGGTGTCCACGTTGATGTGCAGGTGAACTTTCTTATTGTACAGGCGGCCGAGGGAGTTGAAGTGCTCGGCTTCTTCCACGCTGGAGAGGGCGGCGCGCCAGCTGTGCTGCACAATAGCCTCGCGCTCGGTCGGGAAACAGGGCCCCAGTATGAACGGGCGCACTTTGCAGCCGGCGGCCTGCACTCGCGCGGCCTCTGACGGTGTGGCTACGCCGAAGAAGGTGATGTCTTCGTCATCCAGCGCGCGCACCACGCCCTCGATACCATGGCCGTAGGCCTCTGCCTTCACGATAGGCATGCGGCTGTGCTCGGGCATGACCCGCTGCACAACACGCAGGTTATGCTTCATGGCATCGGTGTCTATCTCTGCCCAAGCGCGGTAAGTGGTGGTGGCGTCCATGGCGATATTCTATACTTGTATCGGTTGAATTGCAAGCCTGAAAACGCAGGAATTATCCGGGGAAACAGAGAGCCGGGCAGAAGTCCTCTACTTTGTGATTTTATCAGTCTGCGTCAGTTTTAAGTATCGTCACGATATGTGTTTGACTTTTGCTTAAAAAACAGGTATACTGCAATCACTTTCCTGAATTGATATAGAATATTTCAGTTGAAGCATATGTCTGTTCTTAATTCTTTTTTTAGCCGGAAAGTATTTTTCTTTCTGGTGATAGTTATTTTTACTGTTGCTTTTGTGGCCTCACATACCACCGGAAGTTCGCTTTGGTTTACCTATTTTTCAAAGCTGAGTTTTTATAATAAGACAACTTGCTATATCGGTTATTTGAGTATTGCTTCGGTTATTGGGGTGGTGGGCTTTGCCGCAGTTTATAAATTGCGCAGAATTCCATTCTTTTTCGATGTCGGTACGTTGTGGAAACTATTCGGCATGGGAATAGTATGTGCTTTCTTGTATAGTCCTGCTGTATATGATTTTTTATATCATACGCCATCTATGGTTTTTTTCTGTATGGGGGTGGTGTTGGTGAGCTATGCAGTTTTGAGAAGGTTTGTCTATATTTTTCTTGCGCCCTGTTTGTTCGTTTTTTTGCTGCAGACTGTTTTATTCCACTATTATGGAGTAAGGATTACTCCCTTTCTGATTCAGGAGGCTTTGCATGGTTCGAAAGCCGAATGGTGTAATATGTTAAACTTTGGTAACGTAGTTGTATTTCTGCTTTTGATTGGAGTAGTCGCAATTACTTGCATGCTTATCAATAGAATTTTACGAAACAGGAATGGGTGGACCATGTGTTCCACTGCCAGTTTTTTCATCGCTATGGCATGTATTTCCAATGTTTTTATTCATCCTGTGAAGGTGCATATTGCTACCGTATGGCCCGTGTATAATTTAAATAACTTATATTCATCTTTTGTAAATGCTCAATCGCAGGAAACCCGCTTGTTGACCACTGTTGCTGCGCTGAAATCCCCGGCGGAAGTTTCATCAGCCATCAATACGGTGTCGCCAAACTCCGGGGTCGTCCTGATTGTGCATATCGGGGAGAGCCTGAAATCCGGTCGCATGAGCATCAATGGATGGAAGAATGACACGACCCCGTGGCTGCGAAATCATGAACATGTTGTTAATTTCCCTTATTGTGTATCACTTTCTTCGAGTACATGCGGAGCTTTCGTGACAATTCTGACGGATGCCAAGACTGATGTTCAGACTGCTGCTGATGGGCAAGGCGGGCCAACTGTTGGTTCTGTGTTGGATCTTTTCAGTAAGCACGGTTTTCACCTTACGTATATGGCCGGAGCACGAACTATTTCCAATCATAGAGCGCAAAAGGCAATTACAACCAAAGATTTTCAAACAACTTTTACATGGCTGGCTGAAAAGTTGACTTCGACTGCTGAGAATGTACTATATGCGAAACCTCGCTATCATAATCAAATAGAACAAATCGCACATCATTGTCAGGAGAATCCGGATAAGAATTTGCTTCTCTTTGTGAACAATATCGGAAGTCATGGCCCGTTTGATGAATTTGACGCGGAAACTGCTCCCTTTAAACCATTTGATGTGAGCTCATTTTATATGGGGCCCTCTAACACTGATGTCGCTGAAGCCGTTAATAACGCTTACGACAACACGGTTGCCTACATGGATGATTTTATTCGTCAGGTTGCAGAATCATTAAAAGGCAGGCCCTTTATTTACATTTACATTGGAGACCATGGTGAGGCCTTGGGCGAAGATGGCGTATGGACCAGAGCCGCGATGACTGATTATTATGCATCGGATTCGTGTTTGGTTCCCTGGTTTTTTGTTTATTCTCCGGAATTTGTCAATCTTCATCCGCACTTTGCAGAGTCTGTAGATAATCTCAGAGCAAACAGCGATAAGGTGGTTTCTCACGCTCACTTTTTTCATTCGCTGCTGGGCTTATTCGGTATTTCTTCGCCGTATTATGATGCTCATTACGATATCTGCTCTCCGGCAGTGAGACCATATCAGGGGAAGGTGCCGTCTATTCGTTATAGGACGAACACGTCTCCGCTTCATGCTGTAAACTGAGCACTTTCGAAAAAAACGCGACTTTACGGCAGCCAAGCGGTTTCCGGGCCGCGAGGGGTGGGTGGGCTGCAGTGCATCAGCAGAAGCTGCCCCTGTTCGGGGCTCATGTGCGGCTGTGTGTGCTTAATCTGCTCGAGGAGTTGTCGGAATAGGCGGTCGGCTTCTGTCCGGCGGCGGGAGTAGATGGCAGGGCCATCATAGCCCGGACGGTTGAAATAGAATACCGTGGATAGTTCGCTGAAGCGTACCGTCATTCGCGGGTGCAGGGTAAACTTTACCTCGTCATCGTATGCCCGGGGCCAATAATCCTCCGTGCCGAGGACATCCATTGCTTCCCACCACTCGCGCAGAGCTGTTTCGTTTTCGGGTGTGGGGTGCCAGCGCCACACGTTGTTTCCGTCTGTCAGGCAGTGTGTTTTGTCCTGCCACTGCAGTTCCGGGCGCGGTCTGCTGATGATGTGGTAGAACTTGCAAGAGCTCAGCAGGGTGCAGAGCAGTAGGAGCAGGGCCGTTTTATTCATATTTACGGGCTTCTCGGCGTGCCATGCGCAAGCGGTGGCGTTCATCGTGAGCGCGCTTGCCCGTAGCGCTCTCCGGGTCGAGGTCGCGTGCGGCTTCGAGAGCGGCAATCGCTTCTAACAGTTTGGCTTCAGTCGCCGGAGTATGCGCCCCGGTATGGCCGGTGGCATATTGTTTCATGAGCAGGGGGTAGAGGCAGCGCAGGCCGATAAGTTGCTGCATTTCTTTGGGGCAGAGCTCATGGCTGAGGAGCAGGCGGCTCTCCTGCACGAGTTCATCGAGCGTTTCGGCTGTTGGCTCCTCCATGGCGCAGCGGGCGAATAGCAGGTAGAGCTGTGAGTCAAAGCGACGCTGTTCGGTTTTGCTCTCTCGCTCAGGGGCCGTGGCTTGTGTGGCTGCCTGCTCGATGCTCTGCCGCGTGAGCCCATGCAGCAACAGGGTGGCATAGGGTCCCATGTCATCTGCCAGTACCAGGCAGGGCAGGTGGGTCACGCCGGCCTCGATGGCCTCTGCCTGTATTTCTGCCTGCGGCACATCATTGCAAGCCGTTTTTAATTCCAGAAATCGGCACTCGCTTGCCCCTTCCGTTGCGGGGGGCAGCAGCTTGTGCACCAGTTGCTGTAATGCTGAGGTGTTTTTACCCTCCGCCGTATAAACGGTATAGCTGAGCGCCGCAGCCGGCGGGGTGAGCACGGCGGCAGCGGTGAGAATAAGGCTGGTGAGGAGTGAACGCATGGGCTGGGCTCAGGCGCGGCTGATAGTGATGCGCTTGAAGCGCGAATCCGTATCTTCGGACTCCGTGTGTATGCCCGGCATCTTGGCCAGCTCATTGTGCACCAGGCGGCGCTGGTAGGCGTTGAGCTTCTCCATCTGCAGCGGGCGGCCGGTCTGCAGCACGCGTTCGGCGCGCGAACGGGCGCGGCGCAGCAGCTTGCCCTCGGCGCGCTCGCGGTAGCGGTCGCAGTCCACGCGTATGCGCGGGGCCTCCTCCCACCCGGCTTGCACCAGGCGGTTAATGAGGTACTGCAAGTCATCGAGCTTGTCACCCTCATCGCCGATGATGTAACGAGCGTCAGGCCCTTCAATCATGAGGGTTACGCCGTTCTCCTCGCCCTCGGTGGGGGTGGTGCTCAGGGTGTATTCATAACCCAGCGGGGTCAGAATGGCATGCGCCACTCTGACCGCCTCGGCCGTGATTTTCTGCTGAATATCCATGGCTGCTTAATCGCGGGCTGCACCCAGGAAACGCAGCAGGTAAAGGAAGAGGTTGAGGAAGTCGAGGTAGAGCTGCACGGCACCCAGAATGGCACCTTTGTTGCGCTCATCGGCATCCGTCAGGTAAGCACCTTCGGCCAGCAGGCGCTGCGTGTCGTAGGCGGTGAAGAGGGCAAATACCACCACGCCGATACCGGAGATGACGAGGTCGGCCATGCTGTTGCCGAAGAACATGTTGGCAATACCGGCGATGATGAGCCCGAAGAGCAGCATCATCAGCGTGCGCCCCATGCCGCTGAGATTGCGCTTAGTCATGGCTCCGTACAGCGCCATGGCGCCGAACATGCCGGCCGTGCAGGCGAAGGTCAGCCCCAGAGACTGTGTGGTGTACAGGCTGAGTATCGGCCCGAGCGCCAGACCCTCCAGCGCGGAGAATGCCATGAACAGCACGGTGAGTGCCCCGGCGGTAAGCATGTTGCGGCAGAATGCCATGATAAGGATGATACCCAGCGTACCGAGCAGCAGCCAGATGCTGTTTCCGGCGCTCCAGGTGAGCAGTTTATCGGAGTGCATGGCATAGATAGCCGTGGCGGCCGTCACAAGCATGGAAAGCGACATCCAGCCGTATACTTTATTGAGGTAAGCCTTTGCAAGAGCAGCAAGTTGTTGCTGCATCATCTGAACCTGAGTCGGGTAATTCTGTTCCATGGCGTCATCTTATCGATTCAGTGGGTATTTGTCAAGCGGAAATGTCAACTTCACGCGGCAAACGGGGCTGTTTCAGATTTGCCGGTAATTTTACATAATATCCGTCAAATAAGCGGACATCGCCAAATGGCAATTTGCCGAACAGCTGACGAGCGATAGCGAGAGGAATTTTAAGTCCGTAGGACGACAGAAAATAGCCGGAGCCGAAGCTGCGTCAGCAGCGAATTCTCCGGTAACCGGGGGAAAACATGTCGGAGCCCCGCCGAATGGCGGGCCGACAGATGGGCCACCGCATGGGATTAGGCCACGGCCATCTGTCGGCCCTCCGCGTTCCGCGTCGGGGCTCTCATGTACTTTTTCTCTCACAACCCGGGGCTGCGCGAGCCTGACGGCTCGCTTACCCCGCGCTACTCTCTGCCGCCCCGGAACGGGGCTTTCGGGTTCGGCGGGCGGCTCCATCCCATGCTGCCAACGTGGCTGCAGGCCTACTCAAAACGATACAAAATTGACGAGGAGTCCAATTTTGAGGCATCCACTTTTCGGTGACTGTTTTTTTTGAGGCAATACGATGAAGCCTTTATCAAAAGAAAACCGGGGGCGTGTGCCCCCGGTGAATGAATGGAATCTTTGCGTTGGCTTAGAACGCGACCTGATAACCAATATTCGCATTCCACTCTGTCGAGCCGCTTCGAAGAATTGTTTCTCCG
>JAFVIC010000003.1 GCA_017477935.1 Akkermansia sp. | reverse complement strand
GGCATAAAAATAAGCATGGACGGTAAAGGGCGCTGGGCCGACAATATCATCATGGAGCGTTTCTGGAGAACCTACAAGCATGAGTTCTTCCTGCACCGAGAGCCTGAGAGCCTGGAAGATGCGATAGAAATGACATCTGCGTGGATGGAATACTATAACCGAGAAAGGCCACATTCATCGCTAAAGAATTGTAGTCCCCTGATGTATAGGGAAAACCATGCCTGCCCCCTTCCGGCGAATTTTTGGCGCGATTTTTCCGCTCCTGCACGGCTCGCGTCGCTCGGGACGCCAATTGTACACGCCAGATGTACACAAGTGAGGGGGCTTAAATTGGCTTCCTAAGTGTCGAAAGAATGGCGCCAGTTTATTGAAACAGCTCCTTATGCCCAAAGCCTGAGCATGAAACTCAGTAAAAGTCCCACCCCGGCAAGGTGGACAAGCGGAATCGCGTTTGCGCTTTCACAAGTGGATATAAAAATGCCCGCCCATCGGTTCGGAACCTAGGGCGGGTGCAAAATGCAGGGAGTGGTTAAACCACTTTAATTTGTCGCGTATTATTTGCGGCGGCGGCGAGCAGCCAAACCGGCCAAAGACAGAAGGCTGAGTGTAGCAGTGCTCGGCTCGGGAATCTGATAGGCAACCAGCGAGAATAAAGTCTTATTTGTGGTCGTATCAAAGGTTACGGTTTTACCTTCCTGAAGAGTCCCCGTTACCTTGTACAGAGTACAGGAATTATAGCCACCCATCTGATTATCGAAACCTTGCCCCTTGTCGGCAGCAGCGGAGGTCACGGTGTAGCCACTCAAACCGCCTACAAGCATATCGCCGGCACGGCCCAGTGTGGAAGTAGCGAACACATAGAAGGTCATGGGACGACTAAGGTCTACCTCCGGTTTGACATATTTGAAGCTTAACGTCAGCGAGGTATCAGTATCGGTGGCCAGGCAACCGATGTACTTCATCTCGTTCAGGAAATCGGCGGTGAGGTTCAGCCCCATAGTCTTATTCAAATCCTCTAAAGCTTCGGTATTAGTCCAAGCGTTTGCTGGGTCGAAGATGGACAGAGCATTACCGGCGGTCCAGTTGACGGTAAGACGCACTCCGTCATCGAATGGGGTCAGTGACGCTGAGCCGGTAGTCCCACCGGCATTAAGCTGACGCTTCACCACATTATCTGCTGTGAGATTCAGATTGTATGTGTTACCATGCAACAGCATCGTGATGGCACTATCAGACTCTGCACCTGCCGCTGTAGCAAATGCCCCTGCGGAAAGTAAGATAGTTGTTAGTGTTTTTTTCATCTCTAATTATAGAATGGAGAAGGTTGATAGTTCGTATAAACTTACTGAGTGCTTTTGTAGACACATTCCGTAAACTACGGCTTTATTGTATAGGATTATTAACGCAATTGCAAGTCTAAAAGATAATAATATTGTTTTTTTTGCAGAAATTGGCGGCGCTAGCTATAAGAGTGTGTATAATCTAACCAACACACAAACATGCAAAACGATAAATACACAAGTGAGGGGGGCTTAAATTGGCTTCCTAAGTGTCGAAAGAATGGCGCCAGTTTAGACTGATTGAGGGGTTGACTTTGTAAGGATGACTGCACAGAACTGTTTGTATGATTTGATTTTTAAGAGTTTTGAGCGGCTCGTGCAGGGATACCCGTTCCCATGCGCATCGGGAGGCTGAGAGACCTGCTCCAAAGCCGCTGTGAGAAATATACAGCATTGCTGATGCTTTATTCCGGCCTTGAAACTTATCCTGTTAGAACGGAGCAGGCAACTCTCTCTCGTGCTTCTTGTTATTCGTGTTGATTCCCTAACTCGTAAAAAAATATAATCTTTTACGAGTTTTTTGCTTGCCACAGCATCAGCAATGTTGGAGTCAGCTTTTTTATGATGCCCTTTTTCTTGACTCAACGGGGGCTTTGTGTTAGCATGCGGGCAGCGGGGTGTGTTACAACTTTGTTATCTCTCACTTTTTATCTATTTGCGTATGAATCAGTACTATGTAATCAAGACGGATGGTTCTCAAGCCGGTCCCGTGTCGGTTTCTGTTATCATGGAAATGCTGGCCAAGGGTGAAATTACTACCGAAAGTCTTGCCGCTGTTCCGGGCGCTGCAAGTTGGGGCAAGGTTGCTGATATTCTGAATAATCCTTCTGCCGCTGCTGCGGCGCTTCCCGTGCCTTCCAGGACAGCAGCTACGTGGAACCCCTTGACGGCATTCAAGAGCTGCATGAAGCGCTATGCCTGCTTCTCCGGGCGTGCCGGCCGCTCCGAATATTGGTTCTATGTCTTGGCGTGGGTTTTGATTTGGATGGCATGCGTCATGGTTGATGCCTGCCTGTTCCTGGCAATGCCTATCACGGAGGTGACATTCTGGGTGGTTACTTTTATCCCCAGCATGGCTGTAGCCTGGCGACGCATGCAGGATAGTGGTTTGTGCGGTGCCCATTCGTTGTGGGATTTTATTCCGTTTGTAGGCGAAATCGCTGTTCTTATTCTGGCCTGTCGCCCCAGTTCCGGGCCGAATCAATATGGCGAAGCTCCTGCTGATCCGGTTGAGTAAAGTCTTTTGAAATCTGTTTGTCGCCACATTTGCCCGATAGCCCGGAGTAAGTGTCCGATAGCAGCAGGTTGAGCAGCCGAGTCGTCGTCATGTCCGGCTCGGTTTGTTCTGTTATAGGACCTGCTGTGTTGAGGGGTGGGGAATGCCGGCGGCAGCTTTTGCTGTGAGTAATAGAACACAAGCTGAAACACAATATGAAGAAGATGATAGAGTCGGCGTTGCTGACTGTTGGGGTGGCCGTAGTCGCCATGTGCAGTGTGCAAGCGGCTGACTGTGCTGCGTATCTGCGTTTTTTCGGCGCGCTCAACGGGCGGGTCGAGCTGAATGTGCGAGGGGAGGTGGAGCATTATGATGACTATGGGCGTTACCTGGGTAAAACCCGCAAACAGGGGCAGGGGAACCGCCATTTTTATGACGATTGCGGCCGCTACCTCGGGAAAGCTGAGCCGGAGCACGGCGGGGAATCTCGATTTTATGATGACGTAGGGCGCTACCTGGGGCGAATGGCTCCGGAAAATCGGGGTGAAATGCACTACTATGATGAAATCGGCCGTTATCTCGGTAAGTCTGAATCGACCGGGCGAGGGACTACCGAGTATTACGACGATTACGGTCGCTACCGCGGCAAGTCGGTACGCGATGGTCACACCGTGAGTTATTACGATTCATACGGCAGATATCTGGGGAAATCGGAAATCGACCGTTGAGGGGTGCCCGAACGCGCCGATGCGGATTATTCCGGCAGTGATGGCGGGGGATAAGTGGGGCGTCTGTTGAGAATGTGACGCATAAAAATCAAATTCTGTAACGCCTGAATTCCATTTTTCAAACCCTAGCTAAAAGAGCTTGACATAGCGTAGTTCTAAATGATATAAGTAGCCCGTGCTCATGCTGAAATGAATACTGAGCGGCGTAGAAAACCAATTTACAATAAATCGAAATTATACCGACCTGCATAGATATGATTCATGTAATAACTCGAGGCGGTTTGGGAAATCAGATGTTTCAGTATGCGTATGCATTGCGTTTGCTGTTGGCGAATGATGAACAGAAAATAGTGCTCAATGGGGGATTGCACGCCTGGTCCAGAGATCAGCGGCAGCTGGGGCTGAATCATTTCCAGCTGACGGAAGGGACTCGCGTGTGTACCGGGGTGAGCGCGCTGTTTTATTTTATCTTATTTGTTGCAGGCATGGTGCGGGTGACCGGTGTGAAGACCTTGCTGAAGATGCTGAAGTTTGACAGGAGCACACTTAGCCTGTATCGCGAAGCGTTATTAGCCCGCGGGAAGTATTGCCCGGTTGATTCGTATGAAATGCCACCTGTTGCTAAAAACCCGGGTATGAAGCATTTGTATGGCTATTTTCAGTCGCCGGATGTTGTGAAAGGGATTGAGAATGAATTACGCCGTGCTTTTGAGGTGAAGACTCCGGCTAGTCCGGAGAATGCTGCAATGTTGCGGGAAATACAGTCCCAAAATGCAGTGTGTCTTCATGTGAGACGCGGTGATTATGGTTTGTACCCCCAGTACCAGGTGTGCGATGGACATTATTATCAGGAGGCTGTTGCGCAGGCCTGTGACGTGCTGAAAAATCCCGTATTTTACGTTTTTTCTACAGGGCATGATGATTTGGAGTGGGTTAAAGCAAACTATCACTTCGATGCTGAGGTGAGATATGTAGATTTGGAGAACCCTGATTTCGAGGAATTGCGGCTCATGATGGCTTGCCGTCATTTTATTATTGCCAACAGCACATTCAGTTGGTGGGCGGCTGTACTCAGTAGTGCCGCCGGGAATGATAAGCAGGTATGGGCCCCGGCGGAATGGCTTAAGGACTCGCCTGTTTGCATGAATATGGATACATGGCATGTCGTTCGGTAATTCTCCTTCGGGAGTGCGAACCTGATTTATATAACGCAGAAAGCCGAACCGGGAAGAACTCGGTTCGGCTTTCTTGAGCAAAAGGGGAGTTCCCTTTTGTTGGTGCGAAAATTATTTTTCCGGAGCGGCCGGGGCGGAGCCGTATTGATTCGGGCCTTCCGACTCCTGAGCTGCGAGAACCAGGCTGTAAATGGGAATCAGCGAATACCAACCGGATTTGTTGATGTCATGCATGCGGCGCCAGGCGACAGCAATCATCGGAACCAGTCCGGCCAGCATGATGATTAAACCAATCAGAGGAATGTTGGTGCCAACGCCGTAGAAAAGGAAGAACCACCAGTATTCCGAACGGCTGGCGCGGCCCTCGAACTTGGCGTAGCGCTTAAAACAAGAGGTAATAGCCTGACCGAAGTTGTACTCCGTACAGCCGCCGGCAGGAACTTGAGGCATAGCCGGAACCCCCGGAACCCCCGGCACCTGCGGCGTTGCCACTGCAATGTGCTTGCTCAGCGGCTCCCATTCCGTCATCCCTTCCGTGAACACCAGTGCATCTGCCGGATAGGTGCCGTTGGCAACCCCCTGTTTGATAACGTCCTCACCGAAAGGCCCCTGCGGGGTGCCGCCCGGTACGGCAATGTAGTATGTCTTCATCGTATATGTGTAGTAGAGTTGTTTTGTTTTGCCATGGCAGATTGAGCCTGCGGCAAGCATCAGAGCACTTTTTTCGTATCGAACATTTACTCTGCCCATATATATACACTATCAGCACTTTCTTGTCGAGTTTTTTATGCTCGATAGGCAAATGATAAGGGGGCAAATTGAAACAAAGCGGCTGTCGCACAGGCGACAGCCGGAATCGGGAAACGTTTCTATCGAAACTCGGTTTACGCCTGAGGCGTGGCTTCGATGACAAGCACGCCGAATGGCTTGAGTTTAAGCTCTGTTACCTTGCCTGCCATAGCCGTGGCGGGCAGGCTGTCGCCCTTGGGTGAGCTGAGGCTGTAGCTCAGCGGGGCACCGAGCGGCAGCTCGAATACGGAAGCGGGGTCGAAGCTGAAGCTCTGCTCCGTATCGCCCGGGTTGCGCAGCACCAGTATACCCTTTTCGGGGCTCCAGGAGCCGAAGCCGTACACCTCGAGCGCGGCAGGGTCGCCGCCTACCCAGTGGCTGTCAACCATAGTGGCGGCGTTTGTGCGAGACCACTTGGCCGCAGCAGCCAGGGTGTCCCACTCGTGCTCCTTGAGCATGGCCGGGGTGATGTAGATTTCCTGCATCTGGGTGCCGAGCCCCAGACCGCTCCAGATTTCATCTGCCAGGTCATCGCCCTCGGTCGTCATGAGTCCGCGGGCGCCCTTGTTGTAGATAACGCCGTGGGTCATGAGCGAGTTGATGGGGCAGAGCGGGGAAATCTTTACGTTGTGGGCGTAAATCATTGCGTCGCGGAAGGTTATCCACTGCTGGCGGGCGGTACCTACGCCGCAGAAATCGTGGTCCCAGTTACCGCGCCACACGGAATCCGCTATACTGAACCAGAACGGGCTGGCCCAGGTGCCGGTGGTGAGGTTGATGTAGATGTCGGGCTTTTCGGCACGCAGCTCATCGATGAGGGCGATAGCGGCCTCGAAGTCGGAGCCGAAGCGGGAACCCGGGGCAGGCTCGGCCATGCCGCTGCAGCCGTCGAGCTTGAATTGGTTCACGCCCTGCTCACGAATCATGTGCAGGCACATATCGCGGAAGAGCTCATAGTACTTGGGGCCGGAGAGGGCGAAGCCGCGCTCATTTGTCTCGTAGGTATCGCCGGCGGCGGCGATACGGTTGAGTTTGGGCTGACCATAGCCACCCCAGGGTGAGAACCACACGCCGGGGGCGGAGCCGTAGCTTTCCATCAGGGCGCGGATGTTGCGGAACTCGTTGGGCAGCCCGTCATGGAACTGCCAGAGTGTTTCGGTGTCGTCCCAGCCGTCATCGAGCAGGAAAGAGTCCATCACAACGCCGCGCTTGCGCACCAGTTCTTCACCGAACATTCGCACGGTGTCGAGCACATCCTGTTCATTGTAGGGGGTGAAATAGCCGATATCGTACCAGGTGTTGTAGTTGAAGAGGGGGAAGTAGGGGCGGGCGCGCTCTTCATTCAGGTAGGCCAGCTGGAACGTGCGGCGCAGCTGCCCCGGTGTGCAGAAGCCCAGCACGGCTGAAATGCGGCTCTCCGTACGTGCGGGCAGGTGGGTGGTGCGTTCCAGTGAGCAGGCAAAGCCCTCCACCGTCACTTCACCCTTGCTCAGGGGGCTTTCCACACCGGCGAACAGGCGGTTGCCGGCGGCTACCACGGGGGCTCCCTTCACGGTACCTTCCACGCGAGCCTCGGGAGCGGTGATGTTCAGCAGGGTAATCTTGCGGGCGGGCATGGCAAACTGCATGGGGGTGATGTTCAGCCCCAGGCGCAGGTAGGGTTGCCCCTCGCGCAGCTCAGCCCACCACTCGAGTTTGTAGCCATCCGTCGTGGCGGCAAAGGGCAGGCTCACGCGCTGACCCGCGCGGCGGTCGACCAGGCGGCGCCCCTCCGGCTGAGCGGCTATGCTGCTCACTACGGGAGTGCCGCACATCAAATCCAGCGAGCTCAGCGGCAGACACACATCGGTGTATTCTTTCTTCGAGCAGGCTTCGTCCGTTTTGGCCTCCTGCAACTGAATGGTGAAAATCTCTTTGCCCAGGTCGTAGCTGCGGCCGTTTATTTTGTCCTGCACCGTCACGCCGGCAAAACGGCGACCGGCGGTGCGGATGTCGATGCTGATGTACTCGTTCTCAATCATGGCAACTCGCTTATTTTAGCTGCGGCATAGGGTAGCACAATGTCACTGTCCATGCAAGTCCAAATCGGGGTAGCGACGCATTTGAAAAATCCGACTGACTTCTATTTTGGCAGCTTTTGCAGCAGCGCTGCGCAGTTTGGCGGCTACGGTGCCGAGCCATTGCTCATAGCGGGCATATTCGGCAGCCTGGTCGGCATTCAGCTGACGCTCAGCGCAGCAACTCAGCAACAGGGCGGCGATAACGGGGAGCAAGGATAGATGGTAGTTCATGGCCACACGCGCATTATATAGTTGCAGTTCCTCGGTGTCAAATGTAAAATAGCGATGAAAAGCAGGAAAAAAACGGATATTTATTTAATAAAAACGCGCCGTGATGACGTCTATAGAATGTAGGCAGATGAATTCGGACATATCAACAGCGAGCGAGGGAGTGCAGTCAGGGGGTGACCCTGATTGGGGCGCGTGGCTGGCTGTGCACGGCGACCGCTTGTTGCTCTATGCCCGACAGCGTACGGCCTGCGAGGCCGATGCGGAGGATGTGCTGCAGATGGCGCTTGTCAAACTGGTATGTGCTGTGCGCAGCGGCGATTTTCGCAAGGGGCCGACCGAGTGGGTGCCATACGTTATCAGTTGCATACGAAATGCGGCGATTGACTTGTCCCGCGCCCGCAATCGCCGTCAATCGGTAGCTCAGGCTGCCGCCGCTGAACAACCGACTGTTTATGAACTCACCCCCTGGCTCAGCAGCCCGGCAGACAGCGAGCACCGCCGCCGTTGTGTGGAGCGAGTGCTGCGCCGCATGCGCCCCGACTATGCCGAGGTAGTTGTGCTGCATGTGTGGCAGGGACTCAGTTTTCGCGAGATAGCCGATATCACCGGCGAGAACTCTGCTACCGTTGCCAGCCGATACCGTGCTGCCCTGCGCATTTTCCGCCAACAATTAGAAGATGAACTTAACCCGCCATCATGAACAAAAACATGACAGAAATGCACCGTTTGTGCGGTGAGTTACCCCCTGCGGCGATGCCAACTGACATGCGCTGCCGACTGCTTGCCGCCATGGAGCGGGAGTCGACGGAACTGCAGGCCGACGCCGAGTTCGAGGCTGAGCTGCTTGAGCAGCTTCGCCCTGCCTCTGCGCCTGTGCTCATGCGGCAGCGTATGTTGCAGCAGATGGCGGGCGGTCACTCCCGCCGCCGCCTGCTGTGGCGCAGTGCCGTTGCGGCTGTCGCGATGCTGTTGACTACCATGCCGATACTGTGGTGGGCACCGTGGAGCGAGCCGCAGGTGGCAGCAGGAACTGTTGAACTGCAACGCCGCCGACTCCCCACAGCTGCCGGTGCTCCGGCTACCCGGCAAGATACCTTCGTGATGCAGAGCGCTGATAATTCGCGCTTGGTGATTCGAGTAAAAGCAACCGTAGATTCTCAACTGCCCGAAGAAGTGATATGACGAAACAACACACAGCCATCCTCTGCTTGCTGCTGCTCTGCCTGCCCCTGTTGCAGGCGGCCGGTGGGGCAGTGGTGTTCGGTGTGGTTCCCGCAGGGGAATCCGCCGGGCAGGGGGTGGTTGTGCGTCGTGTGGCTGAACATACTCCGGCGCATGCGGCCGGATTGATGGCCGGGGATGTGATTGAGAGTGTGCAGGGTACACCTACCCCGCAGGCTGCCGCTCTGAAAGAAGTGTTGTCTGCTTATGCTCCGGGGGATGTGGTGCGTGTGCGTTACCGCCGCAGTGGGGAGCTGCGCACCACATTGGTGGAGCTTGCCGCTCGGCCGGAACCGGTATCTGAGGAAGCGAAACCTGTTGCTGAAGTTGAGCTTACACCTGAGGTGCAGCTGCAGTTTGCTCAGGCTCGCAGCCGCCTGCGTATACAACTTGCGCGCTTGCCCCACCGCATGAATACGCAGCAGGTGCAGGCTGATTTGATGGAGCTGCTGTCCCTCGCCCGCAGTGTGCCGAGTGGTTGTACTACCTGGTTGCAAGGGCAGGATGTGCAGCTGAGTTTGTCTCTTGATTACCCCGGTGGCGCCGTGGAACTGCGCTGCTGTAACGGCGACCTTTTCCTCGCCGTGCAGGACCCCGCTTCGTCTGAGCCTGTGGTATATCCTATCAATACCCCTGCGGAGCGTGCCGCTCTTCCTCATGACCTGGTGCAGCGCCTGCGGCAACGATGATTTTCCCGTATTAGTCGAAGTAGCCCAACCACCTGAACAGAAGAACCTGACCGTGTGTAAGCGCGGTCAGGTTCTTCTGCATCACATCGGCGCAGCCGATGTTTTCACCGCTCTCGCCGGTGAGCTTATTTAAGTTCGGCCATGCGGCCTCATGGTGAAAACAAGCTCTGCGAGCTTGTGAGAGGGGTCAGATGGTATCAGGGCTGATGGGGGGGCTCTCCCGGCGCTGCGGGCGCGTGGCGCGTATACGGTAGAGCAGCGGCAGTTCGTTGTCCGGGCTGCGCAGCGCCGGGGGCAGGATGAGCTCCCAGGCGGTGCCTGCCGGTATTTCGCCCATCACATCGAGTATTTGCCGGGGCAAATCATTCGGCGCGTAGACGATTCGGTCACGCACGCGCAGGTACATTTCGGGGCCGAGTTCCTCTTCTTCGATGTAGCGGGCTTCGGCCAGGGGAATATCGGCGCTGCTGCCGGATATGGCTCGGCAGAGTAGCCCGTTGCTCAGCACACGGGTGCCGGGGGTTTGTTGCTGCAGTTGCATGATTTCGGCAGCAATCTGCCTGTGCTGCATGCGGCGCAGTTCTTCGCGGGCTTTCCAATAGCGCTCAGAGATTTGTTCGAATTCTTCCTCCAGTTCTTCCCGCGGGGTGTCGAGTCGCGTCAGTAGTTCTTCTACTTTGGTAATGAGGAGTTCTGATGGCTCATCGATGACGTGGGCTGCCAGCATGCCCATGAGCCGGGAGCGCTCGGCGTGCAGCTCTGCTGTTTCGAACTTGATTTCCGGCAGGGCCGGGGTGCGTGCAGCAAAATAGGCACGAGCCTGCTCGCGCAGTTCATCGCTCAGGCTTTCGCGCACGGCGAGTATCTCGACCGTGTGGATTCCCGCTTTGCGTAGCGGGGCGGCGTCCACTTCATCCAGCAGCTTAACGGGCAGCAGGAATTGCCAGGCAATGCCGCGGGGGGCTTCGTACAGAGCGTCATCCACCGCGGTGGGGGTGCCGCTCACATGCAGGCTCAGGCGGGTGCCGGGTATGCTTGCCAGCAGGCAGTGGGCGCGGCGCGCCCGGTAGTTGAGCTCCGGTTCCGGCGAGGTACAGGTGGCGTATTGCAGGCCGCCCGGCAGGGTGGTTACGCCCTCTTGTGCGGCGTGCGGGGTGAGGAAATCAGCTGCTTTGATTTGATTGTCAATAAAGAGGGAGCGTTTTTTGCTGTGTTCGATGAGGCGCTCGAAGGGGAAATCGCCTCCGGCTGCCAGTTGCTCGCGGAATCCGCCCAGGAACAACTCGCGATTGACCGGGGGCAGCAGGGAGTCATCTTCAGTCGTGAGGGCAGATTTGATGCGCAGCAGGGTCTGCATGGCATCATATTCCAGCCGGGCGTGTTCAAATTGTTCCACCGTTCCGGTGGGTGACGGTGGTTCCTGAGCTGCCGGACATACAGCAGCAGCGATGGGAAAAAGGAGGAGATGATATTTCATGGGCGATAATATTCAGAGTTGAGGAGCAGTTGCTCCAGTTTTTCGGGCAGGCGCTCGGTATCGCGCCTGTAGTAATCGGCGCGCAGGCGGGCATCCGGCACTTCGGGGTGAGTGCTGATGATGGTCAGGCTGCGTTCGGTGGAGGTGATGGTAATCATGTACTGCTCATGGCGCAGGTACAGGGTGCAGGTCGCATATTCATCTTTCTGCGCGAGCCCGTTTGCACTGAGCTCAAGTAACTGTCGGCGCACGGCCGGTACATCGACTACGCTATTTCCCATTGGTACCAGCAGCAACAGCAGGCGGTTGAGGCTGATCTGCTGTTCTGCACTGAGGGTGGGTTGTTCCGGGCGGGCGCTGAGGGTGAGGCTCAGTTCCAGCGGGGCGCCGTTGCGCAGCAGGCGCAGGTTCAGCGAATCGCCTGCCTGTTTGTGTGCCACGATGTCAGCCAAATCCTGCGGTGTGTGCAAAGTGGTGCCGTCTGCCAGCAGCAGCACATCTCCGGGGCGTAAATGCTCTGCTGCCGGAGTGCCGGGCGTGAGTCGGTGTACCGTCAGACCGGTACCGGCCGGTATGTGCCGGGCAAAGACTTGCTGTACTGCCGGGGCGGTTGGTTCAGCGCGCACTCCCAGCAGGGCGGGGGCTGCCTGTACGGGCAGCAGCATGAGGGCGGCGGCTATGAGGGTGTGGGAGTTCATGGCTTATCTTTCTGTTCAGTGGCGGGGAGCGCAGGGCCGTTGCGCAGCAGGTCGGCCGGGGCAACTGTGGCGTCCGGTGCCAGCGTGTAGCTGTATGCCTGCCCGGGGCTGAGCATGCAGAGGTGAATCTTGCCGCTTTTGCTCAGACAGGCATCGAGCATGCGGCCGGTGTGCGAGTTTTCCGGCGTGACCCCGGGGGTGAACACGCGCTCAAGTTCCAGCAGTTCATGGCGCTGTTGCTCAGGGTAGCGCAGGGGGCGCTCTTTGCCCATGGGCGGGGTGACCGGCAGGATGATGTACTGCTTCGCCCAGATTCCGGCGGCTTGCGGGTGAAATTGCAGGTACTGTACCAGGCCTTCCATGTCGTTGAATCCCCCCATGTGGGAGATGGTACTTACCAGCAGAATGGGTAAGCCATGCTGCTGTGAGAGCTCAATAGCCTGCTGCGGATTTTCTGCCACGTTCAGCTCAGCGGCCAGGCGGTTGGCGTTGTTTCGGCAGAAGGCGGCGGCCTGTTCCGCAGCCTTGCCCTTGAGTCCCCAGGTGCGCAGCCAGTGTATGCTGCCGGTTTCATCCACCACGGCCATGTACCATGAGCCGGCGTGCTCAAAATCGGGCATCGCGGCCACGGGGCGGCCGGTGGTTTTCACTCGGTAGGCGGGATTGGTTTCGGCGGGGTGGTGTTCCCAGGTCTGCATGCCGTTGGTGCGGCTCCAGTTGTTGAAGTAGGGCAATTCGTTACCAGCGACATCTTTCATGGGGATGATTCGAGCGCTGCCGTCCGTCAGGCGCAGGGAGATGAACCGGCCGCGCCCCAGACCGATGAGCTGCCCTTCGAGGGTGGTGCCATTCTTGAGTTTCCATTGGCGTGAGGGCAGAGCCGCCAGCAGGTCGACAGGGGCAGAGCCTGACTGTGTGCCCCCGGGTTGTGTGGGGGTGGCGCCCGAATCGGCAGGCAAGCTTGCCAGTTCCGCGGCTATGGGCTCCGCCGGTGTGCCGGCCAGAGCAGCGAGGGCCTGTTGGGCACGTTCCGGTGTATTCTCCGCTTTGCTGCGACATATATCGGCGAATGCCCGGTAGTAGTACATGTGTGCCTGATCCGGGACTGTACCGTAGGGGGTGATGGTAGTGAGCCCCTGTGTGAGCATGTATTCGAACACGAAATGTGCGGCTGCCCAGCGCCCGTTCCGTGCGTAGCAGAACCCCAGCTCGGGACTCAGCCCGGCGGCGCGGCCGTTGCTGAACATGAGTTCGGCGCGCATGATGTAGTTCTGTGGGTCGCCCTCCACGGCGAGTTCTGACAGATAGTCGGCATAGGTGGTATAGTCGATGTAGCGGTGGAGCATGGCCAGCAGCAGCGCGTCTTTGCGCAGGCGCTCGGCGGTGGCGGCATCTTGTGCGAGCAGAGCGGCGGCCAGACGGTAAGCGGGTGTGGTGTCAGTATCGGCATCTGCCCCCATGGCGGCGAGTAATTGCTCGGCGGCCTGTCGGTTGCCACTCTGCAGGTGGGCGCGGATGAGCCGCAGCCCATTGGTGGCGTAACGCCCGCGGAAGTAGCGGGCCGGGCAGTCCTGCCACTGCATGAGCGGCTCGGCCACGCCCCAGCGCAGCAGGTGCAGCAGCACTTCGCCTGTCAGGCGGGGTGAGTGGTCGTGCGCGTGTTCTTTCGCCATGGTCATGAATGCCTCGATAGCGGCCTGCCGTTCCTCTGCCGTAGCGGGTAGCGCTCCGCTGATGACGGCGGCGCGCACCAGGTTTTCCCCCAGGTCATCCTCATGCCCCAGGCGGGCAATACTCATTTCATGGCGCAGCCCCATGGCTTCTCCATAGTCGAACAGGGCGTCATCTTCCCCCTCATAGTGAGCAAAGAGGGTGAGCAGGGCGCGGGTGCTGAAGCCGCGCAGCTCGCGCTGGCAGATGATGAGCGGCCAGAGGTTACTGCGGTTGAGCACTCGCGCCAGGTCGCGGCAGGTGCGCTCCAGCTCGTTGGTGCGCCCTTGCTTTTCGAGCAGTGCCAGTTGCAGGGTGAGGCGGTGCAGGTGCTGGGGGATGAGGTGCAGGGCGGTGTTGAGCAGCGGTTCGGGGAGGAAGTCGCCGTCCTCGCTGTCGATGGAGAAGCTGTCGTCATCGGGCAGGTAGCTGAGGGTTACGCCATCTTGCTCGAAGCGCAGGGCTATGCGCACATAAACCGGGGTGATGAGGTCTTGCCGGTTAGGGCGCACTCGCTCACACTCATGCAGAGCTGCTGCCAGCAGGTAGCCGGTACCGTGGTGTTTTTTCACGGTTTCGATGTGGTTGGTGAGCTGCTGCAGTTCCTGAGTGATAGCGGTTTTCACATCTTGCCCGGCGGTTAATCCCAGCAGCTCATTGCGCCACTGGGGCAGCTGTACGGCAGAGGCATCGGGCCAGACCGGTGATATGGCTGTATGCGGGGTGACGGTGACCGGTTGCCAGATGTTCAGTTCGCGCTGTCCCAGCGCCAGCAGGCAGCGGGGGATGAGAGGTGCCAGCGGTGCGGGCAGTTCCTTCGCCTGCTCTCTTACCAGGCGCGCGGCATCTGCTCCGGTCGGTTGCTGGTGTGCATCCAGCGCGGTGGTGCAGCACTCCGGTACCTCGAGTGGCAGTTTGCGGTACCGGGCAATGCCGCAGTAGCGCATGTAGTGGCGCAGGGCGGCAGGTTGGTGCTCCAACAGGTCGTAACCGGGGCGCTGCATGTGGCGGGCCAGTATGGCGGCCTTCTCGGGAGCCCGCCAGAGCAGGCGGTTGAGGGTGCGATCATTCCAGCCCATGTGGAAACTCAGCATCTTGGCCACGGTGCCGTTGATGGCACACTCTGCGGAAACGAAGCGCCGCAGGTGCGGGTAGTGCACTGAGATATTATGCTCCATGGGTGAGGAGAGCTGCACCTCGCGCCCGCCGCGGAACTCGCGCAGGTACAAGCGGGCTACGGCACCGGCGGGGCGGTGACTTTTACTCACCCCGCACCAGGCACGCAGGCCGCGGTAGATGATGTCGATTTCGGCGTGGTTCAGCTGTGTGTCGTGCTCGAGTATGGAGTAGAGTTCGCGTATGCGCTGCTCTTGCGACATGTTGGTTTGCAGCATGTCGCGCAGGCGGATGATGAGCTCTTGCCGAGGTTTGTCGGCCAGGGTCAGATAGCGGGCATCTGCCAGGCCCGGAACCTGGTGAATCTGCCTGAACTTCAGCAGCGTGGCGAGTTTTTTTCTGTTGTCGCGAGAGTTGGTCGTCAACTCATCTATCAGGGCGTTGATGTGTTTGGCATAGTCGCAGAGCGTGCAGAAGGCCGCTTCATCCTGCGGGTCGGCCAGCAGTCGCTCTGCCATGGCTCGGGCATCGGTATAGTGCTGGCGGCTGTTCTGGCGCAGGCGTTCGCGCTCGCTCCGGGTGGCCTCGGGGAACCAGTCGCGAGGGTCGACCTCGGCCGGGGTGAGCTTGCGGCAGTCGGGGTAGAGCGCGTACTCGAAGTAATCGGCATCTGCCGCCGTGGCGGTGAGGGGCAGGCTGAGCAGCAGTGTGGTGAGTGTTTTCTTCATGGGGGGCAGATGGGGTTAATAGCCGAAGAGATTAAAGACTTTATCGCGCAGTTGCAGCATACTCTCCACTCTGGCGTTGCCTACATGGCTCTGTGTGGTGAATTTCTGCTGCGACGGGTTGCCGAACCGCACATTGTGCAGGTGCGTTACATAACCGAGGTATGCGGTGTTGTGCAGCCAGGCATTGCGAATCTGAGCCAGCTCGGTGTTGGTGTTGCAGAGGTTGGTGGCGTGTGTGCCTGTCGTGCCGTGGGTCAGGGATATGGTGAGCTCTCCCTCGTGGCACTCCGGCGGGTACATGCCGCGCTCATCGCAGTAGGCCATCAGAAACACGAAGTGCTGCGCCCATTGTGCCACAAGCTCCGGTTTGTGGGCCAGGTAGTGCCGGAACGCCAAATCGGCAGCACTCCCGCGGCGGTTCAGGTAAAACACTGCTATGCCTACATTGTTCAAGGTGGCATAGAGTTGAGCTTCATCTACGGAGGTGGCGATGGGCAGAGTGGGGCGCCCCTCGGATTTTCTGCCTACGTGGCTGCGCAGTAACTCCAGTGTGCCGTCAGTCACCTGATAGGTGGATGTCGCGTGTTTGCGGGCGTATTCGGCGTTGACGGGTTGGGTATTGGTGCGCAGCGCGTGGCGTGAGCCATCTGTCATAATCAGGTTGACGTGGTACTCTTTGCCTACGGGGATGACGGAGTGAATACGCGCCATGGTGCTGCCTTCGCGGTGGGTGGCGAAGTCGATAAACTCGTTCTTTTTCAGCCAGTTGCTCACGGCTTCAATATCAGTATCGCTGAGAGAGAAGGCGGCTGTTGTGATGTTGCGCCCGGAGGGGGTGCGCAGAATGACAATGGCGCGGTTACCCCACTTGCCCTTGATGCCTTGCAGCGTGGCACGCATGGGCGCCAGCCCCGAGATGTGCCATTCGCGTTCAACGGCGGGGATGAGGTATTGCTGCGGTTCGAGTGAGAGGGCCGGGTAGCCGAAATCTGCCGGGGTGGCATAGCCGCCGTCTGCGGCTTGCAGTAGCGGCTGCAGGCTCAGCAGCAGTAGGGCGAAGATGTGTCTCATTGCGCGTTCTCCTTTCGTTCCATGTTGAAATAACAGGGCATGATGACATGGCAGTCGTTGTTGCGATTGCGGTTGCCGGTACGCCCTACGAGGATAAGGCCATGTACCACCCGGCGCCCATTCTTGCCCACGGTGCACCACAGCAACTCACTATGCAGGGCTCGCTCGCCGAACAGTTCGCGGGTGATGTCGTTCACGAACTTCTTGAAATCAGCAGGTTTCACGTCTGCCGGTACATCGAGTGCCGTTTCGCGCGTGCGACCGTCTCCGGAGCCGAGGGCGTATTTTTTCTTCAGTTCAGCCAGGCGGGGAGCTGCGGCTTTCCAAATCTCCCTGCCGCGCGGGGTATCGGCATTGCGGTCGAGAGAGTCGGCATGGCCATAGAAGTAGCCGCTGAGGGCGCGCTGCGAATACCACTCGCCCAGGTAGTTCTGTGGGTGCAGAACAAATCGTTCTTCCAGGTCGCCGTTGTTGTGGAAATTTTCGTTGCACAGTTCGTACAGGGACGCTGCGTGTCGCTCAAGCAGGCGGTGCAGCAGCATGGCGGTCAGCGGGCGCTGCCGCAGACGTGTGGCGGCGGGAAGCGAGGCATCGAACATGCGCACGAAATCATCTTCCAACCCGCGCCAGTGGGAGCGCGGGCAAATCTCTTTCATCGCCGCGAGTACCTGTTCGATTTCCTCCAAATCGGTGCGTTCCTGTTCGCTGAGTTCGGCCTGTAGCTGTTCTTCGGTATAGGGGCGGGTGTCGTCCATGATGGCGAGGTAAAGAGCCACACTGCCGTGGCAGCCGTTGGCCAGGGTTGCCTGTATGTCGGCGTTGTAAGCGGCGATAGGCAGGCTGCTGACGGCTTTCGCGAGTTCCGCACGGTCATAAAGATTGCTTACGCTCAGTCCGGCGGCACTCAGGCGGGTAGCTGCCTGCTGTACTTTTTCTTCGGTCGTTGACACCTTGCGGACAAGCGGAGCCGCGGCATCGGCCCCGGCTGTATCAGTCGCGCTCTGCAGGGCTGAGCGGGCAGCAGTCATGGCTTGCAGCAGCTCGGGCAGAGTGGCGTGAAAATCGGTAACAAGAGCTTGCTGCTCAGGTGTGAGAGCCTGCTCTGCCGGGCAGACGTGGCAGAGCAGCGGCATACAGAGTGCCAATGCGGCGCGGGTGGTACTTGCGGCATTCATACATTGGATAGACGTATGTCACGGGGCAATTTGTTGAGCGAGCCGCCTGTTTTTTTCTCTTTTTTCTGTTTGCTATGTTCGGGGCACTGTGCTAGAATGAAAGAAGCTGTAAAGGAGTTATGAAAAAGCTTATTGTGCCGAGAAAGTTTGTGAGCCTGATGCCGCCTGCCGTGGGGAGTTGTTTTCGCCGCTGGGCGGAGTACATGTACAGCAGCGTGCAGTTTAATATGCCCGACAGTGTGATGCACTCCACGGCGCACAGCGAGCGTGTGCTGCTGTATGCCATGTTGATGGTGCCGCGTGTTTTTCCCGATGACGAACAGGCCCTCACAACACTGGCTCATGCGGCTATTTTTCATGATACCCGCCGTGAGAACGAGAGGAAAGACTCCGGCCACGGTGCCCGGGCGGCGGCGTATTATGAGGAGTTCTGCCGTGAGCACAGCGAGCTGACCTTTATTCCCGCAGCTGCGGCCATCATGCGCTACCATGACCGGCGCGATGAGCTGGGCGAGGAGGCTATGGCGCAGGCGTTCCCAGACTCCGCTGAGCGTGTGCGCATGCTTTACCACCTGTTCAAGGATGCGGATGCCCTTGATCGCTGGCGCCTGGGGCCGCGCGGGCTCAACCCTGATTTTCTGCGTACGGACGAGGCTATTCACCTGGTGGGCTTTGCCCGCAAGCTGGTGGATGTGACGGCCGATTGATTGGTAACGGAGCGGCCATGAAAGCGAAGGTGCCATTTGCGCTCAGTCCCCGATATGAGGGGGTATGGCGGTTCGGGTATATCATGGACTATGAGTTGCGGCTCCGGGTGAAGGGGCAGACGCTCTATGCCCGTTTGTTTGACCTGACGCGGGAGGAAGAATGTGAACTGCTTTTTGTCAATGCCTGCCCGGCCTATATCTCTCTGGCCATGGATAGCAGCTGGGGAAAGCTGACACTGCAACTGCTGCCGGGGGAGGGCGGCCTGTGGGTTGATGTGCACGATGTGGATTACCTCGCACTCAGTGACGAACAGAGCCGTTTGCCGGAAGGGCGGGCCGTGGTGATTACCACCCGGCCGGATACCTACCCGGACTGGGTGGGCGGCTGGTGGCGGCTGGGCTCGCAGGGCGTTTATATCGAGCGGGTGCGGCCGAATGCTCTGCGGCTGGCGCTCTTCTGGGGGGATGATGAGGAGCGTGTGTTCAGGGAGTTTGTCGAGCTATATAGTGCGGGGAGCGATTGCCTGCACTTCAGTCTGCGCAGCGGGCGACCCCACCAGGTGAATACGGAGACTTGGCTGTACTTCCACACGGAACGGCAGATGATAGTGCTGCGGTTCCATGTGCTGCTCCGTGCCGAACTGATGAGTGCCGCCTGCTGAGCTCTGAATTGTTTTGTTATTCATTCAGCGCGCGGCGCAGTTCATCGCACAGGTAGTAGTCGGCGTCCTCCAGTCGCTGCTCAATTTTACTGATGTCGGTCGGGGTTATGCCACTTTGCTCCATGGCTTCGATGATTTCCATGCCGGAGATGGTGTGCATGATGTCATTGAGTGTTGTGTTGCTCATGCGTTCGCGCACGGCTTTCACTTGCGGTACGGCGGCCTGTGCCGTGGCGGTATCGGTGACTTGCTGCAGAATATCAATCATTTCTTTAAACGCACCGACAAAGGTCTTCAGCGCGGCGGCTTTCTGCTCGGGGGTGAATTCAGGAGCCTCTTCTTCAACCTTGCCACCGGGTTCAACCGTGATTTCCATGTCGTCGAAATTCTCCACCTCATCATCTTCTTCAGTCGGCCCGTCTTCGGGAGTCTCAACAGGTGTTTCCTCTTCGGGCTCGTCATCGAATTCCTCCTCCTGCGGGCTGGCGTCATCTTCTGTCTGCTCGGGCAGGGTGACATTGAACCACTGCTCGATGGGGCACTGCTTGCTATCAATCGTCAGCACCACGGTATATTTCATGAAAATCTGCCCATCATCACCGTGAATGACGCTCTGGCCGATGGGGTGATTGCTGTCAAGCTCCTGCAGTATAAGTGCGGTGAAATCCGTCTTGTCGGGGGGAAGTTGCCAGGCTGTTTCACGGCTGAAACCGGGACCTCCGGTGACGGTGGGGCTTTGGGTGGCGACTGTGGTGAGTTTCTGTTTCAATTCTTCGAGCTGCTCAGGGCTGAGAGAGGTTTGCTCCATGGCCAGGTATTCGGGTGCACCCATGGCGGCGGCCAGTGCGGTAGAGTAGTAGAAATGGTTGTCTTCCAGTCGTTTCTGCAGGCTTTCCACGCGTTCTTTGGTGATTCCGGCATCACTCATGGCCAGGGTGACAACGGGGTAGGGGATGTATTGCAGGCCGAAACTCAGTTCATCCATCAGCATCATGCGCACCTTCAGCTTGTCGGCTACGGCATCGGCCGTGGCCTTGTCTTGCACGCTCTCCAGCAGCTCTGTCACAGACTTCATGGCGCGAACGGAGTCCTGCAGTACCTGGCGCAGCCCGGGGTCGGCGATATTGTACGGGTTGCTTTTATCCGGTGCTGCGGTTTGCTCGGGGGCCGGTGCAGGGGTGGGTTGCTGTGCGGTGCACAGCGGGGCTACCATAAGGGCGAGGGCGGGAAGGATGTTGATAAGGTGCATTTTCATATCTTCTGCCTTCAGTATACCCCTATTGCGGTGTTTTGCAAGCAAAAAACGGGGCCGGGAATGTTCCCGCCCCCGTGAAAGAATGTTGTCGGGCTGCTTATGTCTCGGCGCGCACGCGGGCGATAAAGCGCACCACCTCGCCCACCAGCAGCACCGGGAAGGTAGCGGCGGCGATGAGGAGCCACTCCTGCACGCTCAGTGAAACTGTGCGGAACACGTTGCCGCCATATTCCACGGCCAGTACCTGGCCGATGAGGATAATGGCCGCAATCAACAGGAAACTCTTGTTCGTGAAGATGCCGTTGACAAAACTCTTGTTCGAACCATAGACGCGGGCGTTGAAGAGGTTCCAGAACTGCAACATCACGAATCCGGTGAAGAGTACTGTTACCGAGTGACGGAAGGCCTCGGGGTCGGCGGATTCCGTCGGCATGGTTTTCACGTAGGCTACGAGTGCCGCTACGAAGGTGAAGCCCAGCCCCAGAATCCACTTCCACATCGTGGGGGTGATGATGAAGGCCATCTTGTTACGCGGCTTTTGCTCCATCACGTCATCGCTCGGCGGCTCGGAGGCAAGAGCCAGCGCGGCGAAGGTATCCATGATGAGGTTGACCCAGAGCATCTGCGTGACGGTGAGCGGCAGCTCGCAGCCGATGAAGGGCCCGAGCGCGGCAATACCGCAGGCCGCAACGTTGACCGTCAGTTGGAAGACGATGAACTTCTGAATGTTGCGGTAGAGGGAGCGCCCCCACTTGATGGCACGGGTGATACTGGCGAAGGAGTCATCGAGCAGGATGATGTCGGAGGCCTCTTTCGCGACGGACGTACCGGTGATACCCATGGAAAGCCCCACATCGGCGTGGTTCAGGGCAGGGGCGTCGTTTGTGCCGTCGCCGGTTACGGCTACTACATGGTTGCGCTTTTGCAGCGTGTTGACCAGGCGCAGCTTGTCCATCGGCTTGGCGCGTGAGAGCACGCGCAAATCTTCCACGCTGTCATAGAGTTGTTCATCGGTGAGCTTGCCGAATTCATCACCCGTCAGTACAGAGTTCGGGGGGAGTTCGCCCTCGGGCAGCAGTCCGATTTCGCGGCCTATCTGGCAGGCTGTCTCAAAGTTATCGCCTGTCACAATCTTGATACCTACGCCCGCCCGGCGGCAGGTGGCTACGGCATCGGGCACGTCGGGGCGCACCGGGTCCTGAATCACGAAGCAGCCCAGCCAGCTGAGCCCGCAGCAGGCCGCCTGCACGGCTTCGGGGGTATCTGCGCTGCCCTCGCGGTAGGCCAGCCCCAGCACACGCATGGCCTTGCGCTGGGCGGTGCGGATGAAGTCGAGCTCGCTGTTGCGGGTGGCTTCGCTCAGCTCGCCCTCACTTGTCTTGCTGCACATGGAGAGCACAACCTCGGGGGCCCCCTTCACATAGATGACAGGGGTGCCGCCCAGCACGGCGGATTTACCGCAGGTGGCCATGTATTTGTTGCGGGTGTGGAAGGGCAGCTGGCCGATGAGGCTGAACTTCTCGCGTGCGGCGGCGTAGTCTGCCTTGTTATCGCGCAGGTACATGAGCATGGCACCTTCTGTCACGTTACCGAGTACTTTGCCGGTGGAATCGAGGTCGGCGGTGGAGTTGGCCGCCACGGCTTCTGTCAGCAGGGGGAAGATGGCAGCAGCGGCGGGCTCTTCACCGAGGCCGGGGAAGTGGGCCTCTCTCACGGTCATGAGGTTCATGGTGAGGGTGCCGGTTTTGTCGGAGCATACTACTGTGGCGGCACCGATGGTCTCGCAGGCGTCCATCCGGCGTACAAGATTGTTCTGCTGGGCCATCTTGCGCATGCTGTAGGCCAGGCTGAGGGTCACGCTCATGGGCAGACCTTCAGGCACGGCTACCACGATGAGGGTAATGGCAATCATGAAGTAGAGCAGCAGGTGCTCCGCTGCAGTGGCCGGCAACCAGCCGGCAGGGGAGGTCCCCAGCTGCCCCAGCCAGATGAGCAGACCCGTACCGGCCGCAAAAACCAGCACGCCGCCAATCAGGCACTTGAGCCACGGCATGCCGCCCTCGGCCTCCACAATAGCAGGTGCGGGCACTTCTATCTTGCAGTAGCCCAGCAAATCCCGGAAGATGGGGTACCATACTTTCAACAGGGCTATACCCATGGCAGCCATCACGCAGCCGAAGAAGCCCCACTGGACTTGGCTCAAATCGAAGTTGCCTTTAATGGTATCCTGCACAATCAGCGAAATGAACAGGATGAAAGCAATGGAGGAACCCAGCACGTTGATGCCTTTCGAAAGGCCGTCGAGCTGCTGGTTGAGCGGGGACTTGATTTCGGAATCTTCGGAGGCGGCTTCGGCCACCTTGCCGATTTCGGTAGCGTCGCCCACGCGGGTGATGCAGATGACACCGTGACCTTCTGCTACCAGGGTGCTGCGCAGTACCACGTTGCGCGGGTAGGCGCCGGGCAGGCTTTCTTCTTCTGCTACTGGGGTCTTGAGCACGGGTTCCGATTCACCGGTCAGGGATGACTGGTTGATGCGCAGTGCGACGGATTCCACCACCACACCGTCAGCCGGTACTTCTTCACCGGTTTCGAGAGTGACGATATCACCCACAACCAGCTCATTCTTGGGCACCATGCTGTGCTTGCCGTCGCGCAGTACGCGCACGGGGGTCACATCATTCACCTGGTTGAGAATGTCGAATTCCTTGTTGGCCTTGTATTCGTTCACAAAGCCCACAATCGTCGCCAGCAGCACGGCACAGACGATGCCCGCGCTCTCAATCCAGCTGTGCCCGGGCACAAAGATGACGGGAATGAATGAGATAACCGCAGCCACCATCAGAATGACGATGAGCGGGTCGGTGAACTTTTCCAGCAACTGCACCCACCACGGGTCGCGGCCGGGCGGGGTGAGCTGATTGCTGCCGTATTTGAGACGACTGGCCTCAACCTCTGCTGAGGTGAGACCAGTGTGTGTGTTTGTCTGAGGGCTACTCATCAGGCGTTTGCGCGGTGGTGAGTTAATTTTCGCTGATGGTCAGTTCTGCGTTGATGGGGGAAGCGCCTTTTGTCGGTATTGCACTGACATTGATTTTCTTCGGGTATTTCTTGTAAGCCAGTGTGATAGTACCCTTTGTTACCTCTTGTTTGTCGATATAGACCTTGTAGGGCTGTTGATGGTTCAGGTAACTGACCTTGAATGTTATATGAATGTTGCCGTCATTTGCCTGCTTAATGTTGCTCACGGATATTTCGCAGGGCATATTACCCACTGACAACCTGATTGCCGGTTGTCCGGCGGGCTGCATGCCGGTGGTCGGCTGTCCGACGGGCTGTATGCCGGTGGTCGGCTGTCCGGCGGGCTGCATGCCGGTGGTCGGCTGTCCGGCGGGCTGTATGCCGGTGGTCGGCTGTCCGGCGGTCTGCATGCCGGTGGTCGGTTGTCCGGCGGGCTGCATGCCGGTGGTCGGCTGTCCGGCGGGCTGGGGGGGGATTGCTCCCTCACTGTCGGAGCTGCAGCATACCCAGCTCATCAACACAATCAGGGCAACCACTATCCCCAGCAGCGTGAAGCGAACATTGCGAGGCAGCTTGCAGATTGTCTCAATCGTGTTGACAATAAGCATGATAAACGGATTCTCTTTGCGCGGATTCGGCAGTATATGCAACATTTGCTGCAGCGTGGCAACGGAGTTGATATCTTCATTTCCGGCGGAATCGGTCTTGCTGACACCCCAGATGATGGCCAGTTTTTTGTTCTTACCGGTTCCATAGAGGCGGTACAGTTCGGGGGCTTTTGACGGAATGGGCAGGGTGAAGGCTTCTCCCAGGCGCCCCATGGGGGAACTTGAGGGATGTTCCGTCAGTTCTTGCAGGAATCCGGCAATGACAGCGCGCAGCAGACGTACCTGATCGGCCGGGACATTGCTGAAGTTGGGGTTAGCAGCAACACTATCGCCCAATTTCTCTTTGCCGCTTTCTATTCGTTGAGCAGTGACGGAATTGTCGGAAGAGTCGTAGTCCATGCGGGGCAGGAATGGGGCCAGTTTTTCGCACAGAAGCTTCTGGTTGTCAATATACCAGAAGTCCGGGCCTGTGCGGCTGATTCGAAGTCGGGCATATGCATTCAGGCTTATTTTTACGCCTTTTCCTGGGGTGGTGGTTACACTCATGCTGGGATGTAGTAGGTGAGGAAGTTTTGTATTGTAAATGTGACTGTTGCCAAGCTCATGGAGCGGAACTGTCGGCTCCGCTCCATGAGTGCAATCATTTATTCGGTTACGCTGGTGCTTACGGGGATGGGGGCACTGTATTTGGGCTCGGCGTTGTTGTTTACCCATATCTTCAGCTGCAGTTCCTGCGTGCCGCTGTCCTGAATTTCAAGCTCAACATCACCGTTGGCGTCGACTTCTTTGTCGGCAACCGTTACCTTGCTGAATTTCAGTCCGGATTTCAGGGGTGTGACATTCAGCTTCACCAGTACTTTGTCTGTTCCGGTGATGGGTGTGTTGCTCACGTATGTCACCTTGTAATCCGTTGACTGATTGATAACGACATTCACAACCTTCTGAACCACCACCTCGGGAATCTCCGGAGTCTCTGTATCAGGAGCTTGTACAGTGGGTGCAGTAGGTGTTCCGGGAGATTGCAATGCCTTTCGGGCTGTGTCAATCTGTGCGCTCTTCTTCTTGAGCTCTGTCAGCTGTTCGTCTATGTCACTCAGGCGTTCTTTCTTGATGCTGTATGCTTTTGTACCCAGGCGCTGCTCAGCGGCCTCAATTTGTTCGTCCAGGGCTGATTTTTGTTGCATGAGCTGGTTACGTTCTTCATCGGAGATATCTTCACTGCCAAGTTTCTCTGCCAGTGTTTCGTATTCTTCAACAAGAGTTTTCAACAACTGAACATCAGCGGTATTCTGCACCTGTTTTGCAAGAATGCTGTCGATTTCAGATTGGAGTGTTTTCTGCTCTGTTTCGAGTTTTTTGACCTCAGTACGAACGGCCTGTTCTTTCTTGTCCAGTATCGCAAGCTGCTCCTCAGCAGGCAGATTTTTTTCTTCGGGCGTGAGAATATCATCTGTGGAGTCATCAGCAGGCCCAACGGTGGGAGTTTCATCGGCGTCACCTGCGGGTACAACGGTGGGAGTCTCATCGGCGTCACCTGCGGGTACAACGGTGGGAGTCTCCTTGGTGTCACCTGCGGGTACAACGGTGGGAGTCTCCTTGGTGTCACCTGCGGGTACAACGGTGGGAGTCTCATCGGCGTCACCTGCGGGTACAACGGTGGGAGTCTCATCGGCGTCACCTGCGGGTACAACGGTGGGAGTCTCTTCGGTATCACCTGCGGGTACAACGGTGGGAGTTTCTTCGGCGTCACCTGCGGGTACAACGGTGGGAGTTTCTTCGGTATCTCCCGAGGGCACTACTGTGGGAGTCTCATCGGCGTCACCCGAGGGCACTACTGTGGGAGTCTCATCGGTGTCACCTGCGGGTACAACGGTGGGAGTCTCTTCGGTATCACCTGCGGGTACAACGGTGGGAGTTTCTTCGGTATCACCTGCGGGCACAACGGTGGGCGTTTCATCGGCGTCACCTGCGGGTACAACGGTGGGAGTCTCCTTGGTGTCACCTGCGGGTACAACGGTGGGAGTCTCATCGGCGTCACCTGCGGGCACAACGGTGGGCGTTTCATCGGCGTCACCTGCGGGTACTACTGTGGGAGTCTCCTTGGTGTCACCTGCGGGCACAACGGTGGGCGTTTCAACGGTGTTACCCGTGGGCGCTTTCTCTATAGCTTTGCGCGTTGTCTTGATGGCGTCGAGTTTTTTCTTCAGGTCTGCGTGGCGAGCCAGCAGGGAGTCAAGCTCACTGCGAGCGGCTTCAGCCTCTGCGCTCTGCTGATCCAGGGTTGCAAGTTTTTCTTTGAGCTCTGTCTGCTTGGCCTCAATCTGTGCAATTTCTTCGGAGACGGTGTTTTCCTTATTATTCAGAACTTCAATTTGCTGAGGTACGGAAAGCGCCTGTTCTTCCGGGGTCAGTACAACCACCGGAATCTCTTCATCGGGCTCGGGGGGGGCGGTAATGGGGGGAGTGTCTGTTGGGGTGTTGCTGTTGGTTGTGCTGCCTTCGCTGCCGTTGGTGCAGTAGATGGCAATACCCGCGGCGGCTATGCCAAGCAGTATCCACAGCCAGGTGTAGCTCTTCTTGGGGGTGTATTCGAGGCCGTAGGTGAAATCCTTGAGGGCGACAACTGAGGAGACATCTTCCTTGCCGTCGGCGTCTTTGCGAGCCAGCCCCCATACGATAGCGAGTTTTTTGTTGGGGCCTTTGCCGTACAGGCGGTAGCACTCGGGCATGGAGTTTGGCTTGGGCAGGGGGAAGGCACTGACCAATTGTTTTACATTGTCCGGAGTATCGTTTTTACTAGCCTCTACGAGCAGTTCATTGATGAGAGCCTCAAGCTTTTGCAGCTCAGAAGTAGGCACGTTGTTGAGGGACGGAGTGGCCGGTTCACTGGTGCTGAGCAGCTCCTGTCCATTTTCCACGATGGAAGCCGTTACAGTGGCCGTCCCGGCATCGTATTCCATACGGGGGAGGAAGGGGGCGAGTTTTGTACGAAGCAACTTGCTGTTATCTACGTACCAGAAGATTGTGCCGGAGTGGGATGTCTTGAGTTCCTGATAATAATTCAGGTCGAAACTCAGACCTTTATTGACAATGGGAGTGACGTGCATGGCGGTATTTGCTTATATAGATGTTAGTGATGTCGGAATTGTTCAAAAATCAGCTCAGCTGTACCTGACATTTACTGTAAGATATTTCAGCTTCGGGGTTATGTACCCCCCATGAGAGCAGGGCCTCTACCACACCGAAGGTGTTGCCGCGGTTGCCATCGGGCATCATGGTCTTGTTGTCGTAAGACTCACCCAGGTAGGGGACAAAAAGCTGGTGTTTGGTGCCCACGGAGCTGAGAACATTGTTGAAACGCTCAATGAGCTCAAGGGATATGTTCTGAGCATCTTCCGGCGATGAGCCCTTTGTATAGAGGGCTTCGAGGAAGTAGCGGCTGAAATAGGCAATGGCACTGATGGCTTCTTTTTCTACGTTGCTGTTCAGACTGTCCGGATTTCTTTTGGCATTTTCCAGAAGGCTTGACCAGGAGAATAGATAGGAGAACATGGAAAGCACCCTGTAATCCGGTTCGTCGGCTGTAAACTGAACACGCCATTCGGCTATGAAGGGTTCAAGAGCCGGTATCATGATGCAGTCCGGGAAGAAGCGTTGCTGCATGTCGCGGAACATTTTTATTTCCTGTCGTTCGGCGGCGCACTGCTCGGCAAGAGTCGCAAGAGTCTTCAGCTCAGCGGATTTTGACTCCAATTCACTACGAGTGCTCTGAAGTTGCTCTTCGAGTAATTTCAACTGCTGTTGTGATTGGCTGAGCTGTTCCAGCAGTTGCTCGTTTTGTGTGTTGTGTTGCTCCTGCCGGGGCTCATCTTCCGTAATAGCGGGTGATTTATCGCTGCGCCTGAGTTCGAGTAGTTGCTTTCTGAGGTTGAGATTCTCCTCTTGCCATTTAAGAGCCTCTTCTTCCGCTTTGTCGCGTTCCGTACGCAGTGATTCCAGCTCGGCTTCGCATGAGGGCTGCGCAAGTTGTTCAGCCAGCCCGTGCAGGCTCTCCTCGATAAAGGAGAGCCGTTGAGTCTTTTCAGTCATGATTTGCTCGATTTTACGGAGCACCTCATCGACTTCTTCTTTATTAGAACCAAACCAACTCATGGTTGTGAACAAGCAGTAGTTAGATGTCCATATGGAATCGGCACTCCTCCATCCAGAACCCGTTATCGGAAAGCGTGCGCAGCTGCAGCTCTACCTTGCTCGGGTCGAAGTGTACCTTGTCGCGCGGGTCGGTCGGTTCTACGGAACGCAGCACGATGTCATCTTCATCCAGAGCGTAGAAGTCATCTGCCGCGGTGGCTCCGGAACGGGTCACACGCTCGATAACGATGGCCAGCTTGGAACGGGGGGCCTGCTCGGGGCGACCGGTCCAGCGCAGCTTGTAGAGTCGCTCCGGCATGGTGGTTTCGGCGTGGTATTTCTGGCGACCGATGTAGTTGTTGAGCATAATCGGAGTGCCTTCGTACCTGGTTCCGTTGACCATGAAATACTTGTGCTCGTTGCTGTTATCCTGCGGTTCGAGCAGAATACCATCTTCCTCGAATCCGGTTGCCAGCAGATTGGTGGGCATGAGCCCCCAGTAGTTTTTCACGCGAGGGCTTGTAGATTCCGTATCGGCCGGCAGGTCTTGCTCAATATTCCACAGACCGCTGAGCAGCTGGTTCTTGCCGGCGGTGTAGAGGGCTGCACCCACGGCCGTGACCGTCTTGGCGTCATTGATGCGACCGTTGTCAGACATGGGGTACCAGTTGCCGGCCAGGTAGTCTTTCATGCGCACGATACACTGCGGGCAGATGGGCAGGAATCGGCGCAGCAACTCCTCGACCTTCGGCATCTCGGAAATCTTGCCGCTGATGGTTACAACGTCTACATCGTAGGCGGCTGTGAATTTGCCCAGAGGCTCGATGCCGGGTTTCAGGTTGTCTTCGATACAGGCATTGATGTCGTCCGGGTTGTACTGCAGGCGGTCGGTTGCCTGTACAAAGTTTTCATCGATACCTTCCATTTCCAGGTATTCGTTGAATTCCTTGATGACGTTTTCATCGCCGCCGCATTCTTCGATACTGCGGAAGAGTCCTTCTTCGCCCTGGTAGTAGCCTGTTGCGAAGTTGGCGACATCGCTCAGCCACTGGCGCACAATGGGCAGGAAGAGAAGGGTGACGATTCGTTGCCACTTGGCTCGATCCGCCTGGGTGCGCCTGGCCTGCCCGAGCACGCGCATGAAGGCAGCGGCAATCTTGTTGTCAGATGTAGCGGGTATGCCACGGGCATCGAGGAAGGATTTGAGCAGCACGCGCTCGATGATGGCGAGTGCCACACTGTCACCGGCAAAGGTGCTGCTGTCGCGGAAGAGCACTTTATAGCGCAGCGCCACGGCACCGCCGGGAGCATCGTTGCGGTACTCAACGATGGCGGTATCGAGCGTGCCGCCGCCGATGTCAACGGTCATGACTCGCACGCGGGCCGTCTGGTTTCGGTTGTCCTCGCAGGCGTTGCGGCCGTAGAGCTCAATCCACTGGTTGGCCGGCAGACGACTGATTTCTGAGTAGATGAAGGGCAGCTGAGAGGCTACGGCCTCATCGAGGTCCACGCAGAGCTTGGGCTGTCCCTGCACATCGCGGGCCAACTCGCCGGGGTACAGGTCGCGCATGATGGACTGGCGGGTATCCATGTGCGCCAGGGTGAAGATATCCACAGCCTGCTGCCAAGCCTGGCGGTAGTACTGGCGCTCCTTGGCAATCCAGCCGGAGGGGAAGGTGATGTTGACGCTGCGCAGGCGGCGCAGGTGGTTGGGCTTGTTGGCATCTCGCCAGTTGAACGAGGTAATCTGGCGGTATGCTGACTCGATGATGGAGAGCGCCGACCAGACCATGGCCATGCTGCGCGGGTAGGTCGCGTTGGTCGGAATGGTGGGGGGGCGCTTGGAGCGGTCTTCGTCTTCGAAGGGGGGGTGCTCGATGTCCCAATCGCTGCCGTCTTCGTACATGTAGCGGCAAATCTGGCCCTGAAGGGAGGGGAGAGAGGCGCGGTCCTGGATGCTGGACCAGCTGTTGAAATTGAGGTGCCAGGTGTCCTGGCCTTTGTCCAGCCCTTGTTTTTCGCGGTCCCAGAGATAGCGTTTGGGTGAACTCATCGAGACTCGCATACCGCGGTTCAGGTCGATGTTGTTCATGAGTCGCTTGGCCTCATCGCCCATCAGAGCGGGGGAAATCTCCACGAACATCTGGGGGACTCGCTGGGTACAGTAGTACTCAGTGATGGGCTGATTGGCGTTTCCGAGCCCCAGTTTGTCCATCATGTTCTTCAGGCCGCTTTCATTATCGGTCGGCATGATTTCCTTGGTCCAGTAATGCTTGCTGGTGCGGAAGGGGGATTCGGCACCGTCTTTAGCCGGGTAGTCCCACTCGGCAAACATGGGCTGTTGCAGCAGGAACCATGAATCCGCAATGGTCTCGCCCATGCTTTCGAACTTGCGCTTGGCTTTGGGCAGGCGAAGGTTGGGGTATTCCTGACCTCGTGGCAGGAATCGAATCTCTTTGCAGATGGCATCGAGCGAACCGCCGTTGGTCATGTCATCGATATTTTCGAGAGCCAGAACAACGGTTCGGGTGTTGCCGAAGTCGACAATCAGGTCGACATCCACAGTAGCGGTGGCGGCATCCTGCCAGATGATATCCACCTGCTCAAAGGGCACAATCCTGCCGTTGAGCTCAACGGGAAGAATGATGGAATAGGCGTCCTTTACGTTTTTATTACCTCCGTTGATTAAGTTCTTGCCGATAGCCTGAGTATTGGGGTAAGCATACGGGGTAACGGTGTATTCCTTCGGGTTGGCCGGCATGGCGTCCGCAGCAATTTCCTGCTCATCGAACAAGGTGCCGCGTTCGATGGAGCCGATATTGCTTTCAATGGCCAGCCAGAGCCCCAGGTTTTGCGCACCGCCTTTGTAACCGAAACGGTAGCGCATCCAGGTGTAGTACTCCTGCTCTTCCGCCTGGGTTTGCTGGGCTGCCTGAGCGGCTGCTGCTGCGGGGCCACCGGCGGCGAGGACGGCAGGCGGGGTTGCTTTCTTATCGAAGTTTTTCTTGGGTACAGCCTTCCATGCGGTGTTGTTGCTGCGCCACTTTCGGGCCAACTCACCGGTTTTCACATTGTGCTGGGCAAGGAACTGCTGCGAGAAGGGGATGAAGAAATAGTGGTGCCCGGTATTGGGCATGATTCTCAGCTCGTGAGGCTTTGTTTCCTGTGAATTAATGTTTGACATGAGCGGTAAAGGGATAATGGGTGGTAGTTCTCAGAATCAGGCCCGGTCAGTGGCTGCCGTGGTTTTGGTGCTGATGGTAAGCAGTTCGGCATCACCGGGTTGCACCCCGCGCTTGCCTACCTGACCGGCAGCCTTCAATTTCTCCAGGTTATTGAGGAACGGGGCGATTACGCTGACGTAGTAGATGTTATCTTCTCTTCTGGCAACATCGCGGGTCAGAATGTTATCCGTGCTCATATTTTCGAGCAGCTCCACGCTTTCGCGCTCCGTTCTGTGTACACCGGAGTTCGGGAAAAGTAGTTTGGCGAAGAAGATAGCGATGAGGCGGCGGAGTTCACTGCGTTGCTGGCGGTGACTCAGGCCGCGGGTCACAGGGCAAAGCCACTTGTACATGGGGAGTATGTCGATGTTTTCGACCAGGTACGAGATGACTCGAGCACGGTGCTCGGCGTTCTCGAAGCCGAGCGAGGTCTGCAGAGGTTTGCGGCGAGAGTTTTCCTGCCAGGTGGCAAGCTGTTTTTGCAGGTAGTCATAGAGCTCCTGATTACCGGTCGGGGCGATTTCGAGCATTTCCGGGGAAATGTCTTTGAAGTCGAGAATTTCTTTGGCGATGGCGGCATCGCTCGCTGTGTCGTGGTTTTCGCGGATAGCTTTGATAACCAATTCCAAGTCGCGCTCATGGCTGTCTTCCCCATCAATCGGGGGCAGAGCCTGAGCCAGGCAATCATTCCACTCCTGTTCGAGCCGGGTCATCTTGGCTGCCAGCAACTCCTGTCGACGTGATTTCTTAATCTGCTCCAGCAGAGCGTTGAAGAAGTAGATTCTGCCACCGTAGGAGCCCTCCTCCAAATCTGCCATCTGGAACAGGCTGTTTTCGGTACCGTTGAACTGGCGCTTGAAGTGTTGGTCCGCCACAATCATATCAATCACTTCGCGCTTCCGGGCGTCTGTGTCAATCTGTATGTGACCATCGGGGAACATGGGGTAGTTTACGCAGAATGTGCGCACTACGGCGGGGTCTGCCAGGTCACCCATGCTCTTAAGCTTGCTGAATACACCGCTCAGGCCGCTTACCCCTGTGCCGCTGGCATTCACCACATTGAGCAGGGAGGCCGAGAAGGTGAGGATGAGGTTAATCTGCATTTCACCATCGCGGCTAAGCGGGTTGTAGGCCTTGCCCATAGACTTGAACCACTGGCGAATACCGTTCATGAGTTGAACAGGGTTCGCCGGGTAGAGCGGGCCGGCCGGCATGCGCACCAGCAGCGAGAAGGCATCGATATTCAGATTGCGAGCGCTGCTGATGACAATGGAGGCGGTCTTGCCGCGCTTCATCACCTGGGTGAGTGAAAGCAGGGGGCGAACCCCGTGTTCATTCCTGTAGTCAAAGGAAAGCTTGTCGTTGGTCAGTCGGTCAGCATTCTTGTGCTCATTGGCTACGCCCGGGAAGTCTACCAGGTCGGCCTGCTGCAGCAGTTCGTATACCGACGGGTGCGAATCTTTGATGACATCGCTGCGGAGTGGCACTTTAATGAGGGATACCAGCCCCTGGCCCAGCGCAAAGTCTACGTCATTGGCGAAAAGCGGGCTACCGCCCCCTTTCACGATGGCAACATCGCCATTGCCCAGGTCTTTCAGGCTGCAGGCATTCACCAGATTGCGTACGTAGTCGGATTCGTTGTAGTACACAGCTGAGGCTATGTTGAGCATGAGCGCACCAATCTCTATACCGCAGTATATCTTCTGCTGACCCAGCTGAGCAAGCTTGCTGCGCAGTCGCAGGTAGAGGTCGTTCATGTTTTTCCAGTCGTCCCACAGCAAGTCGCAGGCAAACTTGATGACGTTTTCCGTGCTTGATATGAGGGCATCGTTGTTGAGCAGGTTGCTGCGGCGGTTCAGCCATTCTTTGCGCAGGTTGACATAGCGCGGCAAGTCCATGTCGATAAGGACATCCACCACATCCAGAACCTCGGTGAGCAGGATGTAGGCTTCCTTGTCAGCAGCTCCTTTGACCGTGGCCTTGGCGGCAATTTCTCTCAGGTCATCAGGGCGAAGGTGTCTCTCTTCGCCACTTGGTGTTACGGCTACCGTTTCGCTCAGGTAACCAACGGCCAGTGACAGCAGAATATCGTAGTCGCCGGCAAAATGTACCTCAACGGGATATTCGGGGTACTTCACTTTGTCGGTGAGGTGGAACCGAGTCACGCAGCCGGAGGCGTCCGCACCATGGGAGTAGGGGTTGAGCACGGCAACCGTACCGCCCTTGTTGTCGCCGCTGAAGCGCGCCGGTGTATTATCCCAGCTCAGGGCGCTGCCCTGGCCGTCAGGCGTGGCTCCGGCATCGATGAATTTGGCCAGCAGGGTGGATTTACCACTCTGCGAGGGCCCCCACAGGGCGATGGTGGGTTTGTTGTAGAGTGTCCGGGCTTTGCTGACGGAGAGGATTTCGGAACTGATTCGCAGGGCGTTATCCAGCCAGCCGCCACGCGAGAGCGCGTATGTGCCCTTGCGGGTACTGCCGAGATTCCAGTACCAGTCTATCAGTTCGTTTTTGATGTTTGCTTGAAGTTCCATGAATGGTGAATGGGTTGTAATTTGAAATTTTAAGAAAAGAAGGCCGGCAGCTCGAATACGTTGCCCGGTTTGGGCTGAGGTTGATGTTGCACCGGCTTAACGGGTTGTTGGACCGGCTTGGGGGAGCCGCCGGCCGGTACGAGCCTGTCTCGTTCAGCGGTGATAGCGGCGAGCTGCTGTTTGAGGCGGTTATTGCTCTTCATGGTTTCCTGCTGGGTCTTAATGCAGGTGCGCAACTTATTGCGTACATCCGCGAGTTCGGCCGTCAGGCGGTCAACGGCGGCGGTGTCGATGGGTTGGTTCCGGGCCTCGGTCAATTGCTGTCTGAGGGTTTCGATTTCAGCCTGGGCCGTGGCTTCAGCCTGTTTTGCAGAGTCGAGTTGGGAGTTGAGCTCAGTGATAGTTGTCTGAGCTGTAGCGAGGTCTGCGGCGGTCTGCCGGGCTTCTGCCTGAGCCGAGGCGAGGGCAGCTGCAGCGGTTTCGGCCGTTGTTTGTTTTTCCGCCAGTTCTGCTTGCAGGGTATTGATGTTCTCCGTCTTTTCTTCGAGCTGATGGGTCAATTCTTCAATTCGGGCTTCATACACCTCGGGTTGGATGGGGGGAGGCGGCGGAGGTTCCTTGGCTCGCAGTTCTGCTATTTCCTTATTGATGAGCAGCAAACGCTCAATGAGCCGTGATTTGTTCCAGTAGCGGTAATCCGAAGAATAGTCTTCTTCGTGATAGTACTTGCATTCCAGGTTGTTGGTCTGTAACAAGCCGTCCAATCGTTCGCCGCAGTCGATGACCTCCAGTACGAGGTCATCGCGGTCCATGGCTACATATTTAAGTCTTTCTGCGTTTGCGTCAAAATCCATGATGGGAAGTAGGTATTGAGGTGTTCGACGGAGAGAAGTCAGAGGAGGGGGGATATGTCTTGTGTGGCTCGGTTACCGTTGGGCAGAGCTAAGGTGAACGCTGTCGAGCCGGGACTCATGGTGAAGTGTAGCAGTGCCGGCAGGGCTTTCTCGTACGATTTGCTATCTTTCGGGGTGACGGGGAGCCCGTTACTGTCAGTTACTTCGGCACCTCGGCACAGCACGATATTGCTTGAAACCACCTCGGCGAAAATCTCCTCCATGCTCTTCATGTTGAAAGCCAGCTTGTGATCCCAGAGGTCCTGACCCGGAACCCCGTATGTGGGGTCGTTGTCCAGGTCATCGAGTTCTTCGAGCAGTCTGGCTGCCGCAGAATCCGGTGTGTGGAACTCTCGGCCCAGCCCGATAATGACAAATTTGGTGTAGCCGCGCTTGCCTTCTGCCATTTCTTCACAAATCTGCTTGCTGAGGGCTTTTACCTCATCCGCGTCATCTATCATGCCGTCGGTGATAAACAGGCCGATAAACCAAGAACGCGGGTCAATGCTGTTGAGAAAATATTTGATGGCCGGGGTCAGGCAGGTGCCGGCTCCGGTGTTGGGGGGCATTTCAAACTTCTGCGTTTGGCTTCTCCCGGCATCCAGATTTCCGATAAAGTGAATATCTGAGCCGGCTTTTCCCTCGGTTTGCATGTTCTGCCGGCCGAGTGAATAGTAGATAACCGTCGTTTCTCCGGTGCTGTCGAACTCTGCCAGATAAGCTGTCATTTTGCGGGCAACCGGCTCCACATAATTGGGCTGGGCGCAGAGTTCGCCGAAAATGTTGCTGATAACTTGCTTCCCGCAACCGAACATTTCAGCCATAGAGGCCGAGGCATCAATAGCCAAGCCCGTCCGGGCGTGTTCAACGACCGGCTTCATGAGTACCGTGGCTTTTACTTCGATTGTTCCGTCGGGGTGAACCCAGGCGTTGACCTCCCCGAATGGTTCCTGAACCAGATTAGATGCCAGCTGAGCCATGATGTGAGAATTCTGTATTTCGTTGTGAAGGTTAGTCTACCATGAAAAGATACTTCCAAGCGCTTTAATTGTCAAGCCGATTCCATATATTTTCCCTGATATTCTTTCAGTGATTGGTGTTGCTATCTGCGGGTGCAGACGTAAGGTGGCAGCACTTTGTGGTATTCTGTTTATCTTTTTTTATTCAGGATAGTACCTAAGAAGATGGCGATGGCACCGGGAAGGTTTAAAACGATAGCGAGTTCAGCAATAAAAATGTCATATATCGGCATGGGCGCGATGTAGAGCCACAGCAGGCAGGTAAGCGGTGGCAGCAACAGAGCCGTGGTGGCTTTCACCCATTTCGGCACAGCGCAGAGCAGGTAGGGGATAGCTGTCAACAGAAGGGGTAACAGCAGTAGGGTGAAAAAAATGGCTATACTACTGTGGTACCACCCATGGTGCTGCGTATCGGCTGCGGGGTATAGGGGTGGGGTTTTCGGGCATGGGGGAAGACTGCTGTAAGAATTCCAGTACAGGCAGCAGCGGTTATCGCTCAGTTGGGCCAGCAGGGGGCTGCAGCCCCGGGCGTAGTCGGCATTGGTATCGACGACCAGCGGTTCGGGGCGTGTATAAAGGGTTTGCAGGGTGGCGCCCTTCAGCTCGTGTTCCAGGCAGTTCTGCATGACGACCGGAACTGTTTCGGTGGAAGTCAGCCCCATATTGCGGCAGTAGGTTGCCAGTTGTTCCGGGGTGGCGCTGAACGTGAAGTAGAGCAGGGGCGGAATATCCCTCTCATAGTCAAAAGGGTGCCAGCGCTGGGTCAGGTCAGCCGGGGCGGGGCCGAACCATTGCCCCGGGCCGACCTCCCAGTTGTGGTGGGCTTCCCGTTGCATCAGCCAACTGTAGCCGCTGCCGGCTATCAGGCAGAAGAGTAGCAGGACTGACAGGACACTGAGCAGAAAGCGTTTCATGGCTTCAGTCGATTATCAACGGGGACGGTAGAGCTCCAGCAGGGCGTCCGGCTGCGGGTCACGGCCCAGGAAGTCCCGAATCTGCTGCATGGCGGGCACACTGCTGCCGCGCTCGAGTATGCTGCGGCGATAGTCTGCACCGGTGGCCGGGTTAAGCACGCCTTCTTTTTTGAAGCGGCTCATGGCATCTGCAGCGAGCATTTCGCACCATTTGTAGGTGTACAGGCAGGCGGCGTAGCCTTCTGCCATGGTGTAGGTAAGGGTGCGCAATTCGGTGGGCGGTTGCTCCGTGTAGGGGAAAAGCCAGGGGGCGAGAATTTCGCTTGCCACTTCATCGATGGGGCGCCCCTTGTATTTTTCGTAGTTTATGTGCATCTCCAGGTCGAGTTTACTGCACAGTAACATGCGCATGTGCATTTCGATGGGATTCGAACCGCGGCTGGCTGTCAGTTGTGCCATAAGCTCGGCGGGCATGGGCTCGCCGGTTTGGTAGTGACGAGCGAAGGTGGCGAGAGCGGCGGGTTCCCATATCCAGCTTTCCTGCAGGTGGCTGGGCATCTCCACGAAGTCGCGCTCAACCTCGGCGGTACAGTGGGGGCGGATTTCGCCGTGACCGAGCATCATGTGCATCATGTGCCCGAACTCGTGGTGCAGCATGTAAAGCTCGCTGTGGCTGAGCAGTTGCGGTTTGCCGGGCATGGGCGGGGCGATGTTGGCCATGAGGGCGGCGAGGTGCGGCTCACCCACTCCGCCATCGGGCGCGGGATTGCCGTCACGCAGGGGCAGGCACCAGGCCTGGCCGCGTTTGCCGGGGCGTGTGTAGAGGTCCAGGTAGAAACTGCCGACGTGTGTGCCGGTGGCGGCATCTTTCACGGCAAAACAGCGTACACCCGGGTACCAGACTTCGATTTTGCCATCCGGGCAAGGCTCGCCGGGGTTCAGGCAGACGGTGGGCAGCTCTTCAAAACGCAGGCTCAGTATTCCTGCCCACATGTTCAAGAGTCCGTTGACGACGTTATCTGTCTGCAGGTAGGGGGTAATGGTTTTTACATTGAACTTGTTGCGGGCTGGGGGCAGGTGATGGTCGAGGTAGGCGGTATCCCATGGGGCAACGGCGGTGAGTTGCTTGCCGCTGGCCTTCGAGTAGCGCCGCAGTTCGGCGGCGATGTAGGCATCCCATGCCGGTTTGGTTTTGGCCAGCATGTCGTCCACGAAGGCAAGCGCGCGTTGGCCTGTCCCCATCATGCGGTGGGCGGCTTCTTTGTCGGCAAAGTTATCGTAGCCGAGCAAGGTGGCCAGTTCGTGGCGCAGCTCCAGAATGCGGTGGATGAGGGGCTCGGTGTCGAGTGTGCGGGCGGTGCCGGCACTTGTGGTGCCCCGCCAGCACTTGCGGCGGGTTTCTGCCACGTTGCAGTAGCGCAGTACGGCACTGGCCGGGGAGTTGGTGAGGTTGATGAGCCATGCCGGTTGCTCGTCTGTGGCCACCCCTCGATGACGTGCGGCGGCAGCGGCGTTCTGCATCCACCGTTCGGGCATGCCGTCCAGCTCGGCGGGGTCGGTGATGATGAGTTCCCAGACCTGCGGGCTCATTTTGACATATTGACTGAACCGGAATCCGAGACGCGAAATTTCCTGTTCAATCTGTGCTTTGCGCACTTGTTGCTCGGGGGTAAGGGTAAGCCCGCTGTCGCGCAGTTGGCGGAGGGTTTGTTGTACGAAACGCTGCTTTTCAGGGCTGAGCTGCTGCACCCAAGGGGCGTTACCTGCCTGTTGCAGCACCTGTGCAATGCGGGGGGCGTGCAGGCCCTCTGCGCTGTGGTTGGTGGATTCCTGCATGAGGGTATCCATCATGTGCTGCATGTCCTTTTTCCCCAGAACGATGTACAGATGGTACGCATAGTTCATGGTTTGCTTGAGGTTTTCACCGGCCTCGTACCAGGCGAGTATGGTGTTCTCGAAGGTGGCGGTTTCGGGGGTGACAGCGGAGATAGCAGCGAGCCGGTCATTGGCCTGAGCGATAGCGGCTCGCAGGTCGGTAAGGGCCTGCTGCGGGGTCATGCGCGACCAGGCGGGGTACAGGTCGGTACGGTGGAAGGGGTGAGCCTGTGCGCTGAGCTGTGCTGCCGGGGGTGCGGCCTGTTCCTGTGCGGGGAGCAGGGGCAGCAGGGCTGCCAGGGTACTGAGGGCAATGTGGTGGAGTTTCATCATAAATTGGTCGGTTGGTATCGTTTCATCAGTGCATCGGGCTGCGGGGCGCGCCCCATGAAGTCGCGGAACATGGCGGCAGCCGGTCGGCTGCCGCCCTTGTCGAATATGGCGTGGCGAAGTGCAGCCCCGGTGGCGGGATTGAGTATGCCATCGCGTTGAAAACGCGCGTGAACATCCGCTGCCATGACCTCGCACCATTTGTAGGTGTAGAGGGCGGCGGCGTACCCCTCAGACATGCAGTGCAGCATGGTGCGCATGGCGCAGGGGGTGGGCTGGGTGTAGGGCATTTGCCACGGAGCCAGAAGTTCAGCGGCAGCGACATCAAGCGAGCGCCCCCGGAACTTTTCCTGCCAGTGCATGTTGAGTTCCAGGTCAAGTTTAGCGGCGCACAGCAGCTGCATGTGCGGGGCGATGAGGCTGTGGCGGCGGTCGGCTGCCAGTAGTTCGGCCAGGTGGTGCGGCAGGGGCTCACCCGTGGCATAGTGGCGGGTAAGCCGGGCGAGTGCAGCAGGCTCCCAGACCCAGCTTTCCACCAGGTGGCTGGGGAACTCCAGAAAATCGCGCTCGGCTCCCATGGCTCCCTGGGCCCGAAGCTCCGGGTGGGCTAACAAGAGGTGCAGTACGTGCCCGAACTCGTGGGCCAGCAGGTACAGATCAGCATGGGTGAGCAGGTGTGGGCGGTCTGCATCGGCGGGGGGCGGGCTCAGGTTCGCCATAAGGGCTACCAGGTGGGGGGCGTCTCCCTCCCCGAATTGCAGGGGCATGCTCCAGGCTTGGCTGCGTTTGCCGGGGCGTGGGTATAAATCGGTGTAAAAACTGCCGAGGTGGCGATGGGTCGCGGTATCATACACAGCGAAGCATTGTACGCTCGGGTGCCAGGTTTCTACCGTGTCGGCGGGGCAGGGTACGCCCGGTTTCAGGCATGCGGTCGGCAGTTTTTCGAAGTGCAGTCCGAGGATATCGCCCCACAGTTTCATGAGCTCGCTGATGACATGCTCGGCGGGTAGGTAGGGGGTGATGGCTGCTGCGTGGGAGCCATGTTGCCGCGGTGGCAACATGGCGTCAACATAGGTTTCATTCCACGGGGGAATGGCGGTCAGTTTGCTGCCGTGCAGGCGGGAGTGGCGCTTGAGCTTTTCGGCCACATAGGCATCCCATGCGGGTTTGCTGCGCGTCAGCAGGTCATCGACAAAGGCCAGGGCTCGCTCGGCATTGCCCATCATGCGGTCAGCTGCCATCATGTCAGCATAGTGGCGGTAACCCAGCAGGGTGGCCAGTTGGTGCCGCAGCTCCATGGTGCGGGCGATGATGGGCTCGTTGTCAGCCCCGCTCAGTGCGGTGCCGGCAGAGGTGGCGCCGAGCCAGCAGCGGTGGCGGGTTTCCTCCACCCCGCAGCAGCGCACAACGTCACCGGCCGTGGCCGGGGTGATGAGCCAGGCCGGTTGGCGCTCGGTTCCGAGCCCCTGTGCCTGGGCCGCAGCGGCAGCCTGTTTCAGCCAGGGCTCCGGCATGCCCTGCAGTGCCCATCGGTCTGTGATAACGAGTTGCCAGCGTTTGCTCGCTGCTTGGGTGTTGCTGCTGAATTGGGAACCCAGTTGCCTGAGTTCCAGCTCGATAGCAGCCAATTCAGCGCGTTTTTCGCGTGGTAGCTCCAGGCCGCGGTGGCGTAAATCGGTGAGCATGCGCTGCACGAAAAGTCGCTGCTCTGCGCTCAGCTGCTGCATGAAGGGAGCCTGCGCTGCGGCCTGAAGGGTAGCCCATACCTGCTCTGCCGCATGGCTGCTGCTCTTGTGCATGGCAACTATACTGTGCATGCGCCCCAGCGCCTGCTGCCACGCGGGGCTTGCCACCACATTGCTCAGGTGGTACAGATAGCCCTGTACCTGGCGCAGGTTTTCATCTGCCTTGTAACAGGCCAGAAAGGTGTTTTCAAAGGTGTATTCTGCGGGGCGCAGGGCAGCAATGGCGGCCAGTCGCTGCTCGGATTCCATGATGGCAGCTTGGGTGGCTGCCACCGCGTTTGCCGGTGTCATTTGAGACCACGCCGGGTACCCATCCCCGCGAAAGAAGGGGGGCTGCGCCAGCGCCGGCGCCGGGGCAGAACCCACCGCTGCCTGTACGGGGGTACAGGTCAGCAGGACGGCGAGGAGCAGTTGCGCGGTTTTCATGGTTCTTTATTCTACCATTCATTATAGCGCAATCGACCGCCCGGCTCTACCTGTATTTCTGTCATCTGTTTCTGCTATTGTTATGAATGGTGTTAGCTGTTGATGACAAATTGTTAAAATAAAATGTGCAAAATAACCTGTCGCTCTGATGGCCGGCTGGTGCGGGCGTGCTATCAAACCGACCAGGGAGAGGCGTTGTAGGCGGCGTCTGCCGCAGAGCTGACGAGCATACGCACACGGTCGGCCTCTGCCACGCGCAGGAATCCGCGCGGGGTGCGGGTTTCGGTGCGCTCATCGTAGTCATGGTCGAAAATGACATCGCCGCTGCCGTCGGGTTGCTCCTCGTATTTCTGAATCATGCCGAGCATGAGCGGCCACTCCAGCGCTTCACCGTTGACCGGCAATACAACAGCACGTTTGGCCGTGAGCAGGTAGAGAGGGGCGTCCGTTGCTGTTTGCCGGGGCTTAGCGCAGAAAATGGCGCGCAATCCGGCCAGTAATCCGGTGGGCTTCTGCGCGGTGGGGGCTGTTGCAATCGGCTTGCCGACCCACAGCAGTTCTTCCTGCGGGCGCAGGGTGGCGGTCACGCGGGCCTGTTGTTCAGGGGTGAGTGAGTTCATGCCACCAGCCTAGCAGAGAAGTGCCGAAGTGTCAATGTTTTGTTCTTGACTTGCCTGTGTATATCTGTAAGAATACGGCCCGTGACAAAGCTGATTTACCCTGTGCTGTTGCTGTGCGTGGAATGGAGAAACATATATGGCCCGGGATTATTGCACGCAAGGGTATGAATGAAAAGAAGGTGTTTGATATGATGTTCGAGGCAATCGAGGAACACGATGTGGAGCAGCTGAGGGTGCTGTTGCAGCTGAGCTTGCTGCGTGGTGGCCGCGAGGTACATGCTCGTGATGATGATGCTTGTAATTCCTTGCTCCATCGTGCGGTGCTTGCTTTTGACGAAGACGCGCCTGAGGAGTCCCTGGAAATGATACGCATGCTGTTAGTCGCCGGCGCTGATCCGAATACCAGGGAACACGAGGGCGTGACCCCGTTTCATTGGCTCGTTATTTCCCAAGCCGGGGAATCTCACGCTGCTGCTTCACTGTTTGCCATGCAGATGCTGCTGGCTGCCGGGGCCGATGCGAATGCGCCGGATAAGGATGGGTGGTCACCGCTGATTTCAGCCGCGCATTACGGGGCAGCTTATCTGGTGCCGGCGCTTCTGTTGGCCGGGGCGGATGTGAACGCTCAGGATGCTGTCGGTAACACCGCTCTGACCCACGCCGAGCGTGCCGCTTGCAGCGGTCGCGTGCCTCATGCGTATGATGTGGTGCAACTGCTGCGCACAGACGATACTCCATCTCTCGACAGGCTCTTGCTGCGTGAGGGGGCAGAGCGCTTTTTCGCTTTCCGTGTTACGGGGGATTCCGTTTGGTGTCTGCGCTGGGCAGAGGAGTGCCTGGCTGCGAATCTCGGTGGCGAAGTGGATGCCGCCCTGTTGGAGCTTGCCCCCTGGATGGGGGGTGGCACCGGCGCCATAGCTTACAGCGAGTTCGAGTGCGCCATGTCACGCTTGTGTCGCAAGCTGGGAGTGGAACTGCCGGATGAGGGGACAGCATGTGACCTGGCCTGGCTTTACGACTTGCGGCACAAGTCCGACATGGATTTTCACGTGAATATCTGGCAGGTGTTCGGGGATGAACGCTTCGCTGACCTGGAGCACATTTACCGCGAGTGGGAACACTCGCCCGCAGCTCATGATGCGGCATTGAGCGCTGAGTTGACCCGGTTGAGACGCTGTTTGTCGGTGCAGGCGGTCAGCGGGAAAATCCGGCTGATGTTTGCCGTTTAGCGCTCTGTCGGTTCGGCCTGCTGTGTGCCGGACACGTGCGCGACGAAGTCGGCGTAGTCCTGCTCAAAGATGAGCGAATCGTGCCCGCTGAGCTGTACCTGCTCAAAGCCGTAGCGGCGGGAGAACTCGGCCCCGGCGGGAGTTACGTTGTCGGTGATGATACGGCGGCAGCGCTGCTGTACCGGTTCGTATTGCTCCACAGCCAGGGCGAGCAGGTGGCGTGTGAGTCCCAGGCGGCGGTAGGCCGGCTCGGTGAGCACGCAGCACAGGAACATGTGCAGGGGCTCATCTGAGCCGTCAAAGGGGTCGGCCAGACCATCGAGGGTGAGGGTATGGTCATTGAACTTACCCTCGCGCAGGGCAGTATAGATGCTTTCTTTAACGGGAAACAGGTTGACAAAGGCCACAACCTGCCCACCGATGGCGGCGGCTATGGTGGTGGCAGGGTAGCGCTTGTACCAGCGGTAGGCCTCCGCCGGTGGGGTGATGCAGTCTGCTCCGTAGTATTGCGCTTCGAGGGCGGCCATCTGTTCGAAGTGCTGCTCGGTCAGTTCTTCCACAATCTCCAGAGAGGGACCGGTTTTCGCTTGGATGAACGACAGAAGCGCCGCTGTAAATAACACCACGCAAATGGCTGTGGAGAGCACTTTTTTCGCCAGGTCTATATCGCCCTGTGACCCGCTGCCGATGATGAAGTAGGCGGCAAACGCCGCAAGCATACCTATCAGCAGCACAATGGCTGCTCCCTTGTTTGCTTTCCAGAACATGTGCGTGGTGTATGGTAAAAGCGCACAGGGGCTAACCTGTGCGCCGTGTTGAATGGGAGGGGGGGGGATTAGTAATTCTGTGCCAGAATGGCAAAGTGAGCCTGCGGGTGGTCACACACAGGGCACACCTCGGGGGCTTTCTTGCCAATGCAGATGTGACCGCAGTTGGCGCACTGCCAGATGGTGTCACCCTCGCGGGAGAATACGATACCTTCTTCAATGTTGGCCAGTAGCTTGCGATAGCGCTCCTCGTGCTGGCTCTCGATGACGGCTACGCCCTCCATCTTTTCGGCGATTTCGTCGAAGCCTTCCTCGCGAGCCTCGGCCGCGAACTTCTTGTACATGTCGGTCCACTCATAGTTTTCGCCGGCAGCTGCATCGGCCAGGTTGGCCATGGTGTCGGGCATGCCGCCGTGCAGGTACTTGAACCACAGCTTGGCGTGCTCTTTCTCGTTGTGGGCCGTTTCTTCGAAAATCTTGGCAATCTGCACATAACCATCCTTTTTCGCGCGGGATGCATAGTACAGATACTTCGTGTGGGCCTGTGACTCTCCGGCAAAGGCTGCCGCCAGGTTGGCCTCCGTCTTTGTGCCTTTCAGATCTTTCATCTTCGTGTGTTGTCGTGTATGTTTCCCGCCTTCTTCCGGCGGCTTTCCGTAATATAGCACGCTTTTTCTGAAAAATCAAGTTTAAAATGATTCTAAAATGTATTTTCGGGAAGATTTGGGGCTATTTGGCTAAAAAAAGCAGTGCGCAAGAGGTACGCACTGCCGGGAAAATCGTCTTGGGCGGGCTGATGGAGTTACATCTTGAAGTGTTCGCCGAGGTAGATTTTTCGGGTTTTGGGGTCTTTGGCGATTTCTTCAGCAGAACCTTGCTTGATAACCTTGCCTTCGAAGAGGATGTAGCCGCGGTCAACGATGCCGAGGGTTTCACGGACGTTGTGGTCGGTGATGAGGATGGAGAGACCGTCCGTCTCGCGGAGGGAGGCCACGATGTGCTGAATATCCTGCACGGCGATGGGGTCCACACCGGCGAAGGGTTCGTCAAGCATGAGCAGGGTGGGATTGCTCGCCAGAGCTCGGGCGATGGTCAGGCGGCGTTTTTCACCACCGGAGAGCTGAATAGCCTGGCTGTTGCGCAGCTTGGTGATGTTGAAACGCTCGAGCAGTTCATCGGCCTTTGCTTTCTGCTGCTTGGACGTAAGGTCTTTACGAGTCTCAAGAATGGCCATCAGGTTTTCGATGACGGAGAGCTTGCGGAAGATGGATTCTTCCTGCGGCAGGTAACCCATGCCCAGGCGGGCACGCATGTGCATGGGCAGGCCGGAGACATCTTGCCCGGCAAACATCACGCTGCCTTCATCGGGGCGCACCAAGCCGGCAACCATGTAGAACGAGGTGGTCTTGCCGGCACCGTTCGGCCCCAGCAGGCCAACGATTTCGCCGGCCCGCACCTCCAGGCTCACATGGTTGGCGACCATGCGCTCATTGTAGGATTTGCACAGACCGTTAGCTTTTAATAGAATCTCGCTGTCCATAGAAGTCTTTATTTTTTGTCTTGATTTTTATCAATCTGCTCGTTGAGTTTGGTGGCCGTGGTGCTCTGTTTGGCTCCACTGATTCGAACGTTATTCCGGCTGTCAAGCACTACTTTGGCACCGCCGCCGGAGGCTATGTGGGTGTTGTTGACATCCTGCAGGGTTACACGGTCGCCGGAGAGTACCTTGGTACCGGTCTTGCCATCAATGGTGAGCAGGTCACCCGTTGCGCGCATCAGGCGTCCCTTGTTGTCTTTTCCGGCCAGGGCCACATTGCCACGAGCGGTTGCCCTGCGGATGGCCCCCATGGGTTTATCCGTTTTATTTTCCGGCAACATTTCCACATGTATGGGCCCGCTGCACTGCATGGAGCCTTGCTTGGCCTGCAGAGTGCCGCCGTTCTCAGTGTCAGCCTGTTTCAGACCGGCATAGTTGAACACGAGGTGCGGGTAGCGCTTCATGGCCGGGCGGTTCTTTTCGGCCGGGCCGGGGTAGAGTTGCAGGTGCAGTTTGCCCTTCGCCGTCAGTATGCCTTCAGCGGCGTGAACTTTCGATTTCGGCCCCAGGGTCAGCACGCCGCTTTCGCGTGCCAGTGTCAGGCTTTCGGTGCAGTTAACCTGTGTGGTTTTGTCTTTGTCGGGCAGGGTGGCTGCTACCTTGTCACCGGTCAGGGTCAGGTCGCCGTTCGGAGCCAGGTACAGGGTCGAGATGGCGGCGTCTGATATTGCGGAAATGTGGTAGCCGTTGTATTTCAGATTGTTGGTTTTGCCTGCTGCTGCGGTGAAGGTTGCTTCAGCAGTCAGGAAGTTCAGGTCAGCGTCATCTGCCACGATGGTGAGCCCTTCCTCCTGCGTGTTGTCGCGGTACTGCAGGTCAACCCCGCCTGTGGCGCGTATGGCTGCTATATCCTTGTGCTGCGCGATGGCCAGGTTCAGCATGCCGGTTTTGCTGCGCTCGGGCGCTTTGGCCTGCGGATCCGGCTGCAAGACGATATCCACCTGCCCGAGAGCGGTAATGTGGCTGAGCGAATCTTGCGCCTTAATGCCGTTGGGCATGGAGATGGTGTGCGTGGCAGCCGTGAAGGTGATGTTGCCGGAGGTGCTGAATGTACCTGCAATCGGGGGCGCTCCCTTTTCTCCGGCCGGGCGCTGGTACACGCCGTTAATGGTATCTCCCCGCAGGGTAATATCGCCATTTTCAGCCAAGTGCAGAGAGCCATCGGTACTGAGTTTCTGCTCGCCGTAGGTAAGGGTGGTCTGGGGGCCGCTGACGGTAACGGTACCTGTTTTGCTGTTGTAGGTCAGGTGCTCGCCGCTTACGGTCGAGGCCGGTGCACTATCAGTTGCGGGGCGGGTAAGGTGAACCTGCCCTTCCGCTGTTGCTGATTCCACACCCTCAATGCGAATATCGGTGAACCGGGGCATGAAGCTGCTGGTTTTACCGCTTTCTTTTACTATCAGTTTGAGGGTGAGCAGTTTTTCGCTGCGTATGCTGCCTTCGGCGGTATGTGCCTCCGTGTGGCCGAGGAAATGCAGTTCCTGAGTGTCGGACTGGTAGAAAGCAGTACCTTGTTCATTGTGCAGGGTGCAGGGCTTGCCGCGACTGTCAGTCCATTTCAGGTCAATTTGGCCTGATTTGATAAGCAGGTTACCATTAGGGGCAGCCAGCAGGGCAGCGGCCTGTTCCGCTGTCGAAGTGAGTTTCAGCTCATCCTGCTCTCGACTCAGGGTCACGGTGTTTCCGGCTTCGGCTGTGCCTTCCAGGTAAATGAGGTTGCTGACCGCATTCACCATGGTTGTGGTGGTATTAACCCGGATGACTGACGGCGGAGTAGGTGCTGTCGCTGTGGCAGGGGGGGCTTCAGTCGTGGCTGCCGGTTGTTGCTTTTGCTGTTCCGGTCGTGCAGGTTTATCTTTGTTGAGACCTGTTGTTGCCGTGTTTTTGGCTGCGCTCTTGCCGGAGTCGGCGGTTTTTTTAGGGAAATGTATGAACAGGCGGTCGGCGCAACGAAGTTCCATGCGCGGGTCGGCTACACGTACGTTGTGTATATAGACCACCCGGTAGTTGTTCGCATCGAACATCATGCCGCTGTCTGCCACGGCAACTGTTTCGTTACCGTTACGCTCCGGCATGCTTTCATCTCTTTCGGTCGGAGGAGGGGGCAGTTCGCCTACAAGCGCAATGAGATCCTCATCCGCCGCTTTCCGTGCGGATTGAAGTTGGTTCAGTGTGGACTCTTGCTCTGTTATGGCCTGTTGAATTTCCGACAGTCTGTCGGCTCCGGCGCTCAGCATGGCACTGAGCAGAAAAAGAACGGCTGGCAGCGGCTTCATTTTTCGCTGGTCTCTTTGTTGAAGGCTGAATTCTTAACAGTGGTTCGCACCGCCCCTTTGAGGAAACCCTTGTTGTTGGCTGTGCTGAAAATGACCCCCTTGCCACTTGCCGAGAATCGCTCGCTGTCTACCTCGGTTATTTCCTCTGATTGAACTACGGAAGTGCGGAAGCTGTACTCTGCCTCGGGGCAGGTGATGGTGGTTGTCTCACCGTTTGCAGCATAGAGATTCGCTCGTATACCGGTGAAGTACACCTCAGAACGAGTCGCTATCTCCATAAGCTTGGATATGAGAAGCGCTGAGACGCGGTGCTGCTCGTAGCGTGTCAGGGAAATTCCGCTGATTTTGCTGCCGGCCGGCAGCAGTTGCAGCCCCGGGAACTCATGTTGGCTGACAGTATCCTGCAGCTCTTGCCCCACAGCTGCGGGGGCAAGGGCTGCCAGTGCGCAAAGGGTGAGCAAGTGGTGCTTCATCAGGACATCCGGTCGTATGCTCCGCGTACGAGCTGCATGTTGGTGAGTATGCGCTCAAGGTCGTCCAGTCGCACCTGATTGGGGCCGTCAGACATGGCGTTGTCGGGGTCGCTGTGTACCTCCATGAACACGCCGTCAATGCCGACCGCCATGGCAGCATTGGCCAGTACCGGAGCTAGGTCGCGATCGCCGCCGGTCGAGCCGCCCAGACCGCCCGGGCGCTGTACAGAGTGCGTGGCGTCGAATACAACGGGGCAGCCGAACTGGCGCATCCAATACAGGCCGCGCATATCTACCACCAGGTTGTTGTAGCCGAAGCTGGTTCCGCGCTCGCAGAGCATGTATTGGTCGCAACCGAAGGCCTGCATCTTCTCGCAGATGTTCTTGCAGTCCCAGGGGGCAAGGAACTGGCCTTTCTTGATGTTGACGGGGCGGCCGGTCTTGGCGCAGGCTTCGAGCAGGTCGCTTTGGCGGCACAGGAAAGCGGGAATCTGCAGCAGGTCAACATACTGAGCAGCGTACTCGGCCTGTTCTTCCGTGTGTACGTCCGTTACCACGGGGATTTGCAGTTCTTTGCCGATTTCGGAAAGAATGCGGCAGCCTTCAACGATACCCAGACCGCGGAAGCTCTTCACGTTGGTGCGGTTGGCTTTATCGTACGAGGCTTTGAAGATAAACGGTACGCCCAGGCGGGTGCAGATTTCTTTGATGCTGCGAGCCATCTGCCAGGCAAATTCTTCATTCTCGAGAGAGCAGGGCCCGAGCAGATAGAAGGGAGCCTTGCCGCCGATTTCTACGTTCTGGATATTGAAGGACATGGGTGTAAGTTTATGTGCGTTTGTTGATGTGTATATTATGCCGCAATCGGCAGGCGAAGTCAATGAGATTCCGCTGTTTTTGCCGACTTTCGGTAAAAAAGCGGTTTTGTTAAGAGAGTAAAAGCAGCCGCACCGGGTTGTAAAGCAGGGCACGAAGGGTGGCTGCTATACGGTTGGCCTCCTGTTCAGGTAGGGTTGAGGCGGCGTAAAATGTGTAGGCGAGGGTGTTTTTGTATTTCTCGTCTCCGCCGGCTCGTATGCCGTCTTTTTCGCGGCTGCCGCGGGCAAGCATGGCAAAGCCCGGTCGCTTGCCGTTGATGAGATGGTTTGCAACCTGTTCTCGGGTGGTGTGAGCGTCGCACACCACGATATGAGGGGCAAAGTTGTTCGGTACGGGCTGTGGGTTGGCGGTTTCTTTGGCCAGGCGGTAAATGCTCTTGTTGCCGGCGTCTTCAATGGCTGTGACCTGGCTGCCCTTGTGTTCAAAGAGCATAACGTCAATTTTGCCCGAAAGTTCCTGCCATGAGGGGCAGGTGGCGCAGGCCTTTACAACTGCGCGGATGATGTAATCGAAGAGAGAGTAGCGGTTTTCAAGCAGTTTTTCACACTGCACGGCTATGGGCATGCTGATGGCTACCAGCGCGCTCATGTCCACCTCATCGTCATAAATGTAATAGCCGTCTTTTTGCCCCCGCGTGGGGGGGATAGCGGCATCTGCCAGGGTGGTGCCGCCTCGGCGTTGTGGGGCAGTGCCGGCTGAGAGTACATCCGCCGCCATGATTCGCCCCCGGGGGCCGGAGCCTCGCAGAGTGGCGGGGGAAATTCCTCGGGCAGCGCATAATCTGGCAGCTAAGGGGGAGATGAGCATGGCAGCAGTGAGTGGGCGGTAATTTACGAGATGCGGGTAAATCCCCCGGCTGCCCGGCAGCCGGGGGATTTTGGCGGTTTAGGCTGTGTAGCGAACCTCGCCGTCGATGATGGTCATCACGGTGTCGTACTCGGAATCGAGCAGTACCAGGTCAGCGGTGTAACCCGGAGCGACCTTGCCCAAGTCATACAGGCCGAGAGACTGGGCGGCGTTCCACGAGGTGGCCTTCACCAGCTCGCTGAGGGGTTTGCCGGTGATTTCCTGCACATTCTTCAGCCCCTTGGCAAAACGCAGGGTGGAGCCGGCCAGGTTGCCGCTCTCCAGGCGAGCCACGCCGCCCTTCACAATGATGGGCAGGCCACCCAGCTGGCCGGGGCCATCGGGCATCCAGGAGCAGGCGAGAGAGTCGGTAATCATAATCATCTGCGAGATGTCCTTGTTGGTGAAGGTCAGGTTAAGCATGTCTTCGCACAGGTGAATCTTGTCGCAGATGATTTCAATCTTGATGTCTTTATCAAGCATGCCGGAACCCACAAGGCCGATTTCGCGGTGGTGCTGGGGGCTCATCTGGTTGCAGAAGTGGGTGAGGTGCTTCAGGCCGGCAGCCTTGGCTTTCTTGAAGTCGGCATAGCTGGCGGCGGAGTGACCGGCCGAGCAGGTGATGCCGATGGCGCTGGCTTTGGCGATGAAGTCAACGGCTCCGGGCATTTCGGGTGCCATCGAGATGTAAAGCACGGGGTAGATGTCGTTGAGCATGCTAACCTCTTCAAAGTCGGCGGGACGCACGAAGGCGGGGTTCTGGGCGCCGCACTGTTTGGGGTTGATGTAGGGCCCTTCGAGGTGCACGCCGGGGGTCTTCGAGCCGTTCGGATTGGCTGCATATTCTTTCACCACGCGGCAGACATCGGCCAGGGTGTTGGTGCCCAGGGTCAGAGTGGTGGGCAGCCAGGTGGTCACGCCTTCCTTCATCTTGCAGTCAGCGATGGTGCGAATGCTCTCTACCTTGCAATCGCAGGTGTCGCAACCGCCGGCACCGTGGGAGTGGATGTCGATAAAGCCCGGCATCAGCATGGCGCCCTTGGCATCAATCGTCTTGTCGGCCTCGGCCGTTTCGCCGGGCATGAGTACGGCGGCAATCTTTGTGCCGTCGATAAGTACGGAACCACCCGCGATATCTACGCCGGGGGAGATGATACGTGCATTGGTAATGAGCGTTTTCATGGTATTGTATAGAATGTTGCGGGGGCGCGCGGAAGACACTCCCCCTATTCTCTGACTCTATTCTACCCCCAACCTCGTCCCGTGGCAAGTTAAAAACGGGTCAGGGTGGGAAAAAAACGGATTTATGATTCCGCCGGGCAGCGAATGTGCCGGTATTGCCGCGGGGCGGCTCAGTTTTGCAGTAGTCGGCGCTGCCAGTTCATGAGTTTGGCCATGCCGTGCTCGTAGTCTGCGGCGATGGATTCAAGCTGGCTGCGCGTGGCGATGATGCAGGGTTCCATGCCGAGGGTTTCGGCGATGGTGTTGCGGCGTTTCTGCCAGTGCTCCAGGCGCTCATCGAACTCGGGGTCGGTTTCGTGGCGGGTGCGCTTGGGCGGCTGGGGGTAGTCGCTCTCGTCGAGTAGCTGGAAACGCTCCACTGCTTTGCGGAATCTTGCAGCGCGGTGGGCATGGAAATGGTGCGGTGGGTAAACACTGCGGAACTCCTGCAGGGCGTAGCTCCAGCGTGTAAGCTCATCATTCGAGCATACCATGAAGGCCGGGCGGTCCCACAGGGCGGCCTCATCGTTACGCCAGTTCCACAGTTCGCGCAGGGCGGCCAGACCGCGGGCTTCGAGGTTGCCGCTGCCCTTGATACGCCAGGGGTCAACACTACCGGCCTGGTGACGCTCACGGCCTTTTTTCATCTGCAGCTCACAACTCTCGATAAACCAGTCGTAACGCCCGGCTTTTTTCAGTCGCTCCACAAGTATGTCAGCCATAGCGAGCATGTACTTCACATCGCCCTGGGCGTACTCTTTCATTTCATCGCTCATGGGGCGCAGCCCCCAGTCAGCTTTCTGGTTTTTCTTGCTGAGTGTTACGTTGAAGAAGTGCTCTACCAAGGCGGCGAGGCCGAACTGGCGGAACCCCAGCAGGCGCGCGGCTATTTGAGTGTCGAGAATGAGGTGGGGCAGGGTCCCGAAGGCTGTCTGCAGCAGGTTCATGTCGTAGTCGGCGCCGTGCATCCAGACATCGGCCTCTTCCATCCAGATGGCGAAGAGTCGCAAATCTTCGATAGCGAGAGGGTCGATGATGGTCACCCCTTCTTCGTCTGCATATTGAATGAGACAGAGCTTCTCGTGGTGGCGGTGCATGCTGTCGGCCTCCAGATCCAGCACGGTGCGCCCTCGGGGCTGTGCCATCGCGCGAATCTTCCATTCGGTCAGTGACTGGTGGTCAGTTATCATGAACGGGCGGCATGCTATCATATATGTGCATGAATTGCAAGTGCAAAGCATGCATAATTTACAATTTGTTCGGTTGGCTGGTGCCTCCGCTTCGTTTATGGCTGTGTCGGGGTGCGCCTCTGCGATGAATGCCGAAAAATCACAAATCGTAAATCGTAAATCGTAAATCGTAAATCGTAAATCGTAAATCGTAAATCGTAAATCGTAAATCGTAAATCGTAAATCGTAAATCGTAAATTGTAAATTCATTGTCTTGCCAACAGGGAGCTGTTGCGCTATACTCCGCGTATGGCTATTGAGCAATTCAGGGGGAAGGAACCGCAGTTGGACAGTCCGGCTTTCATTGCCGCGAGTGCGGATATCATCGGCAATGTGAGCGTGGGCGAGGGGGCTTCCGTATGGTACAATGCTACCGTGCGCGGCGATGTGGCACCCATCACCATCGGGCGTGGCAGCAATGTGCAGGATAACTGCTGCCTGCATGTAGACTATGAGCTGGGCTGCCACTTGGGTGAATATGTGACTGTGGGGCACAGTGTAACACTGCATGCCTGTACGGTGGAGGATAAATGCCTCATCGGCATGGGGGCAGTTGTGCTTGATGGTGCTGTGGTGGGGCATGGCTCCATTGTCGGGGCGCATGCTCTGGTGACCAAGGGAACCATCATTCCTCCGCATAGTCTTGTGTTGGGGGCTCCTGCCAAAGTTGTAAAACAACTTTCCCCGGATGTGGAGGCGGAAAACTACCGCCATGCGCTCGGTTATGTAGAGTTAGCTCAAGAATTCGCTGCGCGCTGAAGTCTGATTTTACGCCAAGAGCAGCACTTTCAAGGGAGTAGTGCTGCCGGGGCTGTGTGTTTTGCGTTGACAAATCGCTCTGGTGGGGGTATGATGAGCGCATGGAAACACGAGTGATAGAGGTGGACCCGCTTGAGGACTGCCGCAGTGTGTACAAAGAGGCTGCGGCCGTGCTGGCCGGGGGTGGGTTGGTGGCCATACCGACCGAGACGGTATACGGCTTGGGGGCGGATGCCCTGAATACCGAGGCCGTGGCAAATGTGTTTGCCGTGAAGGCTCGCCCGAGTTTTGACCCGCTTATCTGCCACTTTGCCCGTGCAAAGGATATAGCGGACTACACCGAGGTGCCGGCTGAACTGCAGCCGCTGGTGGATAAGCTGGCGAAGGAATTCTGGCCGGGGCCGATGACGCTGGTGTTGCCGCGCAAGCCGATTATACCTGATATCGTGACCAGCGGTCTGCCCACGGTGGCCTGCCGAGTTCCCTCGCATGAGGTGATGCGCGGTGTGGCCCGCGCCCTGGGGCACCCCATTGCTGCACCCAGTGCTAACCGTTTCGGGCACATATCGCCCACCAGCGCTCAGGCTGTACAGAAGGAACTGGGAGGTTCCATTCCCCTGGTGCTCGATGCCGGGGCCTGTTCCGAGGGGCTCGAGAGTACCATCCTCATGCCCTGCCTGGATGAAAAAGGCAAGCCCGCCGTGCGTCTGCTGCGTGAAGGCCCCATTACCCGTGAAAAGCTGCGCGGTATCTGCCGCGTACTCAAACCCGGCAAGGGGAAGGGCGCTGAAGAAGTGCTGCCGAATGCCCCGGGCCAGCTCAAGAGCCACTACGCCCCCGGTAAGCCCTTGCTGCTGCATGACCCGCACACAGAGTTCACCCCTGAGGCGGGCGTCTGCTACGGGCTTATCAGCTATGAGGGCGAATCACCCCTGGCGCAACAGGATTGCTGGGCTGAGGTGATGCCGCTTTCGCCCGGCAGCGGTCGACTGGCAGAGGCTGCCGTGCGCCTGTTTGCCGTCATGCGTGCCATGGATGAAAATGAGAATGTGCAGGTAATTGTAGCTGAAGAACTGCCCGAAACCGGATTGGGGTGCGCCATGATGGATCGCCTGCGTCGAGCAGCCGCCAAGAGGGAGGAAGCCTGACACCGCCGTTATGAGAGCCATACAATCCCTGGTTGTCGCCATCGTGCTGCGTGTGGTACACGCGGCGCTGGTAGAGCTACGCGAGCTTGATAGCCGCGTGGCGCAGGAGTTCGCCCGCATGCCCGAGGGGCTGAGCTACGCTATCCGCACCGGGCACCGTGGCCCAACACTTTTCGTGGAGTGGAACGGGCAGGAAGTGTTGCGACTGCGCGAACTGACGAATCCCGGCTGTGCACTGCGTATTAAGAGCATGCCGTTGGCGTTCCGCCTGTTCACCGGGCAGATGGGGCTGGCACAAGCCTACGCTCGCCATGCCTTTACCATGGGTGGTGAGGTGGCTGACGTCATGCGCCTGGCCCGCTTGGTGAATATCGTCGAAGCCTACCTCTTTCCCAAAATCATCACCCGGCACATCATGACTGATGTGCCTGAAACGGAAGTGAACTTCCTGCGAGCCTACGGGCGCATTGCCCTGGGGTTCCTGACCTGCAAATATAAATTTTCCCGATAAATTATGGTACCGTACTTTGAATTTCATAATGCCGTAAAGTTGCTTTGCGGTGAGCTCGCGCTGGAGCGTATCGCCATCGAACTCGAAAACCTGGGCTGCGAGAAACCGCTCATGCTCTCGGACGCCGTGCTGACCAAAATCGGCACTCTCTCCACGGTGATTAAGGCCATGGAGTCTGAGGGGCTGGAACCCGCCGCCGTTTATTCCGACATACCGGTGGATTCATCGCTGGCGGTGGTGAACCGGATTGCTGTGTTCTACCGTGAGCAGGGCTGCGACTCTATCGTGGCCGTGGGTGGCGGTTCCGTGATTGACACTGCCAAGGGCGTGCGCCTGGTGCTCTCTCAGAATAAGCAGGATATTCTCTCGCTCAGTGGGTTGGATAATCTGGTGCGTGGGCGTCACATTCCCTTCGTGGTGGTGCCCACAACAGCCGGTACCGGTTCAGAGTGCACAGGGGTGGCCGTGATTCGCAATGACTCTAACGGCGTGAAGATGGAGTTCCTCTCCCCCTATGTCGAGCCTGATATCGCTGTGATTGACACGCGCATGACCCAGGGCCTGCCGCCGAAAGCTACCGCCACCACGGGAATGGATGCCCTCGTGCATGCTATCGAGGCCTGCACCTGCCAGCAGGCCAACCCCCTGAGCTCGGCCTATGGTACCGCCGCCATACGCATGATTGCCGAAAACGTAGTTGCCGCCACCCGCAATGGCAAGGATAAGCAGGCTCGCTTCGCCATGGCGCTGGCCTCGACTATGGCCGGTATCGCCTTCTCGAACTCCATGGTGGGTGCTGTGCATGCTATCGGTCACGCGCTGGGTGGGGTGTGCCATGTGCCGCACGCGGTTGCCATGACCATCTTGTTGCCCCATGTCATGCGCTATAATCTGAGCCACTGTGCTGAGGGGTACGCCCGCCTGCTGCCCTGGCTTGTGGGGGATGAGGAAGCCATGCATGTGCCTGTAGAAAAACGTGCGCAGGCCGCTATAGATGCCGTCGTGGCGCTGGCTCGCGAGTTGAATGCCATCTGTGGTATACCGCTCACTCTCAGTGAGGTGAACGTGCCGAAAGATGCCTTCGCCCATGTGGCGGAAGTCGCAGTGAATGACGGTGCCCTCATCGTCAATCCCCGCGCGGCAGACGAAGCTCAGGTCATCGAAATCCTTAACGCCGCCTATTGATATGCACGACATTGTTGAAACACAGCGCCGCTTTTTCCTGACCCATGCCACGCGCGATGTGAAATACCGTCTCGCTGCGCTCAAGAAGCTCCGCAAGACCATCGTTGAGTGGGAACCCCGTATCGCTGAGGCGCTGCAGGCTGACCTCGGTAAATGCGGTACGGAGACCTACATGACCGAAATCGGTATGGTGCTTGCCGGACTGAGCGAAAATATCAGCCACCTGCGCCGTTGGAGCCGACCGAAAAAGGTGATGGCCCCGCTTGCTCAGTTCCCCTCTACCTGCCGGGTGCAGCCTGAGCCTTACGGCGTCACCCTCATCATGAGCCCGTGGAATTACCCCATCCTGCTCTGTCTCGACCCGCTGGCTGCTGCATTGGCAGCCGGTAACTGCGCCGTGGTGAAGCCCTCTTCCATGTCGCCTGCCACTTCTGCCGTGATTGCCGAGATGCTCGGCAGTATATTTCCGCCGGAATATGTGACCACCGTGTTGGGCGGGCGCAACGAAATCGGCGCGCTGCTCAAGGAGAAGTTTGACTACATCTTCTTCACCGGTAGCCCCGTGGTCGGTCATGTGGTCATGCGCGCCGCCGCGGAGAATCTCACCCCGCTGACCCTCGAACTGGGCGGTAAGAGCCCCTGTATCGTGGACGAGACGGCCAACATCCGCGTTGCGGCCCGCCGTATCGCTTTCGGCAAGATTCTCAACGCCGGTCAGACCTGTGTGGCTCCCGATTACCTCTTTATTCACAGCAGCCGCAAGCAGGAGTTCATTGCGGCCTATCGTGCAGAGGTAGAGCGTATGTTGGGCGCTGAGCCGTTGAAGGACGAGACATTTACCCACATCGTCAACGAAAAGCACTTCAATCGCCTCATGGGGCTTATGGGCGGAGCTACCGCCATTATCGGCGGCAAGGGTGACTCTGCCTCTCTCCGCATTGAGCCTACGCTGCTGGATGACGTTACGCCCGATTCCCCCTGCATGCAGGAGGAAATTTTCGGACCCATCCTGCCCATGATGACCTGGGATAAGTGGGAGGAGGTAGAGCAGTTCGTGCTCAGCCGCCCGCGCCCGCTGGCCTCTTACCTGTTCACCACCAGCTCGGCAAATGAGCGCCGTTTCGTCAACAACCTTTCCTTCGGCGGCGGGTGCGTGAACGATACCATCATTCATCTCGCTGTGCACGGGCTGCCCTTCGGCGGTGTGGGCGACAGCGGTATGGGCTCCTACCACGGCAAGGCCGGCTTCGATACCTTTACGCACTATAAATCAGTGCTCACTAAGGCAAACTGGCTTGATTTGCCCATGCGTTACCATCCCTATACCTCATTTGCAGAGAAGCTGCTGCGCATTTTCCTGCGCTGAGTCGGCTGAGCAGAATACTAAGGCAGGGCGATTCTTTCAGGTCGCCCTGCCTGTGTGTATGACCTGAACTTATTTGGCACCATTTGCATTTTCGCTTGACTTTGCGTTCGCTATAGTGCACTCTTGCGGCGCAATGAACAACACTGTACTCATAATCGGAGCTGGTGGTGTGGGCCATGTGGTGGCTCACAAGTGTGCCCAGATGGCAGATGTTTACAAGAACATCCATCTGGCTTCGCGTACCAAGAGCAAGTGCGATGCGATTGCGGCCGATGTGCTGGCGCGCAGCGGTGTGCAGATTACCACCCATGCGGTGGATGCCGATGATGTGGCCGCTACGGTGGCTCTCATCAAATCGGTGCAGCCGGACCTTGTGCTCAATGTCGCTCTGCCTTACCAGGATCTTCCCCTTATGGATGCCTGTCTTGAGGCCGGCGTGAACTACCTCGATACCGCCAACTATGAGCCCCGCGATGTGGCCAAGTTCGAGTACAGCTGGCAGTGGGCTTACCAGGAGCGTTTTCAGAAGGCCGGCCTTTTCGCTCTGCTCGGTTCCGGTTTCGACCCTGGTGTGACCAACGTTTACACCGCCTGGGCCTTGAAGCACCATTTCGACGAAATAGAGTACCTCGACATCATTGATGTGAACGGTGGCGACCACGGTCAGGCCTTCGCTACCAATTTTAACCCCGAAATCAATATACGCGAGGTTTCCGCTCCCTGCCGTCACTGGGAGAATGGTGATTTTCAGGAGACCGGTGCCATGAGCATGCACCAGCCCTTCACCTGCCCTGATGGTGTGGGTACCTACGAAATCTACCGAATGTACCATGAGGAGATGGAGTCGCTTGTCAAACACATACCCACCATCAAGCGTGCTCAGTTCTGGATGAGCTTCTCTCCCAACTACATTAACCACCTCACCGTGCTGAAGAATGTCGGCATGACCCGAATCGACCCCGTGATGTACAATGGCGTGGAAATCGTGCCGCTGCAGTTCCTCAAAGCCGTGTTGCCCAACCCCGGCGATCTGGGCAAGACCACCCATGGCCGCACCTGCATTGGCTGCGTGATTCAGGGTAAGAAAGACGGCAAGTACAAGGCTGTCTACATCTACAACATCTGTGACCATGAGGAATGCTTCCGCGAGGTGGGCTCCCAGGCTATCTCCTACACCACCGGCGTGCCTGCAGCTATCGGTGGCCGCATGATTATGAGCGGTACCTGGAGCGGTGCCGGTGTGTTCAATATGGAGCAGAACGACCCCGATCCCTTCATGGAGGCCCTTAATCAGTACGGCTTGCCCTGGCAGTGCATTGAGTTGACGGAAGACCAGGCCCGCGCCCTCAGAGTGGCGGATTAAGTTGGTTTTTACATGCCCGTTATTTTCAAAACTGTGCCGCTTGTCGGCACAGTTTTGTTGTTGAATATCTGATTGACTCGGGAATGGGATTGACATCCCCCCGCCGGGCGTGGTATATATTCACGAGTGGGTCGATACAGGTGTGCACCCTCGTGTTGTTCCGCACGTTCTCAGTCAATTATTATATACAGTAGTTATGTCAATCAAACTCGTCATCGATCCGGGAGCTGCAGAGACTTATGCCGCCGTCATTGCCGGTGAAAAATCGGAGCTTGTCAGGCTCGGTAAATACCAATACGGCATTCCGACGGCTGTATGCCTGACCCCTGATGACGTGCTTCACTTCGGTGAGGCTGCTGAGAAGATGGCAGAGGTACATCCTGCCGGGTATTGTCGCGCCTTTGTGCGCAAACTCGGCAGTTCAGCTAAACTACTCATGGGAAGGTATACCGCAGCAGATTTGCTCGGGAAGTTCCTGGCGTATGTGTTCCCCTTGGTCAAAGAACGTTGCGGTTGTGCAGCGGAGGGGGCTGTTGATGTAGTGTTGTGCTGCCCTGTTTCCCGCACTCCGAATCAGCAATCGGAGCTGAGAGAGGCTGCGCTGAAGGCCGGTGCTCGTACTGTGGAGCTGGTGACTGATACCGGGGCCATATATTGCGTGTGGGCTGACAGGTTGCGCAGCCGTGGTTTTGCCCCGCTGTACGAAAAGAATGCCCTGTTGGTTAACTGGTCTCCGGCCCGTGTGGAGTATGCCCACATGGTTGCAGAGGCCGCCGGTGGCAAGATTAACCCCCGAGCCGTGGGCGGGCAGGTCGAACTCGGCGGTGAAGAGATATATGAAGATTTGGCCAACTATATTATGGCAAAGGTGGCACGAATGCGGCCTGTCGGCAGGGTCGCCTGGCCTGCGTTGTTGCGACAGGTGCGGGAACAGTGCCCGGTGCGCGATGCTCAACGAGCTCTCTCAACTCAGCAATTGAATGTACGGAGTTTTTTGATAGCGGGGCATTCCGTCGAGGTGCAGATTCCCGGGGATGACTATGCACGCCTTCTGGTGCCCTATCTGGAGCGCATGGCTAGTGCCGTGAAGTCGCTCTACATGAGTGCTCTCAGGTATGGTAAGCCTGAGGTCGTGCTTATTACCGGTGACCTTGCGTTGCTGCCCGGTGCGCAGAAAATACTGGCTGAAACCCTGGGTAAGCCCGTTTACTACCGCACCAAGCCAACGGATGCCGTTGAAGGCGCAGCCCTCTACCTGAAACAGAATGGTGCCTTGTCAATGTCGCAGCAGGCTCAGCAACCTGCGCCTCAACCGAAGGTACAGCCCGTCGAGAAACCTGCCGAGAAGCCCGTCGAGAAGCCTGCCGAGAAGCCTGCCGAGAAACCCGTCGAGAAACCCGTCGAGAAACCCGTCGAGAAGCCTGCCGAGAAGCCCGTCGAGAACCCCGTCGAGAACCCCGTCGATGCTCAATCCGCTTTGTGGGAAGCGCTGCATGCGCAGGATGCCGCTGCTCTGAGTTCTGCACTGGCTTTGCCCGGTGTAGATGTAGCAGCGGCGGATTCCGTCGGCAATACTCCCCTGCACATTGTTGCCGGCACGGGAGCTGCGGCGTTGCTGCCGTGCCTGCTGAACGGGGGCGCTGAGCTGGAGTCGCGCAATGATTATGGCTGGACTCCGCTGCAGGCTGCCGTAGTGGCCGGCCACCTCGATTGCGCTGAAAGTCTCGTTGCGCACGGGGCTGATGTCAATGTGTGCAATGAAAGCGGCTATTCTCTGTTGCACACAGCCGCGGAAGATGGAAATGTTGCGCTGCTGAAACTCCTGCTCAAATCGCCTGCCGTGAATGTGAATGTGCTCTGGGATTTTGACGGCTCAACCCCGCTGCATGTTGCTGCGGCTGCCGGTCATGCCGAGGTGGTCAGGCTATTGCTGGCTGTGCCGGGTATTGATACTACGGTGCAGGATATACTGGGGCAGACGGCTGCTGAACTTGCTGCTGAAAATGGTCACGCGGAATGCAGCACCCTGTTCGCGGATCTGTGAGAATAGATTAAACCGAATTGCCCGCCATGGAGGAACAAGTGATAACGATTGCTATTGATTTAGGCACTGCCACGACCCGGGTTGCCCGTGAAAAAACGGATGGACAGCCGGAACTGCTTGCTATCGGCCGCTCTGCAATGGAACTGCCTACTACAGCGGCGTTGATGGATGATGGTACTCTGCTGTTCGGTGACGAGGCTGATGATGTAGCACGGCATGATTCTCTCCCCTATCTGCCCGGTTTTCTGCATATGCTGGGGAGCGGTCGGGCCGTTTTGGGGCAGAAGCCCGCTGTTGATATTGTGGCAAGCTTTCTGACCTGTGTGCACGACCGGGTAAAGGCTGCGCCTTCCATGCAGGGGTGTACTATCGGTAAAACCGTGTTGACATGCCCGCTTGGTTTTACATCGGAGCAGCGGGCGGAATTGCTGTCAGCTGCCGGTCGCGCCGGATTCCCGGAAATTGTGCTGGTATCTGCCCCCGAGGCTGTTGCCGCAGCCTATTGCTCATGCGTGCCGGAAAAAGCGTTCCAACGCAGTGCTCTGGTGCTGGACTGGGGCGCCGGCTCGGCTGATATTGCCTGCGTAACACGCTGTGAAAACGGGGATATTGCCCTGCAGCGGGGGCTCGGTAATTCTGAATGCGCCGGTGATAAGGTGGATGCGGAGATTCGCAAACTGGTGATGGATAAATTGCTCGAATCTGCCGGGATTGACCGTGGGCAGGTTGACGCGTTGCCGCATGGCGGAGTGATGCAGGGGGTGCGCAAGGCTAAGCACGCTCTTTCTGCCAAGGGTGAGGCTGACGGGCTGTTCAGCTGTCTGAACGACGGGTTCATGTACATCGCAACGGTGCTTCGCGATGAATATGTGCGGTTGCTGGCGAATGAGGTTACTACGGTAGCAGGTTACCTCAAGGAACTCTACAGTGCCTCGGCGCCCCCTCACTCACCTGAGGTGCTGCTGCTGACAGGTGGCGTGACTTTGTTTGATTATGTGGCTGAGCAGCTGGTACAGGCGGTGCCGTTGAACCGAGACGGTGACTTTCTTAAAACACGCTGTTGGGGGAAAGTGGCAGAGTCAGTCGTGATAGGTGCTGTACTGCTGGGGCAATACCGTACCCCGGGGCAGGGGACTGTCACTCCGCCCCCGACTGACGGCGCTGATTTGTGTCAGGCTGCGAAGAAGGGGGATGCCAATGAACTTATCGCGGTTTTGGCCGCCGGTGCGGATGTCAACAGCCCGGATGAGAGTGGTAACTACCCCCTGATGTATGCTGTGCTCACGGGGCATGCTGATTGTGTGCGGGTGCTGCTCAATTACGGGGCTCAGGTTGATTTGACTGACAGGCAAGGTTATACACCGCTGCATGTGGCTCTGCGGGCGCCGAATCCTGATTGCCTGAGTGCCTTGATAGAAGCCGGCGCAAATGTGAATCGCTTCACCCCGAATGGTTGGACTCCCCTGGGCTACGCTGCCATGCGTAACCACGCTGACAGTGTGCGCCTGCTGCTGAAAGCCCCGGGTATTACCCCGGACGCTCTGAATGCCTATGGCGAGACAGCACTGCACGTGGCCGGGAAGTATGGACACGAGGAATGTGCCCGTCTTCTGCGCAAGGCGGCGCGCAGTTAAGGCCAAAACGTAACCCGCTCCTTTGGTCGGCTTCCGCTATCGGTTCTTCCCCCTGGCAGGGCACCTGTTCATTTTTTGCGGCAGTGCCGCCTGAATAGCCAAATTTGTCTTGACAATCAGGTGGCAGAGAGTAGAATCTTGGCCGCTTCGGCTCGCATGTGTGCGCAGCCGACCGTAATTTCTATCAAGCATCATTACCATGAACAGTTACCGTACCCATACGTGCGATGAGCTCCGCCTTTCTGATGTCGACAAGCAGGTTACGCTTGTAGGCTGGGTGGATACAGTTCGCGACCACGGCGGTGTGATTTTCATCGACCTCCGTGACCGCGCCGGCAAAACCCAGGTGGTTTTCCACCCCGAGAATAATGCTGCGCTGGCCAATGATGCTGAGAATCTGCGTGTGGAATCCGTTATTCAGGTCACCGGCAAGGTGGTTGCCCGTCTGAAGACCGATGAGGTGGACGCTACCAACCCCGACCTCGCCACCGGTGAGATTGAGGTGGATGCCGCCTCCATGACCGTGCTCAACCGCGCCGCCGTTCTCCCCTTCCAGCTCGACCGCAACATCGCCAACGAGGATATCCGCCTGAAGTACCGTTTCCTCGACCTGCGCCGCACCCCCATGCAGCGCAACATGATTTTGCGCCACCGCATCACCAAGACCATGCGCGACTATCTCGACGAACAGGGATTCCTCGAGATTGAAACCCCCATCCTTTCCAAGAGTACCCCCGAGGGTGCCCGCGACTTCCTGGTGCCCAGCCGCCTGAACCCCGGCACCTTCTACGCTCTGCCCCAGGCTCCCCAGCAGTACAAGCAGCTGCTCATGGTCGCCGGTATGGAGAAGTATTTCCAGGTGGCTCGTTGCTTCCGCGACGAAGACCTGCGCGCCGACCGTCAGCCCGAGTTCACTCAGATTGATATCGAGGCTTCGTTCATTACCCCTGAGGATATTTACGCCTGGATTGAAGCCATGCTTAAGCGCGTGTTCAAAGAATCCGTCGGCCGCGATATCGTCACTCCCTTCCCCCGCATGACCTGGAAGGATGCTATGGATCAGTACGGTTCCGACAAGCCTGAGCGCCGCTTCGAAATGAAGATTACCGACTGCTCCGACATCTTTGCTAACAGCGAATTCCGTGTGTTCTCCGGCGCCATTGCCAACGGTGGCGTGGTGAAAGCCATCAATGCCAAGGGCTTCAACCCCTCCGTCGGCCAGGTGGACTCCCTCACCCAGACCGCTATTGAGGCCGGCGCCAAGGGCCTGGCCTACATTAAAGTGCGCGACGTCAACAACACCAAGGAGTGGAAGAGCCCCATCACCAAGCGTCTCTCCCAAGCTGAGATAGATGCCCTCGTTGAGCGCCTGAACATCGAGAGCGGCGACTGCATCTTCTTTGCCGCCGGCGAGTGGGAGCAGAGCTGCACCATTCTCGGCCGCGTGCGCCTGGCCTGCGGCGAGTTCATGGAGCTGCTCAAGGGCAACACCGACATCGACCTCTTCTGGGTCAATCGCTTCCCTCTCTTCGGGTGGGATGCTGAGGAACAGCGCTACTGCGCCATTCACCACCCCTTCACCCGTCCCGTACCGGAGGATGTGGAGAAGGTGCTCAAGGGCGAGATTTCCACCGACATCTGCGCCGAGGCATACGATGTCATCTTCAACGGCAATGAGCTGGGCGGTGGTTCTATTCGTATTCATGAGAAAGAGCTGCAGGATGCTACTTTCCGAGCCCTCGGGCTGGATGACGCCACCATCGAAGAGCAGTTCGGCCACCTGCTGGCCGCCTTCTCCTTCGGCGCACCTCCCCACGGTGGTCTGGCACTCGGTCTCGACCGCGTGGTCATGCTTATCGGGCAGTGCGACTCTATCCGCGAGGTGATTGCCTTCCCCAAGAACAATCGCGGTGCCGACCTCATGAGCGAATCCCCCGCGCCGGCTGAGCCTAACCAGCTGCGTGACATTCACATTCAGGTCAAGCTGCCTGAGAAACTCCGCCAGAAACTCGAGGCTGAGAAGGCCGCTGCAGCTGAAAGCGCAGAGTGATAACCTCCAAACATTGTAACTAACAGGCGGGCAGGGCACTTATGTGGTGCCTTGCCCGCTTGATTTAACATTGGAAAAGAATTTATTTTTTAATACTGAACTAAATTCTGCTTGACGTGTCTTGGCAAAAAAGCTAGGATATAGGCGTGACGAGGGGCGCCGGTGCGCCCGCTGTCGGGCACGTATCATTCACAATCACAAACAGTCAGAACATCATGTACAAATCAACCCTTCTTCTTGTTGCCGTTGCGCTGGGGCTTTCTTCCTGCGCATGGGACTCCAGCTATGGTTCCGTTTCCGCAAACAAAATCGGCGTGACCCAGCAGGTTCTGCCCGCCACCGTTATTTCCGCTTACGAGGTGAAGGGTGAGACCTCCTCCTCTGCCAAGAACGTCGGCACGGTTGCCGGTGGTGTGCTGGGTGCCGGTCTTGGTCAGCTCCTCGGCGGTGGCTCCGGTCGTATCGTATCCGCTGCCGGTTTCGGTGTAGCCGGTGCTCTTGCCGGTCGCTACCTGACGGACTCCATGGGCAACACCCGCTGCCAGCGTGTCACCGTGAAGGTTGACGGCAAGAATGGTCCCACCTACTCCTTCGTACAGCCTGTTTACAAGGAGTTCGGCCCGCTGTCCCCCGGCATGCACGGTAACTATCACCACGGCTCCGATGCTCACTTCACCCCCGATGGGTATTGAGGTGGGGGGCTGCTGCTCGGTGCAGAGTAAGGTAGTGATGAGATTCATACCTTGAATTAGTACCGAGGTTTGCAAAGCTTAACTAATTACTACGGACATTCCATGTGTTTGTCCGTAGCTGTTTTTTGTTGTGTAACAACGATATGGAGAACTTTGTTGCTCAGCAAATGTCACAAGCATTTTCAACGGTGGCCTCACAGTAACATGCCGCCAAAAATCGCAAGATGGAACATGGACTTGACATGGATAGGACAATATGGTAGGCTTAGTTCAAGCGTTTAGGCTGGATAAGGCATATGTTTGGAGCAAGGATAAAAAAAATATTTTATTTTTTCAGGGATATGGATTGGGAGTATATCATCCCATGTATTTTTACTCATCTTAAGTACAAGGATCCAATTCTGCGACGAAAGGCTATGCGAAGTGTGAATCATGCTTTCTTTGAGCGGCGTTTTTCGAAAATTCTAGAAAAATATAAGTCTGCTGTAAGTCCTGGATACGAGAATTCCGGGCCGATATGGGTGTGTTGGCTTCAGGGGGAGGAGAATATGCCTCCTATCGTTAAACTTTGTTATGAACGCTTGAAGTTAATGGCTCCGAAGGGGCGAGAGGTGGTGCTGCTTCATATGGGGAATATCGCTCAATATGTTCAATTGCCTGAGTGTATTTATGAAAAATTGCGCAAAGGTAAAATGAGTTATATTCACTTTTCTGATGTCATGCGTATGTCTCTTCTGGCTGAACGAGGTGGAATATGGATAGATAGTACTATATATGTTCATAGGGCTATACCGGAATCAATTTTCAATAAGCCATACTTTTCTGTGCGTACTGTCTTTGATTTTAATTATGTCGGAGTCAATCGATGTCTGTGGAAATGTTTTTTGATGGGAGCTGTTGCTCGTTCTCCTTGGTTTTGTTGTGCAGCAGAAATGAAACAGGAGTATTGGAAAACGATGGATTACGCGGTAGATTATCTTATTATGGATTATTTATTATTGGCAGCCTATGATCACAATGAAGATACTCAATGTGGAGTAGATGCCGGTGTGGAATTGGCCCCACATATTCTGGAGTTTGAAAAGATTGCTAATGAACCCTGCGATGAAGAAAAGTTTCGTAAGATGTGCGATGAGTGCCGTTGGTTTAAATTGTCGTATAAAATACCGTTCAAGGAATATACGGAAGACGGTTTGCTGACATATTACGGGCGCCTGATTTCTGCTGAATGAATTTAAAGAACATTAATATGTTGTGCTTATGAAAAAAGTAGCCGTTCTTACTTTTCACAGAGCTAATAATTACGGAGCTGTTCTTCAGGCTCATGCGCTGACTAATGTCATTAATAAGTTGGGAGCAGAAGCTGAAATCCTCGATTATCGCCCTGATAAAGCTGAGAGATTTTATCATTCGTATATTCCCCGGGCGAAAAATTTAAAGGGATTTTGTGCTTTGATGCATCATCGTTATCTTCGAGATGGTAAAACATATCGTGCTTTTGCGGCGTTTCGCAGGGAGGTGATGAAGATATCTTCTCAGGTATATACTTCCCCGTCAGAGTTACAATGTTCCAATGAATTGTACGATTTGTTCGTTGCCGGTAGTGATCAGATATGGAATCCTGATATAGTTGCAGTAGCGGGGGAAGCCGGAGACTGTTCTTATCTTCTTGATTTTGTAAAATCGGCAAGCAAGAAAAACTCGTATGCTGCCAGTATTGGAGTATCTGTACTGGGAGATGAAGTTAGCAAAATCTATCGTGAAAAATTGAGTGGTTTTACTAATATAACCGTGCGAGAACATGTAGCAGCGGAAGTGTTGGAGGCGCTGTTAAATCGTCCGGTTGGGGTTGTTTGTGATCCGGTACTATTGTTATCCGATGAGGAGTGGAAAAGTTTTGAACGTCCTTATCCCTTGCGTTCCTCCGATTACATACTGGTGTATAGTGTTGGTGGTAAGATGGAGCTTATGCCGTATGCTAGAGATTTAGCCAAGGCTGAAGGCTGTGCTGTATATTCTATTCAGCCGCCGATTGTCGGGACTGTCAGTGATGATAGCTCCCAGGCATTGTCGGGAGTGGGGCCTGCCGAGTTTGTGTGGCTTATACGTCATGCCAGAGCAGTGGTGACGACGTCCTTTCATGGTTCCGCATTCTCGCTGTTGTTCCGAAAACCCTTGCATGTATTGCAGGAAAACAAGCTAAAAGCATCTCATAGAAATAGCCGTTTTGATTCCCTTTTCAAATACTTCGGCATTTGCCCCAGCAATTTAGAAGAAATTATCACCCCTGATGGATTAGTAAAAATCGTATCTCCAGATACCCATGATATGAAACAGCTGGAAACCAGCAAACAGCATTCTATGCAAATCCTTTTCAATATATTAAACCAGACTGATAACCCTTTCCCTTTATCCGCAAAATGAAAGCTATACTCAAAAAAACCGCACTCTTCCGCTACTATGTCAAGTTGCGACAAAAATTGTCAATCATAAAATACTTTGCCTATTTCTGCAAAAAGCACGCACAATACTGTATGGATACTTGCTGCACTTGCAAAGGGGAAGAAGCAAGACTCACAGCCATGTATCATGTATTGGAAAAAGGGCTGACAATGCCTGAACGTAGGCTCGGATTTGGTCAACCTATGGTGTTGCAGACTATTAAGCAACTGCAGCTCGTGCACAAACTCAACAATGGTGAATACAGCGACGTATGCCACCATGCACTTGCTGTACTGTCAGAATATTACCACCTGCATCAAAGAGAACATTTCCCTCTTGAATCCAGCATAGAGTCCGCTCTTGAATCCATTTTAGCTACAGCAAATATTACAAGCTCGGCACAAATTGAATCCTCCCCTGAAGAATATTGGCGTCACTTGAACGCAGACTTTGCAAAGTTCTCAGCATCTCGGCATAGCGTACGAAACTTCGGCAAAACTCCCGTTTCTATGAAGCAAATTCAAGCTGCGGTCGAACTTGCAAATAACTCCCCTTCCGCCTGTAACAGGCAGCCTTGGAAAGTATATTGTGTGGCAGATAATGAAAAACGGGCACAACTACTGCAATTACAAGGTGGAAACCGCGGGTTCGGCCAGTTTGCGGATAAGGCACTTGTCATCACATGCGACAGGAGTAGTTTCTACGCTTTAGAAGGGATGTCCCTCTATGTAAACGGAGGTATTTACCTTATGAACCTCTCTTATGCTTTGCATTACAATAAAGTAGCTCATTGTATTCTGGGTATGCCATGCACAGCGGGAAGTCTCAGGAAAATTCATAAACTCATCGGCATCCCTGACTCAGAATCCATCATAGCTCTTATGGTCTGCGGGACACTCGCTGAGCACAATTTCCCGTTAGCCATTTCTCCCCGCAAAAATGTCGAAGACTCGCTGGTGGTTATATAATTCCGCTCTTTCACAAACACGTCCATAACGAATATCTGCAGTGAGAAGTTGCTCATCTTGAAATAAGTCGATATTTCCGTCTTCGGCATTCATATTCAAAGCTCTCATAACACTTTTTCGTTTAGACTTTTCCTCAACCTGAGAAAAAATCGGACGGTAGCATATTAACTTTTACTGGTATCCCTAAATTATGAAAGATTATGATATAGATCTTGTCTATCTGTGGTGCGATGGCAATGATGAGAATTTCGCCCGACAAAGGCGTGAACGAATGAGACAATGCAACGCCGCTATGAAAGAAAACCCGGATTGCCGCTATGTTCAAATTGATGAGCTGAAGTACAGTCTCCGAAGCGTAGTCATGCATATGCCATGGATTCACCACATTTATATTGTTACAAATAACCAGATACCAAAATGGTTCCGCCCGCACGAAAAAATTACCATTGTCGACCACTCCGAAATCCTTCCCGAATCTGCACGTCCCTGCTTTAATTCTCAGGCATTAGAGTGCTGCTTGCATAAGATCCCCAATCTGGCAGAGCATTTTATCTATGCCAACGATGACATGTTTGTAGGAAGAAAAATAACACCCAATTTCTTTTACGAACGGATGGGAAAACCCATAGTCAGATGGAAAAAATCCATAATAGGGGGTGGGCTATATTGGCATACGATAAAAACCGCACATGAGGCTATTAAACAACGCTTTGGTATAACCTTTGGTAACTATAGTTCCCACCATAATATGGACGCATACACTAAAACGATCCTAGCTGGTTGTGAAAAGGAATTTCCAGATTGGTTCCATCACACTATCCATCAACCATTCCGCAATGAATCATGCTTGCAGCGAATTTTGTTTCTTATGTATGCTCTGGTCAAAAAACAAGCTGTTTTGAAAGATGTCAGCAGGACATTTTTGCAACGCGTCATGAAAAAAATTCACATGGCATATCTTGACTCTATGGTTGAATCCAACCATAGTCCCATGAAACACCTTGCCCCTAATCATCCGGCCTTATTTTGTATCAACGATTGCGAAGTTGCGACAGACGAAGACCGCGCCCGCACACGATGCTTTCTTGAATCTCGCTTTCCAGTAAAATCCCCCTTTGAACGTTAGGCCTGATAGAAAACAACATAGCTATAGAGTTCGCAATACTGCAATGTCTTTTATTAGCCATTAGGCTGATATTATGAATATTTTTTTGTTTATATTACAGTAATTATTCCCTCGAGAGGAGGCATTGAACGTGTAACACACTGCGTGATCAGCAGTCTACAGGAAACGGGGCATAATATCTATTATCTGTCACAGATGCAGCAGTAGACGACATAAAACAACTTCAATTATCCAATTGCTTTTTCTCAATTCTGGCCGTGATATAGAAGAACGAAAAAACAGTTACAAGCTCTGTCTGAGCCTTCATCCTTGATGCCCTGAGTCGGCTAGGTGTCAATTTGTATCGAGTTTAACGGTTACTCTGGTTCTGAGCAAGATATCGCAAAATGCTTAGGGGCTCTAATGGCTCTAGGGAACCTGAGTACGGCGTACGTTTTTTTCGGTAGTGAGGGCCAGAGAGGAAACGCGGTTCGGAGTTATACTGCAGCAGACTGCCTGAACTTACGACTTTGCCTCAGAAGCTTGGCTATGTACATGCTCTGGATTCACCACATCTATATTATCACCAATAAACAGGTGCCGAAATGGTATTACACGCACGAAAAAATTACCATTGTCGTTCACACGGAAATCCCGCTGGAATCTGCACGTCCTTGCTTTAATTCAGAGGCATTGGAATGCTGCTTGCATAAGATTCCCAATTTGGTAGAGCATTTTATTTATGCCAACGATGATTGCTTTGTAGGGCGAAAGTTATCCCCTGCTTTTTCCTGATCTCGTATTCGCATCCCATAGTGAAATATCTACAGGCAAGGACCGTAAACAGGCACTTAATTTTCTGAAAAAGAAATATAGCAGTCCGAAAATACATCGTATTTAATTAACGGGCCTCTTCGATTATGAATATTATTTTTGTTTACCTTACTGCTTTCATTTCTACTCAGGGTGGAACTGAGCGGGTGGCGTTTAGTGTTGCGAATAGCAAATCTTTGAATGAACGGGAAAATTGCTTGAAAGAATAAGCCTTTCTGGTATAATGTGCGTGGCGTTTATGCTTTGTGAGAATGTTCTCTCCTTCAGGTAGCAACGTTTAGCCGCAGCACCTTCATTACAAAGTTGATTCTAAATCGGGTTTAGTAACAGTACAAAACAAAGAAAATGAATATTTACGACAAAATGGGTAAAAATGTTTTGACCAAGTATGTACGTGACCTGGCCTACAGTGTGATGCGTGGAGTGAGACTTTGCTGGGTTGCTGCTTGCCAGCGGCGAATTGCCCTGAAAAAAGTGCGTGAACTGCATCAGCATAAGCGTCCTCTCCGTGTGGCATTTTTGCTTTATGAGCTGCCGTTCTGGAAGAATGAGCCTTTGTTTAAAGCTATGGAAGCAGACGAACGCTTTATCCCTGCTTTTTGGCTTACTGATGAGCCTCGCGTGGCGAATGATGAAGTTCGGCAAGAGATTCGCAATGCTTGTAAAGAATACGTCCGCAAGCATAATTTTCTGTATTATGAAGCTGCATCTCTGCAAGAGCTTAGGCAGCAATTTGTTCCGGATTTCCTGTTCGTAGTAAAACCTTATGACCACGTGATTCCTTTCGATATATATGAATTGAAGGGAATTTTGCCGATTTTTGTTCCATACGGGTTCAGCAATATGGCAACAAACCTTGTATATGGAGGTTGGAAATTAAAATATTTCTATCGTTACTACGTAGAATCTGCCTATATACAACAGGAGGCCCGTAAGTATATGAAGAACAAAGCCCGCAACACGAGAGTGACCGGGTTGCCTATGGCTGATTGGCTTCTCAATTCGAAGGTTGAACGAACTGAGGGGCGTAAGCGAATAATATGGGCTCCGCATTGGACCGTGAGAAATATGGAGAGGCGAGCTCTTAATGTTTCTACCTTCTTGCTGATTGCTGATGATATGTTGAAGATTGCCCAGAAGTATGCTGAGCAGGTGGAGCTGGTGTTTAAGCCTCATCCCATACTGAAACGCTCTCTTTACAAAGACGAGGAATGGGGGCAAGAGCGAACAGATGCATATTATCAGGCATGGGTAGAAGGTTCCAATACCTCTCTTGTTGATGGCGACTATGCTGAATTATTCGGCCGTTCTGATGCCATGATTCATGATTGTGGATCGTTTATTCTGGAATACCTTCTTATGGATAAGCCCTGTCTTTACATGGAGCGTGATGATAGCAGGCCTGAGTTTAACGAGTCAACAAAGCAGGCTTTGGAGTGTTATCAGAAAGGGCAGACCTCTGAGGATGTCGAGAAATTCATTCAGCTGGTTTTGGCCGAAGAAGATCCTCTGGCTGAAAAAAGAGCAGCTTTCTTACAGAGTTACCTCTGCCCCAACAATCAGTCACCCGTTCAGAATATTATCACAGATTTGCTTAACCCTTAATTTTATCAGTTATTATGCAAGCCATTATTTTAGCCGCTGGTATGGGAAAGCGCCTTGGCGATCTCACCCAGAATAATACCAAATGTATGGTCAAGGTCAACGGGGTGACGCTCATTGAACGCTTGCTCAGGCAATTGGAGAAGGTGAAAGCACCGGAAGCCCTTTCCCGTATAGTTATTGTTACCGGTTATGAAGGCCGCAAACTCAGAGAGTATGTGGATACTCTGGGCATAAAGTGCGCCATTGAGTATGTTGACAATCCTATCTACGCCACGACAAATAATATTTACTCTCTCTATCTTGCAAAGGATTATCTGATGCGGGAAGATACCCTCTTGTTTGAATCGGACTTGATTATGGAAGATTCTGTGATTGAGCGTATTGTTCAGAATCCTTATCCCAGTTTGGCTCTGGTGGACAAGTTTGAGAGCTGGATGGATGGTACCGTCGTTACCTTAGACTACGAGGATAATATCAAGAGCTTTATTCCCGGCAGCAAATTCTCACACGAGGCCACAGAGAATTATTACAAAACGGTCAACATCTATAAGTTCAGCAAAGAGTTCTCAACTTCTCACTATGTACCGTTCCTTGCAGCATATAGCAAAGCTCTGGGTAATAACGAATATTATGAACAGGTATTGCGTGTTATCGCACTGCTGGATAAACCGGAAATCAAGGCTTTGCGTTTGAGCGGTGAAGCATGGTATGAGATTGACGATGTTCAGGATCTTGATATTGCGGAATCTATGTTCTGCAAACCGGAAGAGAAACTCAAAAAAATGGAAGGCCGCTATGGTGGCTATTGGCGTTATCCCCGCATTCTGGACTTCTGCTATCTGGTTAATCCCTATTTCCCGAATTCTCGCTTGATGTCGGAGCTGAAGGCTAATTTTGATCGCTTGGTGTGCAATTATCCCTCCGGTATGAGAGTTAATAGCCTGCTTGCCGGCAAATATTTCGGCATTAAGCACAATTATGTATGTGTGGGTAATGGTGCGGCTGAACTTATCAAGGGGCTTATGGAGTCTCTCGAGGGTAAGCTGGGCGTGGTGTTGCCAACCTTCGAGGAATACCCGAACAGACTCAGCAAAGATCGATTGGTCTGTTTTGAAACTGTGGAGCATGATTTTGCCTATACGGCAGATATGCTGATGGAGTATTTTGAAGATAAGGATATCAGCACTCTGTTGGTGGTTAACCCTGATAATCCCAGCGGCAATTTTATACCCAGGGCAGATGTGTTGCGCCTGTGCGCATGGAGCAGTAAGAAGGGAATTAAGCTTATCATTGATGAGTCTTTTGTTGATTTCTCCGAAGGTACACCGAATAACACACTTTTGACCAACTCAGTGCTTGAGAGCTATCCCCACCTTGTAGTGGTTAAGAGTATCTCTAAGTCCTACGGTGTACCCGGACTGAGACTCGGTATCATGGCAAGCGGTGATGAGCAATTTATCAGTTGGCTCAAGAAAGATGTTGCTATATGGAATATCAATTCTCTGGGTGAGTTCTACATGCAGATTTTCGGCAAGTATGAGAAAAATTATCAGCAGGCTTGTGTTCAGTTTATGAATGAGCGCAGGCGTTTTATGAATGAACTCTCAGCCGTTCCTTTCCTCCGTGTTTTGCCCAGTCAGGCGAATTATTTCCTCTGTGAAGTGCTGCCGCCTTATACCTCTCGCCAGCTTACTGAGACACTTCTTGAGAAGCATGATATCCTCATTAAAGATTGCAGTGGAAAGAATGCCATGAAGGGGCGCAATTTCATCCGTATCGCGGTACGAGATGAAAAGGATAATAATGCTTTGACTGAGGCAATGAAAAACATTTAATCAATCTAATTATGAAAATCATTACTAACGAACAGGTTGAAGCTCAGTTGTCTTATGCGAAGGCTGTAACTTGGGTAAAGGAGTCCTTTTCCCTTAAAAAGAAATCTAAATTGCCGCATAAGATTAGTATTCCATTCGAAGAACTGAATTTCATGAATACCATGCCGTGCATGGTTCCTTCATTGAACGTATTTGGTGCAAAGATAGTAACCAGATACTCGAATAGGGTGCCATCTGTGGATGGTGAGTTGTTGTTGTATCGCTATTCTGATGGTGAGTTATTGAGCCTGATGGATGCATACCATATTACGACATTCCGCACCGGTGCGGTGGCGGCTGTCGCGGTAGAAACTTTGGCTAAATCGGATTTTGAGAGCATCGGTGTTATGGGGCTGGGCTCTACCGGTGTGGCAACCATCAAATGTCTGGCTGCCATTTATTCTGAACGAAAGATAACTCTCAATTTATTGAAATACAAAGATCATGTTGAGAGAATTGAGGGGTGGATACGAGACAATACCTGTTGGAATATTGTAGTATCCGAAACTCCGGAGGAGATGGTTCGCGCTAGTGATGTTGTTATCTCGTGTATTACGTACGCTGGTGATTTGATTGCTCCTGTCGAGGCCTATCGTCCCGGTTGTCTTGTTGTCCCGGTTCATACGCGAGGCTTTCAAAATTGTGACTTGACGTTTGACCGGGTATTTGCAGATGATACTTCACATGTAGACGGGTTTAAATATTTTAATCGTTTTAAATCATTTGCAGAATTGCCTGATGTGTTGGACGGAACTGTCCAAGGTAGACAAAATGATGAGGAGCAAATTCTCAGTTACAATATAGGTTTAGCATTGCATGACATAGTGTTTGCTCACCATTTATATGAGCTGATAGCCAAATAGATTTTGAGTTTGTCAACAGATGGGCAGCATCAAATCAGAAACCGTTAAGAGTGCAAAGTGGAGTTTTTTACAAACTCTCACTGTGCAGCCTGTGCAGATGGTTTTTGGTATGGTGCTGGCCCGTTTGATTACGCCGTCAGAGATGGGTATTCTGGGGCTGACGGCCATATTCTTTGCTGTTGCAGGGTGTTTGGCTGAGGCCGGATTCGGATCTGCACTCATACGCAAAAGCGACATGACGGACGAGGACGTCGACACGATGTTCTGGTTCAATCTGTTGATGAGTTTTGTGCTCAGTCTTACGCTGTTTCTTTTAGCGCCTTGGTTTGCGTCTTTTTATCAGCAGCCGGAGTTATTGTGGTTGACTCGTGTATCTGCCGTGATGATGTTGATGATGTCCACAACGAGTGTACACAAAACACTTTTTCAGCGGCGCAGAGATTTCAAAACTTTGGCTAAGATAGGCATGCTGAGTGCATTTAGCGGCATGCCGATATGTCTGTTGCTGGCATGGCTGGGCTGGGGCGTATGGGCCCTGATGGCGCAGAATGTTGTAGCGTCATTCGTCTCATTATCACTGTTATGGATTCGCTCCCCTTGGAAACCTCGATTAGTTTTTTCCACACAATCTTTCCGTAGCCTGTTTGGTTTTGGTAGTAAGTTAGCCTGTGCCGGTTTGCTGCATACCCTGTATACCCAGCTTCGAACATTTATCATAGGTAAATTTTATTCCGCCGCACAGCTTGGGTTGTACAGCCGCGGCCAGCATTTGTCTGAGTTGGCACCTGTCACAATCAATGGTGTGTTGGCATCAATTACTTACCCTATTTTGGCAACGGTCCAGCATGATGATGAACGGTTGGCCAGAGCATATCGCAAATATATAAAGGTTAGTACCGTGTGTATAGCTTGGCTTTGTGTGCTGATGGCATCATTGGCAGCTCCGGGAGTGTATATTCTTTATGGTGCTTCGTGGGTGCCCTGCGCAGTTTATATACAGATTCTGAGCTTTGCGTACGCATTTGATCATATCTGTAGCATCAATCTTAATTTGTTGAAAGTGAAGGGGCGTTCTGGAATTGTGCTGAAGCTCGAGGTTATTAAGAAGAGCATATCAGTGGCCATTCTTTTATATGCTGCCACTATAGGAGTGGAAGCTATTTGTTGGGGAATGGTGATTTATACTCAGATTGCAGTTATCATTAATTCTTTTTATACGGGTAAACTGATTAACTTGTCGTGGTGGCGCCAGCAGCGAGATTATTTGCCTTATTTTGCGCTGGCTTTTATTAGTGTGATTCCTGCGTATTGTATCACTCAGTGTGAGTTGCATCCGTTTTTCCAGATTTTGCTGGGCGGTGGCATTTCAGTGTTGATATATTTTGGAGTGTTGTATGCGATGAAAGAAGAAGCTTTTTGTGAGATTTTCTCAGAGGTGAAGAAGCAGTTCCAGAAAAAGTTTTCCGTAGCCAAAAAGGATTGTTAAGCTCAAAAAGATATTAGGAGAAAGTTAAAATGCCATGTGAAAATATGCACATGGCATTTTAGTTGTCAGATAGTAGTTGCTGACTCTTCCATCAGGTATAATCCCCAGTTTTCGGTCGCTTCATTTACTGTTTCAAAAAGTTCATAACCGAGTTCAGATGGGGGGTGGCCATGGGGTGTGAAGATGTCGGCACAGTATTCCACCTGCCAGCGCTTCCCGGAGTTATCAGCGTATCGGCCGTGTTCAGACGGAGTCTTGCGGCACCACACTCCTTCGCGCACGCGGCGCAGTGAATATGTCGCAGGCACGTTCTTTCGATATTCATAGATGGTAAGGGTCCATCCCTTGGTTGCGGCAGTTAAGGCCATTTGTTCAGCAAGGTCAGGGGTGTTGGCATTGCTCGGCAGGCTTAACTTGATATCTCCGCCGGTGGAAGGCAAAGCGATGAGTAATTTGCGTAGGGCTTCAATGGACGCTACTCCTGCCACCAGGGGACTGCCGTTGCCTTCATTGAAAATTGTTTTTTTTGACAGGGGGCAGTACATACAGGGAATACCGTCTGATGTAAGAGCAGGTATAAAATAATGTACAATGTGATTATATGCTGAAATTCCGGCACGCCATATACGTGCCGATGCGGCCAGGGAAACCTGATTCCCTATATTAGCGGCAAAAAGGTAAAGCGGACAATTAGGCCTATATGGTAGCTCTGTTAGGTTAGTATGATAGATGGGGTGGCGTGCCTTCATGGAGTTCAACCAATTGAGCGAGCCAGTCAGACGGGTGCGTATGGTTTGGATGGTGCTCCTTATGATGGTCCATTGTCCCCAGCCGAAACCATCTGTGGCGGTGTGTTCCGATGAACGAACCCCTCGGGTGCAGTAAAATCGAGTTTCGGTGGAAGCGGAATTTCTGCAGCCGAATATGATGGTGTCTGATGCAGAGCGGTATTCATGTATACAGCTAATCCCTGTGTTGTTGTCAGGTATGTAATCTGTATTGATATACTGTTCACCGGTACTTTCTAAGAAATCCAGCTCTATATAACCAACCGGCAGGGTGAGAGTATTGCCAAGTGGGTAGAGTTTATGCGGGATATTCATAAGCGAGGTTGATGAAGAGTTTGCCGGAAGGTTCTTGGCGTATAGCAAATCGGTAAGCCATGTTGGTTGTCAGAGCCGGAAAAAGGCCAATCCAAATGCAATCGACCGGCCAAATGATAGTCGGAGCTGTACTTCCGGTGCTGAACCAGAGTTCCGCCGTTTGAACATGTTCTTTTGCAGAGAACATTAGTCCTGTCAAATCGGTATCCGTAGAAAGAACGCCGAGGTCATATACATGGCCGGCTTGCAGTATGTCAGGCCGGGCTCCGGTATGGAAGGGCTGGGGCACATCTGTCGCACTGTTTTCCGTGAATTTTCCGAACAGAAGTGAGATGACAGCGGCGGGATCACTTACATTAACGCTGCCGGAAATGGCCGTAAAAATCTTCTGCTCTCCCGGTTGAGCGGTGCAAAGTAACATGCCGTCATTGGCGGTGACTGTGCAGGGGCTGGTGGCGGTGATGGCGTATTGCCGATGTAGCTGAGTTTCTATTGTTTGCATGGTATCAGGTGCCGAGCGGTTGAGTCGACGCCTGTTATTTACCGCAGATTTTTGCAGAGAGCAAATCGAAAATGAACCATTGCGGCGGCGTCACCCTTCGCGGCGACTTTACCCCTCCCGCAAAAAAAAACAACCGCCGCTGCGAATGATTGCGGCGGCGGTTGTGTGAGGGGGAAAGCTGTGAAACTTTACTTCTTAATGCGGTCATCCTCCCCCGGCCCCCAGGAGGGCAGGAAGTCGGGTATGCGGTTACCGCTGCCGGGGCAGTCGGCGGGCACACGGTACAGGGCGCGGGCGGCGTTGTACTTCTCCGTCAGCTCCTTCATGACCTCAGCATAGGCGGGGTCCTGGGAGACATTGTGCATCTGCTGCGGGTCCTTCTCATTGTCAATGAGCAACCACTCGTTGGCCGGCACGCGTTTGCCGCTCTTGCGCTCATAGTCGAGCGGGGTCCAGATACGGGCGAAGGTGTAGCGCTGCGTGCGGATGCCGTCGTGGCGGGGGGCGTTGTGCTCACCCGGCTGCTCGTAGAAGGCATAGTAGAGCGGACGGTCGACGAACTGAGGGGCTTCACCCGTGGCAAAGAGCGGCACGAGGGAAGTACCCTCCATAGTGCGGGTGTTTTCGGGTGTATCGGCCTTGGCTACTTCGAGCAGAGTGGGAGCGTAGTCGATATTCTGCACCATGGCCTGACTGCGCTTGCCGGCGGGGATTTGCCCCTTCCAGCGCATGATGAGCGGCATGCGCATCGACTCCTCGAAAATCCAGCGCTTGTCGTACAGGCCATGCTCACCGAGGTAGAAGCTCTGGTCGCCTACGTAAATTACGAGCGTGTTTTCGGACAGCCCGGCGTTGTCGAGGTAATCCAGCAGGGAGGAGATGGACTCATCCAGCGAGAGAATGCAGCCGAGGTAGTCCTCCATGTACCAGCGCCAGCGCTGCTCGGTCATGTCGCGCTGGGTCTTGTACTTGCCGGCGCGGAAGTTAGCCACGAACTCATCTGTACGGGTGTTGAAGTGGTTGCGGTACACAGTCTGCAGGCCGGGTTCAATCCAGTCCATCCCCCAACCGAGGTTGGTCTTGGGGGCGAAGCGGGGTTCGTGTTTTTCGATGTCGAAGTCAGCGGGGATTTGTCCCTTGAACTCGCCGTTCTTAATCTTGTTGCGCAGCTGCCCCTTGGGTACGATGTCTTTCATGACATCGAAGGGAATGCGCTCGTATACCAGGTGGTTGTCGTTCCAGTTGCAGAGGTCCCAGCCCACGCTCTGGCGGTTGTGGCGCATGAACTCGGGGCGGTCGCTCCAGTCATCGTGCAGGGTTGCGGGCGGGGTCATCTTGGCCACATGCTTCTTGATGAGGTCGAGGTGGCGCACGGCGGGCAGCCAGTTGCGGTGGGGGGCCTTGTGACCTACGATGAGGGCGAAGGGCTTGCTGCGGTCGCGGCTCTCCATCCAGGTGATAGCCATGTTGGTCACCACATCAGTCACATAGCCACGCATGCGGTTGGTGCGGGTGCTGCCATTCGGGCCGGCGGAAAGGAAGGTAGAGTTCAGGTAATCACCCTGGCTGGGGAACACCTGCCAGGAGTCGAAGCCTGTAGGGCGGGAGATAAGGTGCCACTTGCCCACAATACCGGTCTGGTAGCCGGCTTTCTGCAGCATCTTGGGGTAAGTGGGCTGGTCGCCGTTGAAGGCCGGGCCACCGTAGTTGTACAGGAACCCGTTGTTGTGTGAGTGGCGCCCCGTGAGCATGCAGGCGCGGGAAGGGCCACACAGCGAGTTTGCACAGTAGGCGCGGTCAAACACCATACCTTCGTTGGCCAGACGGCGGAAGCCCGGCAGGGGTACGGGGCTGTCTTTTTCACAGGTGCCCAGGGCATTCGTGCCATGGTCATCGGAGATGATGAAGAGAATATTCGGTCGCTCGTCCGCTGCTGTCGCTGTGCCGAGCAACCCCACGAGCATGGCCGCCGCTGCGGCTATTTTGCGAGGGATGGTCATAGTGACTTACTACTACCATTTTTTCCCCCGTAAGTCAAGGCAAAAAGACGCCTGATAAATTGTATTGTTCAGTCAGAGATTTTGATGTTATTTTCGCCGGTAACGGAGCCTTGCGTCTTTGAGGAGACTCGCTTTTGGATATATTTCCAGGCACTTCCAAGGTGATTGATACCGTACGAGAGCGGGATGGTGGCCAGGTACACAATCAGGGCATCAATCGATTCGTGGTGAAAGTCTGTGCGGAGGAGGTGGATGTAGATAAGAATGTGTGTGTAGTAGATGTTTGCTGAGTGGTGTTGGCCGATGGTATTGAGGAAAGGAAGACGCGCTCGGCTGTATTTCAGGCAGGTCAGCAGGGTGAAGCAGACCATGAGGTAGGTTGTGATGTGGTAGCACCAGCCATAGGTGTGGATTTGCAGGTACGAAAGCCACAGCCCGCCCTTATAAAGAATAGCACCGCAAAGAACCAGCCACAGGGGTATGTAGGGTATACGCAGCAGTGCCTGACTGTGCTTGGCTATCATGTAGCCGGTGCAGATGAAGGGGAGCGCCATGGCCAGGCTATTGCAGCGCAGGACAATCAGCACGGCCTCGCTTGCGCCGGGGAAGATGTCATGCCCCCAGGCGTGGCACACCTGAGCCCAGGCAAACAACAGCGGTGTGGCGTAGATGGCTGCCGGGCAGAAACGGCGCAGCACATAGAAAATGAGCATAGCCATCCAGAAGGCACTCAGGTACCACAGGTGGTAGCTGTAGGATATGCCGGTAATGATATTCAGTACGAAATTACCGATTGTTGAATCTCCGAACGGAAGGCTCTCCCAGACCAGGAAGGCGGGGGTGTAGGTGCGACCACACAGGGCTGCATCGATAGTATGGTGCAGCAGGTAAATGAGGTTCATGCTGATACAGAGTATCAACCCTTTCTTTGCCCAGCGGGTGGATTTGCCCAGCTCTCGTTCCTGTGAGGCTGAGTAGAGGAAATAGCCCGTAATGCAGAAGAATGTGGGCGTGGCAATGCTGATGAGTGGGAGCAGGGCCTCCTTGCAGCAGAATGTTGTATGTCGTGTCACAATCAGGAAAGCCATGAGGGCTTTGCAGAGATAGAGTGACTGTACAATTTGCCGTTTGGTGTTATTTTGAGTCAGTGCGGTCATGCGGCGCGCGCAGTATATAGAAAAGGCGCCTGTTCGTCAAGAGCAAAGGCTATTTTTCGTCACCGAAAGTGCTCGCTGCTTTCAGGTAGTCGGGTAAGTGCTCCCAATACTCTCTGATGATCCAGCCGGTGTAAATGTTCCCGATTGATTCTCCCTGGAATGGTGCGGCGACATCTGCGCTCGCCAAGCGGTAGCAGCCGTGGGAATCTGCCCGGAAGGTGTAGACAATGCAGCAGCGCATGGCAACCGGTGTTCTGCCGATGCAGCATAGGGTTGTGGTGTTATCCTGCGTGATTTCTGCCATGAACCAGGGGCCGAGAACGCAGGGCAGACCGCAGTGGGTGGGGTGCATTTCGGCAGGCGTTTGGCCGATACAGGCGTCTGTATCCACCGAGCCGGCAAAAATGGGCGTCCAGTCACAGCCCGGTGTGAGGAACAGGCGGTTGAGCAGTGTGTTGAGAGATTCTCCGTACAGTAGCAGACTGCTGAAGTTGGGGGTATCATGCCCCATGGCAGGCGTCGCTCCTCCCATGCAAAGGGTTATCGCGGAGAGTATGAAGGTGGCGGCACAGGTTTTCATATTTTTATCCCTTCTTTTCGCTTTATTCCTCGGTCGGTTCTTCATCTCGCCCGAGCATGCTGCGGGTTTCGGTGATGGTTTTGCGGTAGTAGTCCTGGTGGCTGATGATGCGCGGTTTGCCGAACTTATCCTTACGGCTTTCAAAATAGCCGCTGGTATCCTCACGCGATATATCTTCGCTGTAACCGGTGCCGTACGTGTGAGTGGGGGAGAAGTCGTCGTAGGGTTGGCCATCTTGTGCGGCCCGGTCGGCGGAGCTTACGCCGTAAGCGTCATCCCGACTGTAGATGCCCTTGGTGTCGCTCATGAAATCGGGGCGCAAATCGGTGCTGTAGGCGCTGTTGTAAGTGCCGGCGTAAGGTTTGCCTGTATCGAACTTTTTGCCGGCCCCGCTGAAATTGCGGTCGGCGCCGCTGTAGGAACCGGTCCCGCTGAAGGCGCCGGTGATAAAGGTTTTGTCGCTCTTGCGGGCGGCATCTATATCGCGCTGGTAACGGCTGACTTTGTTGGAAGATGATTCGGGAACCCCTTCTTCATTTTTCTTACGCGAGACTTCCTTGTCGAAGGTTTCACTCATGTAATCTTCAAGCGAGCGTTCGCCACCGGCGTGTTCTTTGACTTCGTTGCCGTTGATGTCGTAGACCGTGCGCACCGTTTTGCAGGCGGGCAGGGCGAACAGGCAGAGCGTGGCGATGATAAGGTGTCTGAGCATGTGGAGGGGGGGAGGGTCAGTAGTGGGAGCCGCCGCCGGCACCGCGGATAAGCAGGTATGACTTAACCTGTGCGTTGGTGATGATATCGAAGGGCTTGTTGCCTTGGTAGTCTGTCGTGTTCATATCGGCCCCGGCCTCAATCAGAGCCTGGGCCTGCAGCAGGTCATTGCAGCAGAAAAGCGGGGTGCGGCCCATGTAATTGCGGGCCTGTACATTTGCCCCGGCAGCCAGCAGGGTGGGTACCAGCTCAGCGGGGGCATAGTGCAGGGGGGTATTGCCATCGGCATCCGCCTGCAGCGGGTCGGCGCCCCCGGCCAGCAAGGCTTGTGCAATGGCTATTTTCTGAGCCTGGTCTGCACCGGATTTCAGTACCCCCATCAGCGGGCTTTCGCCATCGGCGGTGCGGCCGTAGTCGGGTGGGGCTCCATGGGTGAGCAGCAGGTTACAGGCATCGGTGTGCATGTTGGTGGCTGCGAGGTAAAGGGGCGATTCCCCGCGCGAGTCTACGCGGTTCGGGTCGGCACCGCTGTCGAGCAGCAGGCTCACCGCTTGAGTGTTGCCGGTGGCTGCTGCGCTGCAGAGAGCGTTGCGGTGGGTGCTGCCGCCGCCCACGTTGGCATCTGCCCCTGCATCGAGCAGCACGCGCATGACCCTCGCATTGTCCGTTTGCGCTATGGCACTCCCTGTCTCGATCTGTCCGTTGCGTATGATTTTGCCCACCGGCTGCGCGCCTCGCTCCAGTAGTGCCCGTGCAACCTCCGGGCCGGGGGCATCTGCCAGCAGGGTTGTGCCATAGTGGTGAATCTGGCAATCGCTCAGGGCTTGCACCTGTGCCACGGTGGTGGCGTGCGGTTGTGGCACCTGCCGGTAATCATCGGGGCAGGTACAGTGGCTCAGGCACAGGGGCAGCATGGCGCCCATTGGCAGCAGGTATTTCATACTCTTTCACTTTATCCTTTCACACCCGCCGCGTCAAGCGAAAAAACTGTGTTGCATACAACGGCTAGGCGTTCAGTTGTGTCAGCGTGGCCGAGGTGGGGCGAGTTGCGTCTCGGTCGGTGAGTAGCAGGCGCAGTCGGTGGGTGCCGGGTTCGAGCCTGTAGAGCTCTGTCAGGGTGTTGGTGGGTTCCGTAGCTCGCTCCGACCATACGGGGTGGGCGATGGCGTCACCTTTTTGCGGGGTGAACTCGCCTGTATAGCCGGTGAGCTCCCAGCGCAGGGCATAGAGCCCGCGCTGCGGGGCGTGCAGCAGTACCTCAGCATGAAAATACCCCTCGTCATTTTTGTGGAGTTTCAGCGGGTGAGCCTGTGGCGCGGTAACTCCGTTTTTTTCTTTTTCGGTGGGCTGTTGGTATTTTTTGCTTTGTCGGCGGAGGCTAATGGGGGTGAGGGCGTAGAAAATGTAGTGGATGATGAACATGATACCCGCCCAGACAGCCCACCACAGCAGGGCGGTTTCTCCGGCCGCCGGGTTGCCGTTCACATATTGCCACCCCACATAGCAGGCAAAGAGGGCTGTTACGAAGATTCCCGGTACCTTCAGCCCCAGTACCCAGAGCGGGTTGAGCAGGCAGCGCAGGTAGCAGAAGGGGCTCAGCAGCACCCCGGCCAGCACTATCATGCGCGTGCTGTGGCGTATGCCGGCACGCAAGATATTTTCCAGCTCACTCTGTGTGGCGTTTGGCGGTATGTTCATGGCGAACATCTTAGCACAGCCGGCTTGTTTTTGCAAGCCCTCAGAAAAAGCGCGCTGCCCAATCGGACAGCGCGCTTTGCAAATGGATGTTGTGTGTATTGCTACACCTTTTTCTTTACCAGAAGAGGATGTAGAGAGCAATCGTGGCGACAATCACGGCCAGGCCGAAGAACTTGGCGCGGCCGGACGTCTTCATTTCGATGATGCCCTTGTCGCCCAGTACCACGGCTTCACCACCCTTGATGGAGTTCACAATGGTGAGGATGATGCCCACAACGCATACCACGATGAGCGAGTAGCCCATGCGGTTGAGGAAGGAGCTGTCGGTGCAGCCCAGGAAGCTCACCCACTTGAAGGAGGCATAGGCAACGGCACCAATCAGAATACCCAGCCAGCCGAAGATGCGGGGGCACTTGGGAACGAAGAAGCCGAAGAGGAACACGGCCAGAACACCCGGGCTCAGGAAGCCCTGGAACTCCTGAATGAAGGTGAAGATACCACCGAAGGCGGGGTTATCCAGGAAGGGGGAGATGACCGTGGCGATAATGGCGCACACCAGCACGCCCACCTTACCCATGGCTACCAGCTGCGTGTTGGTGGCAGGCTTGCCGGCTACCTCCTTGGCCTTGGCATAGATGTCCATGGTGAACAGGGTGGAGGCCGAGTTGAGCATGGAGGCCAGGGAGCTTACCACGGCACCGAACAGGGCGGCCAGCACGAACCAGGCCCAACCGGTGCCCGGCAGCAGCTTGCGCAGCAGGGTGGCGAAGGCGTAGTCGTACTGATAGGCGGTCAGCGTGGTGGTCACGGTGTAATCCGTCACGTTAGCGCGGGCGGTCTCCGTAGCGGCTTTGTCGATGGCCAGAATCTCCTTAGCCTTGGCTTCACGGGCGGCGATGTCCTTGGCGGGCATGGCAGCCAGCTCAGCAGCCTTGGTGTCTACCTCGGCAGCCTTGTCGGCAGCACCTACGGTAGCCAGGTTCTTCTTGATGTACTCTACGGAAGAAGCTGCGGAATCTTCTCGCACCAGACGGCTGGCGGAGATGTCGTAGATGACCTTCTTGCCGCTCTCTTCAGCCTTCTTGATGATGGCCGTTGTGTTGCTGTCAGCCTTGGCGGCCAGGTCATCGCGGTACAGGTTGTAGGCCAGAATGCCGGGGATGATAACCACGAAGGGGATAAGCAGCTTCAGGAAGGCTGCAAACACGATACCCAGCTGGCCTTCCTCCAGGCTCTTGGAGGCCAGGGTGCGCTGCATGATGTACTGGTTGAGGCCCCAGTAGAAGAAGTTGGGAATCCACAGGCCCAGCAGGTAAACCGTCCAGGGCATGGTGGGGTCGGAGCTCTCGCGCATCATGTGCAACTTGCCGCCGATGCCGTTGGTGGCACCGCTGACTTCGCCGGCGTTCAGATTCCACATGCGGGAAAGGCCGTCGCTGAATTGGGAACCGGTGGAGGCCATGGCGTCTGCCCCGGTGTTGGCGGTGCTGACGGCGGTGGCCATCACGTTTTCGGGTACGGGGTTCATACCGCCCAAGGCCATGATGGCGAAGTAGGCCACCACGCCGCCGCCTACGATGAGAGCGGCACCCCAGATGAGGTCAGTCCAGGCGCAGGCTTTCAGACCACCCACATACACATAGACGGTAGCCGCACCGGCGATGATGAGACAGCCGACCGTCAGCGACAGGTTGAAGTATACCGAAACCACGCTGGCGCCGGCGTAAATCACGGCTGCAGTGGGTACGCCCACCAGAATGAGCAGGTTCACGAGGGCCATCGTCACACGGGCAATGCCGTTGTAACGCTCCTCCAGGAACTGGGGAATGGTGAATACCCCGCGCTTGAGCAGCATGGGCAGGAAGGTGAAAGCCACAATCACCAGCACGATGGCTGCCAGCCACTCATAACCGGCAATGGCCAGACCCAGCCAGTCGGCGGACTGGCCGCTCATGCCTACGAACTGTTCGGTAGAGATGTTGGCTGCCAGCAGGGAGAAACCTACCAACCACCAGCTCAGGCCACGGCCGGCCAGGAAGTAGTCGGCTGCGCCCTTTTCCTTTTTCTCTTCTGCGCTCTCGCCGGAGTCGCCGGATTTCCAGATACCCAGGCCGATAACGCCAACCACCACGATGCAGAACACAATCATCTCCCAGAGCGGGAGTGCCTCGGGCTCCGCAGCGGCAGCGGCGGCCTCCTGGGCGTTTGCGCCCATAGCCAGCAGCGCAAGTGCGCTCAGTGTTGTCAGAATATGTTTCATAAGTCTTTCTGTCGGTTATGCCTTGTAGAGCACGCGTGCACCCTCGCCCGGTCGGGTTACGAGGTAGGTGGTTTCGATGCCGAGTGTGGTGCGGTAGGCCTCAATCATCTCTTCTGCTACCTTTTCCACGTCTTCGCTCTTCACCAGAGCCACGATACAACCGCCGAATCCGCCACCCGTCATGCGGGCACCGTAGACAGAGGCTGCGGAGGGAATGGTATCTGCCAGGCTCACCAGGGTGTCGACCTCGGCGCAGGATACTTCAAAGTCATTCTTCAGCGAATCATGCGAGCTGCGCATGGCGACACCGGCGGCGTCCCAGTCGCCCTTCTGCAGGGCGGCGGCAAAGGCGTCCACACGAAGGTTTTCGCCGATGACGTGGCGGGAACGGCGGTAGCACAGGTCGCCCAGCTCGGCTTTCTTTTCTTCGAGCATTTCGAGGGTGGCTTCGCGCAGGGAGGGTACACCGAGTATGGCGCAGGCGTCCTCGCAGTTCTTGCGGCGGGCTGCATAGCCGCCGTCGGCCAGGGAGTGCTTGACAGCGGAGTCGATGACGAGCACGCTCACGCTGGGGTCGGTCATGGGGATATGCTTGTAGCTCAGGTCTTTGCAGTCGAGCATGAGGGCGTGCCCTTCCTTGCCGTTGGCAGAGATGAATTGATCCATGATACCGCAGGGAACATTCACGAATTCGTGCTCCGTAGCCTGACCGATGAGGGCGCGGTCGGTCGGGGTGATGTCAACGCCGCACAGAGCAGCGAGCGCGGTGCAGGCGGATACTTCGAATGCGGCACTGGAGGACAGACCGCCGCCACGAGGTACGTTAGAGTCGATGAGCATATCCACTGCCGGAACCTTCACGCCGCGGCGCTCAAGCATGCAGATGACACCGCGCACATAGTTGCTCCAGAAGGGGTCGCCGGGTTTTGTGACGTCTGCCGGGTCAATTTCAATCATGGTGTCACCCAGAGAGCCCACCCAGCGGTGTTTGCCGGTGGGGGAGGGGGCGACGGCCACCACGTTGATATTGTTGAGGGCCATCGGCAGTACAAAGCCGTTATTGTAGTCTGTGTGCTCACCTATCAGGTTCACGCGCCCGGGAGAGGCGGCCACCACGGTGGGTTTCTGGCCGAAGTACTCCTCGAAGTACGGGCTGATGGTTGCAGCACTGATTTCGCGTTGCTCTAAATCCATAGCAGTGCTATTATAGCAGATTGAGCACGCCAAGTAAAGCACCAACTACCCTCTGAATGCTATTTTTTTGGTCTGAGTTTTACTGAGTCTGAGATATATCTGCCAGGGTCAGTATATCATCTCCGGTGTAGAAACGCTCGCTCATGGCGATGGGGATGAGGGGGCGGTTGTCGTGCAACAGGGGGCGTAGGTTCATGCGTTCGAGCCCGGTTGGTATTTTGTGAAGGCTCGCACGGGGAAGGGGATGTTGATGCCGCGCTCCGCGAACGCAGCCAGCAGAGCTGTGGCGAACTCATAGCGCACGGCGTGGTAAACATCCGTCTTGCACCAGGCGCCGATGTGCAGGTTGAGCGAGCTGTCCCCGAAGCCGCTGAAGGTGACGGTCGGTGCCGGTTCGTTCATGAGCAGCGGTCGCTCGGTGATAACACTCATGATTATCTCTTTCACTTCGGTCAGATCGCTGGAGTAGTCCACCCCGATATCGAGGTCAATACGGCGCAGCTCAGCGCCGGTGAGGTTGCGCACCGGGGTCTTAATGAGCATTTCACAGGGCACGCGTACCAGGGTGTTGTCGGGCCGGCGCAGGTAGACGGAGAGCAGGTTAATGCTCTCCACTGTGCCCTCTTCGCCGCCCACTTGTATGTAATCGCCCATGCGAAAACTGCGTTCGCTTACCACGAAAGCTCCGCTGATGAGGTTGCTGAGCGCCGTCTGCGAGGCAAAGCCGATAGCTACACCGGCTACACCTGCCGCACCCAATATGCTCACGACATCCACCCCCACGCTGCGAAGTCCCTGTACCAGCACGAGCGCCCAGATGATGCCCTTGGCCGCTTTCAGCAGCAGGGTGAAAATCTGCCGTTGCTCACGGCGGGTGTGGTCGATTCTGCGTTGCAGGCGCCCCAGTCCGATACAGGCTACCCAGCCGATGATGACATAAACCGCAAAAGTGACCCAGCCCATCCCCATCGGGCCGGATATATAGCCATATACCTTCTGAAACCATTCTGCCATGTCGGCACTATAGCCTATTTGCTCACTGAGGTCAACCTAATTTACGAATACGGTCGTTTGTATATTATGTTTTGTACGGATGTCGCTTAGTTGAGGGCTGGTTTATTGTCGGTTGGTATGTTGATGGGCTTGTTTCGCTCATAAAAATAGTTGCCCTTATAGGTGTAGAAAAGACTGTATCCGTATTTTTGAAAGAAATCATCGAACTCTTTGGAATACGTATGAATGATATCAGGTTTTCCTTGTCGGATGTACTCCATCTGCTCTGCACGCATGGAGTCGGAGGGTGAGTTTTGCAAGAACCAATACCTCCCACAAGGGCGCCAGTTGCTGGGAATGCCGAACCCTCGGTCTAACCAGCCCAGGTAAAGAACTTTTTTATTTTGCCGGGTAGATAATGTCTCGTACAGAGGTGTGTGGGCAGATTCTCTCCAGACAAGGGGGCCTTTCTCTACCGCGCCGAACAGGTGGAATTGTGTGCCCGCTGTCATAAAAATCAGTATTATCGCGGATATACATAATACTTTGTTTTTTCTTAATTCTTTCTTTTCTTCCGCTTTCGATACAAAAAATATGCAGCATGCTATCATCAATGGGGAATTTATGGAGTTGTAATAATGGTTGTAGTATGATATCGTCTCCCCTTTGTAAAGAAGGTATAGCAGAATGGTAAACATTAAGGGTGTAGTGTGGATGATTGATTTGAAACCGTATGATTTCACACCCCAGATTAGCGCAATCCACATGAGTAAGTCGGACAGGCTTCTTACCGGCATGGGGCGTAGTAAGTGAACGTACCATTCTCGTTGTTGGCCGGTGGTGCCATAGCGTGCGGATGTCAGGATGTACTCATCCGCAAATTCTTGAAGCGCGCCCATGGACCATAAATGGATGATGCAGGGTAAAATGACTATGGATGCTCCGCACAGAGCCCACAGTGCAGACTGCAAAACTTTTTTCAGAGGTACTCGCTTCCACTCGTAGGCGAGTATAGCAATAAACAGAATGATTATAGGCAGTGTGACCGAATACTTTATCATGAACGAGGCTCCTGCAGTGATGCCTATACTCAGGTATAACCATTTAGAAAATAAATCGTCCTTGCCAGAAAAGTGACGCGCAAGGCAATATACAAGAGCTGACATGAAAGGCCAGAGTAATTCTTCGGCTCCGCCGCCTCGTTGATAGGGGTATGAATTGAAAAGAAAGACGCACAGTGAAAGAGCTGCTACAAAACTTCCGTTTTCAGAAACATATATTTTTGCAGTCTTTTGTGCAAATGCCAGTGTTACAAAAAGAAGGAAGCACTGGATGAGGTAGATTCCGGCGAAGGAAGTGTTGCTTATATACGTTGATAGACTGTAAATGTAGATTAGTAAAAGCCCTTTTGTGTCAGCAAACTCAACATAGGGAACTAATCCTTCGCGGAAGGCTTGCCCGGATATAAAGAATATCGATGGATCGGGTGAAGGATTGAAATGAAAGAGAGGCGATGTGTCAGAGCATAAGGTTGTGATATAAATAGAGATAATGAGCAGGTATAAGTAATGAAGATTTTTCATTTGTTGCGATTGTTTCTGTAATGTTGTGGGCTGACAATTTAGATGGAAAAAATATATTTGACCATGCGCATGCTGCCTGAGTGTTGCTGAGGGCAAACTTACTTTCTCCGAATTGTAGCATTAACGATTTTTGCTGGCAAGTAATTTTTCTTGCATCGTATTTAGTAATTTGTGCATGAAAAGGGTATGTATGAAAGGTGCGGAAGCCTGCTGATTTTCACACTTATGACGTGACTGGCTCCGCGTCATACAATCAAAAGGCATACCGCTCGTGCTTGACTTTCCCGTGCGCGAGCGTATAATACCGACCTCATGAACGCCGAAGAATCTATCAAGAGCACACCGCTGTGCGACAAGCACGTGGAGCTCGGAGCCAAGATGGTGCCCTTCGCCGGCTGGAACATGCCGGTGCAGTACGCAGGTATATTAGCTGAGCACAATGCCGTGCGCACCGATTGCGGTGTGTTCGATATTTCGCACATGGGGCAGTTCCTCGTGAGCGGCGCCGGTGCTACTGAGTGGCTCAACGGCATGTTCACCAATAATCTCAATAAGCTGGTGGACGGCATGGGTCAGTACTCTATGATGCTCAATGAAAAGGGCGGCGTGATTGATGACCTTATCATCTACCAGACCGGTAAGGATGCTTTCTTTGTGGTGGTGAACGCCAGCATGATTGATGAGGACTATGCCTGGCTTTCCGCCCGAAAGCCTGAGGGGATTTCCCTGGTGAACAAGAGCGCCGACTATGTGGGCCTGGCTATTCAGGGCCCGAACAGTGAGGCTGTGTTCGCCAAGATGTGCCCCGGCGTGGAGCTGCCCGTGCGCAACGGTATTCTGCAGTTCGAGTGCGAGGGTGACGCCTGCATTGTGTGCCGTACCGGTTACACCGGCGAGAATGGCTTTGAGTTCTTCTGCCCCGCAGAGCAGGGCGTCAAGTGGTTCGAGAAGAGCATTGCCTGCGGCGCTCAGCCCTGCGGTCTGGGAGCTCGCGACAGCCTGCGCCTGGAGATGTGCTACTCGCTCAACGGCTCCGACCTTTCCCCTGAGAAGACGCCGCTCGAAGCCGGCTTGTCCTGGTGCTGCGATCTGACCAAGGATTTCATCGGCGTGGACGTGCTGCGTGAGCAGAAAGCCGCCGGCCGCCCCACCGCTCTCGTGGCTATCGAGTACACCGGCAAGGGCGCTCCTCCCCGTCACGGCTACGAGGTACAGCTGCCCGACGGTACCCCGCTTGGCCAGATTTGCAGTGGCGTGCTTTCCCCCTCTCTCGGCAAGGGCATCGCCATGCTCTATGTTCCCGCTGCCCACTGTAAGGTCGGTACCGAGGTGAACGTCATCGTGCGCAACAAAGCTGTGCCTGCCGTCATTGTTAAGAAACCTTTCCTTAAAAAATAACCCCTGACACTATATACAAACTATGAGCAATCCCGCTGATTACAAGTATTCCTCCGAGCACGAATGGATTAGCCCCGCCGTGGACGGCGTGGTGACCCTCGGCATCACCGACTTTGCCCAGGCTGAGCTGGGTGAGGTTGTTTACGTAGACCTTCCCTCTGTGGGCGACACCTTCTCCAAGGAGGACAGCATCGGTGCTGTAGAGTCCACCAAGGCTGCTTCCGACATCTACACCCCCGTTTCCGGTGAAATCGTGGAGGTGAACGAGGCTCTCGATGCTGAGCCTAACACCGTGAACAGCGATGCCTTCGGTGCCGGCTGGATTTGCAAGATTAAGTTGGACGACGCCGCAGAGCTCGACGAGCTCATGGACGCCGCTGCTTACACCGACTTCTGCAACAAGTAAGAAATCACCACAAAGCCTTGCATGTGGCGCAGAGTAGGGGTATTCTCCCGGCTCGAGCCCTGCAAGGCTTTGCTGCTTTTTCACCTTCGTACTTCATACCATTCTATGATTTCCGCCCAAACTTCCTTTATTCCCCGCCACATCGGCCCGAACGCCGCCGATACCGCCGCCATGCTGGCTGCCATCGGCTTTGATTCTCTGGATGCCATGACAGAGGCTATCGTGCCCGCTGACATCCGCCTGAAGGCCCCGCTTGATTTGCCCGCCCCCATGGCTGAGCAGGAGGCTCTCGCCGCCCTGCAGCAGATGCTCTCTGCCAACAAGCCTGTTCGCAGCTTGATTGGTCAGGGCTACTACGGCACATTCCTGCCCGCCGTGATTCAGCGCAACGTGTACGAGAACCCCAGCTGGTACACCGCCTATACTCCCTATCAGCCCGAAATCGCTCAGGGCCGTCTGGAGATGCTCATGAACTTCCAGACCATGATTGCCGGTCTGACCAGGCTGCCCATCGCCAATGCCAGTATGCTTGATGAAGGCACCGCCGCTGCCGAGGCCGTGCACCTCTGCGTGAGCGAGAAGCGCAAGAGCGACACCTTCTTCGTGGCTGATACCTGTTTCCCCCAGACCATCGACGTCATCCGCACCCGTTGCGAGACCACGGGCGTGAATCTCATCGTCGGTGACTGGAAGAGCTTTGACCCCGCCTCCGTTCCCACCCTGGCCGGCGTGCTCGTGCAGTACCCCGACAATCTCGGTGCGGTGGAGGACTACAGCGAGTTCTTTGCTAAGTGCCACGCTGCCAAGGTGCTCTGCTGCGTAGCCGCTGACCTGCTGGCCCTCACCGTCCTGAAGGAGCCCGGTTCCTTCGGCGCCGACGTGTGCGTGGGCACTACTCAGCGCTTTGGTATTCCCATGGGCTACGGTGGTCCTGCCGCCGCTTACATGGCTTGTACCGATGCTCTTAAGCGCAAGCTGCCCGGCCGTTATATCGGCAAGTCCATCGACCGCGATGGCAAGCCCGCCTACCGTCTGGCTCTGCAGACTCGCGAGCAGCACATCCGCCGCGAGAAGGCAACCTCGAACATCTGTACAGCTCAGGTTCTCACGGCGCTGCTCTGCACGTTCTACGCCATGTACCAGGGGCCTGAGGGGCTGAAGAACGTGGCCACTACCGCTGCACGTCTGGCTGCCGGCTTTGCTGCTGCTGCGACTGCTGCCGGTTACAGCGTGCCCGCTGCCACTTACTTCGATACCGTGGCGGTGAGCGTTCCCGGCAAGGCTGCTGAGCTTGTGGCCGCTGCCCTTACCGCCGGTTACAACATCCGCAAGGTGGATGCCGACACCATTTCCGTCTCCTTCGATGAAACCACGACCGATGCCGACCTCGCCGCCCTGTGCAGCGCCCTGGGGCTGCCCTCGGTCGAGGTGCCGGCTGCTCCCGCCTGGGCCCCTGAGTGGAACCGTACGAGCGCCTTCTGCACGGAGACTTGCTTCAACGCGTTCCACTCCGAAACGGAGATGATGCGTTACATTCACACCCTTGAGTGCAAGGACCTGGCCCTCAACGAGGCCATGATTCCGCTGGGTTCCTGCACCATGAAGGCCAACTGCGCCGCTATCATGATGCCCATCACCTGGGCCGGTGTGACCGAGCTGCACCCCTTCGCTCCCGCCGATCAGTGCGAGGGTATGCGCGCCATGCTCGAGCAGCTTAAGCAGTGGCTGGCCGTGGTAACCGGTTTCCACGGTGTGTCCCTGCAGCCGAACTCCGGTGCTGCCGGTGAGTTCGCCGGTCTGCTCACCATCCACCGCTATCAGGTGGCTCAGGGCGAGGGGCATCGCAATGTCTGCCTTATCCCGAACTCCGCTCACGGTACCAACCCCGCCTCTGCTGCTATGGCAGGCTTTACCTGCGTGCCGGTGAAGTGCGACGACAAGGGCAATATTGATGCCGAGGACCTCAAGGCTCAGGCCGAGAAGCACCGCGACAATCTCGCTGCCCTCATGGTTACCTATCCCTCCACCCACGGTGTGTACGAGAGCGGTGTGGCTGACCTCTGCCGCATTGTTCACGAGAACGGCGGTCAGGTGTACATGGACGGCGCCAACATGAACGCTCAGTGCGGTCTGACCAACCCCGGCACCATCGGGGCTGACGTCTGCCACCTGAACCTGCACAAGACCTTCGCTATGCCGCACGGTGGCGGTGGTCCCGGTGTGGGCCCCATCTGCTGCGCCGAGCACCTTACCCCCTACCTGCCGGGTCACATTTGCGAGGATGGCCAGACTCAGTCCGCCGTTTCCTCCGCCGAGTACGGCTCCGCTGCCATCTGCCCCATCACCTGGATGTACCTCGCTATGATGGGCTTCGAGGGCCTGAAGCGCGCTTCTCAGATGGCTATCCTCAACGCCAACTACATCGCCAAGCGCCTGGAGAACCACTTCCCGACCCTCTATTCCGGTGCCAACGGTCTGGTGGCTCACGAGTGTATTCTCGACACCACCATCATGCTCCGCAAGAGCCACCTCTCGGTCGATGACATGGCCAAGCGTCTCATGGACTACGGCTTCCACGCCCCCACCATGAGCTTCCCCGTGCACGATACTCTCATGGTCGAACCCACCGAGTCCGAGAGTAAGTACGAGCTCGACCGCTTCATCGATGCCATGATTGGTATCCACGGTGAAATGGAGGCTGTGGCCAATGGTACTGTGCCCGCCGACGACAACGTGATGGTGAATGCTCCCCACACCGCTCTGGCTGTCACCGCCGACGAGTGGAACCACGCCTACACCCGCGCTCAGGCCGCCTATCCCGCAGCCTGCCAGCGCCTGCACAAGTTCTGGCCGTCCTGCTCCCGTGTGGAAAATGCCTGGGGCGACCGCAACTTCTGCTGCACCTGCGATACTCTCGCTGAGCAGCAGGGCTGATAACAGCTCGTAGAACTTCATTTAAGGCTCCGCACGTCTACCCGGCGTGCGGGGCTTTTTCTCTAGTGCAGATTTTAAAAGTCCTTTGCAAAAGTGCATGTGTAAGGCCAAAAGTCCTTTGCAAAAGTGCATGTGCAAGGTCAAAAGTCCTTTGCGAAAGTGCATGTGTAAGGTCAAAAGTCCTTTGTAAAAGTGCAGGTGTAAGGCCAAAAGTCCTTTGTAAAAGTGCAAATAAAAAAATAGAAACGCAGAAAATACAATATGTTGCGGATGTTTTGGTTTTTTGTGAAATATCGCCCTTAAAAAATAAAGAAAAATGTTGACTTTTTTGAGCATGTTTGCTACATTGGCGGTGAAGGATAGGAAGGAGACCGGAATGAAACGATGGTGCATGGCTGAGCTGGTAGAGTGGAAAAATAATCCACGCCGAAAACCCTTGCTGCTCCTTGGCGCACGTCAGGTGGGCAAGACTTGGCTTGCCCGCGAATTCGGGCGGCAACATTATAAAAATGTAGTCTATGTGCGTTTTGACCGCGATGATTTTGTGCGCCAATCGTTCGAGAAGGATTTCGATATTCCCCGCCTGATGGACACCCTGCAGGTGCATAGCCGTGTGCAGATAGTGCCGGGCAAGACTCTTATCATTCTGGATGAGATACAGGAGTGCCCCTGTGCCCTCACATCGCTCAAATATTTCTGTGAAGACGTACCGGAGCACCACATCATTGCGGCCGGTTCACTGCTGGGGCTTTCCGTCCATACCGGTACCGGTTTTCCCGTGGGTAAGGTGGATCGGGTATATATGTACCCCATGAGCTTTACCGAGTTTCTGGACGCCACCGGCTTCGGCATGTATGTGGAGCTTATCCGCAAACGTAATTGGGAGATGATGGACACTTTCCACGATAAATTTGTGGAACTGCTGCGCCAGTACTACTTTGTGGGTGGCATGCCCGCTGCCGTGCAGGAATATGTGGAATCTCGCAACCCGCACGCCGTGCGCCGTGTGCAGGCGGCGCTGCTTTCAGACTATCGCAACGATTTCAGCAAACATGCCACAGATGCCGAGACTCACTATATCACACAGATATGGGACTCTGTGCCCGACCAGCTCGCCCGCGAGGATAAGCGTTTTGTGCATGCTGATGTGGGTGAGAAAGTTCGCGCTCCGCAGCTGCGCGGCCCCATCCGCTGGCTGGATGACGCGGCTCTGGTGCAGATGGTGCCGCGTGTTCGCAAGCCGGAAATGCCGCTTTCTGCCTGCAAGGACGGCGCGTTTAAGATGTTCTTTCTCGATGTCGGACTGCTGGGGGCTGCCTGCAAACAGCCCCCGTCCGTCATACTGGAGGGCAACAGCATCTTCGGCCAGTACAAGGGCGCTCTTACCGAGCAGTATGTGCAGCAGCAGCTCCGCGCGGAGTGCGCAATCTCGCCCTATTACTGGAGCGCAGAGCGCGCTCAGGCAGAGGTGGATTTCCTTATCGAGAGCGATTACCGCATCTTCCCCGTCGAGGTGAAGGCGGAGCTGAACCTGCAGGCCAAAAGTCTGCGCAGCTTCTGCAAGCGGTATCACCACCCCATCGCCTTGCGTGTTTCCATGAGCCTGCACAACGTCAGCACCATCCATATTGCCCCCGGTAAAAATGACTCGCAGGGCTTCAGCTATACCGTGGTCGATGTGCCGCTCTATGCCGTGGCTTCTGCCCCTGCTGAGCTGAGCGAGGTGTTGGGGCGGGCCTGAGATTGGCTCTCAGCTCTTCGTTTTCGATGAGCTGAGGGACTCGCCTTGCTCATGCCGGGGGCTCTACTCAAAAAAACTTTGCCGATTGTGGCGGCCGGATTGTACTTTTTCCTTTACCTCAGCTCAAACATATAGTAGACTCTAAACCATGGACGCCACCACTCTGCTTGCTACCGAAATCGATTACTCTCTCTACGATGACGACGATGCTTACATCGCCGCCTACAATGAACTCATTGAGCAACTTCGCGCCTGCGCCAAGGCACACGCTCAGGGCACTGACGGCTGCCCTCAGGACCTGCAGACCGCCGTTGCCTGCTGGCAGAAAGCCGCTGAGCTCGAAGACCCCGAATCCCTCTGCGCCCTCGCCGACTATTACCTCTCCATCGGTGACAACGACCGCGCCATCAACTGGCTGCACGAGGTGGTGAATGTATACGACCTCGAGCAACCCCTCTGCACCCTCATCTCGCTGCTCCTTAAGCGCAATACCGAGGAGGACCGCGCCGAGCTCGACTCTCTCTACCGCACCCTCGTCTCCGGCTTCCCCAGCTCCGAGCACCACTACGACTACGCTCGTTACCTCCTCTCCGTGGACTCCGCTCCCCACTCCCTCATCCGCCGCAAGGCTGTTCGCTTCCTCGAACTCGCCGCCGCCACCGGCCACGCCGATGCCGTCGCCCAGCTCGAACGCCTCGGCCGCCGCTGATTTGCATTTGTTGTTTTGGTTTTTATTGGGTTCTCCGGCTCGCTTGCTCCCGCAACGCGAGCCGGAGTTTTTTGGGGGGATAGCTTCTAAAGCTCACTAAAGAACTTCAACAGTAAACTTTCGACGCTGGGCGAGTAAAGCTACGGAATTAACGAGCAGCGCAGGTAATATAGAAGACCTTTTTGCCCAGAGCTTCGGATTCGCAGAGAAGCCTGATTGCGTGATCTCTATTCCGAAAAATCTCGTTATGCTATTCTGAAGTTGCGTAAAATTACGATGTTACAAATAGGTGTTATACTTCTTTAGTTTAGCATGAATTCAAATTGCGTGTTGCGCATATTTGTAACAAAGTCATCTACTGTCATCAACCAACTTTGCTGTGCTGGTGTGTATGAGCTATGGATGGCTTTAGGTACTACAAGCTGGAGGTTGTGATGTTGCATTTCTGATGTTTGATTTACAGAAATAGCCCCCTGAAGAGTAAGAAGGTGTTTGTTCGGTATTCTGTCTGCTTCTACGAGAACTTGTCTCCATCGGTCCTTGCAGGTGGTTTTTACGCCGAGCATGTGGAGTAAGTTCGCCGGGAAATCAGAGTCGCGGTAGTATGTAATACCCGGGAACAGGAAATCAGGTTTTGATTTGTTCTCGGTTACTGGTGTTCGGGAATAGCGAATCTGGTGGTCATCAAATAATTGTGAAAGGTGATTTTCCAAACCTTGCCCGGCTCGTGACTTTCTTCGATTTAAAACTGACAGAGCGTATTCTATAAAGCTCTTAGGCGTAAAGCCTGCTTCTATTCGTTTGGCAATAATTGATTCTTCAAAGATTGTAAAAAGATGTTCTTCGGTATTATACCAGTCATAAAGTACATCATCAGCGCTGCCATCCAGCGCGTGGGGATAATTACTCTTGCTTCTGGCAAATGCAGAGAACGTAACAGTGTCGGGAAATACAAGTCCAAAGCGCTCATGCATCTCTGCAAGGTAATCTGTTGTAGAGGGTAAGGGGATACCTAGCAACTCCAGTAACCAAGTAAAAGTAGCAGGAAGTTCTCTGTTATCGAGTTCTTTTGCAGGTACATAATTAAATCTGCCTGCTTTAATATCTTGCGTAAGTCCGAAGAGCCACAATATATCTGATAGAATCAAACTTTCTGCCTTAGCGATAATGACAAGGGCCTCGTCATTGGTATCTTTGGCTATAAGTAGGCAATCATCGGTGTACATGGCCTCGGTTACGAGGTTGTCTGTGTAATAGAGCCTGTATTCAGCCGCTCTGTGAGGCTTGTTCCATCGGCTATCGTAGAAGGTCAGAGTGCCATTGGCATTATGTTGTGCTTCATCGCTCAAATAGATAAAGCGAGCTGGGAGTACGATTTTTTCCCCGTCAGTTGGTTTGCCAAATAAATCGACAAAGGCACGGACTCCTTGAAACTCATGACCGTGAGATACGGTCGGATCACTTTCTGTTGCAGAAAGTCGTTTGACGCATACGCCTTTGAAGTATTTTGAAAGGTGTCCCGGGCTCCAGTTCATATGGATTTTTCTTTTAGTATCTTTGCTATCACCTTTGCCGAAGCCTCAATTGCTGGCACAACAACGCTGTTACCTATTTGGGTATAAGCCTGTGTAGCTGAGACAGGGAATACAAATCTGCCGGGGTTGTAGCCTTGGAGTTGCATGGCTTCTTCAACAGAGAGCTTGCGGGGTCTGTCACCCTCTTGCTCAACTAGTATTTCAGCGCCATCTTTGTGATATCTGGCAGAAATTGTTCTGGTGACGGCGTTGGCCTTCATCGGCCACGTTAGCAATCCGTAACCAAATCCGTTGCCGGCCTTTTCGTGGTGGGCTTTGTGACGTTCCAAGGTTGCCCAGGTGCCAGGACCGAGTGTATAACCGTCCAGACGCCGCTTAATTATTCCGGAAAGTTTGGGGTATATGTAGCCAGACTCCGGTTTATCAGGTACATTGATTTCATCGCATTTAATATTTACCTGTTTCGGGTCAAATCCGAGTATGTAAATACGCTCACGATGCTGAGGAACCCAAGCAGCACCATTTACTATTTTGTAGCTGATCACATATCCCAACTCGTCTACAAGTGAGCGTCTGATTACTTCAAATGTTTTTCCTTTATCGTGAGCTAAAAGATTTTTGACATTTTCCAGCATAAACGCTTTTGGTCTCTTCAGTCGAAGGATTTCTTTAATTTCGAAGAAAAGAGTACCTTGGGTCTCGTCTTCAAAGCCATGCTTTCTCCCAAGTGAATTCTTTTTAGAAACTCCTGCCAGAGAGAAGGGTTGGCAGGGGAAGCCCGCACAAAGAACATCATGTCTGGGGATTTGTTCTTTTGGGATAGCTCTAATATCACCATATGGAATTTCTCCATAATTTGCAGCATATGTTTTCTGTGCGTATTTGTTCCACTCGGAGCTGAATACACATTTCCCACCAGCGTTTTGGAAAGCCTGTCTGAAGCCTCCAATGCCAGCAAATAAATCTATGAATGTAAAATTGTATTCAGCTGGTGGGGGGTAAGGAACATCATCGAAAAGTGAAGGAAGTTCAATATTAGGAAGCTCGTCAGTATCTTCGGCTCCCATGATTCCTTGTTCTCGATTATATGTTGCGTCAATAGCAGAAAGTAACTCGGATTGCAGCTTTTTGTTGATTAAAGGAATATCCCCATATGGATTTTGAAGAAAATGGGAAGCAGCAGCAATTGCCTCGTTAGCTTGTATGTTTGAGAAGGTTGGATGTTTTCGAATTATATCGAAAATGAGCTGCTGACAGTGGCTGAGATTGGACATATTCTAATATTATTGAGACTTGCGTCTTCCTTTAGGCTCTTAGGAAGGTATTTTATCTCCCTCTCTGGTGTACGTCTGGCGTATGTGATACTTATATCATTCCATCCCCCCTGATGTCAATTCATTTTTGTCATGATACTATTGCGTAGTTGGGAGGTGCTCTGAATGTAGTGAGGTGGAAGAACCTTAGCGGAGCAGAAAAATCAGCAAAAACTCGAAGGAAAAGGATGTCGCGGTTTTTGCGATACATGAGCGGATGGTTATTTCAGAACCATATCTAAAGTGGCAGGATGTATGCTTACGTTCAACGCTCTACCCTATCAGAAACGACTATCTCAATTCAATATACTCAGGGTATGTAGTCGCTGCGCTCTATCTTACTATATATTGCAGGTTCATATCTGGCAGACTTCTTCAATTTTCATATTCTTGGGCAGATAGCAGAGCAGGGCAAACGCATTTCGATGTCGGGATTTCTTATTGACTTTCCGCTGTTTCGTTTTTTGCGCCGAATGCACTAAAGAGGATTTCCTCCAGTACTCGTGTATTCTATGCGGCTTGTTTTCTCATTCTTGCCAACGATTTTGTTCCCCCGGACTTCTTCTTATGATTGCGCAACAAGCTCAATACCACTTTCATCATTCGTGAATAGTTTTCTGCTGCATTGTACACTCGTTTTCGACAAGTATCTTCTCCGAAAACTACATCAAGCACCCAATGCATGCTTTCAACCTGCCAATGATTACGAATTGCATGTGTGATAATTGCGCTACTCCCTCTGGGTAAATTTGTTATATAGCAACGGTTTTCTGTGCTTTCCGTCTGCTTCTTTTTATTGTAGCTCGTGCTTTCCACTACTACCAGAGCTGAAAGTTTTTCCCAATTCCATCCCCCTGTGACAAAACTCAAATCCCGATCTACTCGTTCCTCCACTCTCCCATGCCCTGCGTCTACTTCTGTAAAAACACTGCCGGGGCGTACCTCGAGAGCTTATGACACAACTCAAATGCGTCTGCCCTGGATAGCAGAGTGGAAGACTTGACAAAAAAATATTTTGTAGTAGAGTGTGTTAACGTATGGATGTTCATACTCCAGAACAGCGGCGACGTAACATGTCGGCAATTAAGGGAAAGCATACAAAACCTGAGATGCTTGTTCGGAGGGCTTTGCATGCTATGGGGTACAGGTTTCGTCTTCATCGCAATGATTTGCCAGGAAAGCCGGATATTGTTCTCCCTCGGCATAAAGTGGCGATCTTTGTGAACGGTTGCTTTTGGCACAGGCACGTTGGTTGCAAATATGCTAGTACTCCTGCGACAAATGTTGACTTCTGGAATGCCAAATTTGCAGAGAATGTTGCCAGAGATAAGTGTATTTATGAAAAGTTGGAAGTATTAGGGTGGAAGGTAGTTGTTATTTGGGAATGTGAGGTGAAAAGATTATTACAAGAAAGTTATAATCTTTCTAAACTATTGAGTTAGAATATAGCAAATATGGGATTTAGTACAGATAACAAGTTAGTTATTGCTGTGTCAAGTAGAGCGTTGTTTGACTTGGAAGAAGAAAATAGAATTTTTCTCGAAAAAGGAGAACGCGAGTACATGGGATATCAATGGGATAATAGAGATAAGATATTAGAGAAGGGTATCGCTTTTCCTTTCGTAAAAAGATTGTTACAGTTTAATTCACTTACAAAAAATCAAATTATAGAGGTTATTCTTCTATCGCGAAATTCACCCATTAGCGGATTAAGGGCCTTCAAATCGTGTGAGTATTACGAATTGGGGATAACGAGGGGTGTTTTTACAGCAGGGCGAGATCCATATCCGTACATGGAGGCCTTTGATTGTTGTCTCTTTTTGAGTGCCGACCATACTGATGTTGAGAATGCTATTAAACAGGGGTTGCCAGCCGGTTGCGTCCTTACAACATCAGCACCCGAAGATCCTCAAACGAGGGAGTTACGAATAGCGTTTGATTTTGACGGAGTTATCGCAGATGATTCATCTGAAGTTGTATATCAGGAAAAAGGATTGCCTGAGTATCAGAAAGAAGAACGCGAGAAAGCTCAAATACCAATGATGGCAGGACCATTGCAGAAATTGATAGAAAAACTCGCAAAAATTCAGGCTTGGGAACAACGCTTGCAAGAAAGAAACAGAGAATATAATCCTCGATTGCGCATCGCAATTGTTACAGCTCGAAATGCCCCTGCGCACGAACGAGTAGTGACCACATTAAGGCAATGGGGGATAACTGCTGCAGAAGCATTTTTCTTGGGAGGGGTAGAAAAGAAAAAGGTATTGGAAATTTTTAGACCTCATTTGTTTTTCGATGACCAGATGGGACATCTTGAACCGGCAAGCCAGATAACGCCATCTGTTCATATACCTTTTGGTATTGTGAATAAATAATGAGGTGAGCAGATATAATACCCTGACGTATTTATGAGCGATTAAGTTGCTTAAGTAAGGAGGTTAGTAGGTAAAAATTAGTATTGATAAGTTATAGAATATGGGTAAAATATTAAGGCTGTATCACTACATCAAAGCTGAATATCTTACGGAGTTTTTATTGGAGGGGAAGCTTAAATTAACGGACATTAGCAGGACTAACGATCCTGCTGAATATTTGCCTACACATTTGTCGGAGTCGCCAGCTGATTATTATATGGCAAAATACGTAATCGAATCAGTCAGACGCGATACACCATTTTTAATACTGTCGTGCTCCAGATTGATGAGTTCCCTTTCTATATGGGGGAATTATGGAGATTCACACCAAGGTGTATGTCTGGTATTCGATATCCCGTATGATCATGTTTTTAAAAACGGCCGTGTTATTTACACGACGTTCGATTCAGATATTAGATTATTGAAGGTTGTTTATAATATTCATCGCGTATTTTTAAGATCTCAAGATTTAGGGTGGTCAAAAGACAAATCCGGAAAACCATCGTGGGATAAATTGTATACACCTTTAGCATATAAGGGGAGAGACTGGTGGTACGAAAATGAGTATCGTTTGGATTTTACTAATCAGTTAAGTTCGCCTGAGATTGAAGTAAATGACGGCCTTTATTTTTGCCGTAATATTCGAAAGTATTGCGTTGGTATTTTGCTTGGTATAAATTGTAAATTGCAAAAAAAATATGTGGAGAAAATTATAAGTCAGGAAAAACAGAAACAAATGGGTTCACAACCGACTTTTCCCTCTATCGTTGTAGAACGAGTAAAGATACATAAGAAGTTATTCAAAATAGTATCTGACAATTTTTGCGACTCGATGCCAATGAAATCTGACGTGGCTTTAAGTGAAAAAGATGTGAAGGTTAGAGAAAATATGTCCCTTGCAGAAATTTACCATTATGGGAATGAACGTATAGATCCAGACGTAGATATGGCAATAAAATATTACGAAAGGGCTGCAAACGAAGGTTATATAGAGGCTATAGATGTACTTTGCGAACTTCTGGAAGAAACAGGCCGTGTTGAAGAGGTCGCGCAGTGGAAACGACGGTTGGAGTCCACAAGTTCGGACAGTTAGTGCGATAGTCCTCTTTATTTATGCAAAGCATTCAATGAATAGAGGCGAATGCGTATAATTGCCCGATATTCGGTAAGTTGCAGATTGCAGGCGGGATAGAAGCCGGAATCAAACCTGTTCGTAATCGCAAATCAACTCCACGAAGGCGCGGAGGACGTGTTGTTTAGCCCAGGGGCCGACGCCTTTGAGGCGCGAGGCGGCTTCGAGGGTGGTGGGTTTGACGGTGGCCATGGCGCGTAGGGTTTCGGTGCTGAGCACGCGGAAGACGGGCATGCGGTACTCGGCGGCGAGGTCACGGCGCAGCTCAGTGAGGTGCTCGAAGAGCGCCTTGTCTATGCGGCCGAGCTGCATGGCATTGAGCACGCGCTCGGAGCGGCGCTTGAGGGTGGAGGCCCGCACCTGCTTGATGGCGTCTGCCGCCCAAATGCGGCGTGAGAGCCGTGCCGGGGCTTGTTCTTTCATGACCTCTTCGCCCTTGGCTGTGAGGGTGATGAGGGGCATTTCGCCGCCGGAGGTGCAGATGAGGCCGCCCTCTTGCAGGGCGCGGAAAAGGGCGCGGAGTTTGGGGCCGGTGAGGTTGGAGAGTATGCCGTAAGTGCTCAGGCGGGTGAGCTGCGGGGGGAGCCCGGCGCGTTGGGAGCCGCGCAGCATGTCGGTTACTTTCGCTCGGCCGAAGATACCTTGCCAGCTGCCATCGGGCAGGCGGCGGCTGGCTCGTGCCACACCGGCGAGAGCCTTCCGTACGGTCACGAGATCTTCGCCTTGTATTTCTTCGATATCGCCGGGTTCTTCGGCATTGCACACGTCGCAGTGGCCGCAGTCACCGGAGGTGGATTCGCCGAAGTAGTCGAGAATCCAGCGTTGGCGGCAGCCGGCGGAGTAGGCATAGCGGGTGATGGCCTCGATTTTGGCGTGGTCGCGGCGTGCTTTTTCCTCGATGGCGGCGGTATCGAGGGGCAGTGCGGCGAAGGGTGTTTCGCGGTTGGTCAGGCGGGTGAGCTTGGTGTTGCTGCCGGGAACATCGCTGCGGGTGATAGCCCCGGCGTGGATGAGTGCTGCGAGCGAGGTGCCCACAGCCATGGGGTTCACATCTTTGCCGAGTTCTTCACTCATGTTGTCGACGGTCATTTGCAGCTCTCCGTTGCTGTTGCAGCGTGAACGCAGCATGTTATAGACGCTGCGGATGGTCTGCACGGAGGGGTTGCTGCCCTCGAAGAAGAACTCCTGTGTTTTGAGGTCGGCGTGGTTGAAGAGCAGTTCACAGGCGGAAAGTTCGCCATCGCGGCCTGCGCGTCCGGCCTCCTGATAATAGGCCTCGATGCTGCCGGGAATCTCGAAATGCAGCACGAAGCGTACATCCGCGCGGTCAATACCCATGCCAAAGGCATTCGTGGCCACGACCACATCCGCCCGGCCGGAGATAAAGGCATTCTGCGAGAACTCTCGTTCTTCATCCGTCATGCCGGCGTGGTAGGCTACCGCGTTGGCTCCGCTGCCGCTGATTTGCTCGAACACGGTCATCACATTCTTGCGTGTGGAGCAGTAGATGATTCCCTTGCGCCACTTGGCAATCACCTGACGTATGCGCTCGAACTTGGCCTGGCGGTTCTCGCAGTGCGTGATGGCGAAGTCGAGATTGTCGCGCCCGAACCCGCTGATGATGACTGCCGGGTTGTTGAGTTGCAGCGTGTTGAGAATGTCCTGCCGCACGGCATCTGTCGCGGTGGCTGTCAGGGCTACGGTCTGCGGGTAGCCCAATTCTTGCCGCACGCGCCCCAGGCGAAGGTAGTCGGGGCGGAAGTCGTGCCCCCACTGGCTCAGGCAGTGCGCTTCGTCTACGGCCAGCAGCCCTACCTGCAGGCTGCGCAGCAGGTTCATGAATCCTTCTTGCCCGAATCGCTCAGGCGCAACGTAGATAATGCGCAGTTCGCCACTGCGCAGCGCCCCCATAACCTGTCGGTACTCGTCCGCCCCCAGGGATGAATTCACCGCCGCTGCCGGCACGCCGCGCGCCTGCAGGGCGTCCACCTGGTCTTTCATGAGAGCAATGAGCGGGCTTACCACCACGGTCAGCCCTACGCGGCATAAGGCGGGCAGCTGGTAGCAGAGCGATTTACCGCCACCTGTGGGCATGATGGCCAGTGAATCCCGCCCGGACATGATGGCACCAACAATAGCATCCTGCCCCGGGCGCAGCTCCTCGAACCCGAAGACGGCGCGCAATACATCCTGCACCTCTGCTATCTGTTGTACCATGCGCGCGTATTATAGCAGGCTGCCGCGCTGATTTCAATGATGAAAATATAAATGAAGCAAAAAGTGTCGAGATTGTCATAATAAAAAACTGAAATAAATAGAAATATGTAAATGAAAATCTGATAAAAAATATATGATGAAAACGTAGTTGAAATGTGATGAAATATCATAATATTATCAAAAGAATTGAAGTGTACAAGAAATCCTTGTCGGGGCATTGGGGTGGCCGCGAACCGAGCGCATGACCTGAAAGAAGGATAAAAAATATCTCCTCTGAAAATGATAGGATAATATAGCCTCAGAATTTTTCTAAAAAAAAGAAAAATTACTCCATTATGCACCTATTAAAAAGCTGGGAGTTTCTTGCGCGTGAATGCAATCAGCCGATTATCTGTACCCGGATTTTTGATTCTGACGAGGGCGTTTTTTCCTCATTTTGGGGATTTTTTTTCGTTAAAAATCCATTTTTATTGTGGAAAGGGCAGGGGAGTAGGCCGCCAACATGGAGTTGATTAAAAAAATGATGTCGAAAGCACTGTTATCATAGGTACAAAATAACGAAAAAGTCCCTTCGGTAATTCCATGAGCGCCGTCGGTTTCGGTAGAACAGTCGGTAAAAAATGATGTCCGTTGACTCTGGTATGCCGGCAGGCATGTTGTCAATGTTCGCCCAAAAATTAAAAAAAAGCCCATTGGCTTGAAGGTTGTGGCTACGAAATGTCGATTTTTTCAGATGTTCCGATGATAAACTTCCTTGATGAAAATAGCCGCAAAATCGTGCCGATTGACCGGCAGTCGAGCATGCTGAACGTGCCTGAAAATAGGCAAATACCCCATAGTAAAGTGGGTTATACAATGCAAAAATGGACAAAAAGAAGGTGAAAACGGCTTTTTTCAAGTGATAAACAACTTATACGCAAATGAGGAAAAATACTCAAAAAGGCTCTCGAATAGGGCAAATATGGCCATAAAACGCGCAAAACAAATAAAAGAAACTTTACCACCGGGTAGGCTAAAATGACGTTTTGTTGAGGCTTGTGTGGCTGTAATATGCAGAACATGAATAGTTGCGAGTATTTTGTAATGTGCGCAGTGTTCTTGGTAGTCTTGTACAGTGCCAAATGGCAATTTAGCGAAGTGAGGGCGAGCGATAGAGAGCGGAATTTTGAGTCCGTAGGACGACAGACAATAGCCGGAGCCGAAGCTGCGTCAGCAGCGAAGTCTCCGGTAGCAAGTGAAAAACATATCGGAGCCCCGCCGAATGGCGGGCCGACAGAAGGCCGCCGCATGGGATTGAGCTTCGGTCATCTGTCGGCCCTCCGCGTTCCGCGTCGGGGCTCTCGTTTTTTTTCATTCTTCCCGGTGGTTTCGCTGCTGACGCAGCTCCACCACCGGCTACTATCTGCCGCCCCCGCGGGGCTAATTCCGGACTTCACCAAATGGCAATTTGGTGGCTAGTGTGAGCGTATGCGAACATTCACTACGACGGCGCAAGCCGAAAATCTCGCCTTATTATTAAGTTCGGCGGACGGAACGCCCGCGGGCATATAAAACCGCCCCTCACTTGCGGGTGAGGGGCGGTCGGTTCAGTGTAAGTTCAGAGAGATGAGAAAGTGTACTTTATTAAGCCTTGGCCTCGTCTTCTTCCTCCTTTTTGCCGGGCATCTTGCCGGTGGTGAAGTACTGCTCGATTTCTTCGAGGGTGCGGCCCTTGGTTTCGGGCATGAAGAAGGCTGCGGTGATGAAGTAAATCACGGTGAAGCCGGCGAGACAGAAGAATACGGAGGAGTAGCCGCAGGAGCCAACCCAGGGCAGGAAGGTGCCTGCGATGGTGGTGGATACCAGCTGGTTGATGAGCAGGGCAATGGCCATGCCGTTGGCGCGAATGCGGTTGGGCATGAGCTCAGAGAGGGCCAGCCATACGCACACGCCGGGACCGGCGGCATAGAAGGCGATGAATACCACGAAGAAGCCGGCAACCATGTAGCCTGTGAAGGCACCGGGCTTCATGCCGATTTCAGCACTGGTAATCTGCACTTCTTTCACGCTGCCCTTCTCGAGGATGGGTGTGCCGAAGAAGCTGTAGAACTTGTCCATGAAGTTGGGGTCGGCGTCGACGATGGTCTTCTTAACTTCGATGGCGGTACCCTCAGCCTTCGAATCGGCGGAGAATTCGGCTACGTCCTGCTTCGTGTCGTTGCCCTGGGTGTAGTTCACGATGAGCTGCATGCCGGGGGCCACGCTTTCACCCTGCATGAACTCGGGGTAGGTCTGGGAGATGGAGGAATCCTTGGCGATAGCCTGCTTCACGGCATCGGCGGCGGAGATGTTCAGGGAGTTGTCGGTCATGGCGGCCTTCACGATGTCGGTGACGTCCACTCGCTTGTTCTCCACGCTCAGGAACATGGCACCCACGCCGGCCAGACCGACGATGATACCCAGCGTACCCATCTTGAGCAGGAAGGTGCGGCCCTTCTTGTCCACGAGAGTCACAGCCACGATGGTCATGACCATGTTCATGACCTTAATACCCAGGTCAGCCCAGTTGGCGAAGGCACCCTGCAGGCCGGCCTGCTGGAAGATCTTGACCGAGTAGTTGAGCACGGAGTTAATACCGGTTGCCTGAGTGCAGGCGAGTACGACTACGGCCAGAATGAAGGGGATGATATACTTGCGCTGCATCAGGCTGTCGCCCTTAGCGGCCTCGGCCATGGCGGCCTTCTCGGCGGCCTCGCGGGCGTCAGCATCTTTCATTTCCTGCAGAATCTCGCGTGCAGCCTTGTCGCCGTTGTTGGCGGCCAGGGCGAGCAGAGCCTCGTCCTCACGGCCGTTGCGGTACAGCCAGCGGGGGGATTCCTTCAGTTTGAAAGCGCCGATGAAGAGGATGATGCCGGGCAGAGCGGAGCACCAGAAGATAACCTGCCAGGCCATCTGCTTGTGCTCGGCGGATACGGTCACATCGTCCGCAGCACCCACAATCTGGGTGGTTACCAGGCCGATGACGGCTGCAAATACCAGACCGACGGTGAGCATGAACTGGAACATACCCGTGCCTTTACCACGGGAGTTGGCGTCCAGACATTCAGCCAGATACATGGGCACTACCACACCTACCAGACCGGCACTGGCACCCTGCAGAATACGGCCGCTCATCAGCATGGCGAAGCTGCCGTCAGAGAAGCAGATGACGGGAATGCTCAGCGTGAAGAGCAGGGCAGAGATGATGATGATGTTACGACGCCCGAGCCACTCCGCCAGCATGCCGGCAAACAGGGAGGAGAGCACGGAACCCGCCAGCACGGCCGCAACCACGAGCGAGATTTCCGAGGGGGTGTAAGAGGAGGTCTTTTCAATGTAGGGCAGAGCCGCGGCAATCACGCCTACGTCAATACCATATAAAAGACCGCCAAGACCTGCCATTACCATGAGGTAAAGGGCGTAGCGCTTGACCGAAGCTGAGAGCTCGGTTGTCGTTGTATCTGTACTCATAACGTGACCATTATACCACTCTCACCTGCCAGTTCAATCTAAAAATTGGGGGTAAGTCAGGGAAAATGTGAGGGTAAAATGCTCAGGCTTGAGCTACAGTGGATAGCAGGAATAAAAAAATGCGTATTTTTTGCATTTTTCAGGCCTGGCGTAGCGCTGAGAGTGAGCGGAGAATTGATTCAGCCGCGGTGCTGTTGCAGGGAATGGGGGTAGCCCAGGGTTCGCGGCGCAGCCAGGTACGCTGTCGTTTGGCGTATTGGCGGGTAGCGAGTGCGAGTGCCGCGGTGAGTTCGCTGCGTGTGGTGGTGCCGGCGAGGTAGTCGCGTATGAGGGTGAGGCCCAGGGTTTTTTCGGCTGTGGGGGAGAGCTCTCGCGGCAGGGCGGCGACTTCGGCTATAGCGCCGTTTTGCAGCATTTGCTCGGCTCGGGCGGCTATGCGGCTGTCGAGTTCGGTGACTTCACGCACCAGGTTGAAGCCCGGCCCGCAGGCTTGCGGTTGCCAGTTGTTGCGCCAGTAGGAGAGCGGTTTGCCGCCCAGCAGCACTATCTCCAGGTTGCGCACTACGTAGCGGGGGTTCTGCAGGTTGGTGGCGGCGGCTCCCTCAGGGTCGGCGGCCTGCAGGCGGCGCACGGCTTCTGCTGCCGGCAGGGCCATCAGTTCGGCGCGCAGGGCCGGGTCACTCGGCGGGGCGGGGGATATGCCGTGGGAGATAAACTTCACGTACAGCCCGCTGCCGCCGGTGATGATGGGGATTGCTCCGCGTGCCTGAATGTCGGCTATGCAGGCCTGTGCGCGGCGGGCGTGGGTGGCGGCGTCGTTGTTTTCGCTGACATCAAGGTTGCCGATGAGGTGGTGGGGTACGCCGCCCCTTTCAGCCTCGGTGGGGGCGGCGGTCAGTATGGGCATGGCGCGATAGACCTGGTAGGCATCGGCACTCACAATCTCGGCACATCCGAGCCGCTGTGCAAGCTCCACAGCTACTTTGCTTTTGCCACAGCCTGTCGGCCCCAATATGAAGATTGGACCCATGCGAATTTACGATTTACGATTTACGATTTACGATTTGGGCGTTTGGAGTTGATTTTGGGCAAAATCGAATTTGAGATGCTGAAATTATTTGGGAGCGGGGCCGTATTCGTTCGGGCCGGGCATGCGGTGCTGTGTGCCGAGGTAGAGGATGATGCTGCCCACGATGATGGCCAGCTGCAGCGCCACGCGTGCCCAGTCGCTGACTTCTTTGGTGATGATTTCAGGCAGCACGTTGCTGCTGTGCATGGCAATGACACCCAGGCCGCTGAGCCCCAACGCCAGAAAGGCAATAAGCAGGCCGGGGCCTTTGTTCAGGTCGTGCAGGCGGCGAATGGTCAGGGTGCTGAACGGGCAGAGTAACAGGGCCGGCAGCACCAGCCACAGCCAGGTGGGTATGGCGCTCAGGCTGCCGTTGCGGTAGCAGCCGGCATACAGAGCGGCTTCGATTGCCAGCAGCAGCAGGGTGAGTAGGGTGAAGGCCCAGAACTCGCGGCGGGTGGAGCGCCCGCGTGTGTCGCAGTAGAGCTTCAGGCTGCGGAGTATGTTGTACAGGGGGCTGTCAGGTTTGGCCGAGCGTAAGCTGTGGTTGCAGGTGGGGCAGCACTCGGGAAGTCTGCCGTTTTCGGACAGTATGCCTTGCCCGCAGTCGGGGCAGTCGCCGGCGTAGTGGTGTTTCCCGGCAATGGGGGTACAGGTGGTGGAGGGGACTTCTTTCATGATTGAATGGTATAGTGTTGTTTATTATTTACTCAAGGGGATATTTGGCCGAGGGGCCGTATTTGTTGGAACCCCGCTGGCTGTCCATCAGGCTGAACATGCCGATAGCCAGGGTGAAGATAGTGGCAATACCGCCCAGTACCAGGGTGGCGAGCAGGCTGTGCTCGATGAGGGCGGCAATGGGGGCGGTTTCGGTAGCGGCGGCATCTGCTCCGCACAGCAGGGCGAGTAGCATGGTTATGGCACTTGCCGAGGCCGCCAGCCCGCTGCCCAGCCAGCAAAGACAGGCAATGGTGAGCCACAGCATGCTGTGCCCAACGTCATGCAGGCGGCGAATGGTCAGGCTGAGTAAGGGTAGCGGCAGGGCAAGTACCCATACCAACAGTGCTGCACCGATCATAGGGGTGAGTATGTACCACAGCAGTTCGGGCAGGGCTGGTATGGGGGCTATGTATTCGGCTATCAGTTGGGCAATGAGCCCGTTGCACACAATATCGAGAGCCAGTGCCAGCAGCAGGCCGATACCGCCCATGATAACGGTAAAGCCCCAGAACTCGCGGCGTGTGGCGCGCCCCCTCCACACGAAGGTCTTGCGGAATGCCAACCGGAAGTTGTGGTTGAAGGCCTTCTGGCGCTCTGCTCGCAGGATGAAATGGCAGGTGGGGCACAACTCAGGCAGTTTGCCGCTTTTTACGGTCAGCACGGATTTGCAGCGGGGGCAGAGAGGGGCTGTGCCGGGTGCAGGGGATTTGCGCCTTGTGCCGGGGGCCGTCGTAGGGGCTGCTGCCGCCGGAGGGGTGGTTTTCTCGGCGGTGGGCTTTGCCGGCGGTTGGGTCTTGCTTGCCTGAGGTTTGGTTGTGACTGTGGTGGTTTTGGGTGCAGTCACGGTTTTGGGGGTGTCCGTGTTCTTGGGGGGGGAGATTTTGACAGGTGCGGCTTTGAGGTCGGAGAGTTTGACCGTTGCCGACGGAGTGGTGGTGGGTTTTGAGCTCATGGCAGGTGTCAGGCAAGGGGGTATTTAGGTGAGGGGCCGTATTTGTTCGGGCCGCGGTGGCTGTCGAGCAGGGTGAGCACAAAGAAGAAGATTCCCAGTGCCAGAAGACAGATGGCGGGTATCAGAACACCGATGACGAGGATGGGCCCGGCTGTCTCATTGTCATGGTTTGCTGCCAGCATGAAGGCGCCGGCAACGCAGACGAATACCATCAGCATGTAGAGCAACAGCCACTTGCCGCTGCGGCCGACATCGTGCATGCGCCGTACCATGACCGTCAGCTGCGGTATTGTAACGGCCAGGTTGACCAGAGTATAGACGATTCCCATCACAGCCATGGCGACTATGGCGGCAGAGGGCAGTGAGTCCAGTTGCTCGGCGGTCTCGGGGGATTCGAGGGCTGTCACGGCTTCGGTCGGTAGCAGGGCAACCATCACAACCTGCATGATGGTCATGAGGATGGTGGTGATGATGGTGCTGAAGAGAATGAAGCTCCAGTACTCTATGCGCGGTGCACGCCCTCGCAGCACAAAGGTTTTGCGCAGAGCCAGCATGAAGTTCTGCCACAGGTCATGTATATTAACCGCGCGGAAACGGTACCCGCAGCTCGGGCAGCGCGCAGGCAGTATGCCGCCGGGTGCGGTAAGCTCGCAGGCACAGCCGGGGCAGGTGCCGGCTTGGGGCGCAGGCGGGGTCGGGGGCAGGGCAGCAGCGGCCGGTTCTGCCGGCGCTGCCAGTAGCTCTGCCAGTGTACCCCAGTGTGCAGCCCCCCGGCGCGCGGCGCGGGTTTCGGGCTGCAGCCGATTGGTTGCCAGCAGGGCCCGCAGTTCATCGAGAGTGTGGGGACCTTGCGGTTCTTTGTTTTCGTTCAGGTAATAATAGCTGTCCATAGTCGGGGGAGATTATGAGAGTGGGTATTTGGCGCAGGGTCCGTATTTGTTCGGGCCCGGTTTGCTGTCCATGAGACTGAAAACGAACATGGTTAACCCGAAACACATGCTCAGCAGATAGAACACCCCGCAGAGCCCGTCGTATGCCAGCAGGTTGATGCTGTCGGCAATTTCGTTGATTCGGCTGTTGCGCGAGGCTGTGTCATCGATAGCGGCGACAAGCTTCCAGTTTACCCCGCCGATGTAGTCAATCACTTTGCGTGCGTAGGTGAATTGCCAGGCCAGGTTCATGAGGAGCACGGTGCCCAGCCACCACCCGCTGCGACCGATGTCGTGCAGGCGGCGAATACCTGCCGCGATGGATACCAGCGTGAAATACAGCATGTACAGGGCCAGTACTCCTGCTGCGACCCAGGCCCATACCATGCCGGGGGCATACGCAACCCGCTCAAAACTGAGCTCTGCTGCGGGTACGCCGTTGAGCTCGCGTGCCGCTGAGATGACAATGACTACGATGACTGCCAGCGTAATCGGTGTGGCGGTGAGCAGGTAAAAGAGAAAGCTTCCCCAGTATTCGGAGCGTGGGGAGCGCCCGCGCCAGGTCAGGGGTCGCCTCAGGGCGGCACGTATGTGCTGCCGGAGCGTATTCCGGTCGGGGCGCAGGTATTCGTCGCAGTGCGGGCAGTTCGGCGGCAGTTGGCCGTCTACGGTCTCCAATTCGCGGGCACAGGCCGGGCAGTGGCCGGCGGGAGCATCGGCCTTTGCCGGTGGTACAGGCACCGGGGCGGCAGGTATGGGGGGCAGGGGTATGTAGCCGGGGACAGGGGGTAAATCTTCATCGCCCCCGCCCGTGGGGAGGGGCGGCAGGGGGAGTGCCGGCACGACAGGCGCGGGTGCCGGTACGGGGGGCAGCAGCTGCCCGCTGCCTGCAAGCAAGGGACCCAGCGCTACCCAACGCCTGTCACCTTCAGCCGCCACTTCAGTAGTGGGGAGCAGCTGCCCGTGCAGCAGCATATTGCTCAGCTCCGCCAGTGAATGCGGGCCCAGAGGTGCCGTGCGGGCGGAGTTCAGGTAATAGTAGCGCTTTTCCATTGTTTGCCAACATTCTACCTGCACCCGCGCCAATGTCAATCAAATTTGATGATGGAGGTCGACAAAAAGCCGTTTGCCGAAGCCCGAGGTTCGGAATCAGTAGCTTGCCGGCGAGTTCGGGTGCACTTGCCGACCTTTCTGAATGTTGTGGTACATGCGGCTGTACTGGGCGGAGCTGCGCGCCAGGTTGGAGGAGGATATGAGGTAGCGGCCGTCATCGCAGCGCACGCTGAACCAGTGCTCTGTGGGGTAGGTGTGCCCTTCGTAATAGGTGCCGGCCAGCATATCACAGATTTCGGGCAGGTCCTTCCAGTCATCCTGATCCAGCTCAGTGGCGGGGTCGACTTTCAGGCGACCGTTCCACATCCAGGCATCGAGCACCATGGCCTGCGGCCAGAATTCGCCGTCGGCGGCAATGTAGACACAGTTGTGCTCCGTCAGCTCGGTGTGGTCGCGCACGCAGCAGCCTATGCGGAAGTAGCTGAGCTTGCGGCGGCGCAGCTCTCGGTACATGTCGTGCTGGTAGTGCCAGCAGAGCCCGCGGTCTTGCAGGTAGGCGTTCACGAGTGCATTGCCGGCCCAGCCGGGGAAGTTCGAGTCGTTCACTCGGGCGATGGCGGCAGCGGCCTTGTAAGCGGTGTCGGCCAGCCAGCGAGCCTCGGCCTGAGCGGCGGGAAGTTTGCGTTCGTGTTCGGGGAGCAGTTGCAGCAGCTGTTCGTGCAGGCTGCTGCGCCGTTCGGTTACCAGTGGGGTGTAGGGGTATTGCGGCGGCGGCGGGTAGCAGCCGCTCATGAGCAGGGCTGCGCTTGCCAGTGTGGCGCGAAGAAGACAGGTAACAGTATTGCCGGACATGTTCAGGGGTATATTAGCACTCCGTGTGCGAGTCGGCAAGCGTATTCATCAGTGCCTGTCGAGCCATTGCTCAATATGGAACTCCGCAGTGGCGAGCAGAAGTTGCACGTAACCAATCATTTCGATGGGTTCCTCAAGGGCGCGCCGTACGATGGAGGCATTGATATCAGGGTCGTTGATGAGGTCGTTCAGGTAACTGCGGTGCCCCAGCAACTGGGCAACGGGGATGATGATGGTGAGGGCGGTCATCATCATGCCGAAGCTGTTGGAACGCAGGAACTCGGTCAGCTGGCGCAGGCAACCGCGCCAGTCTCGCATGGCATAGCAGGCGGCAGTAATCGGGAATACCCAGGCGAACTGCCAACCGACGTAGGGAATACACTCGTCCAGCCAGGCATCTTGCTCGCGAATGCAGGCCGCCAACGTAAGCGAGGCGAGCAACAGCATCAATGAGCGGTAGGAACGGTTGAGGCAGGCTTGAACGAACAGGCTGAGAGCTGCCAGTAACAGAATGGCGCTTTGCGTACTTTCGATGACGCCGTGTTCGATAATTAAATCGGATTTGTAAATATCCGCCAGTTTCCACTGCAACAGAACGGAGAGACAGAGTATAACAAGATAACCAATCTGGCGAGCCTGGGTGAAGAGTAACTGCCGACGATTTTTGATGAGTTCGTGCGTCATGATTGTTATTTTGTATGGCGGGTTAGTGTGGAAATGATGAAAAGAAAGCTGTAGTTGCGGCTCAGCAATAGCGCGTCAATTCGAGTTCACGCAGCATGCAGCAGTTGAGCTTGCCGTTGGTGTTGGCGCAGGTGGCGGGGTTGTAGCGCAGGGCGAAGTTGTGGTGGCCGCTCTTGAGCAGCACGGTGACGGGGGCGGTTTGGCTGTAGTGTTCCCAGTTGCCGGCCTCGGTATTGTGAGGCAGGGGGATAACGGCTACGGGTTCACCATCTACCACCAGCTCGCGCAGGGCGCAGCTGTCGCCGTCGCGCAGGGAGGCCGTGGCGTTGCAGTAGAGCAGGCGCAGACGATAGGTGCCGGCAGCCAGGGTGGCGGAGCCGTAGTCGAGCAGGGCGGTACAGGGCTTGGTGTCGAGCCAGGCCTGGTTGTTCTCCACATCGTATTCGGCATTCTCGCCCACACGCAGGGGGGGCAGGGTGAGGCGGGTACCCTCGGGGCAGCTCAGCCAGGGCTTGCTCAGGCAGCCGGCATTGCCGGTGCTGATGGCCTGCACTCGGTACTCAGTGCAGTAGTTGCCGGGGCGTGTGACGGCAAATGTGCATTCGGGGGTTGCCCCCAGTGCGGAACCGTTGGCAAAAATGTAGTAACCGGTGGCTCCCGGTACGGGGTGCCAGCGCAGCAGGGTGGGGGTGGGGGAATCCCATACCGGCTCGGGCAGGTCTTCGTGGGCGACGGGGAAGCCGCGCGCGGGTTCTTCGGCCTCTTCGGGCATGAGTTCGATTTCCACCTGTAGTTTACCTTTGGTATCCAGCGGTATGATGGGGGTGGCGGGTTTGCCGTTGATGCGCACGGAGCAGATGTCTGTGCCGAAGCCGTTGATTTTCACATCGAGCACCATGTCGCGTATGCTCAGCCCGGTCAGCCAGTGGCTGCCGGCAAAGCTGCGGGGTACACAGGGGGTGAAGACGAGATTGTCGTGCTCATAGTGTATGCCGAAGAGCCCGTAGTAGAAAAGCCCCAGCATACCGGCAACACTCCAGAGCTGGCGGTCGGAATTGAGCAGGGTGTCATCAGCCCTGCCGCTCTCGGCGTGGAAGTTTTCTTTGTTCGTGCCGAAGGCCAGCGCTGCGCGCAGCAGGCTCGCCATGGAGAAGGCCGCACCCGCCGGGTCGCGCAGTTCGGCATGTGCCAGGAGTACGAACGCTTCCGCAAACGGCCAGACGGCGCGGTTGTGGTAGGCTGCCGACTGCCCGCATTTGTAGGGTGAGAATACCGGGGTGCCCCAGGCACTGCTGGGCAGGGTGGCCATGGTGCGTTCGGCGTGGTCGCCGGCTACGCCGCTGAGCACGGCGAGCGCGTTAGCCAGGGCGTCTGTTCGCTCATCGGGGCAGCCGTCAGCGGTGCGCAACATGCAGTACTGGTTGTTGGCTCGGCTCCAGAAGGTTTGCTCGATGGCGGTGTTCAACTCGGCAGCTCGCTTGCGGTAAACGGCGGCCTCTTCGGGCTGCCCGAGTTCGGTGAGCATGCGTGCGGCGATGACGTTGGCGGTGCAGTGCAGTATGTTGGTGCTGCATGCATAGGCCGAACCGATGTCGGCCGGGGTCATCCAGTCGGGGTAGCTTTGCTCTCGCCAGTCGATGAAGGAGGTTTCGCCGGGGCGCAGCGGGGTGTGCCGGGGGAACATGGCGTCATCTTGTGCCAGAGTGGCGCGTATGACCTCGCAGCTGTATTTCAACCATTCGGGGTCGCCCTGCGATTGGTACAGGCGCCAGGCTGCCAAGGCCCAGACAACACGGTCGGTGGATATAGGCCAGCCGCCGCCGGTGCCGGTGTCTTGCAGGATGACGCCGTTGCGCACGCGCGACATCAGGCTTGCACGTACTTCAGCCGGTTTGAGCTGGGCGGCACCCAGTATGGCGGCGTAGGCGATATCGCGGGTCCAGACGGTGTGCCAGTTGGCGCCGGCGAGCATGTGGCCATCGGGCTGTATGTTGGCCAGTAGTTCGTGAACCGCCAGGTTGTACATGGCGGTCAACACGGGAATGCTGCTGCGCATGCCGGTGCAGCCGGTGGGGGGCGGCGGAATGTTCACCACCTGTTCAGGCTGCCCATCGCGGGCGATGATGAGTTTGCCGACACCTTCCAGGCGGGCAGACAGCCCCTCCTGCTGCAGCCCGGTTGAGGTCAACCGGTAAGCAGCATTTTCAAAGAGGAGCTGTTCTTTTCCGCCTGTCACGGGTGTGTGCTGTGTGTGTTACAGGATAGCACCCGGCGTGTAGCCCACACCGGCAGGGTACTTGCCGGCCAGCTCGGCAACCATGGCGCAGAAGGCGTCCACCTGGTCGCCGGCCATGCCGGTGTCGCCGGCGTTTTCATCATAAATCTGCCGGATTTCCTCGCGGCTGAGCATCAGGCGGCCGTCAGCCCCCAGGCGGTCGAGCAGGTCGTTGGTCGCAATGGTGCCGCTGCGTAGCTCGTTCGATACGGCAACAGCGTGCTCTTTGATGACCTCGTGTGCCTCTTCGCGGCCTACACCGCGTTTCACTGCTGCCATCATGATGGTGGTGGTCATCAGGAAGGGCAGGTAGCGGTTGAGCTCGGTCTGGATGACGGGTTTGTAGATACCCATCTGATCCATGACGGTCAGGAAGGTTTCAAACAGGCCGTCAGCGGCCATGAAGGCATCCGGCAGCACGCAGCGGCGCACCACGGAGCAGGAGACGTCGCCCTCGTTCCACTGATCGCCCACGATACCGCCAATCATGCTCAGGTGGCCTTTCAGAATGGCGTGGAAGCCGTTCACGCGCTCACAGGAGCGGGGGTTCTGCTTGTGGGGCATGGCGCTGGAGCCGGTCTGTCCCTTGGCAAAGCCCTCGGTGCAGAGCTCGTGACCCACCATCAGGCGCCAGGTCTTGCAGAAGCTGCTCGGGGCGCAGGAAAGGCCAACGAGGCCGGAAATGATTTCAAAGTCGAGCGAACGGGGGTAAACCTGACCGACGTTCATCCACTTGGTGGAGATGCCGAGGTGGGCGCAGATGCGGCTTTCGAGCTCGCGCACGGTCTCGGGGTTTTTGCCGAAGAGGGAGAGCTGGTCGAGCTGAGTGCCCACGGCACCTTTCAGGCCGCGCACGCGGTAGCGCTCCATCATGCTGACCCAGGCCCAGGTCCAGTGCACCAGTTCTTCGCCGAACATGGCCACGCGCTTGCCCATGGTGGCAGCCTGAGCGGCAACATTGTGGGTGCGGGCGGCAAACACCACATCGCGCCAGTCTGCGGCGTGGCGGCTCATGCGGTCGAGCACGGCCACGGCCTTGTCGCGTATAATCTGCATGCTGCGCCAGACCTGCAGCTGCTCCACGTTTTCCGTGAGGTCACGGCTGGTCATGCCTTTGTGAATGTGCTGGTGGCCGGCGAGGTCGCAGAACTCTTCGATACGTGCCTTCACATCGTGGCGGGTGATTCGCTCACGGTTGTTGATACTTTCGATATTCACGCTACCCTTTACGCGCTCGTATGCGTCTATAGCCTCTTGCGGGATGTCGAGCCCCAGGTCTTTCTGGGCTTTCATCACGGCAATCCAGAACTCGCGCTCCAGTACAATACGACCCTCAGCGGACCAGATGGCTTTCATCGCATCGGACGCATAGCGCCCGGCAAGTACATTAGGTATAGCGTTCATGATTTTTTTGTATCTGTGAGTACACAGTATACCATGCGTGAAGTGAGTTGGCAAGCGCAAAAAAACACACACAACCATGGCCGGTTGTGTGTGGCGGTAAGGGGGGGATGCGGCGCAGTGGGCGCTCAGTCGTAGTAGGGTGAGCGGTGGACGGTAACACCGCTTTCGCTGCTGTTCCGGGAGAGTGCCTGCTCCTGTTCCGGGGTTCCGCCGGTCTGGGGCGAGCCCTCTACCACAACGACGGAGCGCACGGCTTGCTCTTCGGTAGAGCCCACAAAGGTGGGATAACAGCTCTCGACCTCACGGGTGATAGTTACCTTGCTGCGGCCGGTGGCGGTAATGTCGAACAGTTCGCGTGCCATGCGGCCGGGGGTGCGTATGCAGCCATGGGAGAGTGTGCGTCCGGCGCGCACTTTGCCGGTGTGCATGCCGATGCCGGAGCCGGTGAGTCGTTGCCAGTTGGGCATGGGCGAGCCGACAAAACGACCGCCGGCAGGGATGGAACACCGCCGGGAATCTGCGTTGCCGTTCACGCACTTGCCATTGGCATCGAGCACTTTACCCCAGGTGTTGGAGGAATACTCGCGCTTTTTCTCCAGCACGCGGAAGGTGCCGGTGGGGGTGGGGCGGCTGCCCGTGCCGGTCGAAACAGGCCAGTCCGCCGCTACTTTGCCGTTGACATACAAGCGGCCTCGCTGTTGGGAAAGGCAGATGTAGATGGGGCTGTCCGGGGTGGCCTGGCTCATCAGCTCCGCATTGCGGTAGATAACCATGGTGTTGGGGTACTTCGGGTGAGCTTTCACAAAAAGCTCATAACCGTCAGGCTGCACAGCAACCGGTGCCGGTTCGGGCGCCTGTGTTTGGGTGCATGAGCTGCCGACGGCAAGAACCAGTAGTCCGGCCAGGCAGCTGAGGGTTTTCGTGAATGTGTTCATGATAGTAAGTAAAGGGGGTTATTTGATGACAACCTTGGTGCCGACGGGTGTGTTGTCGAAGAAAATCTTGGCCATATCGCCGGGCAGGCGTATGCAGCCGTGACTTTCGGGGGCGGAGGTTACATAGCCTTCGTGCATCCAGATGCCTGAGTTGGTAATTTGCATGCCGTAGTTCATGGGGGCTCCCTTGTAGATACCGCCGGCGGGCATGGGCTGCCCCTTGGTGTAGTCGGAGATGAGGGTGTTGCCCTGAGCGTCCACCACGCTGCCGTAGGTGGAGGATTTGTGGTCTTCGTCCTTGCTCAGAATTTTGAAAGTGCCGGCGGGTGTGCCGTGGCCGGCCTTGCCGGAGGAGATGGTGCTGCTGCCCACGTACTGGTTGGCAATGTAGTACTTGGCCTGCTGCAGTTGGGTGTCGATGATAATCAGGTGGTCGCCCTCCAAACCAACGGGGCGATCCCAGTGGCCGTGAGCCACGGCCTGAAGCGGGTCGATTTTAATGCGTTCGGGGCGGAAGGCATAACCGCCCGAGGCCATGGCGGCCAGGTCGTTCTGGGTTGAGCAGGCAGTCAGCAGGGTTGCCGCGGCTGCTGTCATGGTCAGATATATCTTCATTAATCTCTTGCTGTTGTTTATGCTGTGTTTGCACACGCGCTGCCTTTTTATGCACGTATTATGTGATTTTGTCAAGCAATTTCAGTTTTGACCTGAGTCAGCAGGTGCGGAAACGGTGGAGAGTATACGTTGCATGTCGCTTATATCCGTGCAGCGGCGCAGGGCGTATTCCTGCTCCGGGGTGAAATAATTATAGCAAAAAGCCAGATATTTTTTCATGCGGTTGCAGTGGCCGGCTGCTGTGCGTTTGGTGTGGAGGATGAGGTTGGTTTCTTCCACCAGCACGGCGAAGTAGTGGTGCATGTCGTCGTCCGTAGGCGCGGCGCCGCCCCGCAGCTGGCGGAACAGGTAGGGATTGCGCACGGCACCGCGGCCAATCATGATGCCGGCCGGGCAGATGTGGGTCAGCCAATGCCGGGCCTGTGGCAGGGTGGTAATGTCGCCGTTGCCCAGTACGGGGCAGTTCAGGGCGGTGACTGCTTGCCGGATGGTTTCGGGCTGTACGGTGCCGGGGCTGTAGAGGGCCTTTCGCGTGCGGCCGTGCACCATGGCCAGGTCGGGGGTGGCGGCAGCGATTTCGGCCAGTATGGCGGGGAACTCATCGGCAGCGGCCCAACCGGTACGGCATTTCACGCTGAATTGCCCGTGCGGTACGATGGCGCGCAGCCCCTGCAGGCAGGCGCGCAGGGTCGGCAAGTCGCGCAGCAGGCCTGCACCTGCACCATGGCGGTTCACCAGGGGGGAGGGGCAACCGGCATTCAGGTTGATACCGGCTATGGGTAATTGCAGCAGGCGCTCGGCATCGCGCACCAGAGGTGCCGGTTCGCTGCCGGCCAGTTGGGCCAGTATGGGAACGCCGGTTTCGTTTTCCTCGATACAGCGCAGGTTGGCCTCGGCTATGGCGCAGGTGGTCGGCGTGCTGCGGAAATAGGCTGTTACGAACAAATCGGGCAGCGAGCCAATGCGTGCCAGGGTGCGCATGAATGCCAGGTCGGTGACATCCTGCATGGGGGCCAGGGCTGTGAGAGGAGCGGACAAGGGGGGAATTTTGGGGTTATAGGGAAAGGGCTTTTCGGAGCAACCGGATGATGTCGGTTTGCTCTTTTTTGAGGGCAATGCTCATGGGGGTGTGCCCGTTGTTGTTGGCGATGTTGATGTTGATGTCGGGAGCGGTGAGCAGCAGTTTTACGCAATCAGTGTGCCCATTGTCGACGGCGGCACACAGCGGGGTCCACCCGTAGCGGTTTTGCCTGTTGACGTAGATTCCCGGTACCCCAAGCAGCAGTCGGAGAGATTCTGAGTGGCCGGTGAGAGCCGCGCAGAATAGCGGGGTGCGCCCTTCAGAGTTCGGTTGATTGACGTCGGCTCCGTGGTCCAACAGCTCTTTCACGCAGGCGGTGTGCTTGCCCCAGATAGCCAGCATGAGCGGTGTGTCGCCGTGCGAGTTGGTGCTGTTGGCGTTGGCTCCGGTGTTGAGAAGGTGCCGCAGTTGGGCCGTGTCGCCCAGCAGGGCTGCTTGCAGTATGGCGGGGGCGGAGGGAAAGAGCTGTTCGGTTGCTTTCTCAGCGGCGGGTGATTTCAGCACGGTGTGATAGAGGGAACTACCCTGTTTCGGGCCTATTACACCGCGCTGCTCCATCAAATCCATCATTTTAGCAGCTTTGCCGTAGCCGATGGAGAATATACGCTGTAGCATGGGCGTGCTGGCCTTTCGCGAGCGGGTCACAAGGTCGACGCAGCGCTCATAGAGGTCGGCGTCTTGCGGAGATAGCTCGGTGGTGTAGTTGGTGGGAACAATCTCATCTTCGTTACTTGCCGTCTGTGGTGCGGGTGCAGGTATTTGGCCGGGCTGTATGGTTTCCAGCCAATCCTGAGCCGACTGCCAGCGCTCAGCGGGGTTCATGGCGAAGGCGCGGTCGATACTGCTGAGAAGCTCTGCGCTGTAGCGCGATGCCAGAGCGGCGTTGCCTGCCAGTTGGTAAGTACCAGGGGTGGCGTAGAGGCGCTCGTGGCAATCCGGTGGGTTTTCTCCCGTGAGCAGGCGGTAGAACGTGGCGCCCAAGGCGTACAAATCAGTCCAGGGGCCGCGCTTGCCACCGGCGGACCATTGCTCCAACGGGGCATAACCGGGGGTGCCCATTTTGGTCTGGGTATGAGTACCCTGCACGGCGCGGGCTGTGCCGAAGTCGATGAGTATCGGCTTCCCCGATGCGTCAATCAGAATATTGTCGGGCTTGATGTCGCGGTGCAGCAGGGGGGTGCTCTGAGTGTGCAGGTAGCTCAGGGCTGAGAGCAGAGCTTGCAGGTGTTGCCGTAGCCAGGTTTCCGATATTTCGGGTTGAGCGGCGGCAGTCAGATGGAGGGGGGTGCCGCCTATGTGCGGCATGACGTAATATGCTGTACCATGTTCGCGGAATGCGCTGAATACGGGGACGATGTTGGTGTGGTGCAGTCCGGCGAGCGTGCGCACTTCGTTGATAAAACTCCCGAGCGCCCAGTCATACTGCTGGCTGCGGTCACTGCCGGCAGGGCCGACGCTGTAGTCGCTCTGATTGCGGTGCGCCAGGCCATCGGGAAAGTTTTCCTTGATGACTACGTAGCGTTCGGTAAGTTCCTCTTTTGCCAGATAAGTGATACCGAATCCACCGCGCCCGAGCGTGCGCTCAATCCTGTAATCGCGCAGCATGTAACCCGAAGGTAGCGTGGGTGAGTAATGAACGGTAGGTTGCATGGGGGTGAGGGGCTGGAGATTATGTATCTACGGTGACAGTACGGCTGCCGTCGGCCAGTTGCAGGGTGGCGGTGCTGCCGGGGGGCAGGTCGGCAGTGGTGCGGGCCAGTCGGCCGTCAGGCGTGTGTACCAGCGCAAAGCCTCGCTCCAGGGCACGCTGAGGGCTGGCGGCCGCGAGGTTGGCGGCGTGTACCTGCAGGGCTGCGCGTGCAGAGGTCAGGCGAGCCCGGGCCGTGGCGGTGAGTTGCTGCTCTGTAGCCGAGAGGGTGCTGCGTGCTGCCGCGATTCGGTGACGCAGGGTCTGGGGGCTGATGCGCGCGGCCAACACCCCCAGGCGGGCTGCTGCGGTGGTGGTTTTGGTGCGTGCGGCAGTGAGCAGGGCGCTCTCTTGTTCATCCACTCGCTGGGCAAAGCGGGCAAGGGTAAGCAGAGGATTGCCCAGCGGACCCTGGGAGATGAGCTGCAGGCGCAGTTCTGCTGTCTGTCGGGCGCGCTTCAGGCTGTTGCGCAGGGTGGAGTCGAGTTGTTGCAGTCGCCGGTGCAGGGCTGCGCCGTCAGGGGTGGTCAGTTCGATGGCAGCCGTCGGAGTCGGGGCTCGTAAATCAGCCACGAAATCGGCTATGGTGAAGTCAGTCTCGTGCCCTACAGCACTCACGATGGGCAGCCGGCTGGCAGCAATGGCCCGAGCCAGTACTTCCTCGTTGAAGCACCACAAATCCTCCAGTGAGCCGCCGCCGCGCGCGATGATGAGGTAGTCCACCGTCGGCAGACCGTAGCGCTCAGGTTCATTCCAGCGGCGTATGGCTTCTGCCAGCCCGTATTCCGCCCCTTTGCCCTGTACCTGCACGGGGTAGAGGTGGGCTTGCATCCAGGGGGCGCGGCTGCTGAGGCGGTGCCGCATGTCTTCTATCACGGCGCCGGTGGGGGAGGTGATAAGCCCCACACTTGCCGGGAAGGCGGGGATGCTTTTCTTGCGTTCGGGGGAGAAAAGCCCCTCGGCTGCCAGCCGTTGCTTGAGCTCCTCGAACTTTGCCTGCAAATCACCCTGGCCGGCTGCGCGCACGGCGGTGACCACAAACTGGAGCGAGCCGCGCCCTTCCCATACGGTGGCGCGGCCGGTCAGTTCAACGAGCATGCCCTCTTGCAGGCGCACTCGGGCGGCGTAGGCTTGCTGGCGGTAGAGCACGCACTGCAACTGGGCTCTGCTGTCTTTCAGGGTGAAGTAGATGTGCCCGCTTGAGGCCGGTTTGCACGAGCCGATTTCGCCGATGACCTGCCGGTAACCCACCTGCTGCTCGACCGATTGGCGCAGCATGGCTACCAGCTGACTGACGTTCAGTACCATGGGGCTATCAGGCCTCGGTCGGTTGGGGAATCAGCGGGGTGTTCGGGTCTTGCCACTCGGGGTCGTAACCCTTCGCGTAGCTGAACAGGTCGCGGTGTATGTACTCGTAGTAGAGTTCGCGCTGCTCTTCATCCAGCCGCTCCCAGATAGCTACGTTGAGGGCACGGGCTACTTTCTGCATCATCTTCAGTGTCAGCTGGCGACCCTGGCGCGCTTTCTGCACTTGCTTGTGGGTCAGCTGTTCGAGGGATACGGTGACCAGGTCGTGGTTCTCGAGTCCCCAGGCCTGCATGATGTCATCTATGCGCTGGGGGCCGTGATTGCGTTCGTTTTCTTCGTTCATGTCAAATGCTTAAATTTGTAATGACCAACCGCCGTTGACGGGAGCTCACGGTGGGCATATACCCCACACTCCCTCGCGGGCGATTGGTCATGTACAGCGTTGAAAATTAATATCCCGGTACGTGGCGCACGTAGAAGCCACCGCAGCGACGCGGCTTGGTGTACCAGCGGGGACCTACGCCGCGACCGCTGCCCGAGGTGTCGAAACGTATACCGGCTACCATCACAAACACGTGCCCGCGCTTGGTGTATACGGTGAGCCATTTGCCGAATCCGGGGCGACCCCACTTCAGGAAGGTGTGGCTGGTGGGGTGTACGCCCGGCTTGAGCATGCCGGCCTCGCGCAGTATAAATGCCGTGGAGCCGGAGCAATCGTAGGCGGTGTCGTGGTGGCGCCCGTGACCGCCACCTCGGCGGTACGGCTTGTTGATAATCTTGTTACCTGCGGCAATAACGCGCTTAATGCGCGCCGGGGCATGCTGGGGTGCTACGGCCCTACCATTACGCAGCACGTAGGCCGTGTAACCCTTGCGGAACACGTAACGCGGCGTATATGCGTTCTGCTGCAGCTGTTGCTGTTGGGCGCAACCGCCCAGCAAAAGCAGCATCACAGAAAGCAGTAGTGCTGATATATATCTCATACAGTGAGTCTAAACGGTACCCGCGTATTGTAACACAATTCTACCATTTAGGCAAGCCAAATAAGGAAAAACTCCCCGCAAACGTGTTGGAAATCACGGGAAGTCGGATTTTGTCATTCGGAAGTGCCGCATCCGTTGTCGGTTCGTTGCGTGAGCCGAAAAAAAGCCGCTGTTCGTGAAGAACAGCGGCTTTTAAAAGGTTAATCGGGAATCTTTTACACGAGACCCTGATCAATCATGGAGTCGGCCACCTTCACGAAACCGGCGATGTTGGCACCGGCCACGTAGTTGGTGAAGTCACCCTGTGAATCGGGGGAGAATTCGCGAGCGTGGCTGTAGGCGTTCTCGTGAATGTTCTTCATGATGTCGAAGAGCTTGGCGTCCACCTCTTCAGCGCTCCATTTCAGGCGCATGCTGTTCTGGCTCATTTCGAGGCCGGAGGTAGCTACGCCGCCTGCGTTGGCAGCCTTGGCGGGGCCGTAGAGGATTTTGGCCTGCAGGTAGGCGTTGATGCCGTCGAGGTCGGTGGGCATGTTGGCGCCTTCGGCTACGAGTTTACAGCCGTTTTTGATGAGTGTAGCAGCTTCGGCGCCGTTGATTTCGTTCTGCGTGGCGCAGGGGAAGGCGCAGTCGCAGGGCACGCTCCAGGGGCGCTGACCTTCGAAGTACTGCACGCCGGGGAAAGCGTCGGCATATTCCTTGATGCGGCCACGGCGCTCGTTCTTGAGCTCCTGAATCCACTCGAGTTTCTCAAGGGAGATACCCTCGGGGTCGAATACGTAGCCGTTGGAATCGCTCATGGTCACGGGTTTGGCGCCCAGCTGGTTGAGTTTCTTCACCAGGAACTGAGCCACGTTGCCGCTGCCGGAAACCACGCACACCTTGCCCTGCAGGTCGTCACCCTTGGTGGCGAGCATGTTCTGGGCGAAGTATACAGTACCGAAGCCGGTGGCCTCGGGGCGAATGAGTGAGCCGCCCCAGTTCAGGGATTTGCCGGTCAGCACGCCGGTGAATTCGTTGCGCAGGCGCTTGTACTGGCCGAACATGTAACCGATTTCACGGGCACCCACGCCGATATCGCCGGCGGGTACGTCGGTATCGGGGCCGATGTGGCGCTGCAGCTCGGTCATGAAGCTCTGGCAGAAACGCATCACTTCGGCGTTGCTCTTGCCCTTGGGGTCGAAGTCGGCACCACCTTTACCGCCGCCCATGGGCAGAGTGGTGAGGGAGTTTTTGAAAATCTGCTCGAAGCCCAGGAACTTCAGAATACCCAGGTTTACGGAGGGGTGGAAACGCAGCCCGCCCTTGTACGGGCCGATAGCGCTGTTGTACTCCACACGGTAACCACGGTTTACGTGTACCTTACCGTTGTCATCTGCCCAGGGCACGCGGAAAATGATGGTGCGCTCAGGCTCTACGATACGCTCGAGAATGCAGTTATCCTCGTATTTTTTGTTTGCGTTGAGTACAGGGGTAATGGTGGAGAATACCTCCTGCACTGCCTGCAGGAACTCGGGCTCGGCGGCGTTTTTGGCGCGCACCTGCTCCAGCACTCGTGTAGTGTAATCAGACATATATATGGTAAGTCTGGGTTCCGCTCCGGCAGGCTTTCGTCTGCTCTCGGCGGGTCAGACGCGCGCACTATAGCAAAAAACTCTCCTTTTGAAAAGCCTTTTTTTTGAAAAAATGATACCTGTCAGGCAAATGGACGGTTGCCCCAACATGGTAGTGGATGAGTAAGCCTCAACGTGTTTCTTCAATAATCTGATATTTCTGATGTCGAATATTTGTTTATACCAACGCGCGTGGGAACGGGTATAATGGCGCCTAATTTTAAGACACCCGTTTAAGCCCCCTTTTGCTTGTGCAAAGTATCGTGTGCGTGTATAATCTAACCAACACATAGACACGCAAAACGAAAAAATACACTAGAGAGGTCGCTACACCGCAGAGTTCAAGGAAAAGGTAGCATTGGAAGCGCTCACCGGCGCAAAGACGCATGCTCAGATAGCATCTGAGTACGGTATCAGTCCCGATTTAGTAAAAGACTGGAAGAAACAAGCAAAGGATATGCTTGGCGAATGTTTCCGCCGAGGCGGGCGAAAGAGCGAAATGGAGAAAAAAGATGAGCGAATAGCCAATCTGGAGCGACTGCTTGGCAAGCGCGAGTTCGAACTGGATTGGCTGTCAAAAAAAAGCCAAGAAGTTGGGACTGTAGCGCAACGTCGCCAACTCCTGGATATGGGTGGGGTAGCCCCATCGTGACACCAGCGCCCCGAATCCCCGAGCAGAAAAGGAACCATATCTGCTTAAAGATGAGGAAATCAATGAGGTTGATTAGGTATGGACCAGTGATATCACCTACATTCAGCTAGACTGTTGCAACTACTATCTTTGTGTAGTGATGGATTGGGAGAGCCGCCTTGTGCTGGGCTGGAGCATGGGGCGGCATATGGATGTAAGGCTGTGCCTTGAAGCCTTAGACATGGCGTTGAAAAGTGGGCGCTGCCCCAAAATCTTCAATACCGATCAGGGAAGTCAGTATACATCCGGAGACTGGAAAGAAGCCATTCTCGAGAAGGGCATAAAAATAAGCATGGACGGCAAAGGGCGCTGGGCCGACAATACAAAATCGCGCCAAAAATGGATTGACATCAGAGGGCATAGAATGATATAAAAATTGTACACGCCAGATGTACACAAGTGAGGGGGCTTAAATTGGCTTCCTAAGTGTCGAAAGAATGGCGCCAGTTTAAACGAAGTTGTCGATTATTGCAAACGGAGAGCACCCCAATATGTTAGCTAATAAAAAAGTAAGCATTATAATTCCAGTATACAATCTCGAAAAGTATATAGGTAGATGTCTTGATTCTGTAATTTTTCAAACATATAGTAATTGGGAATGTATTTGTATTAACGACGGCTCTATCGATTATTCCGGAAAGATACTTGATACATATGCGGAAATTGATGCTAGGTTTAAAGTGATTCATCAAAAAAATGCCGGGGTTTCAGCTGCAAGGAATGCTGGAATTCGTGCAGCCAGTGGTGAATACATAACATTTGTGGATGGGGATGATATTATCTTGAAAGATATGTTGCATGTTCTTGTAACTTCTCTTGAAACAAATCAATCGGACATGTCAGCCTGCGGATATTGGGAGGGAAATGAAAATGGAGAGACTTTATTACACCATCCCCCCACAAAGACTGTTCTCAATTGGGAAGGTGACAAGCACGTTTCCGCTGAACTTTTAGACCAGTTATTGCCCTTTTCTTGGGCAAAATTATATCGAAATAGCATTATTAAAAAAAATTGCATAGAGTTTGAAAAAGGTGCTTTTTTCGCAGAAGACAGCATGTTTGTATTTCGTTACATGATGTATGCAGAGAGTGGGGGATTCGTTGGGGATGGACTTTATGTGTACTGTCGCAGGGATGAGTCATGTACTTCGCACGTCCAGCAGGGCAACTTTAATACAGAACGTTATATATCCATTTTGAGGCACTCGGTGCGTTTTTTTAATTACATAGGAGGAGCTCAGAATTCATTGTCAGCAGCAGAACGACATGCGTTGTGCCTATTGCGTATTGCTGGTGTCTGCAAGGTAGTTCTAATTGCTGCAAGAAGAGGTGCAAAGAAATCAAAAAGAATCGTTATATGGAACATTCTTATTTTATTTATCAAAGCATTTCAAAGAACCCCAAAATCGCTTCTTTTTAAAGTGCTCAAAGTTATATATAAATTGAGAAGGTTAAGAAATTATGGTGCTGCGTCAGAAAAATAGTCGCGGAATGACGGATTATAATGTCTCCGGCATTTAAGGCTGTGGGTTAAGTCCCCTTTGGCTTGTGCAATTCATCGGGCGTGTGTATAATCAAACCAATACACGCACATGCAAAACGGAAAGATACATAAGAGAGGGCGCTATAGCGCCGAGTTTAAGGAAAAGGTAGCATGAGAGGCTCTTTTCGGAGTCAAGTCGCAAGCTCAGATAGCATCATATTATGGAATCAGTCTGGATCTGATGAAGGACTGGAAGAAGCAAGACAAGGAAATGCTGGGGGGATACTTACGAATTTTCTAAGTAAGCGCTGAACAAGGCAAGATTTCGCATTTCTCGCTAATCGGTGGTATCGGAACACCAAGCTCAAAGAGTTTGAGGCTTTTTGCCGAAAATGTGCGAAAGAGGAGGCAATAACTCTCGAAAGTCCCAGATTAGCGCCTGTTTTTGCGCTTTGTGGGCATAGTTATCCTGCAATAGGTGCTTAATGAGCGATTGGCTCGCATGCGCATTACAAGATTTGCACAGGCAAACAGGACATGGAACCGATTCATGTTTTCCTCAATACCTTTGTAAACAACCGTAAGCATTCAACCAAAAGGCTTCAGACCGCGGGGCGTTTGGCAATACAGCAACGGAGCGTCAGGGATTAACGTTTCTTATGTGGACAAAAGACCATGGTGGTGTGGGTGATGGTATAACTCATGTTGGTGAAAACGGCGGTAATATTCTTACGTTGAGCCAGGGCGATGTATTCCGTTTTGCTTACGATAGCGTCAGCTCTACGGCTTATCTGTATAACGTGACAAGGGGTACTTTGGCTACTCACAATTTAGAAGCTGATAAAGAGATGTTTCATCTCCGCTCCGGCACGTCAAACAACAATCTCGGGGCATCCGTCGTTTATACAAACGGCGGTGACAATTACGCCTCATATGGTAATGTTTATGACCTGAGCTCACTTGCCGGCAATGATGTCGCTTTCTCTACTTATGTGAAAACGATGACCGTAGTTCCTGAGCCCACCACGGCCACGCTTTCCCTGCTGGCTTTGGCAGGTCTGGCTGCTCGCCGGGCGTACAGCAATGAGCCGAATAAGTTATAGTTTTGCGGTTCTTGGGGTAAGAAATCAAAATGGCGGCGCTGCGTCAAAACATGATCCCCGTCAGCCAAAGGGCTTGAATTTTATTCGGGGCGCAGGTCGGCGAGCCATTCGGCAGCCGAAGCGTAGCGGTTTTCGATGGCCGGGGAGAGGGCTTTGTCGATACCGGCGAGTAGTTTGGGGTGGTAATAGGAGCTTAACTTGCGAATGCTGCTCAGCGGGGGCAGGGTGTCGTAAAGTTTGCGCTGTCGCCCGGGTGGCGGTGCCTGCCCGGTGATAGTGTAGTAGAGCGTGGCGGCAAAGGCGTAGAGGTCGGTGGCGGGGCAGAGTTTTCCATCGGGCGTGCCCTGTTCGTGCGGGCTGTAACCGGGGGTTTCGACGATGGCGGCCGTGGTGTGCTCCCCCAGGCTGCGTGCGGCTCCGAAATCGATGAGCACGGGGCAGCCGTTGCGGGTGATGAGTATGTTGTCGGGCTTGATATCGAGGTGCAGTATGCTGCGCGTGTGCAGGTAGTCGAGGGCGTCGAGCATGCGTACCATCAGGCCGTAAAGGGGGGGCTGGGGTATGTGGCCGAGGTGTTGGCGGTACTCGGCCGCTACATCGGCCAGGCTGGGGCCGTCTATATGCTCCGTAACGTAATAGGCGGTGTTGTGAGCCTCGAAAAAGGTGAATACGCGCACGATGTGCGGGTGGTCGAGTGTGGCCAGCAGGCGCACCTCGCGCAGAAAGTTAGCGAGTGCCCAGCGGTATTCCTCCGTATCGGCCCCTGGGGTGGGTTCGAGGTCGAGCGTGGCGGCGCTGCGCTGGCAGAGGTGGTGGGGGAAGTGCTCTTTGATAACGACTGTGCGATTGAGCAGTTCATCTACCGCGAGGTAGCCGACCCCGAATCCTCCTGAGCCGATGTGACGCAGGAGCCGATAGTTGCTGATAACATAGTTATCGGGCAGCTCTTTCGGCGCGGGGCAGAGGTCGATATCGTGGGCCTGGTTCATGGTGTGGCCGGGGCTCAGTCAGTGGGGATTCCCAGTTGGCGGCATGTGCCGCGGTAGCAGAGCGGGTAATCAAGACTGCCGTTGGGCAGGGTCGGTATGCTGCTCACGGGCATGATGTGGGTGGGTGCCCAGGCAGCCGGGTAACGGGCGTTGAGCAGGGCGTAACGCGCGGTGATGATGTCTTGCGGTACCACGTTCTTGTGGACGGTGGAGAGCAGTACGAGTATTTCGCCCGCTCCGCGCGGGTTGGGTACGCCCACAATCGCCAGGCGGCGCACACCGTCATCCGTTGGCAGTCCCAGCACTTTGTACAGGGCATCTTCCGCAGCGACGTGGGGTACCAGGGTGTCGTTTATTTTGCTGAACCGCGCCTTGCGTCCACTGATGGTCAGCAGGCCTTCATCGCTGAGTTTGCCGACATCGCCGGTGCAGAACCACTTGCCGCGTATGCAGGTGGTAGCATCGGGCCGGTTCTTCAGGTAGGCGGGTATGACGGTGGCTCCCCTGATCCAGATAAGCCCTGTATTGGTGGGGGGCAGGCTTTGCTCGGGGCGGTTCAGGTCGCTGATACGCACGGCAACACCGGGCAGGGGGGTGCCGACGGTGCCGGGTAATCCGGCGGGAATAATGTAGGGGGTGCCGGGGGCCGCTGCGGGTGACGGGGCGCTGATGGCTACCGGCAGGGCGGACTCTACCGGGGCGTAGCACTCATACAGGGTGAGTTTATGCTCGCCGGCGGCGCGCTCAGCCAGGTCGGTAGGCAATTTTTCTCCGGCTGTCAGGAAGTAGCGCATGGCGGCGAAGGTGTCGGGCTTGGCGGCTTTCAGCACGGCAGCTGTCTGTACCGGGGTGAAGGCTGTGAGGGCTGTACCGTAGTTGTGTGCCAGCTCGCACAGGCGCCGCGGGGTCTGTGTGTCGGGGTAGGTTACGATGTCGAGCCCCAGCAGCAGCGGGAGCAGCAGCCCGGTGAGCAGGCCGGTGGGGTGGTAGAGCGGCATGGCCGAAAGCACACGCTGCCCGGCACTCAGCGGCAGACGGCTGCTGAGCTGCATGACGGCTGAGAGTAGCATGCGGTGGCTGTAGGGGCAGCCTTTGGCTATGCCACCCGTGCCCGAGGTGAAAAGCAGTGCGGCTTCGTCATCCGGTCGGCCGGGGCGGCTTTGCAGGCGGCCGGTGAGCCATTCTGTCTTGCCGAGTCGGATGAGCAGTTCGCGGATTTTGACGCTTGTGGTGCTGACATCAGCCAGTTCGCGGTCGATGTGAATGAGGTCGCGCGGGGCCGGCCAGGCGAAGAGCTGCTGCTTGTGGGTGAAGCGTACTTCGGTGATGAAGCGGTTAATACCGGTTTGCTCGATACGGTAACGGAAATCCTCGGCCGATATGGTGTAGTCGATGTTGACGGGGGTGATGCCGGCCAGCAGGCAGGCCAGGTTGGCAATGGCTGCTGATTTGCCGGGGGGTAAGATGATACCCAGTCGGCGGTTGCTGACGCGCTTGTGCAGCTTGTCGGCCATGATGAGGGCGTATATGAGCAGTCGGCGGTAGCTCAGCGGGCTGTCGTCAACACCATCGATTACCATGGCCTCGGGGTGGCGGGTGATGCTGTCGATAATGGCGTGCGGCAGAGTGGTAGCCAGAGCCGGGTGGTCGGCTGCACAATCGGCCGCGGCTTCGAGCCAGGCACCGCGTATGCGGGCCCCCAGCTCCGGGCCGGCTTTGAGCTCGGGCATGAACTGCACGACTGTACGGTCGCAGGGAGCGCTGTCGGTTATGCCGCCGGTCAGCTCGTTGCGGTACATCCCCACATAAACAGGCAGGGCTGAGAGCTTGCTGCCATCGGCAAAGTGCAGAATCTTGCCGGGTACATCGGTAAGGGCGGCCGGTTGGTTGCCGGGGCGACCACTCAGTAGCACTACGTGGCGTCCCTGTACCTGGCGATCGCGCACGAGCTTCACCAGGTCATCCGGTGTGGAGCGGTCGATGGAGCACAGGAACCCCGCAGCGCGGGTCTGCGACAGGTACATCATGACCTCGGCATCGGGTCGCAGGGTGTTTTCCACCATCCAGGACACGCGGTCACGCCCGCCCAGTGCAGCCTCAATAGCATGCACTACCGACAGGTTGACCCGATTGGGGACAACCAGCGTGGGGCTTGCCGGTATGTTGGCGTTTCCCTCTGTGGTGGGGGGTGTCATGTTCGCGTGGTGGTTACTGCGGTCTGAGTTTAGCACATTTTGCGCCGGCATGCAACACCTGAATGAGCTTCTTGGCTGTCAGGGTCATATTTTCTGCAGTTGGTCGATGTAGGCGCGGCGTGCTTGTTCCGGGGTGAGGGCAGGCGGTTGCTCTGCCGGTTTGGGGGAGGTGCGGGGCTGTTCTACCTTCGGCTTGGGGGTGGGGGAAATGGTTTGTTCGCGGGGTTGAGGCAGCGCGATGACGGTGGAGGTCGGCTCGGGCATGCTCAGAGCGGGGAAAATATAGTGTTTGATGCCGTTGCGGCTTTTGTTGGCCGATTGAAGTCGCTGTTGGGAACCCACGGTGTAGACCTCACATCTGTCGCGGCTGATGTAGATGTCGCCGGTTTCGTCGGCATGAATGGGGGTGGCTCCGCCGAGTCGGTACGAAATCTGTCGTATTTGTTTGGTTTCGTTCGGCAGGCTCGGGGGGATACCGGTGAGCATGTGGGCTTTGAGGTAGGATTTGCTCCTTTTGCTCATGCGGATTTCGGCGTACTCTACACGCTCAGTGCTCATGTCGAGCGTGATTTCGTAAAGCAGGTCGCTGTCGTAATTGCGCAGGGATATGCCGCTGCCGTGCCAGTGGTGTGGGGTGATGTTGCCGTTGTATGAATTGCAGGCGTTGTGCAGGGCTGTCAGGCGGTCGCAGCCTACGATTGCCCGGGGTGCCTCTTTCCGGGACTCCCTGTCAACGGGGTATAAGATGAGGGCGGCGTGGTTGTCGTCGGAGCGCGTTACTCTCGGCGGACCATAGGGGTGGGTGATGAGTGTCTGCAGGTTGTTAACCAGTGCGCTTATGTCGCTCCTGCGGGTTTTGCTGTGCAGCAGCACTGCCCCTATCTTGCCGCTTTTGTCGGCCAGAACCAGCACCCTGGCGTTATCGGTGTGGAAGGTCAGCGCATCCCTCTGCAAGGGGGTGCTGTACGGCACATGTTCTTTGAGCTCGCTCAGGGTGGTGAGTGCCTGCAGCTGCGCAGGGCAGGCCAGTAGTATGGCCTGCCCCAACAGTGCAATGGCTGTGCGCCACGGGTTTTTCATGCAGTGGTCAGCGTTTTTTGCTGTATGCTTTTACCAGGCGGCGTATGAAGCGTTCCATGCGGGGGAGGTTGCTCTCAATACTGCGGGCGAGCGCCAGCTGGTTGCGGGCGCGGATAAGGTTGTGCTCCGGTTTTTCGGTGCGGAAGTATTTGTCGCCATCGAGGTAGTCGGTGAGGAATCGTATACCGATTTCGGTGGTGATGAGCCAGCCGGCGAAGGCAAGTTGGTCAATTTCTGACTGGGTCAGGAATTCGTGCGCGGCGTCCAGGTACCCCTCGGCCAGCGATTCGAAGAAGGGCATCTGCATGACCACGCGGCTGAGGTCTTCTTCATCTTCTTCGGCTGTACAGGTAGCGGTGCGCACCATGTCACCGAAGTCGTAGAGCGACAGCCCGGGCATGACGGTGTCGAGGTCAATGACGCAGACTGCCTCATCCGTTTCCTCATCGAGCATCACATTATTGATTTTCGTGTCGTTGTGGGTGATGCGCGTGGGCAGGGTGCCGGCGGCCTGCATGTCAATAAGGCGACTGTACATGGGGGCCCAGGCTCTCAGCATGGCCAGCTCGGCCTCACAGTTTGCAGCTCGGCCTGCAACATCGGCCTTGGCGCTTTGCAGCAGGGCCTCGTAGCGGCGCGGGGTGTTGTGGAAGTCGGGTATGGATTCGCGGAGGTCTTCGGGGTTCATGTCGGAGATAAGCTCCTGGAACGAGCCGAAGGCATAACCGGCCTGGTAGGCTTGGCGGGTGTTTTCCACCACATCGTAGGTGTGGGTGCCCTCGATGTTGTTGTAGCAGCGCCACATGCCGCCTTCTTCCGGCAGGTCGATGTAGTTGCGGCCACCACGGGCGGGGTACAGGGTGAGGGGTTGCCCGGCGGTATTCCGGCGGCGGCGAATGGTTTTCCAGCGTATGTGGCGGGTCACTTTTTCCACGTTCTTCATGACCATGACGGGGTCTTTGAATACGTAGTCATTGATACGCTGCAAGATGTAGCGTTCCTCCGTGCCGTCTTCCGTGCGGTAGCAGGCGCGGTAGGTGGTATTGATGTGACCGTTGCAGAGTTCTTCGCCGTACAGGAATTCGCCGCTGATGGCGAACTGGTCGCCGATGCGTGCGATGCGGTCGGCTATGGGGCCTTCTGTCAGTTTATGGGGCATGGTGAGAGAGAGTATGTGTTCGGCGGCGCCTGCTTAGTCGTTGGCGACCTGTACGCTCATGAGTTTCAGGGTGTCGTTGCCGACTTTGACAACTACATTAATCTGAGACTGGCGGTCAGACACCAAGAACTTGCCCATCTTCAGCGGTACCTCGCGCACAACGTCTTTACCGGCTACTTTCCTGGCCTGACGGTAGGTAATGCGGAAGGCTACCTGGTCACCGTGGTTGCCGCCGTTGAAGTGCCAGGAGTTCTTGTCGCTTACGCCTTCATCACGGCGGAAGGGGGCTACCTTCTTCTCTTTGGCGTCACTGAAATCGCCCTTGCCGGAAACGCTCACCGTCACAGGGGTGGGGGAGAGGTTGATGAGGTGCACGCCCTTGCTCGGGAAGTCTTCTTCGTTCAGGAAGAAGGTCTGAGCCTTGGCCGGGGTAGCACCGGGGATGACGATACACACGGACTTGTTGCCGGCTGAGGAGGGGACGTTGATGCTCATGACCGGCTTGATGTCAGGCTTGGCCTCGGGTTTGGCATTCTTACCCTTCTTGTTGTTATCGTCAGTGGCGGTGGGGTCCTGGTCATAGAAGTTAATGACCCCGGCAATGGGTTTAATGCGCTGGGAAGGTATGCGCCCGGAAATACGGACTTGCTTGTACTCTTTCTCTTTCTGCCCGGCCTGGTAGTACAGCGGGCTGGGGAGTTTGCCGCCGGAGGGAGCGCAGATGACGAAACGTACGCCGGATTTCGGAGCCGCCGCTTCTTCTGTTGCTGCCGCAGCAGCAGCTCCGCGTGCGCCGCGCGCACCGCGAGTGGACTGGGCAAACGCCGGACTGAGCGCGAGCAGCGCTCCCAGAGCAAGAGAAAGAGCCTGATATTTCATGATGATTTTTGTGCAGTATTTTACTGCCTGAATTTACCATCATCTTCCCCCGAGCGCAAGCAAAAAATGATGAGCTTTTATGATAGCACTTGAAATAATGATTGGTGGGGGATAACCGGTGGCGGTTATCAGGAGTAGTCGCGGCGACCGAAGATGGCGGAACCCACACGCACGATGGTGGCGCCCTCTTCGATGGCGACGGCGTAGTCGTGGCTCATACCCATGGAGAGCTCAGGCAGCGGCAGCGGCCCCTGCTCGCGCAGGGTTTCTGCCAGCTTGCGCAGGGTGGCAAAGGCAGGGCGGGCTCCCTCAGGCTCGGCGGTGGGGGCGGGTATGCACATCAGCCCGCGGATATCGAGGTTGGGCAGGGCGGTCAGTTCAGCCCACTGTTGCAGCAGTTCATCGGGGGAGAACCCGTGCTTGCTGGCTTCGCCGTCTACGTTTACTTCCAGCAGTATACGGGCGGTAGTGCCCAGTTCGCCGGCTATGCGTGATATGGCCTGAGCGAGCTTGGCGCTGTCCACAGCCTGTATGAGAGCTATGTTTTGTTCGAGAGCTTTGCGCACTTTGTTGCGCTGCAGCGGGCCGATGAGGTGCCAGGTGCAGTCAGCCGGCATGGCCGGTATTTTTTCCATCGCCTCTTGCAGGCGGTTCTCGCCGAAGAGTCTCTGCCCATCGGCATAGGCTTGCATGATGTCGCTGACGGGGAAAGTTTTGCTGACGGCCAGCAGGGTGGTGCTGCCGGCGGGGCGGCCGGCGCGTTGCTCGGCGGCGGCTATGTTGGCTTTGATTTCCTGCAGCTGGTCTTGTATGTACATGGCGGTGGTGGTGGGCTTAGTCCCGGTTTTTGCGGCGCACCGGTTTCTTATCTTTTTTCGTTTGGGGGTCGAGGGTTTTACCCTCGTGATTGCGCAGTTTGGGGGAAATGGTTTGCTTGTGGCGCAGTTTCACGCGGTGGCGGTAGCCGCCGGCGTTGGTTCGCACGCGCACGGTCCGGTAGGTGACCTTGGCTGTTTGGGGGGTGCCTGCGGCGGGTGCGGTGTTGGAGCTTTGCAGGCGGGTTACTTTCTCTTCAAAGGCCCGGCGGGCTGCGGTTGCGGGATCTGTGGGTGCCGGTTCGGCGTTTGTTGTGTCGCCGGGTGTGGTTTCACCGGTGGCGGCGGGGGCCGTACCGTCAGCAGCGGGGGCTTCTTCGTTCGTTGCCGTGGGTTCTGCAGGTGCCGGTTCAGCGGGGGGCTGGGCGGTGGTGCTCAACTGAGCGGCCGCGTCATCGGGGTTGATTTCAGCCACCAGGTCTGCCCCGGGGGCTTTTTGGTTGTCGGGGTGATTGGCCAGGTAGTTCTGGAATTCGGGGTCGGGTTCAGCGCCGCTTTGTATGGCACGGTCGTAGGCGCGGGCGGCATCCGGTATGCTCCCCATTTCGGCATAGAGTCGGGCCATGTTGTAGTGGGCATCGCTCAGTGTGGGGTTGAGCTTGACGGCGGCGGCGAAGTGCTTGAGTGCTTCTTCGCTGCGCCCGCTGATACCCTCTATGTTAGCCAGGTAGAAGAAGGCCTCCGCATTCCCGGGATCCAGCTCGATGGTGCGCACGAACATGCGCTCGGCTTCTTCCATGCGGTCCTGGCGGTAGCAGCATATACCGGCCAGGTAGTAGGTGATGGGTAAATCCGGTGCCAGGCGGGTGGCTCGGGTAAGGTATTCGATAGCCTCGTCGCATTTGTTGCGGTACAGCAAGATGGTGCCGAGGTTGACCAGGCCGGGTACGTGGTCGGGCTGGTAGTCGTAGAGGGTGCGGTAAAGCTGCTCGGCGGAGGTGTAGCGGGCTTTCGAGAATGCCTTGTCGGCCAGGCTGGCAAGAGTCTGAATTTCGAGGCTTCGGCGCACGGCGTTGGTGCCGTCGGCGTCCTGCATTTCGCCGCTTTCCCCGTTGCGTATGGACTCCACGAGCCGGCGCTCGGCATCGGTGAGGTCGAGTTTGCTTTCATCGTCGAGCCGCTGCAGCTCGGCGCTCATTTCGCTGTTGCCCTGCTTCAGTTGCTTGTAGGTTTCGATGAGCAGCTTGCGGCCCTGTTCCTGCATTTCGATGGTGCGGCGTTGCTTAGCGATGACATCTTTGAGCACGCGGTTTTCTTCTGCCAGGGCGGGGTCGACTTCCGGACGGTTTGCTGCGGCATCAATTTCGGCCTCCAGGTTGTTGAGTCGCTCAGTGAGTTCTGAAATACGGCGGCGATAACCGCGGTTTTCATCGTAGACCAGGCCCATCTGTTCGCGCAGCTGGTCGACCTCGGTGCGAGCCTCGTTGAGCTGCTGGGCGAGCACATCTTTTTCGTCGGCTGAGCCTGACATCTGGGCTTCGAGCGCCTCGACCTTTGCCCGGGCGGCTTTGAGCTGTTCGGCCAGGGTGAGGTTCTGGTCGAGCAGGGCTTTGGTTTTTTCGGGGCTGTTGAGCTCAACAATGGCGCGCAGTTGTTCGTTTTCGGCCTTGAGCTGGTCGCGTTCGCGGGTGACTCGCTCAAGTTCGGCTTGGGTCTGGGCCAGCTGGCTGGCTAACTCGTTGGCGCGGTCTTCTGCTTCTTTGCGGGCGCGCTCGGAGTTGCGCAGCTTGTCTTCAGCCTCTGCGAGTCGGCGGGTGAGTGCATCAACGACTTCATTGTTGATTTTTCGTTCGTCCTTGACTTGGTTGAGCAGTTTTTCGTAGCGCTCGCGGTATTCCTGCTGTTCCTGGCGGGCTAAGATGAGGTCTTTCTGTGTCTGCTTGTATTTTTCGCTCAGCGAGAGCAGGCTGCGGGCCATGTTGCTGCACTCGGTGCGCAGGCGGGTGAGTTCTTCGCGCAGTTCTTTTTCATTGGCGGCGTAGTCCGGCAGGCCATCGGGGGAAAGCCCATCGCTGGCGGCCAGATTGTCGCGTATGCCCGGCAGCGGAATGTCGGTCTCCTGCGGTACGGGGCGGCCGGGTTGGCGCCCGGTGGGGATGGGGGCTTTGGCCGCTTCCTCTTGGTATTTTTCTATATTGGTGGCGAGCTGATTTCGCAGGTAGGTCATCATCTTGGGTTTCCACTGCGGGTGGTCACGTACGATGGTGGCCATCAACTTCTCTGCCTGGCGAGCTTTTTTGAGCGCCTGGTTGTAGTTGCCGCGCTCAGCTGCTTTGGCTGCATCATTCCGCAGGCCGTATGCCACCAGCAGGTCTTCGGCCGGATCTCGCGGCGCACCGGCACGCGGGCCGGCTTCCACAATCCCTGCTCGTGTTCCGGGGGTGGATTGGGCCCATAGTGTATTGCTGCTCAGTAGCGAGATGCCGCTGAGTGCCAGAAGTGTGTATGTGGTTGCTGCTGACATGAAGAGACGTTGCTCTATGGTAGTCTATTCTGGCCGCAAAGCAAGCCGGAAGTGTGTCACACTCGGCGTTTGCTCCGGCTTTCGCGCTTGTCATTTTGGTTGCGGTGGGCTACAATGGGGCGGTATATGGAAGTAACGCTCAGCAAGGTTGACGGTCGGCTTGTGCTCATGCCGGTGGGGTATCGCCCACGGTTGGAGCGTGCGTTTGCTGTGTCGGCGGGGCGAGGAATGCTTGATTTGCTGCGCTACGGGTTGCCTGAGGGGGCCGCCCCTGTGCTGGCTTGGTTGCGCGAGCGGGCGCGTGAGTGCATGGCGGAGTACCTGCGCCGTCTGCGGCGCGGGGATGAACCGTCTGCGGCGCTTGCGCTGAGCCCGGCGCATGCGGCGGTGTTGCTGGAGGGGTTGCCGCCTGTGGGTGGTGAGCCTGTCGGGGCGGGGGATGTGGCTGAGTGGTTTGCGAGCCTGGAGCCGGCACTGGCCTGGCTGGCCGGGCGTGAATGTTGTTCGCCGGAGCAGTGGCTCTGCCGATTGGGGGAAGGGTGGCAGCAGCTTGGGGTGCTCTGTTTTCACCTGGCTGAGAATGCGGGCGAGGCCGCTGAGAGTGCTCCTTTTGCTTTCCTTGCTACTTTTGTGCACAAGGTGGGGCAGGATGAGCGCCCCCGCCACGCCCCGCTGGGGCTGGCGGCGCGCCTGTTGGCCGGTGACAGTGCGGCGCTGCTTGATTTGCTGCGCCCGTTGCGGCAGGTAGCCGGGCAGAGCTCGTTTCTGGCGGAGCTGATTGATTCGCAGGCTGTTTATCGTCCTTGTGCCTGGAGTGCCCGGCAGGCTCATGATTTTCTGGCGACCTTGCCGTTGCTTGAGGCGGCGGGGATTGAGACGCGCATGGTGAATTTGTGGAAAACGCAGCCACCGCGTGTGGAGCTGGAGGTGCGTCTGGATGTTGCTGAGCCCGGCGCGTCAAAGCCGGGCGCGGCTCCCTCGGTCAACGTGAATTCGCTGCTGCGCTTTTTCCCGCGTGTTGTGCTGGGGGACTATAACCTGACAGATGACGAGTTGGCGCAGTTGCTGGCCGGTGATGACGATGGTTTGGTGCGTTTTCGGGGTGAGTGGGTGCGGCTTGACCGCGATAAGTTGCGCCATTTGCTGGAGAGCTGGCGGCAGGCCACGCGTATGGCTGCCGGTGGTATACCCCTGCTGGTGGGTCTGCGCTACCTGCTGGGAAAGCGCAGCGAAGCCCTGCCACAGCTGCCGCCGGCTGAAGATGGTGTGCGCACGGTGGCCGGGGCGCGATTGGCGCTTGCGCTCTCCAACCTGCATTTCGGACAGGTCGAGCCTGATTTGCCGCCTGAGCTTGCCGGTACGTTGCGTCGTTATCAGCGTGATGGAGTGCGGTTCCTGCTGAATGTGACGGCGGCCGGGTTCGGTGCTTGCCTGGCGGATGATATGGGGCTGGGTAAGACCCTGCAGGTCATCAGTTGGTTGACCCACCTGGCTCGCAGTGGGGTGTTGGGTGAGGGTAGAGGGGCTGCGCTCACTGTGGCTCCGGCCTCCCTGCTCACTAACTGGCAGCACGAACTTCGCCGCTTTGCCCCGCAGCTTGAAGTGGTGGTGTTACACCCCTATGCCCTCAATCGCCAACAGGCGGATTACCTGCGCAGTAATCCTGCCTGGCTGCTGCGCCGTGCTCATGTGGCGCTTACCACGTACGGTATTGCCACGCGCAATGAACTGCTGGCTCGCTGCACCTACCCCGCTCTTGTGCTGGATGAGGCGCAGGCTATCAAAAATGCCGATTCTCAGCGCACCCGTGCCATTTGTCGACTGAGCAGTACCCGCCGCGTGGCTATTACCGGCACTCCGGTGGAAAACTCGCTCAGCGAGCTGCATAGTCTGTTCGGGTTTCTCAATCCCGGGCTGCTTGGTACGGAAAAGGAGTTCAATGCCCTCGTGGCCGGTATGGGCAGCGACTACACCCCGCTGCGCCGACTGGTTCGCCCCTTCATGTTGCGCCGTCTGAAGAGTGACCCGGCTCTGTTGCCTGAGTTGCCGCCCAAGACGGAACAGGCTGCCTGGTGTCACCTCACCCCTGAGCAGGCCCGTCTCTATGCGCATGAGGTCGAGACTCTGCGCGCGGTCGTGGCTGAGCCTGACCCGCAAACGCGCCTCACACTTGTGCTGCCTATTCTCGGTCGCCTGAAGCAGATTTGCAATCACCCGGCCCAGTATCGGGGTGAAACATGGTTCGAGCCGGCTGCCGCCGGTAAGTTTGAGCGGCTCGGGCACCTGGCGCGCAGCATTGCTGCCGCGGGGGATTGCTGTCTGGTGTTCACTCAGTATCGCAGTATGATTGAGCCTCTGCATGATTTTCTGGCTACTGTTTTCGGAGCGCCCGGTCTGACCCTGCATGGCGGTACCCCTATTGCCGAGCGTCAGCGGCTCGTGGCAGCCTTTCAGGCAGCGGGCGGCCCTCGTTTCTTTGTGCTTTCGCTGAAGGCGGCCGGTACCGGGTTGACCCTCACCCGGGCTCGCCATGTCATTCACTTTGACCGCTGGTGGAACCCTGCGGTGGAGAACCAGGCCAGTGACCGCGCCTACCGCATCGGCCAATCGCAGCCGGTGCTGATTCACCCCCTTATCTGCCGCGGCACCATTGAGGAGAACATTCACCACATGCTGACCCGCAAAAGTGCCATGGCCGACAATCTGCTTGCCGGTGGTCTTGAGAAATTGCTGCTTCATCTCACCCCTGAAGAATTGCTCAGTATCGTGTGAGCCGGTGAATGGCTACAGCGGTAATACGGTGCCGCGGGGGGGAGAGAAGGGGATGACGCGATATTCGCTGCCGTGGGGGAATTTTTGACTGTGCAAGTGCCGGAGAATATGCTAGAATATAAGCACATGAGCGAGACACACATCATCTGTAAACCGACGACCGATACTTTTGTGCGTTTCGGTATAGTGATAGCAGCCCTTTTCGGGTTCGCTGTTTATTTCTTCTACGATGGTCACACGGGCTATCGTCAGAAGAACGAGGTGATATGCAGTTTCAAGGCTTTTGCCGAACTGGGAAAACAGGCGCTGGAGTGCACGGAGACTGAATGGGTGGCGGAAATGAGCAATCGACCGCTTATTGCCACCGAACAGGTGGAGGGTGAACTCATGGCTGTGCTGGGTGATCTGCGCTACCCCCTGCCGCCGCAGTGCGAGGCCGCTGTGAGCTGCCCGCCCGAGGTGCTGAATCACGCGGCCATGAGCAGCAGTTGGAGCGATTGCTGGGCTGCTTACAGTCGCCGCCTGCAGCTGCCCATCAGCCCGGGGGAACATGCGTATGACCTGGGGGCAATCCGTGAGCAGTGGATTGCCGGTGGTGTGTTTATTCTGCTGGGCTGCGTGTTGTTGTATTTTGCGCTGCGCACCCGTGGGCGAGTTATGGAGCTGCGGGGCGATTGCCTGACCGTTGCCGGGCAGCAGTTCCGCGTGGCTGACATCAGCCATATTGACCTGCGCCAGTGGGGGCCCGGTTTCAAGGGGTGCGCTACACTGACCGTCAACGGCCGTAAGCTGAAGGCCGATGGCATGACTTACGGTGGTTTTAATAAGGAAAAAGGTGAGCCGGCAGAGCAGTTTATGCAGGCGCTGCTGGCTCAGTACCAAGGTGAAATTACGGAATATGAGGCCCCCTCGAACAGTGATTCGGGCGACTGAGTTTTTACTCAGAACGCTGAAAAACTGCCGCCCGACCCGCCGTGGCGCGGCCGGTGCAGCCCGTGCAGTGGCGAGAGCCTTGAGCTCCCGCCGCTTTGTGGTGTATGGGCTGGGGCTGGTAATTGCCCTTGAACTCTGTGTGCTGGGGATTGGTGTGGTACGCCGACTGGAGGTGGCGGCTGCGCGCACGCAGCATGCGGCAGATGTTTACATGGCAGCGGTTGAGGTGCAGTCTTTCGGGCTGCAGATGAGCGCTCGTAACGGCGGTGCAGCAGAAATCAGCGCCAGTTCCGGCAGCGGGGGCAATGAGGCCACCCCGGATGAGCCCTCGGCGGGAGATGAGGCTCCGCCCCTGCAACCGCGAGATGTCAACACGATTGTATGGGAAGAAACCGGGGTTGATATAGGTGACTACGGTACCCCGGATAAACCCGCTGAGCAGGCAGGCGACGCTCCCGCCGCTATCGTGCCGACCGATGCCGCAGGCAATGCCCTGAATGCAGAGGATGCTGATGAGCTCGACCGCCTGATTCGCAAAGCCGTGACGGCCATGGTGGCCGGGGATATGCGCCTGTGCGTGCTCTGCCTGGAGCAGGGGCGCACCCTGGCACCCGAATATCCGGCGCTGCTGTACTACTACGGCATGGCGTACGATAAATTGCTCAACCCCGAAAAAGCGCGTGATTTTTACACGCAGGTGTTCCGCCAGCGTGACCGGGCCGGCAAGTATTTCGAGCGCGCCTCGCGCCGCCTGACCTTCGGGCTGGCGCAGCCTTCAGCCATGCGCGGCAAGCTCTCCTTCGGCCCGCCGCTTGTGCGGCATAGTTTCGATGACTACACCGGCGACAGCGTTACCATGCGCCTGCCCGTCATGCTTGCCCCCGGGGAAGAAGTGCGGGTGGAGGATATATTGATTCGTGTGCGCTTCTTCGTGCTGGTGAATAACACCAAAATCGAATTTTCGGAAAACTACGCCCCCCAGGTCCAGTGGGAGAACGCTACGCAGACTTTCGATGCGCAGGAGGAAAACCTCATCGTCACCTACAATCTGCCCCCGCTCAGCAGTGAGGAGCAGGGAGTTTATGGCTCTCGCCGCTACTACGGTTATACCGCCAAGCTCTACTACCGCGGTGAGCCGCTCGACTGCCTGAGCAGCCCGTCGGCTCTGTTGCTGCATGAGCAAATGCTTGATGCCCGCGCAGCTCGTGCTCATTCGCGCTCATCCGGCGATTACAACCTGTTGCCTGATACCGGCGTGACGACGGATGACGGCCTGGTGCCCGAGTTCGCTGATGAATTGCCCCTGCCGGATGAGGAGGCTATCCCCGCTGTTGATGAAGACATCAGCACCGATGAAGAGAGCAGCGGCGATGAAACGGAAACCCCATTTTCACGATTTATCGAAGAGATTGACCCCTCGTAACCTTTAGTTCCTCGGTATTGATTATGTCTGAACCTGATTTTGAGAACCTGCCGACTCGCCTGGGCGTTTATACGCTCACGGAATTGTTGGGTCGAGGTGAGCTCACTGACCTGTACCTGGCTCGGCAGAGCCATGTGGAGCGAGGTGTGGTGGTACAGGTGCTGCGCCCGGGGGCTGACCGGGCTGCGACGGACTATTTTATTCACGTCGTGCGGGCTCGCGGTGCGGCTGTATTGCCGGGTATAAGCCAGGTTCTTGAATCGAAAATGGCCGGCAATATCTGGTTCCTGACCCACGAACGCCCTGCCGGTGAGAACCTTGCACAATTAGCGGCTGCCGGGGTACGCCTCACCACGGCGCAGGCTTGCACCGTGATTGCCACCGTAGCGCGCATGTATGCCGATGCCGCGCGGCAGAACCTGGCCATGGAGCCCCTGCCGGCACACTCCATTTATGTGAAGGGAGATGACTGCGTGCGTGTGCTTTCCCCTGTGCTGTGCGGTGAGAGCGACCCCGCTGCCATCGGGTCACACATGCAGTCACTGGCAGATGCTCTGCAACCTGTCTTGCCCCGGGATGTACCGGGGCAGGGGCGTGTAGCCACCCTGGTGCGCTGGATTGAACAGGGGTACGAAGGGCAGTACCTCGATTGGGAGGCTATTGCCGCTACGGCAGATGAAATCAATATTCAGACAGCCCCCCTGCTGACCCGCAGTGCGGTGCAGAACCTGAGCTCCGGCAACGTGGGGCGCCAGGTGCGGCAAAAGCAAGCCCGCCGCCGCCTGCACCGCCGTATTCTCTACCTGGGGGTGGCTGCTCTGTTTGTGGTGCTGATGGGGTGCGCCGGGGCTCTGTTCCTGTCCGGTGAAGGTGAGCTGTTGCCGGAGCGTAGCGGGCGTTTCCTGTATGTGCAGGCCGAGCAGGGGCCGCGCCGTGTGTTGCTGCGCCCTGTCAGCATATTGGAGTACCAGCGATTCCTCAATGTTTACGAAGACCCCTCCGCGACCAACCAGTTCCGCCGCGCTGCCATCAACAAAGGCGTGCCCGATGATTGCGGTAATCATACCCCCGTCGAGTGGCAGCAACAGCTCGAAGCTGTAGACAGCGGTAAGCCCTGGCATGGTGAAAAAATCACCTCGCGTACGCCCGTGCGCGGCGTGTCGTATTGGGATGCCCTCGCCTACGCTAATTTCCGCGGTGCTGAACTTCCCTCGGCCGCAGTGCTGTCCGCCGCCCGTGAACAGGCCGATAGCGACTCCCCCCTGCCTGAAGAGTGGACCACTACCACTCGACCGGCTGATATGCTGTATGCCGAGGGACAGGTGCTGCTGCCGGCCACCGGCAGCAAGGGGCCGGTTATTGAGCCTGACCGTGCCGCGCGCGATGTGCGCCGCGGGTTCCGCATTCTCCTTCCTATTCCAACTGATAAAGACTGATTTATAAACCCAAGCCCCATTCATACTAATCATGAAAAACATCATCACTATCGTACTTGCCGTGTTCTGCCTGTTGCTGGCGGGGCAGGCTGCAGCTCAGGTTGAAGTGCGCATTCAGCCCGTGCGCAAGGAATTCCTGGTGGGCGAGAATGTCGCCCTGCAGGTAAAAATTGAAAACTTCACCGACCGTACCGTCTCATTTGTCAACACTACCGGTCGCAGCTGGCTGCACTTCACCGTCACCCGTGGTGGCGAACCCCAGCCCATCTCGCCCAATACGATACCGAATTTCCCCAGGCTCGATGTGCCGGCCGGTTCTTCCCGTACCGTCACAGCCAACCTGCGCCCCTATTATAACCTGGGGCGTGACGGTACCTACAAGGTGGTGGCCACCGTGCGTATGCCCGACATGCAGACGACCTACAGCTCGAACCGAGCCTCGTTCCTGCTGGCGAATGGCGGTACTGTGCGCAATTTCACCGTGCAATCCCGCGGCGAACGTCTGAACATGAGCGTGCGCCTGCTGCGCGTGGGCGGGAAGGATTGCCTGTTCGGCCAGGTGACGAATGCCGACAATCACGTGGTGCTGGGTGCCTGCTACATGGGCCAGTTCCTCAATTTCATGCAGCCGCGTGTCGTGCTCGACAGCGCTCAGAACATGCATGTGCTCTGCCAGTCGACCCCGCAGTATTTCTGCTATTCCATCATGGACAATCGCGGTAACCGCCGCCACTACAAGGTGATGAAGCGCACCGGCGGCCCTGTGGACCTGGTAAGCTCCGCCGGTGCCATCCGTGCCATCGGCCTGACCCCCTTCGAGCGCCCCAAGAACCCTGCCGAGGGCCCCATCCGCTCCACTTCCGATCGCCCCAACCGCGATTGATGTCATGATCTAGCTCTCATCTATTATAATCTTTAACTTTCAATCTTCGTGTCATCTCCAACAATAGCAATAGTCGGTCGTCCGAATGTAGGTAAATCTGCCATTTTCAACCGCATGGTGGCGCGGCGTATCGCCATTGTGCATGACCAACCCGGTGTAACCCGTGACCGCCTGAGTGCCCCCTGCCGTATAACGGATTATGAGGCTCTGGTGGTTGACACCGGCGGTATCGGCTCCACGCTTGATGACGGCTTTGCCGCCCGTGTTCAGCAAGAGGCCGATATCGCGCTGAATGCTGCCGACCTCATCATGTTCGTGTGCGATTGCCGCGACCACCTGACCCCTATCGACAAGACCATCGCTGCTCGCCTGCACAAGGCTGATGTGCCGGTGATGCTTGTGCTCAACAAGGCTGATACCGAAAAGCAGGAGCTCAACCTCGGTGAATTCGCCGGTCTGGGGTTCAGTGAGTATGTGTTCACTTCGGCTGCTCACGGGCGAGGGTTCGCTCAACTGGCCGACAAACTGAACCGCCACCTGAAGTCCCTGGGGGCTACCCCTGTGAAGGCTGAGGCCGCCGCCGATGCTACCCCCGAAGAGGAACCTGACCGCGAGGAAGTAACGGCCGATTCTCCCATCCGCGTGGCTATCGTTGGCCGCCCGAATGCCGGTAAATCCTCATTGGTGAATGCCATTCTCAACGACAAGCGCACCATTGTCTCTGACATCGCCGGTACCACGCGAGATGCCATCGACATCCCCTACACCCGCGAGGAGCAGCCCTATGTGCTGATTGATACGGCCGGTATGCGCCCCCGCTCCAAGCGCGATACTTCGGTCGAGGTGTTCTCAGCCATGCGCAGTGAGAAAGCCATACGCCGCTGTGACATCTGCCTGCTGGTCATCGATATGGCCGCCGGCGTCACCCAGCAGGATCGCCGGATCGGCTCTATCATCGCAAAGGAGAGCAAGCCCTGCATCATCGTGGTGAATAAGTTTGACCTCTATTGTGCCGAGGCGCCCCTCTCTGCCCGAAAGGAAGCCGTTAAGGAGCATATAAAAGAAAATCTCTTCTTCCTGGACTATGCGCCCATTGCCATCGTCTCCGCCAAGTTAGGCGAGGGCATGCCGGCTATTTTTAAATCCATCGCCCGCGTACGACAAGAGGCTCTGAACATGCCGGGCACCGGTGAGCTCAACCGCCTGCTGCAGCGCGCCATGGAGATGAACCCTCCCGGTCAGCACCGCGTGCTCAAGAAGCGCCTTAAGCTCTTTTATGCCACCACGGCTGTGAATGAGAAATACACCACCATTCCCGTGCCGACCTACGTGCTGTTTGTGAATGATAAACGACTGCTCACCGACAGCTACGCCCAGTACCTGCGCAATACCATTCGCTCGCGTATCAAAGCCGCCGGGGTGCCCATTGTTCTTTCACCGCGCTCGCGCGTACGCAATGACTGATTGACCGGCCATGTTGCGCAGTCTTACCATCTCCATAGCTCTGCTTGCCGGTGCAGTGCAGGGCTATGAATTTGTGCGGTATGAAAATACCGCCTCTCGTTCGCTGCAGGCGGCAGGGCAACAGTACCGCCGTGCCCCCGGACTGCCGGAAGTTGCGGCACCCGGGCCGGTGGCTGCGGCTGACGTCGGTTCCCTGCTGCTGCAACACCTGGCAGCAGGTTTTGCCCTGCCGGAAGATTGGTTCACGAATGCAGATGGCAGCATGGTCGTGTTGCTTTCTGAACCCGGCTGCGGCAGCATCATCCGTGAGTTTAAGGTGTATTGCCTGCGCGATGGCTACTATCACCACACCGGTACGTACCGCATACTTTCCCGTGCTTACCGTTGGGTGCCCAAGGCTACCCGTTTCGAGACTACGGGTGCCGGGGCGCTGTGTCTGAGTTTCATCTCCCCTGACGGGAGCGCGACAGAGTGCCGTTTTGATTTATCTCAGCCGGTGCAGTTGTTCCGCCTGGCACCGGCCTATGCCCCCATTACCCCGGCTGATGAGCGCGGCGCCTGTTCGCTGCCTGCCTCTCACTGAGAGCAGAAACGCCGGGGCCGGGAGCGCCCCGGATGTTGTTTTTGAGCAGAAATCGCGCATTTTGAGCCATATTGCGTTTGCCAAAGCGCAAAATATGTGCTATAGTGCGCACATGGCGAACACAGAAAGCTTTACCGCAAAGATGGCAGCCGCTCTGGGGCTGGATGAGCAGATGATTGTCCCCTACGGTCGCGACAAGGCCAAGGTGAGTCTGCAGGTGCTCCGCGAACGTGAGCGCAAGGGCAAGCTCATTTTGGTGAGTGCTCTCACTCCGACACCGGCCGGCGAGGGTAAGACGACGGTTTCCATCGGTCTGGCCCAGGGGCTGAAGGCCAACGGTAAGAGTGTGTGTCTTGCGCTGCGTGAGCCGAGCATGGGCCCGGTGTTCGGGCGCAAGGGCGGAGCCACGGGTGGCGGTGCTTCGAGCATCACCCCGGGGGAGAGCATCAACCTGTGCTTTAACGGTGACTTCCCCGCTATTACTTCGGCTAACAACCTGCTGGCTGCCGTTATCGACAATGCTCTCTTCTACAAGACAACCCGCCTTGACCAGAATAAGGTGCTCTGGAAGCGCGTGATTGACATGAACGACCGCGCTCTGCGCAATATCGTTGTGGGCCTGAACAAGAACGGCGTGCCCCGCGAAGATGGGTTCAACATCACCCCGGCTTCGGAAATCATGGCTTGTTTCTGCCTGGCTGAGGATTTGGAGGACTTGCGCCGCCGTATCGACAACATCGTGGTTGGTTTCACGGCCGATGACCAGGCTGTGTATGCCCGTGAGTTCGGTGTGACGGATTCCCTGCTCGCCATCTTGCGAGAGGCTATCAATCCCAACCTTGTGCAGTCCCTTGAGGGTGTGCCTGCTTTCGTGCATGGTGGTCCCTTCGCCAATATTGCCCACGGTTGCAACTCCGTCATCGCTACCAAGATGGCACTGGCCTGCGCGGACTATGCCGTGACCGAGGCCGGCTTCGCCTTCGACCTGGGGGCTGAAAAATTCCTCGATATCAAGTGCCGTCAGAGCGGCCTGTCGCCGGACGCCATTGTCATCGTTGCTACTATTCGTGCGCTCAAGATGCACGGTGGCGTGGCCAAAACTGAGCTTGACCCGCCGAATGCCGATGCTGTGCGCCGTGGTCTGGCCAACCTGCAGGCCCATATCGAGAGCGCCAAGCTCTACAACCGCCCCGTGACCGTCGCTATCAACCTTTTCGAGGCCTTCGACACGGAAGAGGAAATCGCCGCCGTGAAGGAACTCTGCGCCGAAATGGGGGTAGGCTGCGCTGTGGCCAACGTCTTCGGCAAGGGCGGTGAGGGTGCCCGCGAACTGGCTGCCATCGTGGCTGAGAGCATGGAGGGTGCCGCTCCCGAGCCTTACAAGTGCCTTTACGAACTCGACATCCCCGTCGAGGAACGCATGGCCACCATTGCCCGCAAGATTTACGGTGCCGATGGCGTGGTGCTGACCAAGGCCGCCCAGAAGAAGCTGGCCCTCATGGCTGCCAACGGCCTGACTGACCTGCCTATCTGCATGGCCAAGACACAGAACTCTCTTTCTGACAACGCCACTCTGCCCGGCCGCCCCACAGGTTTCACTATCACGGTGCGCGACTTCGAGATTGCAAACGGTGCCGGGTTCCTGGTGGCTCTTTGCGGTGATATCATGCGTATGCCTGCTCTGCCGAAAGTGCCCTCCGCCTGCGCCATTAAGATCGATGCCGACGGCAACATCTCCGGCATGAAGGGCTGATTGATTTCTCATACCGCTGCGGTGGCGCAAGTTACCGCAGCAGCCTTTATAAAAAAGGGCGGCTGCACCTACTGTGCAGCCGCCCTGAAAATTATCGGGAGCCGATTTTTTTTTACTCCCACTCGATGGATGCCGGGGGCTTGGTGCTGATGTCGAAGAGCACGCGGTTGATACCTTTGACCTCGTTGAGAATGCGGTTGGAGGCCTCGCGCAGCAGGTCGTAGGGCAGCTGTACCCAGTCGGCAGTCATGGCGTCCTCAGACACGATGGCGCGCAGGTTGGTGGCGAACTCGTAGGAGCGCTCGTCGCCCTTCACACCCACTGTCTTCACGGGAATCAGGCCGGCGTACGCCTGCCAGCACTTGTCGTACCAGTCCCACTTGCGCAGGGTGCCGATGAAGATGGAGTCGCACTCGCGGATGATATCGAGGCGCTCTTTGGTGACCTCGCCCGGGCAGCGAACGGCAAGACCGGGGCCGGGGAAGGGGTGGCGCCACAGAATGTCGTGCGAGATACCCATAGAGGCACCCAGCTCGCGCACCTCATCTTTGAACAGGAAAGCGAGCGGCTCGATAACCTTGCCTTCCTCCTGCATCTTGAGCACGCGCTCTACGCGGTTGTGATGGGTTTTGATGACGGAGGCCTTGCTCTTGGCGTTACTGGCACTCTCAATCACGTCGGGGTACAGGGTGCCCTGAGCAAGCATCTCGGCGTCGCCCACGGCGTCCCAGAACACATCGATGAACAGGTTGCCGATGATACGGCGCTTCTTCTCGGGGGCCGTTTCGCCGGCAAGAGCCGCGAGGAATCGCTCACTGGCATCTACCGTTTCAATTTCCACACCCATGCGGGCGAAGTTGGCCTGAACCTCCCTGGCCTCGTCTTTGCGCAGCAGGCCGTTGTCCACAAAGATGCAGCGCACATTCACGCCTGCCTCGTGCAGCAGGACGGCGAGTACCGTGCTGTCCACACCGCCGGAAACGCCGCAAACCACCTGCTTGTCGCCGACCTTGGCGCGGATGTCTTCGATGAGTTCGCGCTTGAAGTCGCCGATGTCGAAGGTGGCGAGTTCTTTGGCGTAGGAAAGGAAGTTGCGCAAGATGGTGCGCCCCTCGTGCGAGTGGGTAACTTCGGGGTGGAACTGGATACCGAACATGGAGTCACCCCACTGCAGGGATACGGGTACGCCGTCGCTGTTGCGGGCGATGACCTTGCAGTTGTCTGCCAGGTGGTCAACGGTGTCAGAGTGGCTCATCCACACCTGAGAAGAGGGGGACATATCAGCGTAGAGCCCTTCGAGTTTCTCGGGAATGAGGGCTGCGGGGCCGTATTCGCGCTTGTTGCTGCTGCGCACGGTACCGCCGGTCTTGATGTTGAGCAGTTGCATGCCGTAGCACACACCCAGAACGGGCACGTTGAAGGCAGTGAGCCACTCGAAGTCGATATCGGGAGCATCGGGCTCGGAGGTGCTGCGAGGGCCACCGGAAAGGATGATTGCCCCGGGATTGCTGATTTCGTGCAGGTCCTCAAGTGCGTAAAGCTTGGCAAGATAGCCCAGCTCGCGCACGCGGCGCACGATAAGCTGCGTGTACTGAGAGCCGTAGTCGATGACGGCTACAATGTGTTTCGGCGTCATAAAACTGTGTGAATTAACGTGTGAACACTTAGTGTCTGTGGGCATTCTACCACACTCTTGTCGACATGTGAAGCCCAAAGTAGGGGAAATTGGCACTTCTCATACGTGTCCCAAAGATTTGGGATACGCGTATTTACGATTTTTGATTTACGATTTACGAATTAAGGATTAGAGGCTAACGCCGGATATTGGATAACCGAACGCTTACTGCCGATGGTCAGGTTCGTGATACCCCTGCGCAGAAATGAAAGCAGAATACGCTGATTATATGTCGTTTGGTGCCCTTTTTCTGTAATCTTTGGGACACATGTGGGCACTTCTCGCGTTCCGAATCAGCAGGTCAGGGCATTCGTGGCCAGACCGGCGAGTGCGGTCTCCTTGTAATCGGGGTGCAGGTTGCGGCCGGTTTCGTACATGGTGGCAATCACGCTGTCGAGACTGACGTAGTGTGAGCCATTGCCGCGTAGGGCGAGGCGGGTGGCATTCACGGCCTTCACAGCACCGATGGCGTTGCGCTCGATGCAGGGTACCTGTACCAGGCCGCAGATGGGGTCGCAGGTCAGGCCGAGGTTGTGCTCCATGGCGATTTCGGCGGCATTTTCAATCTGTTCATTGGTGCCGCCCATGGCGGCGGCCAGTCCGGCAGCGGCCATGGAGCAGGCTACGCCTACCTCGCCCTGGCAGCCGACCTCAGCACCGGAGATGGAGGCGTTTGCCCGGTACAGGCTGCAGATGGCAGAGGCGGTCAGCAGGAATACCTCGCGCCCTGTTTCAAAGGAGAAGGGGGATTCCTTGTGCCCGTAGCGCTCGTAGTAGCGCAGCACGGCGGGCAGTACACCGGCGCTGCCCATGGTGGGGGCGGTGACCACTCGACCGCCGGCGGCGTTCTCTTCCGCCACGGCGAAGGCCCACAGGTTAATCCAGTCGATGATGGTGAGGGCATCCGTCCGGTTGTCGTGGAAGAGTTTTTCGAGCCGGCTGTAGATGATGGGGGCTCGGCGTGTGAGCCTGAGTATGCCGGGCAGTGTGCCGTGCGTGGCGATACCGCGGTCGATGGCGGCACTCATGGTGTTGCAGAGGGTACGAATACGGTGGGTGACCATCTGCATGGGGCGCAGGGAGCCTTCGTTACGGCGTACGGCTCCGGCGATGGTGATATTCTCTCGGCGGCAGAGCTCCATCAGCTCTGCGCAGGAGCGGAACTCATAGGGCACCGGGCGGCGGGTGGCAGTGGGCTGCAGTCCCATTTCGCTGCGGCGGCGCACGGCTCCGCCGCCGATGGAGAAGTAGACTTCGCTGTAGAGGACCCCGCCATCTTCTCCCAGGGCCTGCAGCTGCATGCCGTTGGGGTGCTCGGGCAGGGTAATGTCTTTGCGCAGGGAGATGTGGCGCTCGGGGCGGAAGTCAATGGTGTGCTGTCCGCCCAGGGTGAGCTGCCCGCTGCTGCTCACCTTGCTGATATAGTCGATGGCGAGGCTGAGGCTTTCGGCCTCCAGTCCCAGCAGGCCGTAGATGACAGCTCCGGGGGTGCCGTGTCCCTCACCTGTGAGCGCCAGCGAACCGTACAGCTCGACCCGCACCTCGCGGGTTTGCCCGGTGAGGCCGCGCTCGGCCAGCTCGGCCACGAATTGAGCTGCTGCACGCATGGGCCCCATGGTGTGCGAGCTGGAGGGCCCTATACCAATCGAAAAAACATCAAATAAGCTAGTGTACATATCTCTGCCGTGCATGAACAATTTCCGCCCGCATGCGGGCGCTGCGAGCGGAAATCGGGTTGAAATCGTATGTCCGAATCAGGACTTGGAGCTTCAGATAACGCCCAGCTCTTTACCGGCCTGTGCGAAGGCAGAGATGGCGCGGTCGAGCTGCTCGGTGGTGTGAGCGGCGGAAATCTGGGTGCGAATGCGGGCCTGACCCTTGGGTACCACGGGGTAGAAGAAGCCCATGGCGTACACGCCCAGTTCGAGCAGGCGGTTGCTCATGCGCTGAGACAGGGCGGCATCTCCCAGCATGACGGGCACGATGGCGTGACCGGCACCGGCCAGGGTGAACCCGCACTGCTCCATACCCTTGCGGAAGTAGGCGGCGTTGCTCTGCACGCGCTCGGTGAGCTCGGTGGAAGCCTCGAGCATGTCAATCACCTTGATGGTGGTGGCGGCGATGGCGGGCATCACGCTGTTGGAGAACAGGTAGGGGCGGGACTTCTGGCGCAGCATGTCCACAATCTCCTTGCGGGCGCTTACATAGCCACCGGAGGCACCGCCCAGCGCCTTGCCGAAGGTACCGGTGGTGATGTCAATCTTGCCGAACAGGCCACAGTGCTCGTGTGTACCGCGACCGCGGCTGCCCAGCACACCTGTGGCGTGCGATTCGTCGAAGTGTACCAGCGCGCCGTATTTCTCGGCCAGAGCGTGAATCTTGTCCAGGCTGGCGACGATACCGTCCATCGAGAACACGCCGTCAGTGGAAATCAGAATGGTGCGGGCACCGTTGGCTTTGGCCTCCTGCAGCTTGGCTTCGAGGTCAGCCATGTCGTTGTTGGCGTAGCGATAGCGGGCGGCTTTGCACAGGCGCACACCGTCGATGATGGAGGCGTGGTTGAGGGAGTCGGATACGATGGCGTCTTCCTTCGTGAGCAGAGCCTCGAACAGGCCGCCGTTGGCATCGAAGCAGGAACCGAAAAGGATGGTGTCTTCCGTACCGAGGAAAGCGCTCAGGCGCTCTTCGAGCTGCTGGTGCAGGGTCTGAGTGCCGCAGATGAAGCGCACGGAGGCCATACCGAAGCCCCAGCGGTCGATGGCTTCCTTGGCGGCTTTTTCCAGCTCGGGGTGGTTGGCGAGACCGAGGTAATTGTTAGCGCACATGTTGATGACCTTGCTGCCATCTTTCAGCCCCACTTCAGAGAACTGGGGGGTGGCGATGTAGCGCTCCTGCTTGTAAAGGCCGGCCTCTTTGAGAGCGGCGAGGTCGGTGATGATGCGGTTTTTGAAATCTTCGTTGTACATATGGTGAGCTGCCTCAATTGTTGCGGGGCGCACCATTTTAGTCTCCGGCGTATCGAAAGTCAATCGCTTTTGCAATTTAGTGTGTTCTACGCGGTCGGATATCCGCCGCCACCCCCTGTCGCGGGTGCAAAAAAATGCCGCCGGATGGCGGCATGGGTAAAAATCAGGGCTGCAGGCGCTCGATATTCCACGTGCCATCGTCTTGCAGGGTATACATGAAACGATCATGCACGCGCCCCGGGCCTCCCTGCCAGAATTCAATGTGGTGGGGAACAATGCGGTAGCCGCCCCAGAAGTCCGGCAAGGGTACCTGACCTTCGGAGAATTTGCGCTTGAGTTCCTGTAACTTCATCATGAGTAACTTGCGGGTGGATATTACCTGACTCTGGTGTGAAACCCACGCGCCCAGTTGGCTTTCGCGTGGGCGAGAGAGGAAGTATTTGAGGGTTTCGGCGCGTGAAATTTTCTCTGCTTTGCCGTAGACAATAATCTGTCGTTCGAGAGTAACCCATGGCAGCAGCATGCAGATTTCGGGGTTGTTTTCGAGTTCGCGGGCTTTGCGACTGGTGTAGTTGGTGAAGAACACATAACCGCGGTCATCGTAGTATTTCAGCAGCACTGTACGCAGTGAGGGGCGACCGTCAGGCGTGGCGGTCGCTATGCTGATGGCATTCGGCTCAGGTACTTCGGCCTGCAGCGCTTGCTTAAACCATCGGTCGAATTGCACAAACGGGGATTCGGCCAGGTCTTTGCGGTGCAGTGTATCTTTCAGGTATTCCTCTCGAAACGCGGATAAGTCCATATCCCCCTTACTATAGCACTCACAGCCTGTCTTGGCAAGCCAATTACCGAACAGACCGCGGTCATGTGCGTTCAGTTTTTTACAGAGCCTCCCTTTGCAGCGGTTCTACATGTGTTTTTCTGCGATATGTTCTTGCCATACAGTGGGTGAGGGTGTAAACTGATGTCAGATGTTCATATCGATACCATGTGGGGAGTAAAACACGTATGTACGGCGGCACTGGCAGCTCTGGTAGCCAATATCGGAGCAGCCGAGTGGATGACGGATTATGAGGGCGCCCTGGCCGCTGCCCGGGCACAGGGGAAGGCTGTGCTGGCAGATTTTACCGGTTCAGATTGGTGCTACTACTGTATGTTGCTGCGTCAGAACGTGCTTGATCACCCGGAGTTTGCTACCTGGGCAGCGGAGCATTTTGTGCTGCTTGAGGTAGATGTGCCCGAAAATCCTGACTTTGACCGCAAATTGCTGGCACAGAACCGGATGCTGTGCAGTAAGTACAAGATTGACGGCTACCCGACCCTGCTGGTGCTGGATGGTGAGGGGCGGCCGCTGGGTGGGTTGTTCGGGTTTGTGAACGACTGCGCTGCCGTGCAGAAGGTTCTGAGTAAGGGCTTGCGTGCGCATGAACTGCTGCGGAAGGCTGCTGATTTGCAGGGGGAGCCGCAATTGCTGGCCATGGTGGAGATGTGGCGATTGCTGCCTGCTGAGCTGCACGAGCTTAATACAGAGCTGCAGCAACGGATTGCCGCCATTGATGAGCACGACATCAGCGGGCTGCGGGCCGCGGCCGCTGCTGAGCAGCACCTGCAGCAGACCATAGCTGCTGAAAAAGCTGCCCCGACGGATGCCGCCGCCCTGGCTGTAGTGGAGGCCGCATTGGCTGCTGCCGTGCCGGCTAACCGCCGTCAGTTGCTGGAGCTGAAGTACCGCCTGCTTATCACTAGTGCTGAAACTGTCGCTGACGTGCAGGCTGCTGCCGAGGTGGCCTATGCGGTGATAGAGGCTGATTTGAGAATTCCCCCCGCTGAGAAGGAGAGTCGCAAACGCCAGATGCGCAAAGTGTTCGCGAACCCTCAGACCAGCCTGAACCGCGCGCGGATGATTCTCCGTAAACGCCCCCGCCGCTGAAAATCTGACCTGATTTTATGTTACACGCAAAAAGCCGCTCCATGCCGGAGCGGCTTTTTGCGTGTAAGGGGGGCTAACTGATAGGCTTACAGCTTCTGCGCGTGAGCCACGATGTTGGGCACGTTCATCCCCAGCTCGTTGAGCACGACATCGCCGGGGGCGGAGAAGCCGTAGGAGTCGATGGAGATGATGCTGCCTTCCGTACCGACATAGCGGTACCACAGGTCGCTCTTGCCGGCCTCTACAGCCAGGCGGCGGGTGCAGGCAGCGGGCAGCACGCTTTCGCGGTACTCGGCGCTCTGGCGGTTGAAGCGCCACATGGAGGGCATGGAGACTACGCGTACATCGGGGCCCAGTTCCTTGGCAGCCTGCAGGGCGAGGATGACTTCGGAACCGCTGGCGATGATGATGCGGCCGGGCTGCTCGGTCTGCTCTTTCAGGGCGATGTAGGCGCCCTTCAGGGTACCCCGGCGGCGCTCATCGGCGCTGAGGGGCTGCACGGAAGTCAGGCTGGGGATGTTCTGGCGGGTAAGAATGAGGGCGGTGGGGCCGTCCTTGCGCTCCATGGCGCACATCCAGGCACCGGCGGCTTCTTCTTCATCAGCCGGGCGCACAACGTCGAGGTTGGGGATGATGCGCAGGCCGGTCACCGTCTCAACGGGCTGGTGGGTGGGGCCGTCTTCACCCACGGCAACGGAGTCGTGCGTGAGCACATAGGTCACCGGCAGGTGGGAGAGGGCTGCTACGCGGATGGAGGCGCGCATGTAGTCCACAAACACGCAGAAGGTGCCGGCCGATACGCGGAAGATGCCATCGTAGGCGATACCGTTGCAGATGGCGGCCATGGCGTGCTCGCGGATACCGAACCAGAAGTTGCGGCCGGCGTAGTTCTCTGCGGAGAAGTCGCCGCCGTTCTTCAGGTAGTTCTTGTTCGAAGAGAAGAGGTCAGCGCTGGTGGAAAGCAGGGCGGGGCATGCGGCACCAATGGCGTTCTGGGCTACGGCACCCGAGGAGCGGGTGGCTTCTTTGCAGCCCTCGGCAAAGGCGGGAATCATGGCGTTGCTTGCCTCGGGGGACAGGCCGTTGACGGCCAGCTCTATGCCGGCATCGAGCGCAGCGGCTTTGTCGGGGTTGGCTGCGCGCCAGGCCTGATAAGTGGCCAGCCACTCGGCGTAAGCGGCTTCGCGCTCGGTCTTCAGGCCGGCCATGTAGGCGCGCACCTCATCGCTGACGTAGTAAAGCCGGTCAGTGGGCAGGCCCCAGTTGGCGTGAGCCTCAGCCCAGAGCTTGGCCCCGCCTTCACCGTGGCCCTTGGTGGTGCCTTCAAAACCGGGTACGCCGCGGGCGATGACGGTCTTGGCGATGATGAGTTTCGGGCGGCCGTTCTTTTCGAGACGGGCAGCGCGCAGGGCTGTGCGAACCTGCTGCATGTCGTTGCCGTCGATAGTCACGGCATCCCATCCCTGAGCGGTAAAGGTGGCGGCGATGTCATCCACCTGCGTTTTTTCGATGGGGGCATCGAGGGTGATGCCGTTGGCATCGTAAATCAGCACGAGGTTGTCGAGCTTCAGACAGCCGGCGATGGCGGCTGCCTCGCGGGAGATACCTTCCTCTATGCAGCCGTCACCGGCCAGGCAGTACACAGTCTGGTTGAAGATTTCGTGCTCGGGGGTGTTGTAGCAGGCGGCAGCATGTTTGGCGGAAATAGCGAAACCAACGGCGTTGGCGATACCCTGGCCGAGCGGGCCGGTGGTGCATTCCACACCGGGGCAGCAGCCGAATTCGGGGTGGCCGGGGGTGTTCGAACCTTTGGCGCGGAAAGCCTTCACATCGTCCATCGTCACACCGTAACCGGCCAGGTGCAGCCAGCCGTACAGGAACATGGAACCATGGCCACCCGACAGCACAAAGCGGTCACGGTTGAGCCAGCGCGGCTCAGACGGGTTCACATTCAGCAACTCACCGTACAGAACGGCACCGATTTCTGCGCAGCCGATGGGCAGCCCCATGTGGCCCGACGCTTTTTCGAAGATGGCATCGATGGCAAGTCCCTTGGCCTCATTGGCGGCTTTCTGAAGAATTTCCGTGTTCATGCGCTTTTATTCTAGCATAAAAGCCCGTTTTGTAAAGCCATAAACGGTGAGAACAGGCGGATTTTTTCTTTGTTGTTAAATGGCCGCGAAAAAAGCCGCTGCTCCGTGGGGGACAGCGGTTTTTGACTATACAGGGTAGCCATGTGACAAAGCAGGGGCAAATCTGACACCTCGCGCCCATCTGTCGGCCCGCCATTCGGCGGGGCTTCTTTACGTTTTTCGTCTGTTACCGGAGGTTACGCTGCTGACGCAGCTGCACCTCCGGCTATTGTCTGTCGTCCTGCGGACTTCATGCTTGCGGGCGGGTGCGCCCGCCGAACCCGAAAGCCCCGTTCAGGGGCGGCAGAGAGTAGCGCGGGGTAAGCGAGCCGCTAGGCTCGCGCAGCCCCGGGTTGTGAGAGAAAAAAGTACATGAGAGCCCCGACGCGGAACGCGGAGGGCCGACAGATGGCCGTGGCCTAATCCCATGCGGTGGCCATCTGTCGGCCCGCCATCCGGCGGGACTTCTTTACGTTTTTCGTCTGTTACCGGAGGTTACGCTGCTGACGCAGCTGCACCTCCGGCTATTGTCTGTCGTCCTCCGGACTTAAATCTTGCGGGCGGGTGCGCCCGCCGAATTCAAGAAAGCCCCGCTGAGGGGCGATAAATGGGGGTGGTCGCTATTACATATAGCAGAAAGCCGCTGTCCCTTGCGGAGCAGCGGCTTGCAAATCCGGTGACGGGCGGGATTATCAGGCCTCCTCAGTGGGCAGGCTGTAATCGATGCCGGCGAGAGCCTGGTACAGGCGCCAACGGCGGGCGATGTCGGCAGCCTCCATATCAAGCAGCTTGTCGAAGTTGGCCTTGTTGTTCTTGGCCAGCAGTCGGAAGCGGTTCTCGCTCAGCAGCGCCTCGCGCACGTCCTTCTTGGGCTTCTTGCTCTTGATGGTGAGCGGGTTCTTGCCTTCCTTCGCGCGGTCGGGGTTGAAGTTGTAGAGCAGCCAGCGACCGCAATCAACGGCGTCCTTCTGGCGGTCAAGACCCTGAGCCATGTTGATGCCGTGGTTAATGCAGTGGCTGTAGGCGATGACGAGTGCGGGACCGTCGTACTCCTCTGCCTCCATGAGGGTGGTGAGGGCGTGCTGGTCATCGGAACCCATGGCGATGGAACCCACGTAGACGTTGCCGTAGGTCATGGCCATGTAGCCGAGGTCCTTCTTGACCTGGTCCTTACCGCGGGTGGCAAACTTGGCCACAGCGCCGCGCGGGGTGGATTTGGAGCACTGGCCGCCGGTGTTGGAGTACACCTCGGTGTCAAGCACAAGCACCTTCACGTTGCGACCGGAGGCGAGGATGTGGTCGAGACCGCCGTAGCCGATGTCGTAAGACCAGCCGTCACCACCGAGAATCCACACGCTCTTGCGCACCAGGTAATCGGCGTGAGCCTTCAGGGCTGCCAAATCAGCATTGTCACCGCAGGCGGTCTTGATAGCAACTACCGTAGCACGGGCATTGGCGATGTCGGCCTCAGTCTTCTGCGGGTTGCCCATGATTTCCTGTACCAGCTCGGTACCGATGGTTTCACCGGCGGCTTGCAGCAGCTCGATGGCGAATTGCTGCTTCTTGTCGAGCGATACGCGGAAACCGAGACCGAACTGGGCGTTGTCCTCGAAGAGGCTGTTGCACCAGGCGGGGCCGCGGCCGTCGGCATCGTGGGTCCAGGGGGTGGTGGGCAGGTTGCCGCCGTAGATGGAGGAGCAACCGGTGGCGTTGGCCACGACCAGGCGGTTGCCGAAGAGCTGGCTGAGCAGCTTCACATACGGGGTCTCACCGCAACCGGCACAGGCGCCGGAGAACTCGAAGAGCGGGCGGAGCAGCTGGGCATCCTTCACCTTGGAGTTGTCGGTCACGGTGCGGTCATTGTCAGGCAGGGACTCGAAGAACTTCCAGTTCTCGGCCTCGGGCTTGAGGGCCTCCGTTGCCGGGGTCATGGTCAGGCTGGCCGTGGGGCACACGCGGGAGCAGAGCGTACAACCCGTACAGTCACTGGCAGATACCTGGATGACGTACTTCTTGCCGGCCCAGTCCTTGTGCATCTTGCTGGCATCGGCCGTCTTGAAGCTGTCGGGGGCGCCGGTGAGGTCGGCGGGGTCAATCATCTTGGCGCGGATAGCAGCGTGCGGGCAGACCATGGTGCACTTACCGCACTGGATACAAGCCTTGCTGGTTTCGGTCTTCTCGGGGGTCCATACGGGGATTTCGAGAGCAAGGTCGCGCTTCTCGTACTGGGTCGTACCGCTGGGGAAGGTGCCGTCCACGGGCATCTCGCCCACGGTTACGGAGTTGCCGTTGCCGGTTACAATCTTACCCAGCACGTTGCGCACGAAGTCGGGCGGGTTGCCGGCGAGGGCATCCGGGATTTCATGGCCGGTGATGGTGTTGCCCAGGGGTACCTCGTAGAGGTTGGCGAGGGAGGCGTCCACCGCGGCGATATTCTTGGCCACGACTTCATCGCCCTTCTTGCCGTAGGTCTTCTTAATGGCTTCTTTGATGTAGCCGAGGGCTTCTTCAGCGGGGATAACACCGGCGAGGTTGAAGAAGCAGGTCTGCATGATCATGTTAATGCGACCGCCCATGCCGGTAGCCTTGGCGACCTTGAAGGCATCGATGCAGTAGACTTTGATGTTCTTGTCGAGAATCTGCTGCTGCATGCGGGCAGGCAAGCTGTCCCACACCTTTTCGGGAGCCACGTTGGTGTTGATGAGGAAGGTGGCGTTCTGAGCAGCGTTCTTCAGGAAGTCGAAGAGGTTGAGCAGGCTGGGCTGGTGCAGCGCGATGAAGTTCGCGTTCGTGATGAGGTAGGTGCTGTGAATCGGCGTGGTGCCGAAGCGCAGGTGAGATACCGTCGAGGAACCGGACTTCTTCGAGTCGTACTCAAAGTAACCCTGCACGTACAAATCAGTGTGCTTGCCGATAATCTTGATGGCGTCCTTGTTGGCACCCACGGTACCATCGGAGCCCAGACCGTAGAACATGCAGCGCGTGACGGTGTCGGGCTCGGTCGAGAAGTTCGGGTCATAGGCAATGCTCTTGCCGGTCACGTCATCCTCAATACCGACGGAGAAACCGGTCATGGGCTCGGGCTTGCTGAGCTCGTCGAAGATACCCTTGACCATAGCGGGGGTGAACTCTTTGGAGCCCAGGCCATAGCGGCCACCTACCACCTTGGGCAGAGCGAAGGGCAGGGTGCCGGCCACCTGAGCGTCTGCCAGGGTCTGCACTACATCCTGCAGCAGGGGTTCGCCCAGGCTGCCGGGTTCTTTGGTGCGGTCGAGCACGGCAATCTTCTGCACGGTCTTGGGCAGGGTGGCAATCACATCTGCTGCCGGGAAGGGGCGGTACATGCGAATCTTGAGCACGCCTACATCTTCACCCATGGCGGTCACTGCTTCGAGGGCAGCCTCGGCACCGGAACCCATCATGATGATGACGCGTGTGGCGTTCGGGCAACCGATGTATTCCACCACGTCGTAGTAACGGCCGGTCAGGTCGCCGAATTTCTTCATGGCGCCCTTGACGATGGCGGGTACGGCATCGTAGTACTTGTTCACGGTCTCGCGGCCCTGGAAGTATACGTCGGGGTTCTGAGCGGTACCGCGGATGACCGGGGCATCGGGGGTGAGCCCACGGGCGTGGAACTCGTCCACCCACTTCTGGTCAATCATGGCGCGCAGGGTGTCATCGCTGATGTCGGCAATCTTGCCCACTTCGTGCGAAGTGCGGAAACCGTCGAAGAAGTTGATGAAAGGCACGCGGCTCTCAAGAGTGGCGGCGTGAGCAATGGCTGCCATGTCGGGGGCCTCTTGGGTGCTGGCGCCGCACAGCATGGCAAAGCCGGTGGAGCGGCAGCTCATGACGTCGCTGTGGTCGCCGAAGATGGAAAGACCCTGGGCGGCCAGGGCGCGGGCGGCAATGTGGAAGACGCAGGGAGTCAGCTCGCCGGCAATCTTGAACATGTTGGGAATCATCAGCAGCAGACCCTGAGAAGCCGTGAAGGTCGTGGCCAGGGAGCCGGTTTGCAGCGCGCCGTGTACGGCACCGGCAGCACCGGCCTCACTCTCCATCTCTACGATGCTGGGGACCGTTCCCCAGAGGTTCTTGCGGTCTACGGCCGTCCACGTCTCTGCCGATTCACCCATCGGAGAGGACGGGGTAATGGGGTAGATGGCGGCCACTTCTGAACAACGGTACGCTACGGAGGCTACGGCCTCGTTGGCGTCTATGGTGCTGTATGTAGTGCTCATATGGTTGAATTAACGTTTGAAAATTGTGTGCAACTCACGAACCCGTCATGCCGCATGTGCGGCATTTCGGTTCTTACCGAAGCTATCATACACCCATCAGCCCCCCGAATCAACCCAAAAAGGCAGCATGCAGCGTATTTTTTTAACAGGGGAACAATTTTGGGTGGTATTCGGAAAGTGGGGAAAAGAATAATTTGTCGAGGGTGGGCTGAGTGGGGGAACTTTCTCAGCTGATGTTGGAAGGGTGCGACATATTGTTTCGGGTTCTATTAGGTCGGGAGTTGGCTCGGAGAAGATTTTTTAATATATGAGGCTTCTAATGTTTTTTTGATTGCAGCCGGGTTTTATTTGTGATAAATCATAGTCATGAAAACGAAGTCGTTGGCATTCCGGTGCCCCATAGAGCTGATGCGGCGTGTTGATGCTGTGGCAGAGGCTATGGGAACCACACGTTCTGCCATCATCATCGAGTCCGTGAGATTGCTGGCGGCAGACGTCCGCTCTCGCGGCGGGCGGCTTGTGCCGCCGTATGCAGGTAACCTCACCCCGGCTGAGTTGCTCCGCCGAGCGGAGAGGCCACATCCTTCCGCCCGGCTTTCTCTTCTGTCGGGAGTGGTGTCTGCCGTCAAAATTCCTTCGCAACCTTAACCTCAAAATATAACCATGATGCATATACTCAATAAATTACTTGTTCTGCCCGCTATGGTTGCCACCGCTCTGGCGCTGCCGGAAGTTGCAACGATGGATGAGGCACTCGCCGCTGCTAAAGCGAAGAATTGCCAGATTTTCGTGGACTTCACCGGTACGGATTGGTGCACAGCATGTATCCACTTGCGCAGCAAGATTGTGGAAAGCCCTGAGTTCGAGGCGGCTCTGGGCGACAAATTTGTGCTGGTGCCTGTGGATTTCCCCCGCACCCCTGAGCTGGTAGCAGCTATTCCGGATGATGTTAAGCGTGAGCGAGAGATTCTGCTGACCTCGTATAAAATCGAAGGTCTGCCCGGCGTGGTGCTGATGGATAGCGATGGGTTGCCCTTTGAGGTGATTCATGGCACGCGCCGCACTCCGGCTGACTATATTCCGCTGGTACAGGCCGGGCTTGATAAGCTTGCCGCTCGCAATGCCGCCCTTGCCGCTGCAGATGGGAAAAACGGTCTGGAGCGCGCCCGTGCGCTCGATGCTGCTCTGAAAATCCTGCCTGAGACCTGCCGTGACAAGTACAAGGCCATTATTGCTGAAATTAATAGCCTCGACCCCGAAAATACGCTGGGCTATAAGGGCTACGGTGATACTACCGATCTGCGTATCAGGCAGACGGAGGCTTTGCGTGAGCTTGTGGACTCGTTCCGTAGCTCCAATTCGCCCGAGCACTACAAGGCCAATATCAAATCTCTTGAGGATTTCCTGGCTCAGGAAGACTTGGTACCTGAAGTGCGCCAGTCGGCCTTGCGTGCCCTGGGTGACACCTACGCTTTCCTGCGCGATATTCCTCACATGATTGAGGCTTATAAAGCCGCGTATGAAGTTGCTCCCGAAAGTCGCACCGGTCAGATTCTCAAGCGCAATCTCGAATATTATGAGAGAATGATGAAGCAGTAACAGGTTGCTGCTATCCGATCGCGGCGGCAGGCACCGTGTGTGCATGTACCGTAAACCGGGTATCATTCATTCTGTCGGCCGTTCCCTATTTCCGGGAACGGCCGTTTTTTGGGGGTGTGGGGGCAAAGGAAAACCGGGATGGGTGTCCCATCCCGGTTGGTGAAGTGGTGGTGGCAACTGCGCTCAGACGAGCTGCGCAATGAGAGCCTCGCGGTCGCCGGGGCAGAAATCCATGGGCGGAATTTCCGGCAGGGTGTAGCAACCGGCAGCCAGGCGCATGCTGGCACGGGCTGCGCATACCATCACCTGAGCGGTGAGCGCGGGGTTGTTGATACGCATTTCAAACTTGAAAATCTGGTTCTGCGTGGTGCCCGATACACCCTTGCGCTCCATGTAGACGCCGTGGCCCATGTCGCGCAGTGAATCAATGTCGTCCACCTGCTGCACGTGCGTGTCATCGTGGCAGAAATAATCATCAGCCTTAATGGCTGCTGCTACCTCGGCAAAGTCTGCCCCTTCTTCGAGCTGCACATACACCATGCGGCGGTGCACTCCCGACCCGGTCGGGATGGTGAGGGAAAGCGCATCTTTCACGCCGGCCTTCGAGCGGGCTACCACACTGTGACCCATGCTCATGCCGGGACCGAAGTTCGTGTAAGTGATACCCTTGGGAGCCATGGCCAGCATCATGGTGCGCATGACGGAGTCCGAACCGGGATCCCAGCCGGCGGAGATAACGGCAACCGCATTGTTGGCACGGGCGGCCTCGCCCAGCGAGCGGCGCAGGTCCACGATACCGCCGTGAATATCATAGCTGTCAACCGTGTTGATACCTTTCGCCAGCAGGGGAAGGGCTGTCGATTCCACACTGCGGGTCGGGGTGCAGAGCAGAGCTACATCTACCTGCCCGAGCTCGGCAATGTCTGTCACGGTTTTTATGCCATGCACGGGGGCGCTCCCTGCACGGCGTACAATTCCGACCAACTCCATATCCGGCGCAGCGCGCAGTGCATCCACTGAGTACTTGCCGATATTCCCGTATCCTACGATGGCTACCTTAATCATCTGAGTGATTCTGTGAGGCTTTTGTTAGTGATTTTTTGCCGTCGGAACTTATTTCCCTGCGGCGCGCTCATTTTATACGATTCCGCACGCCAACGCAAGCGCAGAATGCTGTGTTGGCATAATTTTTAGAATTATTCTCAGTCTCGGTCATTCATTTTTGAATACATGAAACGTAATAAGAAGGATACCACCAATCATAAGACCGAGTCCTATGTTGTCACACAATGCCCCGATACCTGCCCCGATACCTGCCCCGAGAATTGCCCCTAATACTCCTCCTATACAGCCATCTTTATTTTTACTTTCAGTTAGCTCTATCATGTGTCGGATACTCATGATTTATTTACTTTCCACCAGTCAAATCATCTACACTTTTTCCTTGCAGCAGGAACAAAGGCATGCTAGAATGCAGAATATGTACAAGAACGCATTGAAAATCTGTGTATTGGCCGGGGCGCTGCTGCCCTGCTGGGGCAACGACTTGACCAAGGAACTGCCTGCCCCGGTGATGACCGGCGGCATGCCGCTCATGGAAGCTATTGCGAAGCGCCACAGCGCCCGTGATTTTGATACCACCCGCGCTATTGATGACCAGACGCTGGCGGATATCCTGTGGGTGGCCTGGGGCAAGAGCCCGCACGGCAAGCGCACTATTCCCACCTCTCGCAACCTGCAGAACATGCAGCTCTTTGTGCTCACCCCCACCGGCACCTGGGAATACGACGGCATGGCGCACACCCTGCGCAAGGTGAACAAGAAGAATCTCATTCCCCTCTGCAAGCGCCAGGATTTCGTGAAAAATGCCCCGCTGCACCTGCTCTACACCTGCATGAACGATCGCGGCGGCGAGAACCACGTGGGCTCTGCCTACCAGAATGTGTACCTGTACTGCACCTCGCGCGGGCTTTCCACCGTGGTGCGTGCCATGATTGACAAGGAGGCACTCAAGCGCGAAATCGGCTTGCCGGAGAACCACTCCGTCATCGTGCACCAATGCATCGGCTGGCCGGCTAAGTAATAGTCACATATACCACGCTTTGCCGAAAATCGGGAGTCTGAAACTCCCGATTTTCGGGAATTCAAGAGCATTCATTCCCTTTTTTGAGACAAAACCAGGAAGCAACGCGCAGCGCAGCAAGTCACATGTGTCCCAAAGATTTTCCAAACGGTAGCAAAACAGCATTTACGCATCAAGACCTTTATTGGAACAAACAAGAATGCAGTAATGTGTCAGATCTGGACTGCCATGATAGCCATATTGCTGCTCCAATATCTCAAAAACAAGGCTAAGAACGACTGGCATATGTCAAACCTTGTCACATTCATTCGGATTCATCTGATGAGTTACATTGACTTGTGGACCTGGGTGAATCAGGGGGTAGATAAGGCGCATTCTCCTCCGAATTTTGCTCAAGCATGAGTACAGGGGGGGCTTCGAAAAAGCCTCTATTCGGAAAGCCTGGGATTTATCGGCACTTGCGTCTCTCAAAAAAAACTTTGGGACACATGTGGTCGTTATCGAAACAAAAGTTGAATGACTTGCCTTGTATATTCAGGTTTGCTATAATACCCGTATCGTGTTCTCGTTTCGTTCCATAAGGCCATGGGGCTTGTTGATATTTGCTTTGCTGCTAACCACGCTGGCGGTCAAGCATGGTGCGGGTGTCATCGTATGGCTCGATATTCTTGCGTGCTTTGCTGCTAGCATCTTCGATTTTTTCGCCATTCCGCAGCGCTGCGAGCAGAAACGCGAAGAACGCAGGCGCCACCGGATCAATCAGCTCCAGCAGGAACGGTTAGCTCGCGTGGAGACGCGGCTGCTTGCCGGGGAACTAGTCCGTCTGGAAGAATGGTGGGAAGATGATGACCTGTGGATAGATGAGAATGCCCACATTCTCTTTGTTTTCGGAGATGGGGAGGAAATGGACTTTGTTCTGTATAAGAACATC
>JAFVIC010000044.1 GCA_017477935.1 Akkermansia sp. | reverse complement strand
GCGGAGGCGCTGGTTGTTCTCCAGCTGACCGGTACCCTGCTGAAGGCGCAGGTTGAACAGCTCCTCGCGCAGGCCACGGATGTGGGCGGCGAGCTCCTTAGCGGGCATACCGCGGAAGTCTTTAGCTTTCTTGACAGGCATAATATCTGTAATGTTTGTTGTTTACTGGTTTAGGCCTGGGGCTCCACGCCCTGGCGGTATACGAAGCGAGTGCGGATGCCGAGCTTGTTGGAAGCGAGGCGGAGGGCCTCACGGGCAGCGGACTCGGTAACACCGCCAACCTCGAACATGATGTTGCCGGGGCGGCATACAGCAATCCAGCCCTCAACAGCACCTTTACCCTTACCCATACGGGTATCCGGCGGGCGCTTGGTGAAGCTCTTCTGCGGGAAGATACGGATGTATACGCGACCACGACGGCGCAGGTAACGGTTGATAGCGATACGGCAGGCCTCGATCTGGTTGTTGGTCACCCAACCACGAGTCAGCACCTGAAGGCCGAAGTCACCGAAGGCAACATAGTCACCGCTGGTAGCATTGCCGCCGCGATTGCCGCGGTGCATCTTGCGGTGGTTGTCCTTCACTCTTTTAGGCATTAAAGGCATAGTTTATATCTCCTGTAATCGTTAAAGGTTCTTATGATGTGTCGGGGTTCAGGCGTCACGACGGTCACCGCGGTCGCGACGGGGGCGAGCCGGGCGGTTGGGGCGGCCGGAGGGAGCGGCACCGGCAACTTCCGGGCGCTTGTTGATCCAGCACTTAATACCGATGATACCGTACAGAGTGCGAGCCTCAGCGAAACCGTAGTCGATGGGGGCGCGCAGGGTCTGAAGCGGTACTTTACCTTCGCGATACTGCTCAGCGCGGGCGATATCAGCACCACCCAGACGGCCGGCGCAACGTACGCGGATACCCTCGGCGCCGAAGTCCATAGCGAGCTGAACGGCACGCTTCATGGCGCGGCGGAAGGAAACACGGCGCTCAAGCTGAGTGGCGATGTTCTCGGCCACGAGCTGGGCGTCGAGCTCCGGCTGGCGGATTTCCATGATGTCGAGCTTAACCTGAGCGCCACCGCAAAGCTTGCTGAGAGCGGCAGTCATGTCCTCGATGTTCTTACCCTTGGGCCCGATGATGAGACCGGGGCGAGCGGTAGCGATGGTAACGCGGACGCTGTTCCAAGCGCGCTCGATGGTGATGCGGGAGATAGCGGGGGTAGCACCCTTAAGCTCTACGTTGAGCTTAGCGGTGTAGTCCTTGATGAACTTACGGATTTTGAGGTCCTCGTGGAGCTTGGTGGCGTAGTCCTTGCCGGTAGCATACCACTTGGAGCGCCAGTCTTTAGTGACGGCCAGACGGAAGCCGATAGGATTTACTTTCTGTCCCATAGTGTTTGTATGTGTGCTTGTGTTGTGGTTATGCCTCGGCGTTGGCGAGGATTACGGTGATGTGGGAGGTGCGCTTGCGGATCATGTTAGCGGAGCCGCGGGCGCGGGCCATCGTACGGCGGAAGGTAGGACCTTCGTCGACCATGACGCTCTTGAGCACGAGCTCATCAGCGGAGAGACCATTGTTGTTCTCGGCATTGGCCACAGCGGCCTTGAGCGTCTTGTTGAGGAGGTAGGCGCCCTTCTTGGGAGTGTAGCTGAGCACGTCGGTAGCCTGAGAGACAGACATACCCTGAACGGCGGCGGCTACATCGCGCATCTTCTTCGCAGAGATGCGAGCGTTCTTGTATACTGCTTTAACTTCCATTGTTATGGTATTTGTTGAAGATTTAATCGTTAGTTGTCACGGAAACAGAATCACCGATTTCGACGGAGAGGGCTGTGTTCAGCTGGCGCTGTACGAGGAGTCCTGCTACTGTCTTTCGAACGTCAGTCACGATTGCTCGTGCGATAGCCTGGTCTCCGCGGGTAATCTGCATGGGCATGCCCACTTCCACCTTAGCCTCTCGGCCGGCATTGATGACGATGAGACCGCTTTCAGAGTCTATGCTCAGTACGCGGGCATCTGTCAGGGTGCCGGCGAGCTCGTTCTGCGGGGCCTGTCGGAGCCCGAGGGCTACTTCGACCTGACGCAGGGCGGCTTCCAGTGCTTGGCGGGCGGCGGCATCCTCAACCAGGGCTCCGCGGACGTAAGTGTCCACAGCGGAGGAGAGAACGAGAGCGCTTTGTCGCAGTGTTTCCAGCTCGGCATTAGCTGCTTCCAGCTGGGAAACTGTGTCGATGAGGCGCTCCTCACCGCTACCCAGTGCAGCACCTCCGATGGCTTCCAGGCGAGAGCGGATGTCTCGCAGCTGGCGGCGCGCTTGGTCAGCATCAGCCCTGGAGAGGGCGTAGCTTTCCCGGAGGGTGGCTACCTGGCGTTCGAGTTGTGCGATTCTGTGTTCCGCAGCACCACTGCCCTCCTCGCCTTCACCGGCGGCTGTACCTGCACCGCAGAGGGCGATGGCCAGCAGAACGGAGTTCAGGCGAGGTGTGAGCATGTGGCAGATTGCGGGTTACTTATTACTTCTTGCCGATACCGCCGTGCGCCTTGAAGATACGCGTCGGGGCAAACTCACCGAGCTTGTGGCCCACCATGTTTTCCGTTACGTACACGGTGGTAAAGCTCTTACCGGCGTGTACGAGGAAAGTGAGACCGACGAAATCCGGAATCACCATGGAGGCGCGGCTCCAGGTCTTAATCGGCTTGCGATCCCCGCTCTGAAGCTGGGCGTCAACCTTGTCGAGAAGAGGCTGGCTTACGAAGGGTCCTTTTTTGAGGGAACGTCCCATTGTTGTGAATGATATTGAAGGTTATAAATTACTTGCTCTTGCGGCGCTGTACGATGAATACGTCGCTGGGCTTGCGAAGACGGCGGGTCTTCTGGCCCTTGACATGACCCCAGGGGGACTTCAGGTGCTGACGACCACCACCGGACTTGGACTTACCCTCACCACCACCGTTGGGGTGATCGACGGGGTTCATACACATACCACGCACGGTGGGACGGATGCCCATCCAACGGGTACGACCGGCCTTACCGGAGGACTCGTTCATGTGCTGGGTGTTGCCCACCTGACCGATGGTGCAGTAGCACTCCACGCGGAACTTGCGGACTTCACCGGAGGGCATCTTCACGAGGGCGTAGTCGCCGTCACGGTTGGAAAGCACAGCCTGCTGACCAGCAGAGCGAGCAATCTTACCACCGGTGCCGGGGCGCACCTCGATGTTGTGGATAGCAGTACCCAGGGGTACGTTCTTAAGGGGCATGGCGTTGCCAACCTTCGGGGCAACGTTCTCACCGGCCTGAACGGTCATGCCAACAGTGAGACCCACGGGAGCAAGGATGTAGCTCTTGGCACCATCGGGGTACTGCACGAGGGCGATGCGGCAGGTACGGTTCGGATCATACTCAATGGCGAGCACGGTGGCAGCTTCCGTGCGAGTGCGGCGGAAGTCTACCAGACGGTAGTGCTTCTTGTGGCCACCGCCGATGTGGCGGGTGGTGATGCGGCCATTGTTGTTGCGGCCACCGCTCTTGCGGATGGGCTCGAGGAGGCTCTTCTCCGGCTTGCACTTGGTGATCTCGTCAAACGAGGGCAGAACCTTGTAGCGGTTGGACGGAGTTGTAGGCTTGAATGACTTGAGGGACATGATAGCTTACTTCTATTGTCTTATGGGTTCTTAAATTAGACGAGGTCGAGGGTTTCACCGGCGGCGAGGCGCACGTAAGCCTTCTTCCAAGCGGGAGAGGTACCGGCGTCCTTAGTGCGGTTGCGGCGCACTTTGCCGTCATAGTTAGCGGTGCGGATGGAAGCGACCTTCTTACCGAGGCACTTCTCTACAGCCTGCTTGATTTCAAGCTTGGTGGCCTTAACCGCCACTTCAAGCACAAGCTCACCCGTTGTCTCGTGCAGCACGGCGGCCTTTTCGGACACGCGGGGCTTCTTGATTACGTCGTAAATGTCGTTCATGATTACTTGGTGCGGTTGGCGATGGTTTCGAGGGCGGACTCAACGATGACGACCTTGTTAGCGTGCAGCAGCTGCTCCACGTTCACCTCAGCGGCGGTCATGAGCAGGACTTCCTGCACGTTGCGGCCGGCGAGCTTGGTCTTTTCATCAAAGGAGTCGGCGATGATGAGGATCTTCTTACCGGTGGCAATCTCAGCCACAGCGGCGATGAAGCTCTTGGTCTTGCCATCCTCGATGCTGAAGGAAGGAACGGTGCAGACCTTGCCACCGGAGATGATGTCACCGAGCACGCGGCGGAGAGCCAGCTTGCGGGTGGACTTGTTCACCTTCTTGCTGTAGTCGCAGGGACGGGGGCCGAACACGACACCACCACCCACGAAGATGGGGGACTGGTGGTCACCGTGACGGGCGTTACCGGTGCCCTTCTGGCGGTAGATCTTGCGGTTGTTACCGGCCACCTCACCACGAGTCTTGGTGTTGGCGGAACCGGTACGGCGGTTAGCGCGATAGGCTGTTACCAGGTCATGCACGGCCTGGCTGCCCTTCTCGGGCCCTACCGTCACGATATTCGCGGCGGTAGCGGCCTCTATGGTCATTTCAGTTGCGGACATAGATAGGTTCTCCTAGTTCGTATTTTATTTACCGTTCTTCTTCTTGGCCGGGCGAACAACCACGTAAGAGCCCTTGGCGCCGGGCACGGGGCCGGACACGAGGATTACGTTGTCATCCTTGCGCACCTGAACGACCTTCAGGTTCTGCACAGTCTTGCGCTCGTTGCCCATGTGACCGGGCATCTTCTGGCCCTTCCACACACGGGAGGGAGTGGCGCAAGCGCCCACACCACCGGTACGGCGGTGCATCATGGAGCCGTGGGTCATGGGGGAACCGGAGAAGTTGTGACGACGCACAACGCCCTGGAAGCCCTTACCCTTGCTGGTGCCGATTACGTCCACCCAAGCGCCCTCCTCGAAGAGTTCGCAGCCGGGGTGAGCAGCACCTTCAGCAGGCAGCTCGGAGGCATCAACGCGGAACTCCTTGAGGAGCTTGGTGGGAGCGATGCCGAGTTTCTTAAAGTGGCCGGCGACGGGCTTGGAGAGGCGGCTCTCCTTCTGCTCGTCAAATGCCACCTGGATGGCGGTATAACCATCCTTATCAGCGGTCTTGATCTGGCCGTAAGTGTTGCCGGTCACGTCGATAACCGTGACGGGGATCATGGCGCCGGTCTCCTTGTTGAAGACGCGGGTCATGCCAACCTTCTTACCAATAAGTCCTAAAGACATGTTAATATGAAATCTGAGTTAAAGGTTCGTAATATGTTGGGATCAATCGCTGGATTAGATCTTGATGGTGATGTCCACGCCTGCGGGCAGGTTGAGCTTCTTGAGCTCCTCAACCGTGCGGGAGGTAGGCTCCACAATGTCAAGAAGACGCTTGTGGGTGCGGATTTCGAACTGATCGGC
>JAFVIC010000043.1 GCA_017477935.1 Akkermansia sp. | reverse complement strand
ATGGAGGAAAAAGCAAATGCGAGCCCCGACGCGGAACGCGGAGGGCCGACAGATAGCCATGGCTCAATCCCATGTGGCGGCCTTCTGTCGGCCCGCCATCCGGCGGGGCTCCGATATGTTTTTCACTTGCTACCGGAGACTTCGCTGCTGACGCAGCTCCGGCTCCGGCTATTGTCTGTCGTCCTACGGACTCAAATTTCAGCGAGCGGAACGCCCGCCGAACACACTCGCCGCCAAATTGCCATTTGGCAAAGTCCGGCTTAATACAACGTTACCGGCAAATCTGAAACCGCCCCTACTGTGGCCGCTTGCTATAGTAGTCATCCACCAGTTCACGGGCTCGCTTGGCACCGTGCCGGCGCAGCAGCTCGACCATGGCCGGGAACGAGTCTCCTTCTTCCGCCATATCCAGCGCTGTTCGGGCAAAGGGTGGGTAAGAGGTCAGGTATACGGCATTGACCGCAGCGCCCTCTTGCAGCAGAAGTTCTGCAATTTCAAGCGCTTTGGCTTCATCTCCATGCAGCGGGTCTATCGCCCGGTGCAGGGCTGTCCTGCCGTCGGGGTCGGGGAAGTTTACCTCAGCTCCATGCTTGAGCAGCAGGCGTACGGTGTCTGCGTCCCCATCGAGGACGGGGTATTTGAGAGACGTATCCATGCCCTGGATGTTGCGGCAGTGGGCGATCAGCAGGGGAAGCAGGTGGCGGTTCGGCTGACGAGCGGCGGCACTGATAGGTGTGTGCATATCCGGGGAGTTTAAGCTTGAAAAGAGGTTAGGATTGGCCCCTTTTTGCAGCAGGTATTCGACTTGCCGCGTTTTGGCATCCGGCGCGCCCTCGTTGACGATGGTTACGTAGAGAGTGCGTGCGTCATTCGGGTCTGCTTTCAGGACATGATGGTAGATGTCGGCTGTCAGGTAATATTCATGCTTCACCGCGCGGTTGAATGAGATGTCCGTATTTTTTGCGGCGTTGCTGATGATGGTGAACCCCAGGGCGATGAGCAGAAAGTAGATGAAAACGTTGTAGTTTTCTTTTTCCCTCGCCTCGGTGGGGGAGTGTTTTTCTTTCTGTCCGGGCAGATTGCCGGTGGAAAGTCCGGAATCCCAACGGCGTTTCGGTTCATCCGGCAGGTGCAGTTTCAACTTGCGCCACAGTAGTATTTGCAGTGTCACTACTGAGATAAGCAGCAGCAGCCCGCCCAGCAGAATCACCCCTTCTGCTATTCGCCCCGGGGTGGGGAACCAACCGGCTATATGGCGGCACATGAACTCATACAACCAGTAGTCGAGCAGGTAGAAGATAACGATGATAATGGCTCGTTTGAACATAATGGTATTCGGGTATAATTTCTGAAAGGGACTTTATTCCGCTTGTTGATTGCCTGTTCTTTTGGTTCGTTCTTCTTCCAACAGGGTGAAGATTTCGTATACCTGCACGCAGTCAGCCTCGAAAATGTCCTGCCCTTCCGGGTTTTTGGCGAAGATGTCCACCCCGGCAGCAAGCAGCACTTTCAGAGAGTTGACGTTGGCGTATTTCCACGAGGTCGCGTGGAAGAGCAGCGGCGTGCCCTCAGAGTCCCTGACATCGGGGGAAATGCCTTTTCTGAGCATTGCTTCCAGCACGGCGGCGTGTCGGGAGGCTGCGAAGATGAGCCACTCGCCGTTATCCCTGATTTTGACCTTCGGGTTGGCTCCGGCCTGCAGCAGCAGTCGGGCACATTCTTCATGAATATCGTAATGATAATCATAAAGGTGATGGAAACAGAGTTGCAGGGGAGTGGTGCCGCTGTTGTCGGGCGCATCCGGCCCGGCTCCGGCCTGCAGCAGCATAGCGGTAATTTCCGCATGGCCGCAGGCTGCTGCCCAGTGCAGCAGGGTGCTGCCGTGTGCACACGTTACGTTCACGTCTCCGCCGTTGGCGAGGAAACGCTCTACCTCAGCTATGTTGTTGAGCAGCACGGCATCCTCCGCTGCATGGCCGGTGCCGGCACCGGCTTCGGCAAGCGTGGTAGGGGCGGAACCGCTCCGCTCGGCGGCGTAGTGCATGGCGGTGAGTCCGCGCTTGTCGCGGGCGTTCAAATCGGGCCGGTGGTTTTCCAGGAAAAACTGCAGCGTGTCGCTCCGGCCCTGCGCGGCACCCAGCATCAGGGGCGTGGCCCCTTCATGGTTGCGGGCATTGATGTCGGCTCCCGCGGCGATGAGTTCGCTCACAATGTCTTCGCAGTCATCGCCCTGCAGGAAATAGTGCAGCGCCGTATTGCCTTTGGCATCGGCGGCGTTTGGGTCTGCACCTGCTTTCAACAGCCGCCTGACGGTTACAGCGGCCATATTGATGCCGGTCTGCCAATCCGACGGGGAGCGCCACATGATTTCGGTGATGACATGGGTGATGACGGGGGCACCGTCTGCATTTCGGGCATTCGGGTCGGCCCCCGCAGCCAGCAGAAGCTCGGTGGCGCTGCCGCTTGCATGGTGCAGCGGGGTGTTGCCGTATTCATCCCGTAAATGAACATTTCCCCCGTGTGCCAAGGCATCTTTCAGCGCCTGCCCCCCACCCATGTTGTAGTAAAGGGTATGAATGAGATAGGGCGTGCCGAGGCAGTCCGGTACGTTCGGATCGGCACCGATGGCCAACAGGCCGCCTATTTGAGCGAGAAGTTGGCGCTTCTTGTCGGGGTTTGAGCTGTAGCGATACTCACTTGCCAGCGTGTGCAGCATGCCGGTGGCATGGCCGAGCTCGGGTTTACCGGCGGCAGACATGCTGAGGCGGGCATGGTTGTACCGGCAGAATTTCTCTTTGGCGTAATTGAGAGCGGTTTTGCCGTTGCTGTCGCGGCGATTGATATCGGCGCCGGCTTCCAGCAACTGCACGAATATCTCACTTTGGTCATACCGGGTGTGAATCATCAGCGGAGTGGCTCCCTCGTGATTGGCGGCATTGATATCAGCCCCGGCTGCTATCAGCTCCGGCAGGCTCAGGCCGGTGGCGCGTACCAGCTCGGCAGAGTGCAGCAGGGTGTTGCCGGCGCTGTCGCGCACATTGATATCGCAACCGGTTGCCAGAAGTTTTCTGAAATCCGCTGACTTTGCTTTCTGCCACCCGGGGCCTGCCAGAAAGCGGTGCAGCGGTGGCAAGCCTTCGTTATTACAGATGGCGGTATTTGCCCCGGCCTGGTGCAGCAGTGCCAGAATATCGGGGTGGAATACCGCTCTGTTATAGGGGGTGTTCCCTTTGGTATCGCAGGCATTGACATCGGCACCTGCCGCCAGCAGCAGCCGAATGATGTCCAGTGATTGCGCGCTTTTGGTCGGGCTGTAATGCTCGATGGCCTTGAGTAGCGGTGATATGCCACCGGCTTTCAGATTCGGGTCAGCACCTGCCTCCAGCAGCAGGCGGATGGCTTCCTCATCGTGATAGCGTGCTGCGGAGGTCAGCGGCGTGGAGATATAGCCATCGGGGTAGGTGTGGATGTGGTTCACATCGGCTCCGGCAGCCAGCAGGAGCTTGATTCTCTCGCGTGAACTTTTGCCGGAGGGCTCTACATGAGCCAAGGTGGCGTTGTACCTGTCGGGGGGGATGCCTTTCTGTGCGAGCTGCTCAGCCGGGGTGAGTGTTGGCGCTTGCCCGGCATAGCAACAGATGGTCGGGGGCGCAAGGGCTAACAAACTGAGGTGTAAGATATTCATGCGTAGGATATGGTTGGGTTGATGATGAGGGGAAAGGTGTTACTCCGTCTTTTTCTTACGGGGTTTGCGGGGCTTGGGCGGGGCATTCGGGTCGACCTCTTTTTTCTTGCGCGGGGCGCGGGGCTTTTTGGGGGCATTCGGGTCGGCCTCCTTTTTCTTGCGGGGAGCGCGGGGTTTTTTAGCGGGCTGTGGTTGGTCGTCTGCTGACAGGGTGAAGGTGGGCTGCTCCGGCTCAGGGGCGCGGCGGGGCTGCGGCCGGGCCTGGGGGCGGGGCTGGGGGTGCCGGGCGGAGCGCGGGGCTGTCTTTCGCCCGGCTGCGCGGCGTTTACGCGGGAAGAGCACGAACCAGGCCGGCAGACCCAGCAGGGTTGCCAGAGCCAGCAGCATGCAGTCAGCCCCCCACAGGAACTTCCACTTGTTCACGTGCGCCTGATTCGGGTCGTGCGGGTGGGTGATAATCTCTATCTGTTCGCCGCTGCGGTAGTCAGCGTTGTCCCAATCGGGGGCGGTATAGGCCCGAATCGGTATGCCGGCGGGCATCACGAAGGTGAGGATGGGGCGGTAAGCAATCTCGCCCTGCCAGGGCAGGTTGCCGTAGCGCAGTGCCTCGCTGTAGGATTCGAAGGGGCGCTGGCGGACATCCCGCACGGTTGCCGGCAGGGTGACGGCCTCGTGGTAATAGAGCAGGGTGTTGGTGAGCCCCCACAGGGCGGTGGCGCCGTAGTAGAGCCCGGCCAGCAGCATCAGCACAAAGATGCCGCGGCGTTTGATGAATTGTTTGATTCTATCCATGTCAGGCTCAGATTATCAGTTAGTTGACGGCTACGCGGAACTCGTAGGGCTCTATGCGCCCGCGGTCAATGCAGCCCTCGGCCCAGGCTCGGGCGGCCAGGGTGGCGGGCAGTTCATCGCCGGTTTGTACAGGGGTGTGACGGTGGCGCGGGTGCGCCAGCGGGGGCTGCTGCAGGTCGGCCAGCATGGCGCGGGCATCGGCCGCAGTGGCGCGGAATATCTCGTCTGCTCGCGGCAGGTCGGCCAGCACATCGTCATTCGCCGCAATGGTGCGCACCCCCACCCCGAATTGGGTGGCAAGCCGCAGCAACTCGGGGGCGGCCTCGGCGTCATCCCCCACTATCAGCAGCTCGATTTCCTGAGCCCACAGCCCGCAGGCCAGGCTGCGGAAGAAGGCTCGGCGGCATTCCTCGGCATCCTCTGCCGGAGCCACGCATACGGAGCGGTAGGCGGCCTGCTGAGGTGCGGCGGGGTCGATGATATAGGCCCCCGCGGCATCCGTGCAACCTGCGGGCCAGTGTACGGCCACGAGGTCGGGGTGCTCCCAGCTGTCATCTTCGGGTGGGTAGACGAACACGCCCATGCCGGCGGTGTCGTACAGTCGCACAGCCAGGGCCAGGGCTTTGTGCAGCGGGTCGTTGCCGTCACTTTCAGTGGTGAAAACATGGTGCAGCGAGGGGGCGTCATCTTCGCTGCGCAGGTAATAACCCTGGCCGTTGGGCACGCGGGCCAGGCAGGAATCCGGCTCCAGCGCGATGAAGGAGAACTGGGAGCGCAGCGAGCGGTCTGAGTATGAATCCCCCAGCACAGCGCGTACGCGGGCGATGAGTTCGGTGCCCTTGATGGCATCTTCCTCCCGGGTGGGCAGAAGGGTGGGAAGTATCTCCACCAGCTTGTCTCTCAGGCTCATGGGTGGGCTCAGGCGCGGGTTTGAGCGCCGGCCAGGCGCAGGTTGGGGTCAACGGGGGTATCGAGCGGCGAGAAATCGTGGGCACGCGCGCGCAGCAGCCCGGCGAAGGCAATCATGGCGGCATTGTCGGTGGTCAGGCTGTTGGGGGGCAGTACCAGCTCGACCCCGGCTTTGGCGCAGGCGGTTGCCAGTTCGCGGCGCAGGGCTCCGTTGCAGCTGACGCCTCCGCTCACGGCCAGCACTCGGTGGCCGGTCTGACGGGCGGCCTTGAGGGCTTTGTGTACGAGAACCTCAACGATGGCGGCGCGCACACCGGCGCAGAGGTCGCACATCGTCTGCTCGTCGAGGTCGTTCGGGTTGCCACTCTCCACTAGCTTGGGCAGGGTGTAGAGCACGGCGGTTTTCAGCCCGGAGAAGGAGAAATCGAGGTGCGGTTCATGCAGCATGGGGCGCGGGAACTTGAAGCGTTCAGGGTCGCCCTGTTCGGCACGTTTGTCAATCTCCGGCCCGCCGGGGTAGGGCAAATCGAGCATCTTGGCCACTTTGTCGAAGGCCTCGCCCGCGGCATCGTCCATCGAGCGGCCTAACAGACGGTAATCCCCCGAGCCTCGTACATCCACCAGCAGGGTATGCCCGCCGCTCACCACCAGCGCCAGGTGGGGTACCAACCCCTGCGGGTAGGTGATGAAGGGGGAGAGCATGTGACCTTCCAGGTGGTTGACGGCGACAAAGGGTTTGCCTGCCGCCAACGCCAGAGCCTTGGCGGCGGTGTTGCCCACCAGCAGGGCGGCTACCAGACCGGGGCCTGCCGTGCTGGCGAAGACATCCACCCGGCTGATGTCGCGCCCGGCTTTTTCGAGAGCCTCTTTCAGCACGCCGGGCAGGTTGGTGGAATGGTTGCGAGAGGCCAGTTCGGGTATCACACCGCCGTAGAGTCGGTGCAGGGGAATCTGCGTGGAGATGACGGAGCTGAGGAGGCGCGGCTGTACTTCGCCCGGCACTTCTTCGATGAGTGCCACGGCTGTTTCATCGCAGCTTGATTCGATACCCAGTACCAGCATGGCGGTGTGTTACTTTTGGGTGGTGGTTGTTTTGGGCCTGCGGCGGGTGAGCTTGGGCTCAGCCTTGCCCAGCACCACATCCTCTGTCACGGTGACGGTGGTGATGGTCTTGTCGCTCGGTACGGTGTACATGATATCGAGCATCATACGCTCGAAAATACCGCGCAGCGCACGGGCACCGGTACCGCGCTCGATAGCCTGGCGGGCCATGGCTCGCAGGGCCGGTTCTTCTACCACGAGCTTCACGTTGTTCATCTTCAGCAGCTTGGCATACTGCTTCACCAGGGCATTCTTCGGCTCGGTAAGCAGTTTCACCAGCTGTTCCTCGGTCAGGGTGGTCAGCGGGGCAAAGATGGGCAGGCGTCCCATCAGCTCAGGTATCATGCCGAACATGAAGAAGTCTTCCGGCATGGCCTTCGCCAGTACCTCTTCCTCGGTGTATTCCTTGGTGTCGCGCTCCTCTTCGATGGAGGCGAAGCCCATGCTGGAGGACCCCAGGCGCTTGCGGATGATGCCTTCAAGCCCCACGAATGCACCGCCGCAGATGAAGAGGATGTTCTGCGTGTTGACGCGGATGTACTCTTCGTTCGGGTGTTTGCGGCCGCCCTTGGGGGGGATGTTGCACTCGGTGCCTTCCACAATCTTGAGCAGTGCCTGCTGCACGCCCTCGCCGCTTACATCGCGGGTGATACTTACATTCTGCGTCTTGCGGCCGATTTTGTCGATTTCGTCCACATAGATGATACCGCGCTCAGCCTTGGCCACATTCATGTTGGCGGCCTGCAGCAGTCGCAGCACGATGTTTTCGACATCCTCGCCCACGTAGCCGGCCTCGGTCAGAGTGGTGGCATCCACGATGCAGAAGGGAACATCGAGAATCTTCGCCAGAGTCTTGGCCAGCAGGGTTTTACCCGAACCTGTGGCTCCGGCCAGCAAGATGTTGCTTTTCTCGATTTCGGTGCCGTCGTTGCTGACCTCCTGTCGCAGGCGCAGGTAGTGGTTGTACACGGCCACGCAGAGGGTGCGCTTGGCGAAATCCTGACCGATGACGTAGTTGTCGAGCGCTTGTTTCATCTGCTCCGGTGTGGGCAGTGAGTCCTGGTCGCGGGTTTCGACATCGAGCACGGGGCTGCCATCGCGGTCATCTTGCGGCATGAGCTGGGGGTGAGCCTCGCCCACGTGCATGAGCATGTGCTGAGCTGCCTGGTCACCCATAGGCTCACGCAGCATTTGGTGCAGCATGTCCTCCAGGCAGGTGAAGCAGATGTTTATGCCGTTCCACGTGAGAATGGGCCAGGTGTCTGCCTCCATCTCGTGGCAAAACACGCACATGCGCTTGTCTTTTTTCTTTGCCATGCGGGTAAAAATGGGAGGTGTTAAGCCTTTTTGCCGGGCTCTTTGTGCTCGAGCACGCGGTCTACCAGCCCGTAGGCGAGTGATTCTTCAGCGGTCATGTAGTTGTCGCGGTCCTGGTCGGCCTTCACGGTGTCGAAGTCCTTGCCGGTGTGCTTGGACAATATGCCGGTGAGGCGCTTGTCGAGACTGAACATGAACTTGATGGTTCGCTCTACATCAGCTGCGGTACCCTGAGCACCGCCGCGCACCTGGTGAATCATCACATGCGAGTTCGGCAGGCAGAATCGCTTGCCTTTTGTGCCGGCAGCCAGCAGCACGGAGGCCATGCTGGCGGCGATGCCGATGCAGTAGGTATTGATATCGCAAGAGATAAACTGCATGGTGTCGTAAATGGCCAGACCGGCTGTCACCGAACCGCCGGGGGAGTTGATGTAGATGTGGATGTCTTTCTTCGGGTCGGTCATCTGCAGGAACAGCAGCTGCGCAATCACGGAATTGGCAACGGTATCGTCGATTTCGGTGCCGATGAAGATAACTCGATCCAGCAGCAGGCGGGAGTAGATGTCGTAGGCTTTTTCGCCCTGGCCTGTCTTTTCGATGACGGTCGGTATGTAGTAATTTTTCGGAAGTTCCATATTGTTGCCCGTCATTGTACCACAGTGCTCGCAGCAGGCAAAGCGCCATCTGTGGCATAATGACAAGTGCCGGTGGCTCCATGGAGGGCGCGGCTTCCGGAAATCATAAGCCCCGGTCATCAGGCCGGGGCTTAGAGGGGGGGGGAATCAGCGCATGTCGAGCACGGGGACGAGCAGGGGCTCATCCGGCCCGATGTAGCGGGAGAGCGGGCGGTAGAGGGTGTTGTCCTCCAGCTGCTCGAGAATCTGTGCTACCCAGCCGGCGGCGCGGGCAATGGCGAACACCGTGGTGAACATGCGCGTGGGAATCCCCAGGCTGTAGTACACCGTGGCGCTGTAGAAGTCCACGTTGGCGTTCAGGTTCTTGCGGGCGCGCACCATCTTGGCAATCATGTCGCTCATGCGAATCCACTTGGGTTCGCCGATGGTCTGAGTCAGGCGGATGGCAATACGGCGCAGTTGCGGAGCGCGCGGGTCGAGTGTCTTGTACACGCGGTGGCCCATGCCGAAAATCTTCTCACGGTTAGCGAGTTTTTCGTTCACGTAGGCTTCCACATTCTCCTCGCTGCCGATTTCCTTGAGCATTTCAATCACGGCCTCGTTGGCACCGCCGTGCAGCGGGCCTTTCAGTGAACCGATGGCCGAGGTGATGGCTGAGTACATGTCAGAGAGTGTGCTGGCCGTCACGCGGGCGGAGAAGGTGCTGGCGTTCATGCCGTGGTCAGCATGCAGGATGTAGGCTACATCGAGAATGTGTGCCTCTTGCGGGTCGGGTTCCGTACCCTTCAGCAGCCACAGGAAGTGGGCTGCCTCGTCGAGGTCGGTGCGGATGGGCGGCAGCTCCAGCCCCTGGCAAATGCGGTAGTAATAGGCCGCCATCACCGGAATCTTGGCGATGAGGGACAGGCCGATTTCCTTCATCTGGCTCGGGTCTTTCGTGCGGTCATCGTACATGCCCAGCATGGAAACCGCCGTGCGCAGCGCGCTCATGGGGCGGGCTGTTTTGGTGGCGGTTTTGAAGAAATCGAGAATGGGTTGGGGTAGTTCGCGGTCATTGCGCAGGCGCTGTTCGAGGGCTGTGAGTTCTTCGCGATTGGGTAAGCGCTTGTTGAGGAGCAGGTAGACAATTTCCGTGTAGCTGCACAGGTCTACCAAATCCTCAATCTCATAGCCGCAGTAGAGGAGTCGACCCTCCTCACCGCGCACATCGCTCAGGCCGGTCTCGTTAGCAACGACGCCTTTCAGGCCTTTGGCGAAAAGGGGTGGCTCAGTTGTCTGCTGTTCTTTCATTCTTCGTTTGTTAAGAGGGGAGATGCCGGTGCGGTGCGTGCCGCACCGGCTGGTTGAGTAATCTGCGGGTGTGTCCGCCCCGCTCGGTTGTGGTGCATCAGAAGTTGTACCAGGCGTCCACCAGCTCGCCGAAGGATTTGATTTCAATCTCTTCGCGGGCTTCCAGCCAGCTCTTCACGGCTTGACGCTGAGCTTCGCTGGTCTGAGTGGGGTCGGCGGCGTAGGCCACCAGGCTGCAGCCCTGTTCGGTCAGCAGACCATTCGTCTCAAGCCCGTTGGCGTCGATGCACTCGTCCACAAACTGGCGCAGAAATGCCTCACACTCAGGGCTTTCAACATCGCCCTTGTAGTCAAAGGTAAACTCGAAGCAGAGTTCGCGGAACTCGCCTACACGGTACTTTTTGCGGAGTCGCTTTTTCATGGTAAGCGCATTGTATCAAACATGCCCCCGCATGTCAATGCTAAACCTTGCAACAGCCGAGCCGCTTTGCCAGAAATATGGCGCTGCCGCTGACTGCGAGCTGAATTTGGTGTATCGTGAATAGCCGGGTGAAAAAAAAGCCCGGTTCGCGTGAACCGGGCTTGCAAAATGTCTTGCGGAGCAGGGGGTTAGTTGCGCTCGAAGAGGGCGCGAATCTTGCTGCCCACCACCTCAACGGGGTGCTCGGCCAGAGCAGCGCGCTTGGCCAGCAGGTTGGGGGCGCCGGCGGCAGCTTCGGCCAGCCATACGCGGGCGAACTCACCGCTCTCAATGCGCTTGAGGCTCTCCTTCATCTTCTCCTTCACTTCCGGGCCGAGAATCTGCGGGCCGTTGTAGTACTCGCCGAACTCTGCGGTGTTGGAAATCACGCCGTTCATGGCCTGAATACCCTTGTTGTAGATGATGTCAACGATGAGCTTGGCCTCGTGTACGCACTCGAAGTAAGCCATCTCGGCGGGGTAGCCGGCCTCGATGAGGGTCTCGAAACCATACTTCATGAGGTCAACCAGACCGCCGCAGAGCACGTTCTGCTCACCGAAGAGGTCCTCGTAGGTCTCCTGCTGCATGGTGCACTCAAGCACACCACCGCGGGTCAGGCCCTCGGCCTTGGCCATGGCAAGAGCCACATTCCTGGCGTTGCCGCTGGGGTTCTGGAATACGGCGATGAGGCCGGGGCAGCCGAAGCCTTCCTCGAACACGCGGCGAACCTCTGTGCCCGGGCCCTTCGGGGCTACCATGATGACGTCTACGTCTGCCGGCGGCTCGATGGTCTTGAACACGTAGGCGAAGCCGTGGGAGCAGCACAGGGTCTTGCCGGCGCTCAGGCCGGGCTTAATCTGGTTCGTGTATACGGAACCGTGCATTTCGTCCGGCAGCAGAATGTGGATGATGTCGGCCTTCTGAGAGGCCTCGTCAACCGTCATGACCTCAAAACCGTCCTGTACGGCGGCATCCCAGCTCTTGCCGGGGCGAATGCCGATGATAACGTGCACGCCGCTGTCGCGCATGCAAAGTGCCTGGGCGCGCCCCTGAGCACCGTAACCGATAACGGCCACGGTCTTGCCATTCAGAACGCTTACATCAGCGTCCTTGTCGTGAAGAATTTCCATTGTCTTGTATGGTTTGGTTTGAGCTTCCGCACCCGTTCGGGCGGGTGCACCCCGTTAATTTACCACCATTTGTCTGAATTGCAAGTATTTAATGCGACATTTTTTTGCGCGTACGCGTGATTTTGATTGACATCTCCGGGGGGCGGGTGTATCATAAACGTCCCTGCTGATGCTGCAATACCAACAATGGAGGGCTGGGGGCTAAAGCGCAGCACCCTCCGCACTAATCGTGCCTCCTGATACAAGGTTGCACACAACTTATACAAATACAATGATTAACGAACTCATTACCAAGATGGTTGAAGCCGGCGTGCACTATGGTCACCAGACCCGCAAGTGGCACCCGAACATGAAGAAGTACATTCTCACTCAGAAGAATGGTATCCACATCATCAACCTCGAGGAGACCGAGAAGTGCCTCGACAAGGCTTGCGCTTTCCTCGCTGAGAAGGCCGCCAAGAACAAGAAGATTCTCTTCGTCGGCTGCAAGCGCCAGGCTCAGGAGGCCGTGAAGGAGGCCGCCGAGGCTACCGGTCAGTACTATGTGAACTTCCGTTGGCTGGGCGGTATGCTCACCAACATGGCCACCATCAAGAAGAGCATCGCTCGCCTTGATTGGCTCGAGAACCTCGACAAGCAGCCCGAGTACAAGAGCATGTCCAAGAAGGAGCTCGCCGCTCTGGCTCGT
>JAFVIC010000042.1 GCA_017477935.1 Akkermansia sp. | reverse complement strand
TCTGCATGGATAACGCATGGCTGCGGGCAGAGGGATATATCTCTTTTTATCAACTCCTCAAACGCTGAGTGGAAACCGCCGTATGCCATAAATGGCACGTACGGTGGTGTGAGAGGGGGACGAAAGTCCCCCTACTCAATTTGGCGCCAGAGAGGCAATCTGTTACATTTTATTCGGTTGCTATTAGTCCGGGGGGGGACTGAAGAATCTCCTCAAAGCATTTCTAAATCGGGCGGTAGCATGTAGGGGGGCAGGTTTTGTTGTTGCGGCCGGGGGTGGGCTTTATGATTGTGCGGGCTATGGCGTCCCGGGGCGTGAGTGTGGTGGCGGTAGCTGCGCCCGGGGGGCGGGGTTCCCCTGTGGTGGTGACAGGCAGTAAGGAGCGCCGGACAGCAGAGCCACAGCGTGAGTGTGCAATAAAGAAGTGTTTTCATAGGGGTGATACACACTGATGACTCAGGGTGTTGAATAGCTGTTTACGCTTTGGGGGGCGGGAAGGAAAAAGGCGCACCCGGTGAAGGGTGCGCCTGTGCGGTGAGAATGTGTTTTGGGAGAGCGAGGCGGCTTATTGCTTGCCGTTGTTGCGCATAGCGGCCTGTCGTTTCTGCTCATCGAGGGCCTTCTGCTGCTCTTCCATCATGCGCTGCATGCGATCGAGGAAACCGCCTTTCTTGGGCTGTTTCTGCTTCTTGGGGTCCACCTTTTCGAGGGTGGGCTGGGGCAGGCGGCGGATGATAAGGGTCTGGATGATGGAGATGATGTTGGTGGTGGTCCAGTACAGAGCCAGTGCGCTGGGGTAGGTGTAGCAGAACAGGAAGAACATGACGGGCATGAACTTCATGATTTTCTGCTGCGTGGGGTCACCGGCCTGCGGGGTCATCTTCATCATCGCAATCATGGAGGCGGCCATGATGAACGGCAGCACGTTAATGGCGGGTTCCCAGCCCAGAATGGTGAAGGGCAGGGTGCAGACGGTATCCATCTGCGAGAGGTCGGTTACCCAGCCCAGGAAGGGGGCGCCGCGCAGCTCGGCAGCGGTCTGCAACACGTAGAAGAAGGCGAAGAAGATGGGGATTTGCAGGAACATGGGCAGGCACCCGCCGAAGGGGGAAATGCCGTATTCCTTGTACAGTCGCATCATCTCCATGCTGACCTTTTGCTGATCATCGGGGTACTTCTCCTTGAGCTCCTTCATCTTGGGCTGCAGCAGGCTCATGCGCTTCATGCTCATGTAGCTCTTGCGGTAGAGCGGCCAGATGACGAGACGCACCACGAAGGTCATGGCTACGATAGCCCAGCCCCAGTTGCCGAACCAGTCGTGGAAGATGTTGATGAGCCAGTTCATGGGGTAGCTGATGAGGTAGAGCCAGCCGTAGTCCATAATCTGCTCGATACGGGGGATATCCTGGGTCATGTCCTCAAGCATGAGATTGAGCTTGGGCCCGGTAAAGATGCGGTAGGAGAGGGTGCGCATGCTGGGCATGCCGGGAGCCTGTGCCGCAAGGGTGAAGTCAGGAATGCCGGCGGCGATTTCCACGCCGTCAACCTCCTCACCGGTGACGGGGAGCTTGTAGCGGGTGGGGGCGGCGTAGTAGGCATTGCGGGCACTGTCGGCCGTGGGCATGACCACGGTGGCGTAATACTGGCTCATGGTGCCGACCCACTCCAGTTTTTTGCAGTCGGTGACGTAGATTTGCTGCTTGGCCGAACCGAAGAAGGGGTCGAACGAGCCGCGTGTTTCTTTCTCGAAATCACCGTTTTCGAGCATGATGTAGTGGGTGTAGATAGAACCCTCGGAGTGGTTAATCTGGCTCATACCACCGGCATAGAGGCCCCAGTTGGTTACGCCGAGCGGAGCGCTGCCGGTGTTCCACACGCTCACATCGAGGGTGAGGGTGTAGGCGTTGCCTTCGGTCACCTTGCCTTCAGCAGCGGTGACGGGTACGAGCTTGTAGACCTTGCGCACGGTCAGGTCGCCCATGCGGGCCAGCAGGGTTACCTGTTTGTCGTTGGTGTTGGCTGTGTCTACTTTGTAGACTGTCTGGTCGAAAGCGGGGGCTGCGTCGTTGCTCAGGCGGAACATGAGCGTGCCGATGCCTTGGGGAACGTTGCTGTTGATGCTCACGTCGCCGCGCAGCTCTTCCTTGGTGCTGTTGATGGCTTGGCCGAGCATATCAACGCTCTGAATACTGCCGCCGATGTCGCGGAATGAGTAGCGAGCCACCGGCTTGCCCTGAGAATCAGTCGAGGTCAGGGTAGCGATGACCTGCGGCACGGGGGTGGCCGGAGTCACCTCTGCCGGGGTAGCCGGGGCGGTTGCCGGGCTGTCGAGCGGTTGCGCGGTGGGTGCCGGGGCGGCGGCTGTTTCTGCCGGGGTGGCGGGGGCGGTCTGTGCCTGTGGGGCCTGGGCCGGGGGCGTCTGGTTGCTCGTGTACCACCAGTTGGCAGCCAGCAGAGCAATGCATGAGCCTACTACAATTGCTGATGTTTTATCCATAAATTTGTTGTCGCGTTAATGGGTAGGTTTGGTTGGGGAAATCTTGTCTTTGCGGGGCGGGACGGGGTCGTGGCCGCAGCCGCCCCAAGGGTTGCAGCGCAATATGCGCCATATTCCCATGGCGCTGCCTTTCAGTGCACCGTGTTCTTCCACGGCCTGTATGAAGTAGGTAGAGCAGCTGGGGGTGAATCGACAGCCTGCCATGGGGCCGGCCAGCACATGCAGGGGGCGGCTCAGGTAGCGCTTGTAGAACAGTACAGGCAGAATGACGATTTTTTTAAGCATTTTGTTCCGGGAGATTCGCTTTTTTCTGCCGGCGTGCCAGCAGTTTGAGAAAATCTTTTTCCAGGCCGGCGTAGTCCGTCAGGGCGGCGCGGTTGCGCACGACTATCACGACGTAAAGCCCGCCGGAAAGCGGCTCGCCATGCGCGCGCAGGATTTCACGTACGCGCCTGCGCAAGAGATTCCGCACGACCGCATGGCCGATGCGTTTGGTGGTGATGATACCAAAACGCGAATGCTCCCCTGCGGTGGGCAGGGGGGCAGTGCTCAGAATGAGGAAACGCCCTGCTTCAGATTGGCCCGCTTGGCGCACCATGGCGAACTCCGAGGCTCGCTTCATGGTGTTGCTGCGCTTGAGCTGCATCTTACAACAGGACGTTGCTTGCTCTGCCGGATGGCGGTTCACAAACAGTTTGGCGCTATCTGTTCACCGTTTCCGGTCGCCTTATCAAACACCGTGCTGAACGGTGTGGCGCTTGTAGTGGATTTCCACACCCTTGGGCAGAAGGCGCTTGCGGCCCTTGGCACGACGACGGGCGAGGATGGCACGACCATTCTTGGAAGCCATGCGTGCGCGGAAACCGAACTGGCGCTTGCGGCAGCGCTTGGAAGGCTGGTATGTTCTCTTGCTCATGATGATGTATGGTTACGTTTAGAAGTTCTTGAAGTGTGCTGTGGCCGCTGCGCGCGGTCGGGGAGGAGTATGATACTCAAAAATCGGTGCTTGTCAAGCACCGATTCTTGATTTTTGCGATTTTTTCTGCAAAAGAGCGTTTCATCAGGCGTCTGCCACCATGAATTTGAGTTCTGCCTCGCAGGTAATTTCACCGTTTACCAGGCAGCGGCCGTTGCATACGCCGATAGAGCCGCGCATCTTGGTAAGCTCGGCCTCGATGATGAGGACATCGCCCGGTACCACGGGTTTGCGCCATTTAACCTTGTCACAGCTCATGAAGTAGCCGATTTTGCCCTGGTTCTCGGGCAGGCGCAGCATGAGGATGGAACCCACCTGGGCCATGGCCTCCAGCTGCAGCACTCCGGGCATGACCGGCTTGCCGGGGAAGTGACCCTGGAAGAACATTTCGTTCATGGTGAGGTTCTTCTGCCCCACGCACTTGGTATCGCCCTCGAAGCCGAGTACGCGGTCGACCATCATGAAGGGGTAGCGGTGCGGCAGGAGTTTGAGCACCTCGGTGGTGTCGAGCACCGTGTCGCCGGAAGGGAAGATGAAGGGCTTGGGCTTCATGGCCTCCAAGCTGTCGTACTTCTTCTGCAGGGCGCTGGCCATCTGGGTGTTGATGCCGTGACCGGGCATGATGGCAATCACGTGGCCGAGAATGCGGTGCCCGTTGAGGATGAGGTCGCCCACCATGTCCATGGCCTTGTGGCGTGCGCACTCGTTGTGGAAGCGCAGGCCGCCGGCGCAGATGTACTGGTCGCCCTTGATGACGATAGCATTGTCGAGCGTGCCGCCCTGAATCAGGCCCTTGTCGAGCAGGGGCTGCACGTCTTCATAGAAACAGAAGGTGCGCGCGGTGGAGAACTCTTTTTCGTAGGTCTCGGGGTTGACCTCGCTGGTGAAGTACTGGGTTACGCGCCCCTCGGGTCCCACGGCGGTGACGGACACGCGGAACTTCTTGTCCGGCATGATGATGATGCGGCTGCCATTCTTGTTTTCCACCTGAATAGGCTCGCGAATCTCCCAGATGAGGCAAGGGGCGTCCTGCTCCTCGATGCCGGCCTGTTTGATGAGCTCGACGTAGGGGGCAGCAGAACCATCGCCGATGGGCGGTTCATTGCTGTCCATCTCAATGATGGCGTTGTCCACCCCCATGCCGGTGAGGGCAGAGAGAATGTGCTCGACCGTGTGTACCTTCACGGAGCCTTCTGCCAGGGTGGTGGCACGCTCTACGGTCTGCACTTTGGCGGCAGACGCATCGATGAAGGGCTTGTCGGGCAGGTCTATGCGCCTGAACTTCAGGCCGGTATTGACCTCCGCCGGTTTGATGGTGAGGTTGACGGGAAGGCCCGTGTGAAGTGATGTGCCTTTGATGGAGGCACACTTCTTAAGTGTTCTTTGCATCTGTATAGCCATATCGTGACTATATACTACACGTTTTTTATGGGTTTGTGAAGTCAAAAATGGCGTCTGACCGAATAATCTTTGAGTTTACTTTATAAAAACTGCAAAAATATCTTTTCTGCGCGATTTTGCTTGCCTTTTGAAAGAAAATGAGTAGAATATCCGACCCGCTCGCGGGATGAATCGTTTTTTTGTTATATGGAGCTGAATTTTACGACATACGCTGCAATTATTGTGTTTTTGGTGACCTATGCTCTGATTGTCACCGAGAAGGTTCACCGCACGGTAACGGCTCTGAGTGGTGCCATGCTGATGGTATTGCTGGGTGTGATTACGCAGGAGGAAGCGATTCACCACATCGACTTCAACACCCTGGCGCTGCTTATCGGCATGATGATTCAGGTGCTGATTCTGAGTAAGACCGGTTTGTTCCGCTTTCTGGCTGTACACGCTGCGCAGCGGACGAAGGGTAACCCTGTGGCGTTGTTGGTGAGTCTTTCGGTTTTGGTGGCTTTCTGTTCGGCATTTCTGGATAATGTGACGACGGTGCTGCTCACGGTGCCGATTTCATTCACGCTGGCGAAGGATTTGCGAATTTCGCCGCTCCCCTTTGTGGTGGCGCAGATTCTGGCTTCCAACATCGGTGGTACGTCCACCATGATAGGTGACCCGCCCAACATCATGATTGCCAGTGCCGTGAAGGAACTGGACTTCATGGCCTTCATCAAGCATCTTGCCTTGCCCTGCTGTGTGATATTTGTGATAACGGTCGGGTTGCTCGTCTTCATCTACCGTCGGCAGCTGGTGTGCGACCCCAAGGTGCAGCAGCGTATCATGAAGATTAAGACCAAAGGGCTCATTCGCAGCAAACCTCTGTTGCGCAAGTGTCTGTTCACGTTGGCGGTTACGATTGTTCTGTTCTGCCTGCATGGTCAGATTCCCGGCTGGACCCTCGAGAGCGGTACCGTGGCGGTGGTGGGTGCCTCTCTGCTTATGCTCATGACCATGCCGCGGCGCGATAAGATGCTCGAACTCATCTTCTCCAAGGTGGAATGGACCACGATTTTCTTCTTCATCGGCCTCTTTGTGCTGGTGGGGGGGCTGGAGGTGAACGGTGTCATCAAATGTCTTGCTGCCGGTACCATGGATTTAACCGGCGGTGACCATACTGTAACCACGCTGTCCATCCTCTGGCTCAGTGCTATCATGTCGGCCTTTGTGGACAATATTCCCTTCGTGGCAACCATGATTCCGCTCATTCATGATATGGGCAATATGGGCTACAGCAACCTGGAGCCGCTGTGGTGGGCGCTCTCGCTGGGGGCATGTCTGGGGGGTAATGGTACTGTGGTGGGTGCCAGTGCGAACGTGGTGGCTCTTTCGCTGGCTCGCAAGCATAACCTGCACATCTCTTTCTGGGGCTTCATGAAGGTGGCGTTCCCCCTCATGCTGCTTTCTATCGTGATATCCAGCGTGTACCTCTGGCTGGCGTTCCTGTAACGTCGGCTGCCGGCGGAGGGGACAGGACTGAAGTCCTGCGCTCCGATTTTAATATGTTTTGACATCCGGGCCGGTATTTGGTAGCATGCCATTCGTCACCGTCAATACCTCTTCGCCATGTCTGCCGAAACCGTCATCGTCTCATCCGCATTGCCTGTGGGCTATGTGCTGAATGGAACCTATACCATCGACTCCGTGCTCGGGCAGGGGGGATTCGGTATCACTTATCTGGCGACGGAGCTGACGACACAGCGGCAGGTGGTCATTAAAGAGAACTACCCCACTCAGCTGGCCTACCGTGAGCCGGGGCAGTATCGTGTCGGTCCCGCCGGGGGCGGTGTGGAGACTACCTATCAGGCGGCTCTGCAATCCTTTATTCACGAGGCAGGCGTGCTCACACGCCTGAACCACTGCCATATTGCGCAGGTGCTCACGGCTTTTCAGGCTCTCGGTACGGCATATTATGTGATGGACTACATCGGCGGTCGCGCCTTGAATGAGGTTGCCCCCTCACCGCAGAACATAACGGAAAAGTGGCTGCTCTCTGTTTTGCAGCCCCTGCTCAGTGCCTTGCAGTACCTGCATACCCTGCCGCAACCCCTGTTGCACCGCGATATCAAGCCCAACAATATTCTGCTGCTGCCGGATGGTACCCCCGTGCTCATCGACTTCGGTCTGGCGCGAGAGTCGGAGTCCGGCCCCACCAGCCTGCTGGCGGCCTTCACGCCGGGCTACTCGCCGCTCGAACAGAATAGCAAGTCCAAGCGCGGCCCCTGGACCGATCTTTATGCCCTGGGGGCTACCTGTTATTTCCTGCTCACCCGGGAAAACCCGCCGGATTGTCATGAGCGTACGGATGATGACCCCTACCGTCCGCTCAGTCAGCGCCCGGAGCTCCGCGGGCGATTCAGCACTGCCGTGCTGGAAGGTATTGATCGAGCCTTGCGCATGCCCCGCCACGAGCGCTGGCAGACCGCACAGGCCTGGCTCGATTCCCTGCACGGAAAAGAGCCACATGCCGAAGTGGTGAGCGGCTGTAAAAGCCGTCCCCGCCGGGGAAAAGCCGTGTTCGCCGCCGCATTGCTCCTGCTTGCTGCCGCCGGTACGGTCAGCTACTATCAGGGGCACCCCGCAGAAGAGCCTGCCGGTGAGCCGGAGCCGGATAAGAGAACCGTGAATGAAATGAACCTGAGCCGTATCATGATACAGGGTGTCAGGCTCGAAGATACCCCTTTCGAAGATGTTCTCGATTTTTTGCGTGGTGAGGCCCGAAAGAATGGCCTGACTCTCAACTTTGTTTATGATGATTCGGCGGTTCCTCCCGGTAGTCCGCAACCGATTGTCAGTAATCTGGCTCTGCAGGCAGTTTCGGCCAAAGAGTTTTTGCACTATGTCTGCCTGAAGGCGAATTGCCAATATCGGGTGGAAGACAGTGCCATCGTTATTACTCCCGTCATTTCCGGTAATCCGCCACAATCGCAACCTGTGGAGAAGTCCGATGCTCCGGAAGACCGGGAGTCTCTTATCCGCGAGGTGGACCAACTGGTCGCAGCTGAACAATATGAAGGTCTGGTTGAGCGACTGACTCCTCTTGCAGAGCAGGGCTATGCCCCGGCTCAGGTACGCCTTGGTGCCTGTTATTTTCACGGCCACGGCGTGGCTCGGGATTTACACCGCGCCGTAGAATATTTCCGCAAGGCCGCGGAGCAGGGGTATGCCGCCGCTCAGAACAGCTTGGGCTGGTGCTATCAAAATGGCCAAGGTGTACCGCAAGATTACGCGCAGGCCGTTCAGTGGTACCGCAAGGCCGCTGAGCAGGGGGATGCCGCCGCTCAGAACAACTTGGGCGCGCGCTACTTCTTAGGTCAAGGTGTACCGCAGGACTACGCGCAGGCCGTTCAGTGGGTTCTCAAGGCCGCTGAGCAGGGGTTTGCCGGCGCTCAGAACAACCTGGGCTTCTGCTATCGAAATGGCCAAGGTGTACCTCAAGATTACGCGCAGGCCGTTCAGTGGTACCGCAAGGCCGCTGAACAGGGGCATGCCGGCGCTCAGTACAGCCTGGGCGAGAGCTACTACTTAGGCCAAGGTGTACCGCAAGATTACGCGCAGGCCGTTCAGTGGTACCGCAAGGCCGCTGAGCAGGGGGAT
>JAFVIC010000041.1 GCA_017477935.1 Akkermansia sp. | reverse complement strand
TTCCAAGATGAAGCGCTGGGAGCTCGTGGAAATCATCAAACACTAAACCGGAAAGGACATTACATACCATGCTCCAGATGGAATCCCTCGTTCAGGTCGCCGACAACACCGGCGCCCGCTCCGCCAAGATGATCGGCGTTATCGGCAAGTCCGGTACCGACCAGGCTCATATCGGCGACATCATTACCTGCCACATTCGCGAGTCTATCCCCACTGCCTCCGTTAAGAAGGGCAGCGTGGTGAAGGCCGTGGTTGTTCGCACCGCCGCCCCCATCCGCCGCGATGACGGCTCCGTGCTCCGCTTTGACTCCAACGCCGTTGTAGTCATCGACAAGGACAACAACCCCAAGGGCACCCGTATCTTCGGGCCCGTGGCTCGCGAGCTTCGTGAAAAAGGTTTCATGAAGATCGTTTCCCTGGCACCCGAGGTGCTCTGATACCCCTTCTTGGGTATTTGTTGAAACTTTGGCCCTGTCACCACACGGTGACAGGGCCGGTTTTTTCAAGCTCGAGAGGAATGGCTATAGCTGAATGTCAACGCCCCGGCAATACGATTGACTGTGTGCAAAAAAATCCCGCACACCGGTGAGGGTGTGCGGGCGTTAAAATGAGTTGTAACCGAGAGATTAGTCCTTGCGATTGACGGTGTAGTCCTTCCAATTGGCAATGACTTCTTTCACGGCCGAGGCGCCAACGACAGACTTGAGCACGTTGCCATCCTTGTCCGCTATACTTATGGCGGGGAAACCGGGCATGCCGCAGCCGGGCAGACCCTGGAAAGCGGTGGCTTTCACATCATCAAAGAAGATGCAGGGCATCTTGGCTTTGTAAGTTTTCAGATATGCAGCGGCTTCTTCGCGGGTTTTGTCGCCACCAATCAGGATGAACTCTACCTTCTTGCTGCGGCGGATTTTCTTGTACGCCGCCACGGCATCAGGCATGCACTGCTTGCAGTAACCACACCAGCTGGCAGAGTACATGTAGATGTAGTATTCTGCCTTCATGTTGGGCTTGCCGCTCACGGGTTTAAAATTCTTGAGAGCTTGTGCTACTTTGCTCGGCTCATCTTTGCCGGCGTCTGACTTTGCGTCGCCGTCATCGCTGTCATCAGCCTCCTGTTCATCAGTAGCTGCATCGTCGGCAGATTTGTCTTTCTTCTTTGAGCTCTTTTTATTTTTCTTGCTCTTCTTTTTCTTCTTCTTGGTCTTGGGGGTATCGGCATCCTCCTCAGCGGTTTCGGTCATGGAATCAAGCCCGAATTCCTCTACGTCCTGAGCCTGCAGCGGAGCCAAGCTAAGCCCGAACCACGCAACCAACAGCGCTAATGTGTATTTCTTTATCGCCATGCGCTGATGTTAGCAAACTGAACATTCCCTGTCAACCATAAAAATCATACCAACTCGCTCGGAAAGCTTGTTATTTTGAGCTATCCTTATTGCTTGAGGAGCGCACCGATAGCAACTTCAACTTTGGTGTAATTTGTATTGCGTAGAGCAGGGGAGATATGGTATGATGACCGCATGACGATTCATCATCTTGCGGCTCTCGGCTTGTTAGCGTTGCCCGTTCCCGGTTTGTATGCGCAGGCCGCAGCTGCTGAAATCTCACCGGTGGAATTGCTGCAGCGAAGGAGTGCTGCGCAGGGGGCTATGGATGACCTCATTTCAGCTTTGCGCCAAATCCGCACCACCGGTCAGGTTGAGCCTTCTTTGCCTACCCTCGCAGCCGCTGTAGAGCGTTATCACGAACAGATAGCCCCGATAATGGAGAGCGGCAGTGCTGATTTACCTCCGGTGACAGGTGAGAACCTCGATTTTCATGAGCGTAATCGTGCGCTGTTCCGGCGCAGCCGCGAGCAACAAGCGGAGCTTTCCCGCATACTTGTCGTTGATTTCATATCACTGCTCTATGGCAGTGAGCTGCTGTGTTACCATCTGCTGTTGCAGTCACCTTACCTGGAACTACCGCTCTCTGAGGAGTGCCGGGAGTTGCTTACCATGCACCTGGCTATGACTGCTCAGGCTGACCTTGAGCAGCGGCAGCCGCAGGCTGTACTCGACCTGTTTGCCGAGGCCGCCGGGCGTCACTCTGACTTTCTGCGCACGCATGCAGATTGCTACTCCGGTGGCGATGGTTCCGGTGCGGCCTCTCCTATTCTGCTGCACCTTGATGGGGAGTCTGCCTCGAATGAGCAGATGGAGATGTCACTCATCCGCGCTTACCACAGCACCGTTTACCCCGGCACTTGCACGACCTGTGTCACCTGCATGGCCGGGCCCGATGGTTCCGCTTACACTATGCTCGTGCGATTCCCCGGTTTGTATACTGCCCCCGATGGTTCACAGAAACTCCTGCGCCACGTTATCTGGTTCCGTATGGCAACATAACACGGCTCCCACGTCGGGGCGCCTGCCCTTGAAGGAAGTCTCCCCCTGATCCGAAGACCAGGGGGAGCCCAACTACCCTATGAAATGGACCCTTTTGGACCCAAGAACCGGTTTTACGTCTGGTTCCAAGGACGCACGTATTATAGCTACCTCTAGCTGTTTCGTCAAGCTCAAAATGTGCTATTTTGTAGCATTTTTTTGAAAGGAATTTGCAAGGAACACATATTCAGTGTCTTGGCCGGTGGCGCGGAATAGGCCGCTGTCCTCCGCGTGAATAACAGAAGTGTGGCGCGTGGTTCGCCGCCCGCACTCTCAACACCTCGATATCTTACAGAATTATGTTGACAAATCGATAAAACAGTTTATCATGTGGTAGAGTCTCGTGGGTTTGTGCCGGGACTGAAGTTTTTTCTGTTGTTCTCTCATATTAACATTTGGTAATGAATACTCGCATACTTATCAGCATGGCGCTGGGGTTCATGGTGGCCGGGCTTCCGGCCTGGGGGGCTCCGCGCAAGTATAATCGTGGCGGCGGCAAGACCCTGGTCAAGGGGGCTGCCCGTCCGGCGAAAAAAGCCGCCCCCAAGCCTTTGCCCAAGTTCCCGCTTAATGCCTTGCCCGGGTTGCAGCAGGCCTCAAAACAACTGGCTTCCGACACAACCCCCGGGCTGAAGGCTATACCGTTCACCATGCTCACCTATCCGGAGCAGAGCGTAATATATGAATATAATTTCATGAACTTGAATGGTGCGGGGTGTTACCTCATTTATGCCGGTGAGCGCATGATTGTTACAGCCGGCCGTATTTCCGGTAACTATATGGTGAACAACATGGCTATTCATGTATGGAATGCCGGTGATTTTTCTTATAGATACTCCGTGTTGGTGAACGGCTGCGGGCTGGGCGTCGCGCCTGATATCTGCGTGGATGAGCCGAGCGGTCAGATGGTTATCGGTATTGAGCCTGATCGCGATGCTGAAAATGGCGGCTATATTGGCTACAATCCGGAATCGGGCGATTTTGAAATCAGCAAACACACTGGCCCTGTAATAAATTACGGTGCGCAGGAGGGCAAGCCTTTCCCGCTGAGCCTGCCTACGTTCGCATCGATGAAGGGCTTCCATGGGCTGAAAGTGCCTATGGATGACATTAAGGCGCTGCAGAAGGTGCCGCAGCTCCATGGCTTGGTGCACCACTTCGTCTCGGAGGGGGAGGAAACCATACGCCGAATTGATTTCAACACCTTACGCATGCGCCCGGCTGAGCGAATTCCGCACGCCTCCGAGGTCAGCCTGAGTGATATCGAGGGGCTGCCGGAACTACCCGGTGATGAAGGCTATGCCACGGAGGTGAAAGATGACGGCAGCCGCGGTTTTCTGCTCATTTACCCGGAGCATTGCAACACGGTGATGGGCGCGTTCATGGAAAAAGAAGATAATCCCGAGCTGCCCATCATGGTGTATGATCCAAGCAGTAAAAAACTGATACACCACCCGGGGGAGTACTTCATGGGAACCGGTGGGATGGGGTACCAGCCCTACTATCGATTTACGGAAAGGGGCCATATCGTCCACAATGCCATGCACAGCATACGTGGTGGTGGCGGTTGGGTCGGGCCTATGCTCGTAGACCCCGAAACCGGAAAAAACTCCGCCATCGTCATCAATGGCAAGACCCCGGAGGGGGATTGCGAAGTCGCCTATCGCATCGATGGTGATGTGCCGGGGGGCGAAAGTCTGGGGACTTCGCTCTGTGTGTGGGCTCCGGTACCGGGGGATGACACCAAGTCTTACCTGCTGCTCGGGGGTGAGAATGTCTGCGCTCATATTCTGATAGATGAAACCACCAAGACCGGTCGTGTGATAGGGAGCTGGTCCGGCACCTGGGGGCGCTCTCTCTGGGCAAAGAATATCTCGAACCCGGTATGGCTGCCCGACAAACAGTGGCTCTGCCTGCCCATTCAGGAGAACTGCTGGGCTGTGATTGAGATAAAGGATTTCACTCAACCGGCGGAAGATACGTACTCCATCTGCACCGGCGCCAATGGTGCCTGGGTTCTCATTCTGAAAGATGGCCGCTATGCCGGCTCGCCCGGGTGCGAGAAATTGCTTTACGGCCGCATGGAGAACAACATTTGGATGCCGATGAACATTCTTGCCCCGTGGCGCAACCGCCCCGCAGAGGTGCTGGAGGCCATCGGCGGCAATCCGGATGACGTGGCCGCCCTGCGCGAAACAACCAAACGCTGGCTTGCCAAACAGAATCTGAATCCCGATTCCATGCCGCCGGAAAGCTCGGCGCTCAATACACCGACTTTCACCATAGGGTTGCCGACTCCCATGTGCGACACGCCCGAGCTTACCTTGAATCTCGAGTTGTCTGCCCGCCCCGGCAGGGCGGCTGCCGGGGTAGAGGTGCGCGTGAACGGTGCCCTGGTTCCGCAGGAGTGGAGCAACTCGCTCGTGCTGCCGGCCGGGCGCAAGATACCCCTCGATATCAAACTGCCGCTTAATTACGGTCAGAACAACATGAGCATCACCGGCGTGGATACCCTGGGCAACAGGAGCGATTCGGTGAATGTGCGCTTTGTGCGCCCCGGTAACGCCAACAGTCGCCTGTTTGTGGTGACTCTGGGCGTGTCGGACTACGATGATGACTCCCTCGACCTGCAGTTTGCTGCGAAAGATGCCCGCGACATGGCCGCTGCCTTCAGTGAACATGGCTCGGGCGAGGTGAAGGTGCTCACGCTGACCGATAAAGAGGTGGCGAATCGTGGCGTGCTGGACAAGGTGAAGGAATTCCTGGCTGAGAGTACCATAGATGACCGCGTCGTCTTATACCTGGCCGGGCACGGCATGCTCGATGACAAGCTCGAGTACCACTATGCTCCCGCTGCATTCGATGCAGAGAAGGTGGCTGCCACCGGTATATCGATGGATGCTCTGGTCGCTTGTATGCAGGATGTGCCGGCCCGCGAGCGCCTGCTGCTGCTCGATACCTGCCACTCCGGCCAACTGGGCGAGGCCGGTGAAGAAAAACTTGCCGATGCAGGCGTGCAGCTGCCACATGGCGTGCGCGCTATTCAGACCCGCGGCATGAAGGTGAAAAAAGCTGTCGGTGCTCTTACCACGGAGAAGCAGCAGAAACGCTATATCGAGGACATGTTCTCCCTGGGGCAGCAGTACCGCGGGGTGAATATCGTGGCCGGTGCCGCCGGTGCTGAGTTCGCCCTCGAGTCCGGCGAGTGGAACAACGGTGTGTTCACCGCCTCAGTCATGCAGACTCTGGCTGATTTCTCTACGGCTGATGTGAACCGGGACGGCGTGCTCTCCGTATCGGAGCTGCTGCCGGCCATTCAGGCTAAAGTGCAGCAGTTGACCGGCGGTGCGCAGATGCCCAATATCGTTTCCGCGGAGAACTCAAACATGGTGATAGCCACCGGCGTGGGCGCTGAGCTCATGGGTGACAACTGGGGCTCTCTTACCAACCGAATCCGCAACGCAGCCTCCGCAGAGGAGGCCCTGTTGATATTCGACCGCATGATAGCTTTCCGCGTCGGAGCTGAAAGCTATACCACAGAGTGGCAACAGGTGCTCTCTGCCTTTGAACAGGCTGGGCGTACATACGAGGCTGAGAAACTCGCCCTGCTGAAGTCAGACTTTGAACTTCAGCACCCCAAGAACGCCGAGGTTGAGGTGTACAACCACTCGCGCATTCCCGCTGAGCTGTGGCAGGCCCTGCTCGAAAAGGGGGTGGAACCCACTATGGTGGAGCCCTGGTTAAGATACCATGCCGAAGATGTCGGTACGGTGCTGGAGGCTATGCTCAAAGCCGGTTTATCACCCGAGGGCTCAGGTGATAAACCGCTGCTGATGGAGTACGCAACCCCCGCTGCCGTGAAAGCGCTGCTCGCCGCCGGAGCCTCCCCTGACTCACGGAATAAGGAAGGCAAGACTCTCCTGCAGAAGCTGGCGGATTCAGTGCTGGAACTCAGTGCAAATGACCTTGAGTCCATGCTGCTCCTGCTGCAGAACGGAGCTTCGACCGAAGGTATCGGCGAGAACAGCAAGCGCTACAGCGAATTCTGCGAGGTTCAGCAACTGCAACAGGCTCTGGCCTCGGCCACTCCGCTACCCGCTGTGCCTGAAGGTAAAGCCCCTGCAACTCTGGGCGACCATGTGTTGTTGCTCAACTATGCCGGGGCAGAAGCCTCTGTTCGCTCATACGAAGAGGGGGGTGAGACTACGCCCTTCACCTCCGCAGCCGACAGGGCAGAGACTACCATTCTCGCCGCTCCCGACTTCAAACAGGGAACCGTGCGCCACTATCTGCGCACCGGGGCAGATACGGCCGTGCTCACGGTGTTCTACACTCCCCCGAATTGCGCCATGGCCGGGCTTGTGGCCCGCTATGCTGACCGCCTGAGCTCTGAACAGGTGTGCAACCTGCTCGTCAACTACATGGGCGATGGCGCTCACCTGCTCAGTCTTACCTTCGACTCTCCCACCACGGCCACGGCGCAGGAAACCCTCGGCGCCAGTTGCGAGGAGACCATCATACGCAACGTAAATATAACCCTGAAAGAAGCTGACTTCAGGCTCCCTGAAGCTCAATAACTCGCCTCATTTCACACCAAACACACGATTATGAAACCCATAACTCGCTATACCCTGGCCACGCTGGCTTTGCTGTTCGCCTCCTGCGGGCAGGAGGAAAGCACCGATACCCCGGCCGCCGGCTCTGCTGGTGAGCAAGCCGCTGCCACACAGCCCGAAACGCCGACCTCCGCGGAGGCCACTACCGCTCCCTCAGCAGATACCCCTGCCACTACGGAGCCTGAACCCGCCCCCGAGCCCGAGCCTGCGCCTGCGCCTGCGCCTGAGCCTACACCCGAAGAACGCTACAACAACGGAGCCGATGCTCCTACTGACCCCGTGGCCGCCATCGACTGGTACACCGAATATGCCGAGGCCGGTATAGTGGATGCCAGCTACAAGCTTGGCATGAGCTACTATGCCGCCCGCTCCGTGCCCATGAACTTTGTAAAAGCCGTAGAGCACCTGCGCACAGCTGCAGAGCAGGGGCATAGAGAGGCCGCTATCAAGCTCGCCGAGTGCTATGAGTGGGGCGTAGGTGTGGAAGCTGACCCCGCAGAGGCTGCCAAGTGGCGCCCCGAGGGTGTGCCCGCTCCGGAGCCTGTCGGCGAGCCGACAGGCGAGGCCGCACCTACTGCCGAGCCGCCCCCCGGTACCGCGAGCGCTGACCCGCAGGAAAGCGACCCCGAGTCCACCCCGGGTCCTGAGAGTGCCGACCCCGAGGAAAGCGACCCCGAGCCCACCCCGGGCCCTGAGAGTGCCGACCCCGAGGAAAGCGACCCCGAGCCCACCCCGGGCCCTGAGAGTGCCGACCCCGAGGAAAGTGACCCCGAGCCCACCCCGGGCCCTGAGAGTGCCGACCCCGAGGAAAGTGACCCCGAGCCCACCCCGGCAGTCGGCGGTGATCTGGCTCCGGCTGACCTCACCGGCTGCACGGTGGCACTCAACTACGAGAGCTCGCAGTATAAGTATGAGGAAGACGGCGAAGACCAGAGTGGCTGGCAGTCTTTCCAGAACGCCAAAAAGAACAAAAACGGCTGTGCTGAGGCCTTCATTGCCTTTGACCTCAAGCCCAAGGCCACGCGCAATCTCGTGCCCATCTCCACCCCCGCCAAGGGCGGT
>JAFVIC010000040.1 GCA_017477935.1 Akkermansia sp. | reverse complement strand
TTCGGCGATTACTTCAAGAAAGAGGCCATCGCCGGGGCCTGGGAGCTGGTGATTGAGCGCTGGGGGTTCCCCGCTGAGCGCCTGTACGCCACCGTCTACTGCCCCGACAAGAGCAAGGGCGACCCCGGCGAGTTCGACCAGGAGGCCTGGGACACCTGGGCACCCCTTTTCCGCAGCAAGGGGCTCGACCCGAACGTACACATCGTCAACGGCGGTGTGAAAGACAACTTCTGGATGATGGGCGAAACCGGCCCCTGCGGCCCCTGCTCCGAGCTGCACATTGACCTCACCCCCGAGGGCAACACCCAGGGCAGTCTCGTCAACCAAGACAGCCCCCAGTGCATCGAAATCTGGAACCTCGTCTTCATTCAGTACAATGCCGAGAGCGACGGCACCTTCCGCAACCTGCCCGCCTGCCATGTAGACACGGGCATGGGCTTCGAGCGCGCCTGCGCCATGATTCAGTGCACCAAGGGCTTCACCGACTTCAACTGCCGCGTGTCGAACTACAGCACCGACGTCTTCCGCCCGCTTTTCCGCCGTATTGAGGAAATCTCCGGCCGCACCTATGCGGACATCTACCCGCAGGACGCCACGGCCGACAACGCTGCCACGCTGAAGGAAAGCATCGCCTTTCGCGTGATCGCCGACCACATCCGCACGCTGAGTTTCTCGATTGCAGACGGTATCTTACCCGGCAACAACGGCCGCAACTATGTGCTGCGCCGCATTCTGCGCCGAGCCGTGCGCTACGGGCGCAGCCTGGGGCTGGAAAAACCCTTCCTCAGCGAACTGGTGGACACCTTGGCTGCCGAAATGGGCTGCGTGTTCCCCGAGCTGGTAAGCCGTGCCGCCACCATCAAAGAGGTGCTGCTGCGCGAGGAAACCAGCTTCAACGAAACTCTCGACCGCGGTCTGGAACTCTTCGACAAAGAGGTAGCAGCCACCGGCACCGTGAGTGGCGACTTCGCCTTCAAGCTCTACGACACCTACGGTTTCCCCATCGACCTCACTGAGCTCATGGCTCGTGAACGCGGCCTGACGGTCGACACCGCCCGCTTCGAGACCCTGATGGAAGAACAGCGCCGGCGCGCCAAGGCTGCACAGAAAAAGCAGGTTGTACGCGCCCTGGAGCTGAAGACCGATGCCGTGACCGCCTTCACCGGCTATACGGAAGACAGCACCACCGCCACCGTCACCGAGGTGCACGAGGCCGATGACATGCTCTTCATCATCACCGACAAAACCCCCTTCTACGCCGAAATGGGTGGCCAAGTCAGCGATGGCGGCACCCTGCAGGCAGGCGGCGACAGCGCCCCCGTACTGGCTGTGCAGCAAATCGGCCAGGCCCGTGCCCACCTGATTGCCGTGGCAGACGGTGTGCGCCCCGCCGTGGGTGAAAGTGTGGTACTGAGCATTGACCCTGAGCGCCGCCGCGCCATCGAGGGCCACCACAGCGCCACCCACCTGCTGCACAAGGCTCTGCGCACCCTCGTGAGCGATGACATCGCCCAGCAGGGCTCGCTGGTGGATGCCGACCGCCTGCGTTTCGACGTCAACAGCGGTGCCATTTCCAAGGAAGACCTGCGCCGCGTCGAAGAACTCGTCAACCGGTGGGTGCAGGAGGACCTCGCCATCTGCTGCCGCGAGTACCCCATGACCGAAATCCGCAAACACCCCGAAGTCTGTCAGTTCTTCGGCGACAAGTACGGCGATGTTGTGCGCTTGGTACAGGTCGGCGGTGAGGCCGGCAACTTCAACGGCGTGTCGATGGAGCTCTGCGGCGGTACTCACGCCCCCGCGACCGGTCAAATCGGCTTCTTCAAGATTAAGAGCGAAGGTGCCATCGCCAGCGGTGTGCGCCGAATCGAGGCCGCTGCCGGTGCTGCTGGTCTGGCCATCGTGAAAGACATGGTGAAGGCCCGCCTGCCCGAGTGCAAAGACAGCCTCGAGAAGCTCAGCCTCGCTAACAGCAAGCTCGAAAAACTCGGCAAACCCACCATCCCCGTACCCACCAGCGACAACCACCCCGGCGAAAAAGCTGTGCAGTCACGCGATATCTGCGAGGTGAACACTCTGCTCGATGAGTACAACGCCTATTGCGACAAGCTCAAAGAAGCCGCTCTCGAAGCCGACAAGAGCCTGAAGAAAGCCCTCTCTGCCGCTGCTGCCGGTCTGGCGGATGCCCTGCTGGCAGAGCAGCTCACCGGCGGCAACGTCGTCATCGCCGCCGAGGGTGGCAATGACCTGCTCACCGAGCTCTTCAACGGCCTGCGCAAACGCCACTACGAGGCCGCCGCCTTCCTGGTGGCCGATGACGGCAGCACCCTCTCGCTGGGCGCCTATTGCGGCAGCGCGGCTCAGGCAGCCGGGCTGAAAGCCGGCGACCTTATCCGCACGCTCGCCCCCATCGTGGGCGGTAAGGGCGGCGGCAAGGCCGACATGGCTCGCGGCTCGGGTAAAGACCTGGCCGGCAAGGCCGACCTGCTTGCCAAAGCCACTGAAACTCTCTCTTAACCAAACAACCACAACTCACGACCATGGCTCATAAATTACCACAACCTCCGGTTTACCCGGACGAACCGAAAATCCCCATTCTGCCTAACATGCTCACGGCAGGCAACCTGCTGTGCGGCTTCTTCGCCATACTCACCATCTTCAAGGGCATGGCATTTCAGGACGGCTCACCCGAGGCCTTCGACTACTACCAACAAGCGACCTACCTCATCTTCGCCGCCTGCATATTTGACCTGCTCGATGGCCGCGTAGCCCGCATGTGCAGGGCAGACGGCCCCTTCGGCCGCGAGTTCGACTCGATAGCCGACGTGATTTCCTTCGGCGTGGCACCGGCCATGCTGCTGGCTCGCGCCGTGCTCTTCGACCTGCCTGACGCCTTCGGCATGGGTATTGCCGTGCTTTACCTGCTGTGTGCCTCTCTGCGCCTGGCACGCTTCAACTGCATGGCCGCTGCCCCCAAGAAACCCAACCAGAGCATGGATTTCGTGGGACTTCCCGTCCCCATGGCTGCCGGCGCCGTAGTAAGCACCATGTACCTCGTTATTGACCTCACCTGCAACCGCAACCTGAACATTGAGCCGTTCTGGCAATACACCATGGGCGGCACCATGGCGGTGGTTTCTCTGCTCATGATGAGCCGAGTCATCTACCCCAGCTTCAAGCATGTGAACTTCGAAAAGCGCGGCACTATCACCGCTATCCTGCTGGTGGCTGCTGCCATCTGCGCCTTCGTCTGCTTCCCCTGGATTGCACCGGCCATCATCTTCCTGTGCTACCTGGGCTACGGTCTCATCGTCCGCCCCTTCCTCACCCGCCGCATGCGCCGCACCATCGAGGTGTATGATGACGATGAGGATGACGACGACAGCACGACTGAAGATAAGTAAAAGCTACCACAGCTCGTTTCCTTTTCAAATCCCCCACTGCCGATGGCGTGGGGGATTTTTCATGTACGAAGGTCGAACCGCCTGCGGGCGACGGCAGCATTATTCCTGTTTATCGGCTGCCGGAGCAGCCGGTGAAATTGCTCGCTACACTCGCAGTGAAATTGGCGGCTTACGCCGCCATTGAAATTATTGCCTGCGGCAATATTGAAATTGCCGTCACGGTGCGACGGCAGTATTAAAGCCCAGTATCTGCAAAAAAATTGGGGGGAGATGCGGAACGTCCTGCCCGCTTCTCCCCCCGAACCCCTGTATTATGAAAAATCTGTTCGGTATGTGCTCTGCGCTGCTCAGCTCAGGTGCATGGGCATGAGCACGTAGAGGAACTCATCTGCCACGCGCATGACGCCGGGGCTGGAAGAGTCGATGAGGTCAAGTATCACCTCACCATCGCCCACGGCCTTCAGCGGCGCGAGGATGAAGTCAGCGTTGAAGGTAATGGCAATCTCGCGGCCATCGTAGTCGATGGGCATCTCTTCGTTAGCCTCACCCAGGTTAGCGGCGCTGGACTGCACCTCCATCACGCCCGGAGCGAAGCGGAAGCGCACGGTGTTGGCCTTCTCTGCCGAGAGCAGGGAGACGCGGCGCACGGTTTCATTCAGCTCAGAGGCCGACATGATAATGCGCTCGTTCTTGCGGGTGGGGATAACCTGACGGTAGTTCGGATAATTACCATCGATGAGCTTGGTGACCAGCAGGGTGTCGCCGAAGTCGAAGGAAGCCTGGTTGGAGGTAATGCGCACCATCACATCACCGGCATCGCCAAGCAGGCGGTGAACCTCAGCCACGGCACGGCTGGGCAAGTCGATAGCCACCTGCTGAGATTCCGGGAACTCAAGCTCGTTCTCGAAAAGAGCCAGACGGCGACCGTCCGTAGCCACAAGAGTGAGCTTACCATCCTGGAAGCAGGTGTAGATACCATTGAGAATGTAACGCGTGCCATCGTTGGAAATAGCGAACTCCGTATAGCGGAAACCACGGTTAAGCATGGCCTGGGGCACCTTGAACTCGCGAGCCTCTTTGAACACGGGCAGGCTGGGGAACTCCTCCGCCGGCAGACCGTTAAGCTTGAACTGAGCACGGTTGCAACGAATGGTGGCAATGGAACCCTTGGTATCGATAGCTACCTCGCCGTCACGCATTTCGCGGATGATGCTCTGGAGCTTCTTGGCCGGCAGGGTGATGGCACCGGGGGAATCCACATTGCAGGGCACCTTTGCCAGAATGGTGAGCTCCATGTTCGTGGTTGTGAGCTTCAGCACGCCATCGGCGGCCTCGAGCAGCACATTGGAGAGTATGGGCATGCTGGGGCGGGTGGATACCACACCGGCCACCTTGTTCAGACCATCCAGCAGTACTTGTTTGGCTAATGCGAATTTCATCTTGGTGCTCCTTCGGTTTTTCTGCATTTTACCTATTTTTTTTCATCAACGCAAGCACAAATGTAATCATATTCCATATTTAACACACTTTTTTTCGCACCACCGCCACATATTGTGCATACCGGTACGCAAAGGGGCAAAGTCGCGGCTATTTATGACGGGGAGTTTTTCCCGGTGAGCAACAGCAGTGTAATCTCCGGCGGGCAGAAGATACGCACGGGGAATGAGCTGGTGCCCGAACCTCGGCTGATGTAGATTTGCTGCCCCGGTGCCTTGCCGGCGTGCAAGCCGGCTTGCAACATGTCGTGCGACCAGCGGCCGAACTTCTTCACGGGTTGACCACCGGGCCAGCAAACCTGGCCGCCATGGGTGTGCCCGCTGAGCACAAGGGCCCCCTGCAATTCGTAGCGCATGAAATGGTAGGGGTTGTGGCTGGCTACCAGCAGCGGTTGGTCGGCAGGCAGAGCCTCTGCGGAAAATCGCTTTCGCTGAGCGCCCGCACTCTGGTACTCCTGTCGGAAGGTGAATCCGCGCAGGAGAGCCCGGCAGCCGTTGGCAAATTGCAGCTGTGCTTCCCCTCCTTCCACTGAGGTGAAGCCCCGGGCGTCAAAATGTTCTTTCACCACGGCGGCACGGCCCCTCAGATCATGATTGCCGAGTATATAATAGACAGGGCACTGTTCCCGCAGTGGGGCCAGTCGGCGGGCCAGCTCTTCCATGGGCATGTTGAGGGTATCATCCGCGCCCTTGTGGTAGTCGCCCAGCAGAATTACGGCTTCGGGTTTCAGAGCGCAGGCACTGCGTACCTGCTCGTCCACCCACTCACCATCGGCTCGCCCGACGTGCAAATCAGCCATCAGCACCACACGGGCGGGTGCTGCATCGGCCGCCCAGCCGGGCAAGGGCACGGTGACTTCCTGCACCTGCAGGTTACGCGGTTCACCCAGCAGGGCATACAGCACGGCGCCAGCCGCGGTGATGAGGGCTGCACTTGTTGCCATGAATCGTGTAAACTTCAGTTTCAAGACTCCATATCAGCTGAGCTCCAGCGACACGGGGCAGTGGTCGGAGCCGGTTACATCGGCATGAATCCGCGCTGCCGTCACCCGGGGCAGGAATCTCTCGCTCACGCAGAAGTAGTCGATACGCCAGCCCACGTTCCGCGCGCGGGCACCCCCACGGAAACTCCACCACGTATAGGCCCCCTGCTCATCCGGGTGCAAGCGACGGTACGTATCCGCAAAACCGGCTCCCAGCAGCGCAGTGAAACCGGCGCGCTCCTCATCCGAAAATCCGGCGCTGAAATGGTTGGCAGCCGGGCGGGCCAGGTCAATTTCTTCATGAGCCACATTGAGATCACCGCAGATGACCACCGGCTTTTTCTCAGCCAGACCGGCAACATAGGTGCGGAAGGCGGTGTCCCACTCCTGACGGTAAGGCAGGCGAGCCAGCTCGTTTTGTGAGTTCGGCGTATAGCAGTTCACGAGATAAAAATCCTCAAACTCCATGGTAGCCACGCGGCCTTCAGTATCATGCTCCGGCACACCTATGCCGGTAGTGGTACTCAGTGGTGCCACGCGGGAAAGAATCAGCACCCCCGAATACCCGGCCCGCTGCGCCGGGTTCCACAGAGCGTGCGGCCAACTCGCCAGCCACAGATCCGCCACCTGCTCCGGGCGAGCCTTAATCTCTTGCAGGCAAAGCACATCGGGTGCCAGGCCATCCATCTTCTCCGCAAGCCCTTTGCCCAGAGTCGCGCGAAGTCCGTTTACATTCCAGCTTACCAGTTTCATCTTGCCACCCATACTACCCTATATCACCTCCCCGTGTCAAAATTTTTCTGCGACACGGTGGGGGAGACGTATCTGAAAAAGTCTTATATCGGCCGCCTGACGACGACCGGTGAAATTGACTCGCTCTGCGAGTCAGTCTGATTTTTTCATCGTTCCCGGGCCGGAGAGCGTGGAGCGCCCGCCGCGACCGGGGGTAACCTGAATTCGGGCGGGTATACGGTCACTCAGGCTCTCAACGTGGGAGATGATGCCGACCATCTTACCGTCGGCGCGAAGTTTCTGCAGGCTGCGCAGCACGTGAGACAGAGTATCGCGGTCAAGTGTGCCGAAACCTTCATCGAGGAACAGCGAATCAATGCGCGTGCTGCCGGCCATGCGCGAAAGCCCCAGTGCCAGTGCCAGACTGACGATGAAACTCTCACCGCCCGACAGGTTGGAACAATCGCGGCCTTGGGAGTTACCGAGTGCGGAATCGATGACCATGAGCCCCAGCCCATTGTCACGCATCGGGTTGCGGCGCAGTTCATAGCGTTCACTCAGGTGACGCAGCTCGGCGTTCGCACGGTGCAGCAACATGTCGAAGGTAATCTGCTGCGCGTATTGTTTGAATCCTTCCTTCTTATCGCCCAGCACTCGCTTGAGCAGGTCATGCTGCGCGCGCTCGACCATCAGAGCCTCCCGCTGAGCCTTTACCGCCTCATTGGCCAGCCGTGCGTTGTCATCCGCAACAATTTCGCCCAGCATAGTAGTGAGCAGTTCCTGCTGCTGATTTCTGGTAGAGCTGAGGGCAGACTCCCGCTCACGGAGACTTTCGACCCCCTCCCCTTCGATCAGCGGGTCAGCCGCCAGGTGCTCGGCGCAGGCTTTCTGCTCGCGCTCCAGCAGAACCGTAGCGGTGGCCAGCTGCTCTTTCAGGCGATGATGTTCCCGGCGCAGCTCTTCCAACCGTGGCAGCAACTGCTCGGCAGCAGCGCGATAGGCACCTTCATCAGCAAATCCCTGCTCAGCGCGTTTTTCAGTAAAATCGGATTTACTTTTTTCGTATTGTTCACTGAGCGAGGCAAGATTTTGCTGCAAAACCTGCAGGGTAGCCGTTGTTCCGGTTTCTTTTGTTTTGAGAGAGCGGAGCTTGTCACGCTCGCGCTCCATCTGTTCATGGATTTTTTTCTGCTCGGCGGCAAGTTCAGCTTCGAGCCCGGATGCGGTTTTGTTACCCCATCGTTCTGTGAAGGATGTTGAGAGAGCCTGCACTTCATCTGCTGCATGTTGAGCTTGCTCTTGCGCCTGCGCGAAGATTCGGGTCTTTTCGCCCACACGGATTTTCTGCTGCTCGAACTGCGAATTGAGTTCAGCGAGTTCAGCGCCGAGCTTCTCCGTACGTTGGCGCAGGTCGGTTGCGGTGCGATGGCGGGCAGTTAAGTGCTGTACCAACTGAGCTGCGGCCGCACAATCCTGCACCGGCGGCAAACCGCAATCGACCAGGGCTGTGCAGAATGCCGTGCGGAACTGAGCCAGGCGGTTGCAGTTCTCGAGCTTGGTGATATGGGTTTCGAGCTGCTGAAGAGCTGTTGCAGCTGCACCGGCAGCCTGTTCGGCGGCCTGTACCTCAGCATCGGGCAGCACATGGCGTTCACCGGGTGAGGTAGCACCGCAGCAGGGGCAGCAGGGCAAGCGCCCCTCACGGAAATCAAGGTAAAGTGCTGCCAGCTGCCCCTCTATATCGAGCTGTCGGCGCCTGAGTTCAGCTATGCTGCGGCGCCGCTCCAGCTCCGTTTTCAGCGCAGGTAACTGCTCACGGGCGGCTGTCAGTTGAGTGGATATTTCCTCCGCCGGCGGCAAGTGCTCAGCTGAGCCGCGCTGGCGCTGCCAGTCACCCAAACGGGCCTGCAGCAGGGTGAGTTGTTCGGGGGTGACGGAATCCTGCCCGAGAGCGTCAAGCTCTGCCTGAAAGGCTGCCAGCCCGGCCTGACGGGTATTGATATTTTCAGCAATGGCTGCCAGTTGATTGGCCATTTTTCTGAGTTCACCGTCATCGTGCTCCAGGGCGGCAGCCAGTTTCAGTGCATGTTCGCGGGTGACATTCAGTCGCTCTTCCTGCGGGCGCATGTGCTCACGAACTTCCTTCAGAGCAGCATCGAGCGTGGCAAGTCTCTGTTGGTAAACGGCGTGTTGTTGGCAGAGCACTTGTTCCAGCTGCATGCGCTCTTGCTGAGCCTGCACGGCATTTTGCTCAGCCTGTTGTCGGTCAGCCTGCATGGCCTGTACCTGGCCATGCAGTTGCTCCGTGGCTGTGGCCACCGATTGCACGACCAGCGCGGACTCCGCCCATTTCAAATCCTCTGCCGATTGATTGCCGAAATCCAGCCACTGCCCGGTGGCCACGGCCAGCTGCTGTTTGGCAGAGTCCAGAGCAGCAGCGCGCTTATCACGCTCGGCCAACCATTTCAAGCATTCCTGTGTGTGGGTGAGCTGCACAACGGTATCTTTCAGTTCAGCGGCGGCGGCATCTTTCATGCGTACCTTTTGCTCCCGCAGTTCGTCATCCCACTGCGGCAGGGACTTCAGGTCGCTGAGCTTGCTGTCCACAGCGGCCACACGGGCATGCACCACCTCACCGATTCGCATGTAGATATCAGTGCCGGTGATGGTGCTGAGCACTTCCGCCCGCTCACTTTCATTCGCCCGCAGAAAAGCGGCAAACTCGCCCTGCGCCAGCATCATACAACGTGAAAAGTTATTGAAACTCAGCCCGGTATATTGAGGTACCAGACGGTCGAACTCGCGCTTGCTGTTCGTGAGTAACTCCACTTGTCCATCGGCCGCCAGGCGGCGCAACTCATAACGAGCCTCTGAAAAGGGGTTATTCGCACCGCGGCGGGCGCGTTTCTGCTCTGCACGAGCAAGATAATGCTGCCCGCCCTGCTCGAACTGCACCTCCGCAAAGCAATGATTAGTGCCATGGCTCATCAGCTCATTGCTGCCCTTGCTCACACCGCGCTGGCGGGGGGATTTGCCGTACAGGGCGAAGGCTATGGCATCGAGTATACTGGTTTTCCCCGCGCCGGTAGGACCGGTGATGGCGAAAATACCCGGCCCGGCCAGTTCGGGATGGGTGAAGTCAATCTCGAATTTCCCGGCCAGGGAATTGATGTTGCAGAAGCTCAGTTTTTCAATCCTCATGGTCAGCCTCCCGATAGGCAGTGGCAAAGAGTGAGCGAAGGGTAGCGAGTTGCTCTTCGCTCAGGGGTTCACCCGTCTGTTGCCAGGCGGCCAGCTTGCGTTCGAAGACTTCCTGCACCGTTGGAAGGGTATCAAGCGCAGGGTCTGTGAGTTCATGCACCCCGCTACCGGGGCGGTACTGTGACAGGCGGCAGTGGGGTACCAGCCCGACAGGCAGGTTTTCGCTGACCCAGGCCCCCAAATCCGTCACCCCGCTGCCGGTATAGTGCAACTGCAGGTACACCGGCGCCCCGCCATGTGCGGCGGAGAGTTGCTGCAATTTCTGAGGCAGGGCTGCCAGTTGCTCATCTGTAACGCAGTGCTCAGCAGCATAGCAGGTAAAGACCGGCACCTCAATGGGCTGCACACTCACGCCCTGTGCCGTGACATCCACCAGCAAGACATGGTGAGGGTATGCTGCTTCATCCACCCCCATGGGGAGCGGGCTGCCGGAATAGCGCAGCCTGCCATCACTCAGTGAATACCCGCGGTGTATATGGCCGAGTGCCACATAATCGAACACGCTGTCGAACACCCCTGCCGGCAAAACCTCCACACCGCCTATGTAAACCTGCTCGGTGCTGGCGGTAGGGGCGACACCATTCACGCTCATGTGAGCCATGCAGATGACAGGTTTGCCGGGGTGGGCCGTATGCCAGGCACGGGCGTGGTCCGCAACGGCTGCCAGCACATCCTGCACGCCCAGGGTGTAGGCCTGTGCAGACTCCCCTGCACTGCAACGCCTGGCAACCTCAGCAGGCCGCAAAAAGGGTACGGCACACACCAGCGCCGCCACCTCGCCATCCGCCCCGCTGAGCGGCAGCAGACAATCCGCCGCCGTGTCGACCGTGAGCCGGTAAACCAAATCTGCCCCATAGCGATTCAACAGGGGTTGCATGGCCTCCAACACCGGCACACCGTCATGGTTGCCCGCAGTCATGATTACCCGGCGGCAACCCGTGGAATCCGCCCGGCTGAGAAATTGGCTGAATGCCTCCAGCGCCGGTGCACCGGGGTCGCGATTATCAAAAATATCCCCACTCACCAGCAGGGCCTCCGCCCCCTGTTGCTGCATAACACCGAGCAACCACTCCAGAAAAGCCGCAAACTCGCCATGGCGGCTGCGCTCCATCAGTCGGTTGCCCAAGTGCCAGTCAGAGGTACAGAGCAGCTTCATATCAGTGAATTAAGCCGCGCACGATGATATCGCAGCCGCTGGGTATAAGCTCTTCTTGCTCAAAACGCCGCTCTGTAGGCAGGTAGTAGCCCGGCAAAAGCAGATCCGGCCCGCCGCAGATTTGTGGGGTCACAATCTGTACCCATTCATTCACCAACCCTTCTTCCATAAAAGTACGCAGCAGTCGACCGCCACACTCAAGCATGAGGTTCACGATACCGTACTTCTCATACAGCTCCTCAAGCATGGCGCGCAGATTGCCCACATCCTCACGAATGATGGTGCGCTCGCAATCCTTGTCGGTAAACACCTTGGCATTTTCAGGCAGGGAAGTGCTGTCTTTCGTCATCACTATGCGCCAAGGCTGCTGCTTAATGAGCGGCACCTCACGGTACGGGTGGCGGATAGTCAGCGCGGGGTTATCGGTGCGCAGGGTGTTGCCGCCCACAAGTATGGCATCGCTCTCCAGGCGCATCTGGTGCGCAAAGCGTACGGATTCCGGGCAACTCAGCCACTTCAGCCCGGCGCGGGTCATGCGGCCGTCCATCGTGCTGGCAACCTTGGCTCGAATCCAGGGCCGACGGTGCTGCAACGACCACACCCACGGGCGCAGCAGCAGCTCACAGGCCGCCGAACAGCACTCGCTGCGCACCCGTATGCCATGTGCGGTCAGAATACCGTTTGCACGGCCGCTGTGGCGCTCATCCGGGTCAACGGCCCCATAGACCACGCGCTTGATACCGGCCTCGATAATAGCCTCGGTACAGGGCGGGGTTCGCCCGTAGCTGGAACAGGGTTCCAGGGTCACATACATGGTAGCACCACGCAGGGCTTCCTCGTTCCCACGCATGCGTGCGTGATTCAGTGCCCGGCGCTCAGCATGCAGCTCGCCTGCTTTCTCATGCCAACCCTCACCCAGCAGCTTGCCGTCTTTGACGATGACAGCACCGACAGGCGGATTCGGGCTGGTGGTGCCCAGGCCCTTATGTGCCAGCTCCAGTGCACGTGTCATCCAGAGACTGTCCTGATCCATTCCGTACGTTTCCATACCTCTATTCTATAGCTTTCGTTTCCTTTGTCAATAGGGTGAAGACGCCGCGAAGCTCACTCTGACTTTCCCCATTCAGTGAATAAAGAATAAATTTATATTTTAAAATTCATCATATTCAGTTATGTGAATAAGTCTAATAACTGTTCTATAATTTTAGAAGTCAATCAGTTAATCTAGCTCAGAATTGTGAATGACGTCGGGAATAACCCGCACTTTTCGTGAACATTATCTTATTCACAACACTATTCACATACTTATTCACCGACTTATTGACAAATTTTGTGAATAACTTTATAATACATTGGTTATCAATCTTCGGTCAAGAATTCCCAGAAGAATCGGAAGGGAGCCATAAAGGGGATAGCCACGTTGTAGACAAGACTGCCGGCCACATCGACAGTGCACATGTCAATGCCGGAGACAGCCTTGACCGCTATGGGGGTTTTCTCCGGTGTGCGCGAGGTGACGATGATGGCAGGTTGGTTGCCGTCGGCTATTTCGGCCCGAATGGGGTATGTGGCAGCCCCGGGCAGCTCAGTGATACCCGGCTTGCCCTGAGAGATGATTTCGGTGACAAGACCATTCGTCAGAGCATAACCGTCCTTGCGCTGCAGGCTGGCAGCCGTGCCGGCGGAGATGGGGTAATAGTTTCGCCCGTCGTAAGCCTGTTTCAGCTTGTAGGTGGGGTCGTTGTCGTTTTTGGTGAAGATGTCATCGTGAATGATGGGGTATCTCTTCTTGTAATCACCCGCAGGGGCGCTGATGTACCACTGGCCGTCTTTGCGGTGCAGCGACAAATTGTCCGTTTTCAGTTCGCTGGCACGGTAGGTGTGGGCCATTTCATCGATGTTCTTGTGCGTCTGCATATAGGCGCAGGAAGACAGCATGCCGCCCGTGACGGCAGACAGTATCAGCAGCGTGAGAGTGCTCTTTTTCATGTCCCTCACTCTACCATATTTCATGCCCGGTGAAAAGCATATACTGCGTGCGCGCGCGAAATGTCTGTTTTACTCCCCTGCCGAAATGCTGCATTTCTCGAATCTATATGGTAGAAAGAAGTGATTATTTTAATAAAATAAGTTTTACTTTATACAAAAGGAACTCCCCCTCACGACCAAGATGGAGGTGAGGGGGAGGACGCTGAAAGGACACCGCTGTACCGTCAGTGGTATGAGAGCCACGTTCCCTGAACGTAGGTGGGTGCGGAGCCGGGTTTGTCTGAGGTATCCCCGAAGGACGGAACATTAAACCCATTTAGCTTTGGTGCCCCTTGTGTATTTATAACGGTCCGGGCCTATTGAACCACGCGTCACGTGCACAGCAGCTGGGTATGTATATAGCACAGGCATTCCGTGCATGCAAGATTTTTCGTGTTCCACAGGCGTGTGACACGCGAAACAGATAGATAAATGGCTATTGCGTATATTGAAATACAGTTGATTACAGTTCGGGTAAAAAATCAACGTTCTCTTGTGGCACAAGAGCGATATACTAAGGTAAGCTGAAATGTTGAATTCTGATGACAAAAGCGGGCCGAAACAGCGATTAAAGATTGACAAAACGCGTGTAAGAGTGTATAAAAGCCGCGAACATGACGATACCGACCCAACTTTCAGAGAAGCTCCTGGCCGCTTTGCAGAGCGTGCTGGGTGAGAACCTGCCGCAGGGATTTGCACCGGCTGTTACGCCGTCTCAGGATCTGCGCTTCGGTGACTACCAGAGCAATGCCGCCATGGTGCTGGCCAAGCAGGTGCGCACCAACCCGCGTGCCCTTGCCACGCAGGTGGTGGAGGCTTTCGGCGACAGCGAACTGGCTACGCTTGAGATAGCCGGCCCCGGCTTCATCAACTTCCGCGTGCGCCCCGAATTCTTTGCCGGCAAGGCAGCAGCCATGCTCAGCGATGAGCGCCTGGGGGTGGCGGTGACGGCGCAGCCCAAAACGCTTGTTATCGACTTCTCCGCTCCGAATGTAGCCAAGCCCATGCACGTGGGCCACATCCGCAGTACTATCATCGGTGACACCCTGGCCCGTATCTCCCGCTTCATGGGGCACACCGTCATCACCGACAACCACATCGGTGACTGGGGTACACAGTTCGGTATGATTCTGTGGGGCTGGAAAAATATACTCGATGCCGCTGAGCTGGAGAAAGACCCCATCGAAGCCCTGCTCAGCGTCTACAAAACCGTTAACACCAAGTGCAAGGAAGATGAAGCCCTGCTGCCTATCTGCAAGGCTGAGCTGGTGAAACTGCAGAGCGGCGACCCTGAGAACCTCGACATCTGGAAGCGCTGCATTGAGGTGACGAAAATCGGGCTTGAAAAAATCTACGCCCAGCTCAACATCTCCTTCGACTACTGGCTTGGTGAGAGCGCGTACAATGATGCGCTGGCCCCGCTGGTCGATGACCTGATTGCCAAGGGGATTGCCCGCGAGAGTGAGGGGGCTATCTGCGTGTTCTCCGATGGTTTCCACAAGCCGCAGAATGACCCCTTCCTGGTGCAGAAGAATGGCGAGTGGGTTCCCGTGCCGGCCATCATCCGCAAGGCGGATGGCGGTTTCCTGTACGCCACGACCGACCTTGCCACCCTCGATTATCGTACTCAGAACTTCAATGCGGATTCCATCTGGTATGTGGTAGGTGCCCCGCAGGACAAGCACTTCAAGCAGATTTTCGACATCGAGCGCATGCGCGGCGTGACGGGTGATTTCCGCCATGTGGCCTTCGGTTCGATTCTCGGTAAGGACCGCCGCCCCTTCAAGACACGTAGTGGCGATACCGTCAGCCTGCAGGATGTTATCGATGAAGCCGTGGCTCGTGCCACCAAGGTGGTTGAGGAGAAGAGCCCCGACATGCCCGCCGATGAGAAAACACGCGTGGCTCAGATTGTCGGCGTGGGTGCCATCAAGTTTGCCGAGCTCTCCCAGAACCGCATGAGCGACTATATTTTCGACTGGGACAAGATGCTCTCCCTCTCCGGCGACACCGCTCCCTATCTGCAGAACAGCTATGTGCGTGTGCGCTCTATCTTCCGCAAGATTGAGGGCGCGTTCATCGCACCCGCTGAGCTGACCCTGAGTCAAGATGCCGAGATTCACCTCGCCCGCATGCTCGTGCGCTTTGCTGAGGTTGTGCCTGCTACGCTCGACGATTGCCGACCGAACTTGCTGGCTGCCTACCTGTATGACCTTGCCCGCGCGTTCCACAGCTTCTATGAGGCCTGCCCCGTGCTCAAGAGCGAGGGTGCCGTGCGCGAAAGCCGCCTGGCCCTTTGCGAGCTGACCGCTCGCGTGCTCAAGCAGGGTATGGGACTGTTCGGTATCGAAATGCCTGAGCGCATGTAAGGCTTATGTTCCATGTGGAACAATCAGCACTGTTTTTCGCAGCCGCTGCCCTCGTGGCAGCGGCTGATGTAACCCCTCAATCCCCTGCCCCGGCGCGTAGCGAATACACCCTGCAGTTGCCCCTCGCCACGATGAATGACGAGGCTCAGCGCAGCATGCAGGCCGGTATGCTGGACCTGCTGCTCGGGTGGGAAGAATCTGCCCGCCTGCACTTTAATCGCGCCGTTGCGGCAGATGACATGTGCTCCCTGGCTTATGTCGGGCAGTTGATGACCGAGCCCGACCCCGCCCGCCGCGCCGAGAGTTTGGCGGCGCTGACGGAGCGCATTAATTCCCTGCCCTCCACGCCGGTGGAGACATTTTACCTGGCCACGTTCCTGAAACTGCTCACCAATGATAAGATGGGAGCGGCAGAGGATTTTTGCCGTCGCGCTGAGCAGTACCGTCGCGATACCCTGTCAGCCTGCTGGGGTGCGCTGTTGCTGCACTGCGTCGATGTAGGCTATGAACTTGATGGACGCGTGCGCCCGCTGCAGGAGCGTGCCTTGAAATTGGCGGAGCAGCTCTATGCCGAATACCCGGATGATGCCCTGGTTTGCTTCGTGCGCGCGTATGCCGAGGAAAGTGCTCCGCAAATCAGTGAGCAGGCTCTGGCTGCCGCAAAGCGAGCAGCGGAGCTGTTGCCCGGCCACCCCATACCATCGCACCTTTTAGGGCACCTGCTCTACCGCAGCGGTAAACCCGCGGAGTCTGTACCGCATTTCATGAATGCCGCTCGCTGTGCTACCCGCAAGGATATACCGGAGTGGGAAAGCAGTGCCCTCATGGCCGCGCGCCTGTATGTGTCCACGGCAATGTGGAGTGCCGGCATGGATGGCAAGGCCCTGGCCACTCGACGCGCCCTGACGGCTATGCCTCTGGACCGTGACCACTTGCATGAACCGGCTGTTATTCTGCAGCGCTGGGAGGCCCGTACCCTGCCCCTGCGTGTACTGATTAAACGCCCTGTACCGGCCCGTGAAGGCGTGATTACTGCCGCTGCCAAGGCCGCTGAAGTATCCCCTGCTCTGCCCGGCAATGACCCTGTGCTGCTGGTGCGCGACTGTCTGCGTGCAGCCCTTTACGCACGCCTGAGAGCCGATCGTAAGCACACAGAATATGCTCTCAAATCCCTCAAGCTGGCCGAGGAAGCCCTTCTCAAATTCCAGCGTACACGCGAAGATGTGCTGGCTCAAGGTGCCCATTATATCACACCCTGGGTGCGCGCTATGGAGGCATGCGAGATTGCACTCGCTACCGCGCGCGCGGAAGTTTACACGGCCTCTGCCGATGTCTGGCTTGAAAATGCCCGCAACTCCGTGCGCCCTGTCACGCTTATGCTGCCGCCGGTTATTCCCGAAAGGATGGAAAAGGTAAGTAAAGAGAGATAAGGTGGGATATGTTCCGGGGGTACTGCCTGCTTTACGCGCGCGCGCGTGGGTGAATTTGCCCCCCCTGCTCTCCCCTTCCCCGCTGAGTCGGGCTTATTTTTGACGTAATCGGCGCTTTTGTAGGCACGTTTCAACAGCTTTTCTGGTTCCTTGCACGTGAAAACAGCCCCCCTGCCCCGCCAAAAGGGTGTCCATTTCGCAATCTAATAGAAAAATACCTTATATATTAATAATAAATAGATTATGTATATTTTGGAAATTTCTTCGTCATTGACGACTTTTCGTGGAGATAACCGGACAAAAAAAGCGAATTCGAGCGAAAAACGGAACGACTCACCTTGCCTTATGCGTGATGTGTAAGAATAAGAGAGCAAATTTTAATTGTAGGATAACCGAGTTGCTCTGACCCCCTGCACCGGCATTTTCATCCTTAAGCGATGGTTCAATTTTACGTCTTGAGGTGTCCTGTATACATGAGGAATGTTCTACATGGAACAATGATGATGATGGCAAAGCAGCAATATGAAATCACGAATGGAGTGAATGAACGTCGAGTGCAGAAAGATAACTTCGAAGTTGTTCCGGAATCCGCAGCTCAGTTTTTATTTTCGACGATTCATGAAAATTTCATGATGGTTAAATTGATTTGCCGATACGCGATTTCCCGCCCGGTTACATGAAATATGCTTAAATAATCATTTCACCGAATGTTCCACGTGGAACACGACTTCACGTCGATATTTAAGTTTTCCTTATTACTTGTACGGCTCTGTTCGATTCTCAAGCTGATTTCAAAAATGATTTTTGATGACCGGTTTCATGTGAAGTCCGGTCTGCAAAGACGAGCGAAAATCGAAATGTCGCAGGTTGCACTAAGCCGAAGGTCAAACTTGAAAAAGAAAGAAGCCAAAGAAAATTCTTCGGCTTCTGAAATGTTCCACGTGGAACATGAACTCACCTTAAAATTTAACTTCTCCAAATAATCTGGTAAGCTGTATTGAATTCTCGCACAGCTCGCGGATTTCGTTTGGCGTAAGCTAAGATGTCCGGTAACAGGTTGTCGAGCGTGTGACGTTTGAGTTTTTCAAAACAATCAGCGCTCATGGCCGGACACGCCCGATAAATACCGATGACAATGGTACTTGAATCTCGCATCACTCGCACGGGCCAGATTCGGCATTCGAACGGTCGTTCATCGCGCGGCAGCATGCAACCGGCGTCAGGATTCAGCATGGGACAGTTTGCTACTTCATCGGAATCTTCGGAGCGGAAATCGAGAAAAAACGAAGTCGTACCATCCTGGCGCTCGACTAGTGGCACACAGAGTTCGTGCATGAGAAAAACCTGAGCCGGTTCCAGAGCCGGCGTTTCCCAGGCGGATGAGCGGTGAAAATTGCAGCACAGTTTGCATTGTGCGCATTGATTAGGGGAAAAAATGCCGGTCAGCATAGTGTAACAATAGCTGTAAGTTTATGGAGAATTCGGTGCGGTTTCCAGGATAATTTAGCTTGTCTGAGCCCCGGGATATTCAAATCTTCTTCGCGATTGATGAGCGCGCAATCGAGCTGTCGAGCCATTTCGCGGTTAATGAGAGGGTAGGCATCGCGGTACTCCGGGGCACATTTTTCGTAGTGTATATCGGCCACCGTTGGGGTGATGTATGAGGCCAGACTGAGTGCGGCCGGGTGGTTTTCTACATAGAGCAGGCCACCTATTATGCAAAGTTCCTTCCGGAGTTTGAGGGCATTTTCGATAGCTCTCAGCTCATGGTCATGGTTGGCAGATGGCTCTTGTCCTGATACCCACGCACGCGCTATGGTGAGGGCATCCGCCATGTTTTCGTCCGTCAGAGTTGCGAAATTCCAGTTCGGAAAATTCCTTTCAAAGCGCGCAATTTGATTGCGTTTCTTGTGAAAGGCTGTCCCGGGAAGTTGAACAAGATGTTCCCGAAGGTAGAGGTAATCAGCATTTCCCGCGTCATCGATGAAGCTTATTTTATCCCCATATCGCTCGTGCAGCACGCGCGCATTTTCTTCCGTTAACAAGGTGAAGAGCAGGGGAGTACCCGTGAGTTCGGCGTGTTGTTCCACATGGAACAATGCTTGATTTATATCCTTTATATGACCTACGGGGAAGGCATATCCCTGTAAACGACCGTTGCCGGAGAAGTGGCGGTAGAGCACGCCATCGTGTATCGCGATACGTGTATTGTATTTATGGCGCAGCAGGTAGATATTCGGGAACGCCAAGTCCGATTGTTCCACATGGAACAATGTTTCACGCACTTGATTTAAATCGCTAAGCGCTGGAATACAGAATGTTAGGGTGGCAGGAGTCATCACTGGTTAAGATTTCAGACAGGCTATATCGCGTTCAATCTGAGTTTTTAACATGTCGATACTGCTGAACTTTTGTTCGGGGCGTATAAATCCTGAGAGTTGCACAGACAGTTCTTTGCCGTAGAGGTCGCCGCGCCAGTTCGGGAAGTGAGCTTCGAGGCGTGTGGGTTTAAAATCCTCGCAGATGGTGGGCCGCAGGCCGATGTTGGCGATACCGCTGCGGGGCTCACCATCGAGTGTGGCCTGCACTTTGTAGACACCCGGTTTCGGCAGGGCAGCATTGCGTGGCAGGGTTATATTGGCGGTAGGGAAGCCGAGGGTGCGGGCGAGTTTCTGGCCGTGTTCAACGGTACCCTGTATGGAGAAGTGTCGTCCGAGCATGGCGTTGGCTTGTTCAATCTGTCCCTCGCGCAGCAGGGCGCGTATGCGGGTGGAGCACACGGTATCTGCGTTGATTCGGAGCATATCGTTCACGCAGGCGGTGAAGTTTCGAGCTTGAGCTTCGCAGCGCAGAAAATCGACGTTGCCGCTGCCGCCCTTGCCGAAGTGCCAGTTGCTACCCACGGAGATTCCGGCTACGGTACAGTGGCTGCAAAGGGTGTTCAGGAACTCGTGGGGACCGAGGGCGGCCAGCTCGGGGGTGAAGGGGAGCACAAGCAGCACATCGACCGCCAGCTTGCTCATGAGGTCGGCTTTGGCGCTCGGATAGGGCGTGAGCAGGGCAGGGGCCAGCTCGGGCCGGAGCAGGGCAAGGGGGTGTGGCTGGAAGGTAAGCACGCCGCGCAGGCTGCCGGGGCTGCATGCACTTTCTATCACCCGCTGATGGCCCAGGTGTATGCCATCGAAAAATCCCATCGCCCAGTGAACGGGGCAGGGGACTTTGTTCAGCTCGGCGAAGGAATGGAAGATTTGCATGATGTGGGCCCGTTCGGGCGGTGGGCTTATGGCATGTTGCGGTCGGCCAGTACTTGCTCCAGCGGCAGCAGGCGAGAGAGCAGTTCATCTCTACCGGCGGCTTTCAGTGTGGGCACATCGACTGCCTGCGATATGTCGAAGTGGCCGGAGCGTATGCGGCGCAGGGCGGTCAGGTGGGCACCGCAGCCGAGTTGTTGACCGATGTCGTGTGCGTAGGTGCGCACGTAAAATCCCTTGCTGCAGTGAACGGTGAAATCGACTTCAGCCGCCGCGAGGTCGATACGGGTGATATTGTAGCTGAGCACGTTCACATGGCGTGCCTTGCGCTCCACTTCCTGCCCCTTGCGTGCGAGCTTGTAGCAGGGCACGCCGTTAATCTTCACGGCGGAGTACATGGGCGGTACCTGGTCGAACTCGCCGGCGAAGTGCTTGAAGGCATCGCGGATGTCTTGTTCCGTGATATGGACGGTCGGTTTCACGGCTACGACCTCGCCATCGGCATCCTGGCTGTTGGTTTCGATACCCAGCTTCATGGTGGCGGTATAGACTTTGTCTTCGCACATGAGCAGGTCTTGAACCTTGGTAGCCTTGCCGATGACAACGATAAGCATGCCCGTAGCCATGGGGTCGAGCGTGCCGCAGTGGCCGACTTTTTTCGTGTTGAGAATTCGCCGGCAGAGAGCTACGGCATTGTGTGAGGTGAAGCCCGGGTCTTTGTCGACCAGCAGCACGCCGCAGGGTTGTTCGATGGGAGTGGTCATGACAGGCTGCGCACAACGGCGCGGATGGAGTTAAGTACTTTCTCACGAGCATCGGCCAGGGGGCCGCGCATACGTATGCCGCTGGCCATGCAGTGCCCGCCCCCACCGTGCATGCCCGCGATGGCGGATACATCCACCTGAGGGTCTTTGCTGCGGAGCGACACTCGCACCAGACCGTTTTCCAAATCCTCAAAAATGACTGCCACCTTCACACCTTGCATCACGCGAATAATGTCGACCAGGTCCTTGCAGTCCTCCGGCCCCACTCCCAGCTCAGCCTTCCGACCGGCGGGCATGGAGTAGTGCGAAATGCTGCCTTGCTCTTCGACCACCATGTTGTTGAGCACCTCTCGCTGGGTGATGAAACTGGTGGCCGGTATCTCTTGCCATATTCGGCGGTTGATGTCGCCCACGTCCACCCCGGCTTCGATAAGCTCTGCCGCCATACGCATGACGGCGGGGGTCGTGCTGCTGTACTGGAATGACCCCGTATCCGTATTGATAGCGGTGTAGAGCGCCTCTGCCATGGGGCGGGTGAGGCTCACCCCCATCTCGCGTATCAGCGCGTGGATGATACAGCCGCAGGCAGCCGCTCCGCCGTCTACGATATTCAGTGTCGCGTAACGCGTGTTGGTGTGGTGGTGGTCAATATTGATAGTAAAGGGAGCTTTATTGAATAATTCCATCGCCTCATTGCCGATACGCTTGAGGTCACCGCTGTCCACGCAAATGAGCACCTGGACATCGGCGGGCAGGGCAAGGGGCAGGGGAGTAATATCCCCGGCAGCGGCCAGGAAGGCATATCGTTGCGGCACGGGATCGGCATTCCACATCTGTACATTCTTACCCAGGTGGCGTAGCAGCAGCCCCATGGCCAGTGTGGAGCCAATGGCATCGCCATCGGGCCTGAAGTGCGAGATAACAGCGAAATGCTCGTACTGTTTCAGGGCTTGTATAAGGTCGTTGAACATGGGGTGGCTACTGTTATTTTCCGTCATCGGTGTACAATTCAGCGGGTTGGGATTGATTGTTCGTTTCGGGGTTTTCCTGAGTGAGCACGAGTGCGCCTGTGGGTTCAATAACCTTGCGGTACATGACCGCCTTCGCGAAAATGGCGATGAGCACCAACATGAACCCGCAGAGCTGCCCGGCCTGTAGGTTTTCACCGTAGAGCACGCAACCGATAACGGCGGCTTCGGTCGGCTCCAGGCAGGAGACGATACCGAATTCCAGCGAGCTGAGCTTGCGCATGGCATAGGCTACCAGCAGCAGCACGCCCACTCCCTGGCATATACCGATTCCCAGCAGCCAGGGCCAACCCTCACTCACGTGCAGCCACACGCTGGCATCTGACGCGCAAAGCGGCACCAGCAGCACCAGAGAGCCTGCACAGGATTGCCAGAAAGTGCGCTGCAGCAGCGTGACTTCAGGTTTCATCAGGCGGTTGAGCATGATGTAGAGTGAGTAGAACAGCCCTGAGAGCAAGCCGTAGGTAATACCCAGCGCGTTGTTCTGGCCGCTGCCGCTGTGGCCGGCAAACAGGCTCACGAGCACGATTCCCAGACCCGCTGTCAGGATGAGCAGGCCATCCCGCCGCGGGGGAAGGTGGTGCTGCAGCAGCGAAATCCACACCGCAGAGAACAGCGGACCCGTAGCCGGCAGCAGTGCAGCTATACCGGCCGATGTCTGCTGTATGGCCATGAAATAAAACAATATGCACAGGCTGATACCAATGCCGGAAATAAAGGCCGCCGTGTTGAAACGCAGGCTCTTACCCTGCCGGCATATCAATATCACGCCGGCTGTACCTATCAGCAGCAGGCCAATGCTGAAACGTGCAAAGGAACACAGCTGCGCACTGCATGCTGACTCTCGTACAAACACACACAACGACCCCATCAGTAGTGCCGCTATGACTGCTGCTACAAATGCCTGAATATAGCCCTTGTTCATTCGTTCGCGCTGTGCGCGCGCGGATTATAGCACTGCCAAACCGTTCTGGCAACAACTTTTTACGCCAATTTCAGTAAAAAAACTGGCTAACCGCATATACAAATACTTTGACGAAATCAACAAAGAGCCCGTTGTATTTCGATGGACATACAAAATGAAAGACTTTAAGCTTCCATCCTCTGATGAGAGTCCAAATACTTGATGGACGCTATTGCAAAACGCATTAACATTACCTGTTCGCATTCATATTGTGGAGATTTAGGAATAAACGTGCTGCATTTCGGCAATCTTGTCGCCCACTAAATAAAAAAAGTGGGCGACAAATCTTTTTATTGCCCACCGGTGGGTGACAAATCTCGTAGTTACCCACTGAGTGCACAAAAATGGATAACGAACGGAATTAGTCTCAAATGTTCAATATTCCCAATAACGTATTGGTTTACCCTCAGCAATTTTTGTTACTTCTGCCAGTTGGTAAAAAGCCGGTGTGCGACCACGAGCCGGAGATTTGATGGTCAATATCTCCTCTTTTACCAAAAGGTCAACCATCCGTTGTAAGCTCGAAGATGTCAATTCCGGGATTCTCTTACACATGTACGATTTTTTGAAAATAGGGGTTTCAAAAATAGCATCGAGAAGCGGTACACCGTATGGCGAATTCGTAATTTTACGAACCCTTGTTTTTAATTCGGTGTGCAATTTAACCATAGCATTGGCGCGTCTGTTATTTTCTTTCGCTTGCACATTAACGGCTTCCAAAAAGAATAAAATCCAGTCCTGCCATGCCTCTTGAGATTGGTGAAGACTATTTAAATGATTGGTGTATTGATTGCGATGTCGCTCAAAATATTCACTCAAATAAAATGCAGGACGACATAATGTATGTTTGCAGGTCAAAATCAGAGGAATCAGCAATCGTCCCACACGTCCATTACCATCATTGAATGGGTGAATCAACTCAAACTGAGCATGTAGGATACCAGCCTTGATGATGGGGTGCTCATTATCAGCACTCAAGTATTCCAACCAATTTTCTAGGTAACTTTCAACAGCGACAGGTGATGGGGGAACATAACTCGCTTCCTCAATGCTACACCCACGGGAGCCAATCCAATTTTGTGTTGTTCGGATAAGTCCCGGGGTCTTATCTTTACCACGTACGCTATCAAGCAGTATGGCGTGTATTTCTTTAATCAGCCCTATGGTGAGTCCGCGGTCATAGACATTTAAATTGGCATATCTTAAAGCCTCTCTGTAATTTATAATTTCCTGAACATCCCGTTCTTGTTCTTCTGTACCGGCTTCTCCTGCTTCCAACGAATATACCTCATCCAGCGTTGACTGTGTACCCTCTATTTTTGAAGATAACACGGCCTCTTGAGCCATAAGCGGAGACAATAATACATTTGCGTACGGCATGTTATATATCATACCATCATATCGGCAAATTGAACTGACCGCATCACCAAAGGTCTGAAATAAATTATTACGGTTCAATTCCGGAATTGGTAAATAGGGAAGAACAAAAGAGGAATTCATACGTGCATGGTAGCATACATTGTTTATTTGTCAACCATTTTTCAATAAGAATGGGTAACAAATCATTTTTGTCACCCACCGGTGGGTAACAAGTTCCGTAATCACCCACTTGCAGCTCAAAAATGGGTAACAATATGTTAAATCTTGAATTTATGTTTTCGAAATTAAGGTGCGACAACATTGGCAAAAGTCGAATGTCCATGGAGGCAGGCGATTACGCCTTGCACTGAGTGAAAGCTACATTACATTCAAGCGATGGCAAAAAGGAGCGGTCGTTACCATGTTGTCCTGGTTACGACCGCCCCCATAATAGCCTTTTTGTGACTGTGAATTTTAGCGACTCTAATATAATGTGTATAAACAGCTTGTGCAAATTGGGCCATTTTCTGAAAATCACCCCGAAATTCGGCATGACTCATAACAGGTTGCAGGAAATTTGAGAAAATCCTTATTAGCAAGCCCTTGCGCAACGTGTTAACATTTCTTATCCCCATTATCGATGAGACGATTTAGTGATAAACTCGTTGCACTTTTGTGTAGGTGGTGTTCCAAGATAGGTATAGAGTGAAGCTTTTAGAAGCGCGGATCGTCATAACTGAACAAGTCTATTCTTGTAGGAGTGTATGGATATTTCGTGTTTTCCTGCAAATAGATCCACTCCGGCTGCGAGTCGCCGGTTTTTGCATCGGGTATTCTCAATCGTTCACTACCCCAGTTCTTAAGACACCACTCATTCATTGACTCTAACTCCAACCGCGCAGATGCACGAGGAAAATTATCCCCCGGTCGACTTCGGTAACGTTCCAATTGATAATGCTGATCCAATGACTTGAGAATAATTCTCCCTCTATACATAGAAAAGTAGTATTTATCGCTCATCAACCACCCTTTAAAGGGAACAGGTGCCGGGTAGAATAAATGTGGTGTTGTTCGAACCTTAAAATGACGAGTAGGAAAACTTGTGCAAGTATAGTAGTCGAACTCGGAATCACTCCCACAGTAGAATGTTCTATATGCTCCGAACAATTTTCCACCGGAATCATACCGCTGAGAAATCACGTGCTCAAAAGTTTTTTCTTGGGTCAATGTACAGGAAGTGCATAGAAATGCGGCTAATGAACATTTTCTTATGTAAGTAAAAAACATTGTCGTTAATATAACGAGTTCGCGAATTAAATATCAAGCTTTATTCTTGTCATTGCAAACTCGCTTACGCGTTTTAGTTTCGATTTTATTTTGAGGTAATACGCGCAGGGCGCGTATACTCGAAACGACGTAACATGCATGCGCTATGAGTTTGAACACAAAGTCAATTCTTGTGTATTTTGGTATTAGAGCTCATAAGCTAGGTCACATCAGTGACCTAGCTTATGAAATGATTATTTGCTAATACTTACTGACCTGTCTTCCTCCAGCGCCAATTAACCGTAGATTCCCGAAAGACCGCACTATGATAGGGCATCGATGGGAAGTTTGACTGCCATATTTTTGTATATCTGAATCTGCTTGTTGAGTATTTCGCGAACGATGGGAGTCTTGCCTGGGATGTGTATCCGTTCTATCACATCCAGCTCATCCAGCAGAGAAGACATGGTATATTTGCTAAACATGGCATGTTCCTGCATCTGCTTCTTTATGTAAGATAATAAGAAGAGCCCAAT
>JAFVIC010000039.1 GCA_017477935.1 Akkermansia sp. | reverse complement strand
GAGTTCTCCCTATAGGAGCGTGGAAGACTACCACGTCGATAGGGTGCAGGTGTACGCGTAGTAATACGTTCAGCCGAGCACTACTAACATCCAATTGACCTCATACACCATACAGCGTCACCCCCGGTGACAAGCTTTGAAAACGCAAGATTACTTGCCCATCTATTCAACACCATGCCACGCGGATGTCAGTCTGCCCGCCCCATCATACAAAACAGCGCAGCATGTGACAAACAGGCAATCTGATTTACGATTTGCGATTTACGAAATCAAAAGTGAAGCAGCCGCCTGGTGGTCATAGCCTGATGGTCCCACCCGGTCCCATTCCGAACCCGGAAGTGAAACATCAGCACGTCGATGGTAGTCGGACAACAGGTCCCGCGAGAGTAGATAGCTGCCAGGGTTAATGAAGAGCGCAGACCGAAAGGTTTGCGCTCTTCTCATTTCAAGCGGCGGGGCAGAGTGAAGCCACGGCATTACCCGCGACCCGTCTTCGCGTCTCGCTGCGCTCGCTTGCTTCGCCGAGGCCTCCGCCTGCTGCGCAGGCTCCGGGAGTAGATAGCTGCCAGGATCCACGAAGCCCGCTAAGCTAACGCTTGGCGGGCTTCTCCGTTATTCCCATCACGCTCCCAACGGGAGCGTTTTCACCATGGCGACAGCCATTTTTCACCCCGTGCGAAGCGCGGTTTTCACCACCGGCGCAGCCGGTTTTTCACCGCTCGCGTAAGCAAGCTTTTTGTGCCGCAGCCAGTACACGCGGGACGATTTGCGGCCACGGCGTCCTCCTACCAGGGGCGGGGGCTCGCTTACCCCGTGCTACTCTCTGCCGCCCCTGTCTCTGTGTTTGGGCTGAAAATGCTTGCCATTGTTTGTGGGCGTGATATACTTATAACGGAAATATGCCATGAATACCATATCTTCAACTGTCACGGTTATCAATTCCTCCGAACTTCCGAAGGGATATGTGTTGTCTAATTATGTCATCGAGCGTAAGTTGGGGCATGGTGGTTTTGGCATTACTTACCTTGCGAGGGAGACAGCGACGAATCGCGCAGTGGTCATCAAAGAGAATTTTCCGCGAGAATGTTCCCAGCGCCACACAACGAACCTGATGGTAGGGCCGTCATCTGCGGAGGATAAAGGGCTCTATGAGTGGGCGCTGACACGCTTTCTGGATGAGGCGAAGGTGCTCATACGCCTGAGTCATCCGGGCATCGTGCCGGTGCTGACGGCGTTTAAGGCTCTGGGTACGGCGTATTATGTAATGCCACAGGTGGAGGGAAGGGAGATTCATAAGGCAGCGCCGTCACCGCAGACCATAAATGAGGCATGGCTACGGCCTGTTCTGCAAAAGCTGTTGGAGGCGTTGGATTATTTGCATGGTGAGGGGCTGTTGCACCGAGATATTAAGCCCTCGAACATTTTAATGCGTGCGGATACTTCTCCGCTGCTTATCGATTTCGGTACCGCTCGCTCATCTGATGCTACGCACACGCTTACCCGCATGGGGACGCCCGGTTTCAGTCCTTCAGAGCAGTTCCTTGCCCGTGGAAAGAATGGCCCGTGGACCGACTTGTACTCGCTGGGTGCCACTTGTTATTATTTGATTACCGGTGAGGTTCCTCAGGATTCCATGGAGCGTTTGGCTGAGGACGAGCTGCTGCCGCTGGCAAGTCGTAAGGAATTGCAAGGCCGCTTTTCTGCTGAATTTCTCTCCGCTATTGATAAAGCGCTGCGTAGTTCTCATAAGAACCGCTGGCAAAGTGCACAGGAATGGATGAATCACCTTTCTGCAGCTGAACGCCGTAGAAAAGAAGAGGCCAAGCAGCAGGCTGTAAGAAAAGCAAGCGAAGCGCATGCGCAGAGCGCGAGAGCATTGGCTGAGCAGAGAGCTCGTGAAGAAGCCGAAGAAAAGGTTCGCAGAATGATGGAGGAGCGAAGGGAGAGAGAGCGCAGAACGATGGAGGAGCGAAAGGCGAGAGAGCGGGCTGAGCCGCGAGCTCGCGGTGAATATTTTGTTCTCCCTTGGGTAATAATTGGGATAATAATTGGGGGGATTAGTGGATCAATGTGGATGGGTATTTTTGGGGTAATATTTGGAGGATTCGTGGGGGCCATGTATGTGGGAATTCTCGGTTTCTTAATTTGGAACATTGTTGCAAATAAACGTCATATTCTAATTATCCTGCCTGTCATAGGAGCAGTTATTGGGGCAAACATCGGGGCAGATAATGGAGGATTCGAGGTCGCAGCATTGGCCGCAGCTATAGGAGGAGTTATCGGGGCATTTCTCGGCTGTATGATTAGCCAGTCCGGCAAATCTTAAACTGCTCTGAAAAAAGGACGTTAAAGTGAACAGAGAGGCTCAGATTCACTTGACAAGTGAGGGCGGAGGGAGTAAATTCGTAGCCGTATGGCGAAGGATGAGAAGCTGCTGGAGCTGGAGCAACGGCCGGTGTGGCCGCTGCTGGTGAGCTATTCGCTGCCGGCTATTACGGGAATGGCGGCGATGTCCATTTATAATATAGTGGGTGCGATGTATGTGGGGCAGTGGTGCGACGCGTATGCGGTGACGGCGATGGCGCTGGTGTTCCCGGTGATGAACCTGATGGTGGCGGTGGGTACGCTGGTGGGGCTGGGCAGTGCGGCGAGTGCGAGTATAGCGCTGGGGCAGGGTAAGTACCGGCGTGCGGAGCGTATATTGGGGCATTGCCTGATTCTGAGCTTTCTGACCAGTGTGGTGGTGGGTTGGTTGCCGCTGCCGTGGCTGGATGACATCATGCGGGCATTCGGTGCGGACGAAAATACGCTGAAGCCTTCTGTGGATTACCTGACGGTGCTGATGCTGTGGTTCCCGTTCAACTCGGTGTTCCTGGGGCTGAACCATCTGATGCGCGCGAGCGGTTACCCGAAGAAGGCGATGATAAGCCTGCTGATATCGATGGTGGTGAATGTGGCGGTGGCCCCGCTTTTCATTTACAGCTTTGGCTGGGGGATTGCCGGTGCGGGGTTGGCGACGGCTGTGGCGCAGACGGTGGGTCTGGCGTGGGTGCTGGCGCATTTCTGCAAGCGGTCGAGTGTTCTGCGTTTCTGCAAGGGTATCTACGCTATCAACTGGCCGCTCACGCGGCGTATATGCACGATTGGCATGCCGCCGTGCCTGCTGAATATCGTGGGCTGCGTGGTGGTGCTGGTGTTCAACAAGCTGTTCCTGCACTATGACGGGCAGATGGGTGTGGGTGCCTATGGTGTGGTGAACCGTGTGATTTTCTTCTTTGTGATGATTGTGGCGGGTATCACGCAGGGCATGCAGCCGATTGCGGGGTATAACCTGGGGTTAGGCATGTTCTGCCGTGTACGGCGAGTGCTGATATATGCCATGCTTTTTGCGAGTGCGGTGACGCTGTTCGGCACGCTGTGCATGCAGCTTTTCCCGCGCGAGATTGTGAGTATGTTCGTGAAAGAGAAGGATGCGAACGCCACGCAGATTATCGAGATTGCGGCCTATGGTATCACGGTCATCAGTCTGATGTTCCCCTTTGTGGGTTCGCAGATGGTTATCAGTAACTTCTTCCAGTCCATCGGCAAGCCGGTGATGAGTATTTTCCTGACTCTCACGCGCCAGTTGATTTTCCTGTTGCCCTGCCTGGCGATATTGCCGCGCTATATGGGGGAACCGGGTATATGGTACTCACAGGTGCTGAGCGATGCTCTGTCTGTGATGTTGGGCTTCGTGGTGATTTATCTCTTCATGAAGCGTTATTTCAAGAAGGATGTGTGCCTGCCGACGGAGGTAATTTGATATTTTTATGAAAAAGAGATTGATTGTTGCAACGAGGAATGCCCACAAGGTGCAGGAGATTGCGGCCATGCTGCCGCCGGATTACGAGGTCCACAGTCTGGCGGATTATCCCGCAGCCCCTGAGGTGGAGGAGACGGCTACGACGTTTGCCGGGAATGCGGCGCTGAAGGCCTGCGGTATTTCTGCCATGCTGCCGGGTATGGTGCTGGCGGATGATTCCGGTCTCTGCGTGGATGCCCAGGGCGGTGCGCCCGGTGTGATGTCTGCCCGCTATGCGGGGGAGCATGGGAATGACGCCGCGAATAATGCCCGCCTTTTGCGCGAGCTGGCTGCCCTGCCGCAGCCGCACACGGCGCGTTTCATGTGCTGCATGTGCGTGGCCGAGGGGGGGCGTGTGCTGGCTGAGTTCACCGGTAAGGTAGAGGGTACTATCACCTCAACCCCGGCCGGTGAGCACGGCTTCGGCTACGACCCGCTCTTTGTTCCGACCGGTTATGATTGCACGATGGCCCAGCTGAGCGCGGAGCAGAAGAACGCCATTTCTCACCGTGCAGATGCCCTGCAGCAGTTTCTTGCCTGGACGAAGGGGAGGTAGGATTTACGATTTACGATTTACGATTTACGATTTACGATTTACGATTTACGATTTACGATTTACGATTTACGATTTACGATTTACGATTTACGATTTACGATTTACGAGTTTTGTGTTGTTATTCGGCTTGGTGTAGCAGTTGTCAGCCGGGTATGAGGTTGTGGAGCAGAAGTTCTGCGGCTCCGCGCTGCCAGTGTGCCAGCATGGGGCAGGCGTGCTGAAGCATGGGATTGCCGGCGATACGCATGGTATTGATTCCCAGCATTGTGCACTCGTGCTGAGTAGCATCGTTGAGCTGGGGATTATGCTGAGGGTGGTAGCTGTAGAGACACCACCCGGCAGGAATGTGGTCATGCCCGCGCACCAGGCAGCAGATAGCGCGCCCCGTGAGGGTGTGGTGCAGGCGGCGATAGGTGTTCACATCATCCACGCCCATCAGGTTGCCGGCAAATCCGCGGCGCGGTGCCAGGCTCTTCAACCCGGGGCGCATGCGGTTCCACAGCATATCATCTGTCCACAGGTCCCACTCATCCGCCGGCACGCTCTCATGCAGCGGGCGCTGTGTCAGGCAGCGGAACTGAGCTATTTGCCTGCGGGCATTCCCCTGTAAATCCGTGTGGGGTAACCCGGCGTGCACCAGCAGAATCGAGCCCTCGGGCGGCCCGCCCCCCAGGTTGGTGATTTCCGCCATCACCGGGCGGGTGGCAGCGAGTTCCATGGCCGCGCGGCCCAGTACCTCACTTGCGGCGCGTTCCCCGGGGGTGGAGTACATGAAATTGAGGATGTCGGCTGTCTCCGCCGGGATAACATACGAGCTGAACCCGCCGCGCATGGAGCGTTGCAGCGCGACATCGTGATTTCCCTGCAGGCACAGCAGGCGCACGCCGTCCATCTCGCCGCACATCAGCCAGTCTTCCACCATGGCCAGGCAGGCGAGTTCCTCCGTACCGCGGTCGATGATATCGCCCAGCAGCACCAGGCAGGCCTGTCGGTTGCTCTGTCGGGCACGACTGCTCACCAGGGCAAACGCACGCAGCAGCACCTCGAAAGACGCATGCAGGTCACCGGCAAACCAGTAATCCACCCCATCTTCAGCGCTCAGCAGCACACTGCCTGCCGCCGGTTGTTTTTTTACCCACTCTGTGAATTCGCGGGCAATTTCCACCGCCTGTTCCAAGCTGGTGTAGCGCTCCCGCAGCTGCCGCAGGCGCGGCGACTTGAGCAGGGCGGCCAATTCACTTTCCGTGGGCTGCTGCCCCTCCCCTGCCAATTCCACCGATGGGTAGGGTACCAACAAAGCAGGCACAGACTCGGCACCGCTGTCGGCCAAGAGCTCCTCTTTCTCGTTTTGAGTGTCCATCATATACGAATGCAACAATACCGGATAACAGTTTACGAAATACCGCGCCGCAGCAGGTTAAAGAGGGCGAGGGTGCGCGGCCAGTCGGCCGGGGAATCATCGCTCTCAGGGAATATGCGGCCATCGGGTATGCGGGCGTAGCGTTCATGCGCCCGGGAATGAGTCAGCTCGCGAGTGCCCACGGTAAAAATGGCCCCGAGGGCGAGGAACTCGCGTGCGAGTTCGTGCGGGCCGTTCCAGGCGTGCAGCAGCACACGCGGCAGGGTGTTGCAGCGGGCGCGCTCTTTGAGTATGGCCAGCAGTTCAGCCCAGGCGCGCACGCCATGCAGGTGAACGGTGCGCTCATGGCGAAAGGCAGCCCCGAGGTGAATGTGCAACAACAGGCGCTGTTGCTCCAGGGTGGCGCGGTGCGCATCGGCGGCATCGAGCCCGGTTTCGCCGACCTCAGCAGCGGGGTAGCGGCTCAGCCAGTCATCCAGCTCGAAGGCCAATTCAGCGGCATCCACCCCCTGCACGTGCCAGGGGTGCACGCCGAAAGCCGGAGTCATGCCGGGGGTGGCAGCCACGCGCTCCCAATCGGCACGGGTCACGGCGCAGATGGTACCGCCTGCGGGGTTATAGTGGTGTGTATGGTAATCTTTCACGTGAGTTTCTTGTGTTCGGCGTAACTGTAATAGGGGCGGGGCTGCGAGGCTGTAGGCGCGCCGATGATAACGTGGTCCAGCAGGGGAATGCAGAGCACATCGGCAGCCTGCTTGAGGGTGCGGGTCAGCTCATCGTCCTGCGCGCTGGGGGATACATCGCCGCTGGGGTGGTTGTGGGCAATGATAATTTTGGCTGCGTGGTTCTGAAAAACGGGGGCGAAGATATTGCGGGGGTGCACCAAGAGGCGGCTGAGCGTGCCTGCGGCCACGCGCTCGCAGCGCATCAGCATGCGCTTGGTATCGAGCAGCAGCACAATCATCACCTCTTGCGTTTCGTAGCGCAGTTCTCCGACCAGCAGGTTGTAGACATCTTCCGCCGTGCGGATAGCGCGGCGCTCCACCTGCTCACGCGCAGCGCGCTGCCCCAGCTCGAACACCGCGGCCAGCGTGGCGGCCTTCGCACGTCCCACCCCCTTGTGCAGGCGGGCAATATCGGCAGCCTCCATGCTACCCAGGGCAGCCAGCGAACCGGCAGCACGCTTCAGACGGGTTGCCAGTTCCAGCACATTGCACCCGGGCAGCCCCGTGCGCAGAAAAAGGGCCAGCAACTCTTCATCACTCAGCGCAGCCCGCCCGGCCGTGAGCAGTTTCTCACGCGGTAATTCCTCGGCGGGCAAATCGCTCAGGCGACAGGTGAGTGTGGGTGCCGGTTCCATGGTTCAGTCCAGGTATCACTCCTCGGGGCGGGAAAGAAAGTCAAAGGTAAGCGGGAACTCATAGCTGGGGTCACCCTGAGCGGCTCGCATCATATCGAGCGCAAAGTAGTAAATCCAGCCCAGAGCGATGGCGGCCATCAGCATCATGCCAATCAGCATGCTGAGGTAATTCCATATAAAGACGGCGACAACCGAGTAGATGAACCACGAGATAGCCGTGTTGAGTCGGCGGCGCGCATAATCAGCCACGTCATCATCCTCATCCCGCCGCCAGAGCAGCCAGCAGACGAGTGGTGCGAATATGAAGATACCGCTTGTGAGCCCCGTGACGAAGTTGGACAGGCTGATGATGATGAATTTGATACGCGATGTCATAGTATATTCAGGGTATTGTATGTTTTTGTCTATAGTTGGGTTGCTGGCTGAGCCAGTCGGTGAATTCGGGTTGAGGTGCCAGGGGTCCGTGCAGGAATTCATCGAAATGAATCTGCTGGTCAGCCGGGGTAATGGTGAGCTGCCCGGCGCGGCAGATGGCGATACCCTGAGCACGGGTGCCGAGCAGTTTTTTGTGGCAAGGTACAGCGGCGGCACGGCAAGCTGCCGTGATTTCACGGTCGCGCAGCTCGAATTCCGTGGGTGACCAGAAGATGCTCACCCAGCCGTCCCCCTCCGGCAGCAGAAAGAGCTGCATGACGTAGCTTTGCCGGTTATTCCAGGCCAGAAAGTTAAAGTTGGGTTTCACCACAGCCAGGTCATCTTTCTGAGCCAGGGCATGAAAATGAGCAATCAATTCCTCATTGCTCAGGGCATAGGGCATGGTGGCACGCTTGTGGCGCCGCGGTGGCAGGTTGGCGCGCTTGCGCCCGCGTGCCCGGCTGCGCCCGGCGGCGAAGAGCCACTTGGCCAGCTCCCACAGCGCGTGGCCACCCAGCAGCACCAGGGCTACCAGTGCCGGTTCAGCCGCCGACATACCCTTGCACCACCACAGTACCCCGGCCGTCATGGCCGCCGCCGCTGTCACTGCTATGCAGAGCATACTGCGCCACAGGCCCAGGTGATCATAAATGAGCACATAGGCCAGGCAAGCCAGGGCGATAGTGATGTTGAGACTTTCGGGCGACATGCAGCGAGGGGGGCGGGCTGTTACTGTTCCGTCTTGCGATAATCGGGGTGCTGTTGCAGGTGAGCCTTCGCCTCACCCAGCAGGAAGAACGAACCGCAGATGAGCGTGTGCGGCGGCAGCTCTGCCAGCGCCTCGGCCAGAGTCGACGGGGTGCTGACAGGTGCGCTCGACACGGCGCTGACCTTGCACGCCATCTCACCCGGGGGAAGTATGCGCGGGCTCTGTACCGGGGGCAGAACCCACTCGCTCACAATGGGGGAAAGCAGGCTGAGCACCTCATCAAGCGCCTTGTCGGCTGAGCCGGCATAGATACAGCGTGCGCGCTGCCCACCGTAGGCCTGCCGCCAGCTCTCCACCAATATGCGGATGGCGGGCGGGTTGTGCGCACCGTCCATGATAACCTGCGGCGCTATCTCTTCAAAACGCCCCGGCCACTGCACCTCAGCCAGTCCGCGGGCCACCTCAGCCTCGCTTGCCAGGAAATGCGGCAGGGCACGCAGCGCAGCCAGAGCCAGGGCTGCATTCTGCCGCTGGTGGGGGCCGTGCAGGCCCAAGGCGTACTCGCACTCATCGGTAACGATTCGGTAATCGGTGTCCATGCGCTGAGCGGCAGCGTGAATGGCTCGCACGCACTCCGGCTGCTGCGGGGCGCTGAGGGCCGGGCGGTGCCAGGCGATGATGGCGGCTTTCTCGGCGGCTATCTCTTCCGGTGTGCTGCCGAGGTACTGCATGTGGTCCATACCGATGGGGGTAAGCACGGCAACATCTTTCGGCACGGCGTTGGTGGCATCCAGCCGGCCGCCCATGCCGGTTTCGAGTATGATGATGTCGACCTCGCGCTCAGCAAAGTAGAGCATCGCCACAGCCAGCACCAATTCGAAGAAGGTAGGCTTGATTTCCCACTCGGCAATGACATCGCGCACGTGGCAGATAAGCCGCGCGGCGTCGGTCTCGGGTATCATCTGCCCGTTCACACGTATACGCTCGCCGAACTCTACCAAATGCGGCGAGGTAAAAAGCCCCGTACTGTAACCGGCCGCTCGCGCCACACTCTCGGCAAAGGCGCAGGTGGAGCCCTTGCCATTCGTGCCGGCAACGTGAATGACGCGTGCCCGCGGGTAGAGTACCCCGCATTCTTTCAGCAGGCGGGTGATACCCTCCAACCCCAGCTTTATGCCGAACATCTGGGTGGAGTACAGCCAGTCGAGCGCTTCTTTGTAGTCTGCCATGGGTCTTTGATGAAATCCGGCGGGCAATTGCCCGCCGGATTCGTTAAATTGCTGCTGATGTAGTGTTTATCAGAAGGGGATATCGTCATCGGCTTCCTCCGGCATGGGGGGTGCGGACTGCTGAGGGGCAGACTGCTGGTAGCCGCCGCCGTTATTACCGTAACCGCCGCCGTTGTTGTAGCCGCCGTTGCTGCGCTGCTGATAGCCACCGCCGTTATTGCCATAGCCACCGCCATTGTTATAGCCGCCACCGTTGTTGCCGTAGTTGCCGCCATTGTTGTAGCCGCCACCGTTGTTGCGCTGCTGGTAACCGCCGCCATTGCCGTAGTTGCCACCGCCCTGCTGGGCGCCATCGCGACCGCCGAGCAGCTGCAGATTTTCAGCGATAATGCGTATGCGGCTGCGGCGCTGCCCGGTCTGCTTGTCCTCCCAGGTATCCATCTGCAGGCGACCCTCAATGAACACCGGGCGACCCTTGCTCAGATACTGAGCAGCGACTTCACCGGTGCGACCCCAGCAGGTGACGTCCAGGAAAGTGGTTTCTTCGCGGCGCTCGCCTTCGTTCGGACCGCTTGATATGCGGTTGACGGCCAGGCGCAGCTCGGTCAGCGAATTGCCGCGGGGGGTCTGGCGAACCTCCGGATCAGCCGTGAGGTTGCCGATAAGCATGACTTTATTCAGGTTAGCCATAATCGTATACTCTGTAATTGCGTTCTGTGTAGGTAAGTCCCGCTCGCACATGGGCAACACATACGGCAGGAAATAGGTTTCGCCCATCATTCTACCCGCCACCTCCCCCACTTGACAAGCAAAAAAGCAGGCACAGCCGTGATTTTTTTCGGGCACCTCACATGCTCTCCGCCCGCCACGCTGAACTTTGACCCTGAAAAAACATCTCCGCACTTGTCATGGTGTATGTAATGTGTTACCATACGGGTATGAGTGCAGCATCTTCCGCGACAAAATCCGTGCAACAATCACCCGAGCTGCCGCCGGGGTTCGAGCTGCTGAACTTCACCATCGAGCGCAAGCTGGGGCGTGGTGGGTTCGGTATCACCTACCTCGCACGCGAGACAGCGAGCGAGCGCCCCGTGGTGATAAAGGAGAACTTCGTGCAAGAGTGCTCCATGCGCAACACGGCCGGTCACACGCTGATGCCCTCCGGCGATGAAGGGCGTGGTTTGTACGAGTGGGCATTAACACGCTTTCTGGACGAGGCGAAGGTGCTTATCCGCCTGAACCACCCCTGCATTGTGCAGGTGCTGACGGTGTTCAAAGCACTGGGGACGGCTTATTATGTGATGCCGCTGGTGAAGGGCGCAGAGCTGGATCAGGCAGCCCCGGCGCCGGGAAAAATCAATGAAGCCTGGTTGCGCCCGGTGCTGGAGCAACTGCTCGGCGCTCTCGATTACCTGCACGGGCAGGGACTGCTGCACCGTGATATCAAGCCCTCGAATATTCTGCTGCGCCACGATGGCAGCCCGTTGCTCATCGACTTCGGCACGGCGCGTGTGAAAGATGCCACCCACACCCTCACCCACGTGGGAACGCCGGGGTATAGCCCGTCTGAACAGTTCACTATCCATGGTAAAAACGGCCCCTGGACTGACCTCTACTCGCTGGGGGCTACCTGTTACCACCTTATCACCGGTGAAATGCCGCAGGATGCCATCTCACGCCTGGAAGATGATGACCTGCGCCCGCTGACCGGCCGTGCCGAGCTCAGAGGTCGCTTTTCGCACGAGTTCCTGGCCGCCATCGACAAAGCCATGAGTGTAGCCCGCCGCGACCGCTGGCAGTCTGCACAGGAATGGCTGGCAGCCATGCAGGGCGGGGACGTACCGTGCCCGGCAGCGGCTCTCGAACCGGAGCCGGCAGAAGCAGCATCGCAGGCAGAAAAATTAGAGTTGGGGGGGCTCATCATGGGGGTCGCGGTGGGGGGCTTTCTCGGGGGTGCTATTTGTGGTGGAATCGATGATGGAGTTTCCGGGGCTATTCGCTGGGCGATTGTCTGGGCGCTGCTATTACCGATAGGCAATGTTATCGCCGGAATTGTCGGCAACTCAGTGGGTGGGGCAAAGGGGAGGCGTGTCTATAGCATCCTTAGCCTAGTTTATTGCTTCGTTGTCGGTGTCATGTGCGCAGCTCTGGGGCTTTGAATCTTTTTTACGGGCTGACGCGATTATAGGCTTGCCATTCAGTTAAGAGCATGCTATAATGCACTACCCCGCAGGCCGCGGGGAACAGACTATTTTTCCATCCATGAAAGTTGAACTCATCGAGAAAGCTGCACAGATTGTAGGCGATAACCAGCTGCTGGTCAACATCGTATCCAAGCGTGTGCAGCAGTTGAACCAGGGGGCAGACCCCTTCGTGCCCACCACTCCCGAGATGGGCAGCGGCGATATTGCTCTCACGGAGATTGTGGAGGGTAAGCTCGTATGGCGCGAGGCCGGTGACGAGAGCTCCCATATTTCCGGTGCCGACCTGGAGGACGACCTTTTCATTGACGAGAGCGGCGACATGGGTATTCCCACAGAAGATGACCGCACCATTACCGCCACCATCGATCTGTAAATCCCCTTTCTGAAACGACATCAGGTCCGGTAGCCGGTGCAGACCCGGTAGCCGGACTTTTTATTTATCACCCCCCATACACCACTTCATCACTGCCATGGCCAAAAAGCCCGCACCGCAATCCAACCTCATCGCCAGCAACAAGAAAGCCGGCCGCGACTACGAAATACTCGGCAAGCACGAGTGTGGTATCGAGCTGCGCGGTACCGAGGTGAAATCCATACGCGAAGGGCGCGTGAATATAGCGGATGCCTTCGCCCGCGTGGAGAAAGGCCAGCTGTTCCTCTACGGCTGCGACGTGCAGCCCTGGGAGACGGCGGGCAAGTGGTTCCAGCACGAAGCCAAGCGCCCGCGCCGCCTGCTCATGCACAAGCGCGAGATACTGAAACTCGAGATTCAGCAGGCCCAGAAAGGCTTTGCCCTGCCGCTGCTGCGCCTGTACTGGAAAAACGGCAAGGTGAAGGCCGAAATCGGCATCGGTCGCGGCAAAACCCACCGCGACCAGCGCTATGACCTGAAGGCCCGCGTCGAGATGATGGAGGCGCGCCGCGAGGTCACCCGCTTCAACAAAGGGTTCTGATTCTACATTCCACCCCATATAGCTATGACGACGAAAACCATACTCATAACAGCCATGTGTGCCCTGGTAGGGCTCAACGTGTTGCAGGCAGAGGAAACGGCCACCGCCGTGGCAGCACCCGTGCAGCTCGCCGCCGACAGCAAGCTCACTCACCCCTTCTATCAGGATAAACCCTACCCCGCCTGGTCGCAGATGTCCGCTGACCGCGGGCTGGCCGATGTGCGAGCCGGTCTGGAGCTGGCCCGCGAGCGAATCGCCGCCATCTGCCGCGTGCAGCCGCAGGAATCGACCTTCGAGAACACCTTCCTGGCCCTTAATCTCGCCGCAGATGAACTCAGCCAGGCTCAGGGCTACCTGCACCACCTTTCCGCTGTGATGGACAACGAGGAGCTGCGCCGCGTGCAGGAGCAGCTCATACCTGAACTCACGGCATTCGATGCCGAAATCACCGCCAATGAGCAGTTGTGGACCGTCATCAAAACCGCTGCTGCACAGCCTTGGGTGAAGGAACTTTCGCCCGCCAAGCAGCGCTTCGTGCAGCAGACAATCGATGGGTTTGTGGACGGTGGTGCCGACCTGCCCGCCGACAAAAAGGCCCGCAAGGCCGAAATCGAACAGGAGCTCTCGCAGCTCACCAACAAGTTCGCTCAAAATGTGCTCGACTCCACCAACGCCTGGAGCCTGCTCATCACCAACAAAGATGAACTTGCCGGCATGAGCGAGGACTGGATGAACAAGGCTCGCGCCGAAGCGCAGGCACGCAACATGGGAACCGAGCAGAACCCCGCCTGGCTGGTGACACTCGACTACGAGAGCGTGGGTGCCTTACTGCGCGATTGTGATGTGGAGCTCACCCGCATGATGTGCTGGGAGGGCCAGTGCACCGTGGGTGCTGTGGGGCAGTGGAACAACGAGCCCATCGTTGCCCGTGTGATGGAGCTGCGCCGCGAGCTGGCCGAGCTGCTGGGCTTTGCCACCTACGCTGACCTGACAACCCACCGCCGCATGGTGGGCGGTGGTGAGAATGCCATGCAGTTTATCGATGGCATGGCGGCCAAGGTGCTGCCGGCTTTCCGCGCTGAGGTTCAGCAGGTGCTTGATTACGTCTCCGCCAGGGAGGGGCAGCATGTCATGTTCCTCGACCCCTGGGACCGCCGCTACTACCTCAAGAAAATGTCCGAGGAGCTCTACAACTTCGACTCCGAAGAAGTGCGCCCCTACCATCAGGCCGAAACAGTTATTGCCGGCATGTTCTCCATCTACAGCCACCTGCTGGGTGTGAGCATCAGCGAGCTGCCCTCCGCCTGCCTGAACCCCGGCGAAACCTGCCCGGCCGGCGTGGTTGAAGTCTGGCACCCCGAGGTAAAAGTCTACAAGGTAACGGACAGCAAGACCGGCGACCACCTCGGTACCTTCTACATGGACCTCTACCCCCGCGCCAGCAAACGCTCCGGTGCCTGGGTCATGCCCCTGCGCTACGGTGCCGCCGGGCAGAACGGTGCCCCCCACGAGCCGCACCTCGCCGCCCTGGTCGGCAACCTGACCACTGCCACGGAAGATAAACCGGCCCTTTACTCACACTACGATGTGGAAACCCTCTTCCACGAGTTCGGGCACATGATGCACGCCATGCTGGGCGACACCGAGCTGCAGACCCACTGCGGCACGAGCGTGGCCTGGGACTTCGTGGAGCTGCCCAGCCAGCTCTTCGAGAACTGGACCTGGTACCCCGAGGGTATTGCCCAATATGCCCGTCACTACGAAACAGGCGAACCCATGCCCGCCGAACTGGTGGAAAAACTGCAGAAGAGCCGCTATTTCCTGCCCGCTATCGACACCATGGGGCAGCTCTGCCTCGGCAAGCTTGATATGGAAATGCACATGAACTACGATGAGAAGTTCAAGGGCCAGCCGCTCGATTTGGCCAGTGCCCGCCTGCTGGACATGTGGACCATTCCCTACTCGCGCACCGCGCCCTCCATCATGCGCCACCTGACCCACTGCATCAACGGTGGTTATGCCGCCGGCTACTATTCCTACAAGTGGGCCGAGGTGCTCTCGGCGGATGCCTTCAGCCGCTTTAAGCACGAGGGCCTGCTGAATGCCGCCACCGGTGCCGACTTCCGCGAGGCCATACTCAGCAAGGGCGACAGCAAGCCCGCCGCCGAAGTCTACCGCGACTTCATGGGGCGCGAACCCAACCCCGACGCTCTGCTGCAGGCTCAGGGGCTCATGAAGTGAAGAGGGATTCGTTGGTACGAAGAACGAGTCCCGACATACGAAAAGTATCGAATCAGGCGAGATTGCGGTGGCACAAGCCATCGCAATCTCGCTGCTCAAGCATGAAGCACGCGCTCTGCGTGCGCGTAAGCCTGATTGTCAGCAAGGAAAAGCCCGACCCTGGGTGAGGGGTCGGGCTTGACACAAGTCGGTGAAGGGGCTTATCAGGCTTTCAGCTCGGTGCCGAGCTCAATGATGGAATACTCACCGGGGCGCAGTCTGTATACAATCTGCAGCACATTGCGGCGGGCATTGCGGTAGAGCACGAAGGGCTTGCCGGAGATTTCAAGCTCCATGATGGCGTCCTCCTTGTACATGGTCTTAAGCTCGTACCCTTCGCGGGAGATACGCACGGGCTTGGGATCTTCGGGCGCATCGAAATCCTCATAATCGAGGATGTCTTCCTCGTACACCTTCTCCTCGAATGTGCGAATGCTCTTCGAGCGGTGCGGGCGGAAGTGTTTCATGAGGCGGGTCTTGTGCTTGCGCATGCGGCGCATGATTTTGGTCACCGTCTCATCGATGGCGGCATAGAGGTCAGGACCAACGGTGGAAGCCTGAATGGTAATGTGGTCAGCACAGAATAGCACGATTTCCGCCATCTGGCGGTCTTTCTGCACATCCACTACTACGCGAGCCTCCACGATTTTGGGATAATCGATATGGATAGCCTGAATTTTCTTCGTGGCGAAATCACGAATAGCATCCGTCACATCTACATGACGGCCGGTCACGACAACTTTTGTGTCAACATTTGATGTCTGCATGGTTGGTACCTCCTTCTATGTTTTGGTTGTTTCCAGGCAGAGAAGGTGGCAAGTATGCCCCTTTCTGCAGTATCCACTATATACCCACCTGTCGAGAAAATCAATAAAAAAAGTAAAAAAAACAAAAATCGGCGGATTTAGCGGCGAACGGTTCGACCACACTGCAGCGTCCCGCCGTTAAAGTGTGCACAACGAGCCGCCGGCCGCTTGGCGCGCGCGGTCGGGTATCAGCAATCGGCCCCGGTATAAACGGTACCGGGGTAGGTATGAGTGTGGGGCGGGAGCACGCGGCCGGGCAAGATAACGCATTTGCAGCCAATACGGCTGTGAGCTCCCACAAAGCAGCCCAGTTTGTTGGTGCCGGTGGGGTGCAGCTCGCCCTGCCAGGGCATACGGATTTCGCCGGCATCGTGCCTGAAGTTGCTGAATATGCAACCGCCGCCCACGTTCACATCGTCTTCAATTACCGAATCGCCCACATAGGTGAGGTGCGAGATAAAAACCTGATTGCCCAGCAGGGAGTTTTTGACCTCAACCGCATTGCCGAGCACGCAGTTATCGCCCACGCTGACGTGGCCGCGCAGGTAGGCATTCGGGCCGATGGTGCAGTTGCGGCCTATGCGCACGCGCCCCTCGATGACGGTACCGGCTTTCACCACGGAGCCTTCGCCCAGCTCCAGCACGCCGTCCACCACAGCCAGGGGGTGCACACTGCCGCGACAGTCGGGCTGCAGTTGCGTCAGTTGAGCTGCATGTTGCTGCAGGCGTTGCCAGGGGGGAAGGGAGTTCATGGGTGGGGTATTATTTGGCGGATGAATGAACCTGCCGGGGCTCGCCGATGTGCAGGCGGTTGCAGGCGCTCACCATCTGTTCGTAAGCAGAGTAGAGCTGACCGGGTGCGCGGTCTTCGAAGAGAGGGAGTGGCTGGGCGTGCTGGTAGCGGCGGTCATGGCGGTCGCGTTCCTGCCCGCTGAAGGCAATGTTGAGGTCGGCCTGCGGGCACTCACGCCAGGGGCCTCCCACGGCGGCGGCCAGGTCTTTGAAGTGGCGATAGGGCGCACAATAGACATTCACCCAATAATCTACCCCCTCGGCACGTTGACGGGGGTGAGAGCGCTCGCGGCAGCTTACGGCATCGAGCGTGACAACAACTGTGCGGCCGTGCGGATAGTTCAGGTGGCGCAGCACATCCATGCAGGCGGAGGCTCCGTAGCTGTGCCCCACCAGTACCAGGTCAGCCCCGGGGTTAGCCTGCAGAAAGGCGCGCAAATCGCGCTGTATGAGCGAGGTGCTGTGGAAAAGCAGGCAGCCGCGGCCGCCATCCCAGGCGTAAAAAGCGCGTACCTGTTTACCACGCGCGGGCAATGGGGGCATGCACTCGTAAACCCGGCGCAGGTGAGTGAGCACCTGTTCGCTGAAACCGCCTATGAAAACAACGGCTACATCTGCCGGCTCCGTACCCAGGCGTTGTTGCAGGCGACGGCCTATGAACGAAGTGTCTGGCTCGGGGTAAATGCCGGCCGGCGGCGGTGGCTGCTGCTGACAGCCTGCCAGCACTCCCGCCAGCAGGGCAACCGCCAAGGCTTTGGGCAGGCGGCTCATGGGCGAATGTCGATAACCTTCATCAGGTGCGGGAGCAGCAACCGGTACAGGTCGCGGCTGTCAGCCTCCGACAGCTCAATGTCGTCCATAATCACCTTGTCACCTTCAACCCTGCCGCCCAGGCACTGGTAGTTGCTGCCGTACAGGTAGAATACACCCTTCACCATGTCTTCGCGCTGGCCGGGTATGTTGTCGCGGTAGTGACTTTCGTGCACGACGCGCATTTCCCCATGGCGCAGGATGGTGCGCAGGTGGCGCATTTCACCGACGCTCAGGCGGTGAATCTGCTCCGGTTCCAGCAGGAAACCGGGTATACAGGGAGTCACGGCAATGGCATCCGATGTGAGGGTCTCAGCCACTGAATCCTGTGCAACTGAGCCATAGCGCTGCGCACATGTCACCAGCAGGGTGCCGCTCACAAGTGATATCAGAATCGCGTATACCGTAGAAGTCTTGCTCATCGTCGTCTCCTTTCCTAATGTGCATTCTAGCGCTTTCGGCTGCGTCATGCAAGCTAAATCGATACCCCGCGGGAACTTTTCCTGCAAAACCCGGCAATCGTGGAGCTGATTCAGGCCGGCAACTGCGATTTCAGCTCAGCGACCAGGCGCTGCATGCTGCGCGTGAGCAGTGCCACCACCGCATCGAACCCCGCCGGGCCGCCATAGTACGGGTCAGGAACGGAGCGCTCACTCTCCCCTTCGGCAAACCACTGCCACATGCCGCGTACGCGCGCTTTGTCCTCAGCATGGCGGGCCAGGGCCAGTATATCCTGCTCATTGTACTCATCTTGAGGGACAATGAGGTCGAATTCGCTGAAATCAGCCCGGCGGAAAGTACGGGCGCGGTGACCGCCGTAGCTGTAACCGGCACGCTCCAGCGCGGCGAGCATGCGATGGTCGGGCTTGCTGCCGGTGTGGTACGAGGCCGTGCCGCATGAGTCCGCCCGCACCAGCCCGGCCAGGCCTTGTTGTGCTGCAACGGCGTTGAAGATAACCTCGGCGGCAGGGCTGCGGCATATATTACCCAGGCAGACGAACAATACACGGTAAGGGGTACGGGAACTCATGGTATTCAACATTAAATCTCGAGCGAATGTTAAAAAGCGATTGACGCGGCGGGCGGGTTCTGGTATGAACCCTCTTGTACAGCCACAGTATATCACAGCGCCATGAATATTGCACGCTTGAAATCCCAACCTGAGATTTTTTATTCCCTGCAGGGGGAAGGCCCCCGCTGCGGCACCCCCGCCGTCTTTCTGCGCCTGGCCGGTTGCAACCTGCATTGCAGCTGGTGCGACACCCGCTACAGCTGGGCACCGGGCTGTGAGCTGGGGGTAGATGAGGTAGCGGCGCGCCTGCTCAGCTACGGCTGCCCGTCAGTGGTCATTACCGGCGGCGAGCCCCTGCTGCAGGCCGGCGAACTGGAGCGCTTGCTGGCGCTGCTGCCGCCTGATTTTTATATCGAGGTCGAAACCAACGGTACCTTGCCCCCCACCCCGGCACTGGCTGAGCGCGTGAACCAGTGGAATGTTTCGCCCAAACTCGCTCACTCGGGCAACTCCCCCGAGCAGGCTCTGTGCCCTGCGGCACTGGCAGCCTTTGTTGCCACGGGGCGGGCGTGGTTCAAATTTGTGGTACAGAGTGAGCACGACTGGCCGGCCATCGCAGCCCTGAGCCTGCCGCAGCAGCGCCTCATTCTCATGCCCTGCGCCACTACCCGCGCTGAGCTGGCCGCCGCCCGCCCCGGTGTGGCAGCGCTCTGCCTGCAACACCGGGTGCGACTCGGTGACCGCCTGCACATCAGCCTCTGGAACGATGAAAAGGGGGTCTGACGTGCGCGGAGAATGAGAAAGTTTACATCTGCGACAGCGCAGCAGCAAAGTTCTGCAGAGCTGTGGCGAGGCGCTGGCTGTTGTAGAACTGGTGGGCGTTGAGCTGATTGACCGCGGAGATGAAGCCTGAACCGACAGCCTGAGCGGCGGGGTCAGATTCGAGGTTACCCTGCGCAATGGCCAACTCTTCAGCATTCAGCTCGCTCTTAAGGCTTACGAGAGCAACGGCATATTTCGTGAGTTCTTCGATAGCGGCCGCCACACTGTCCGGATCTTCAGCAATGGAGGGCAGGTTAAGCAGCTCTGTCACCCCCCCGAGCAGTGCCTGCTGGAACTGAATGTAATCTGCCACGGTGAGCTGCTGTTCCTGAGCTACAGCAGGAGCCACCAGAACGGCAGCTGCAACCGATGAAAAGTATTGATAACGGTTCATGTGCCCCCTTATAGCACAGCCGCACCTCTCAGGCAAGCTTTTTCACGACTCATGCCCTCTTCCGGTCATTCGGATACCCTATTGCGCACCTACCTCAATTGCGTTTTTTCAAACACATCTGCCGCTGCTCCGAAGATTTTGGCTTGCATTAGAGTGAGGTCTAGGGTAGAATAGGGATGTTATGAACAGACTCGCAGGAAAAACTGCTATAGTAACAGGTGCCGGTCGTGGTATCGGCAATGCGGTAGCCCGACGCTTTGCGGAGGAGGGCGCCAAGGTTGTGCTCATCTCCCGCAACCCCGCTTCCTGCGGAGCGGCGGCAGAGGCCATCAATGCCGAATTCCCCGACAGCTGCAAGGCTTTCCCCTGCGACGTGGCAGATGCCGCCGCGGTAGAGGCCTGCGTGAAGGCTGTGCTGGCTGAATACCCCACGGTCGACATCCTGGTGAACAATGCCGGTATCACCCGCGATACCCTGCTGATGCGCATGAAGGAAGCTGATTGGGATGCCGTGATGGACACCAACCTCAAGAGCGTATTCCTCTTTGTGAAAGCCCTGCAGCGCACGCTCATGAAGAGCCCCGCCGGCCGAATCATCAACATGGCCTCCGTTGTCGGGCTGACCGGTAACCTCGGCCAGGCCAACTACGCTGCTTCGAAGGCAGGTGTTATCGGCTTCACCAAATCCATGGCACAGGAACTCGCCAGCCGAAAAGTAACCTGCAACGCCATTGCCCCCGGTTTCATCGCCACCGATATGACCGATGCCATACCCGAGGCTGCGAAAGAGGCCATCCTCTCCCGCATACCGATGAAGGACCTGGGTAAGCCCGAGGATATCGCCAACTGCGCCCTCTTCCTTGCCAGCGATGAATCCCGCTACATGACCGGCCAGGTGCTGGTATGCGATGGCGGCATGGTCATGTAACATAATAAACTGACTTTATCATTCACCACGCGGAGCCGCTGTCCCACCTCGGGGTAGCGGCTCCTTGTTCGTTCAGTACAGTCGGCTGTTGCCGAAGAGCATGCGGCGAAGGACAGCCAGCTCACTGAGTGCGGTGGTCGATACAGTGTCGCCCACATGGTCGAGGGTGCGCTGCAGGTCTGACTGCGGCGGGGCAGCGAGTGCATGAGCATCGAGCTCGACATCGAGCACGGCCGGTCCGCGTGCTGCCAGCCAGCGGCGCAGGGCAGGGGCGGCCTCATCCACCCTGCTCAGTCGCTGCACCGGCAAACCGAGGGCCGCTGCGCAGGCCGCAAACTCCGCCACGGGCTGTGGCGCCACATCGCCGGTCTGCACCATCTGCGCCCGGGCCGGGGCATAGTTGTACACCAGCACTTTCACGCTGAGGCGCTCTTGCAGCAGGGTGAGCAGCTCAGTTGCTTGACTGCCGGGAGTGCCGGCATGGCACAGGGCAATGACCTGCCGCGAGGGGCAGGCAGCCTTCGCCCCGATAGCCAGGGGCACCGCGCTGCCGGCCGTGCCGAAATGGAAGGAGGCGATGATACGGCGGTGCCCGAACGCCTGCAGGTAACGAGCTGCCCATATGACCGGCGGGCCGATGTCAACGGCAAAGACGGCATCCGGTTCTGCGTGGCTGCTGAGCAGGCGGGTCAGGTACTCCGGGCGTATGGGGGCCCGCTCATCCACCACGCGCAGCGCGCCCTCTATCGCCATTACCGCTCTGCCGTGGCGCATGAGCGAGCGATTCAGAAATTCCTCCCCACGCCCGCTGCTGCGCACCAGGGGCAGCAGCCGGGCTGCCGTGCGGGCCACATCGCCATGCACGGCATGGCACAGCGCTACCCGCCGCCCCAGTGCCACCGCGGCATCATCTACCTGCACCACCCGCCCATGGCGGGGTAAAAAACAACTGTAGGGAAAATCCGTACCCCACATCACCAGCAAATCGGCCACCTGAATGGCGGCGGGGGCATCCCCCCAGCCCAGCAGCCCGACCATTCCCACGGCGCAGGGATTGTCTTTTTCCATAATATCTTTTGCCCGCAGCGTGTAAGCTATGGGGGCACCTATGCGGCGAGCCAGCTCTACCAACAAATCACGGGCACCGGCACAGCCACGCCCGCAAAGAAAGGCCACTTTGTCGCAGTTGTTGATGAGCTCGGCCAGGCGAGCCACATCTTCCTGAGCAGGGTCGACCACAGCCGCCTGTCGGCCTGCGGCAGCCGGGGGGCAGGGTGCCGCAGCGGGCATATCAACAACATCCGCCGGCATGACAGCCACACCGGCCCCCGGTGCGGCGCAGGCGGCGCGCAGGGCAGCAGCCACCACCCGCGGAGCCTGTGCAGCCGTATAGGCCGACTCACAGTAAACAGAGCTGTCGCGAAGTGCCGACACGGGATGACATCCCTGAAAATACCGGCCGCCGATGGCAGATACCGGCACGTGCGGTGCCAGTGCCAGCAGGGGCACAGCAGCCCGCGTGGCTTCATACAGCCCATTGAGCAGTTGCATGTTGCCGCCGCCGCTACTACCGCAGCACACAACTGGCTGCCCGGTCACCATGGCCTCACCCACCGCGGCAAAAGCCGCACTTTCTTCATGCTGCAGCCCTATACAGCGCAGCCCCGGCTCGCGCTGCAGAGACTCCGACAGCGTGCTGAGTGCCGCCCCGGCCCGACAATAGGCCCGCCGCAGCCCGCCGGCTACCAGCATGGCCGCAATTTCATCTGCTACCGTTTTGCACATCACGACCACCGTTTTGCCTCTACCGGGGCCAAAACGCAAACTAAATCTCCACCTGTTCGCTGCGGCGGTGACTCAGGGGGGCATGGCGCCGGTTATTTTTCTTCGACCCGGAAGGTGGATTGGGCTTTCAGGTCAGGTGGTGCGGAGGCGCGGATGGTGTGTGTGCCGGGGTGTAGTACGGCGTACCATTTGCCGCCGCGCTGAATGATGGGCAGGGTATCACTCTGCCAGGTGGTTGTGGCGGCGGGCAGGGTGGAGCGCAGCTCAGCAAACCGGCCGTTGTGCGGCAGAGTGGGGCTGAGCCTGAGAGTGGTGCCGGGGGAGGGGATGAGGATGGCGGGGCGGCGACCCGAGGGGGTGGCGGCAGCCAGGGCATAGAGGTGGCTGAGGCCGGCCTCTTGGTACCAGTCGGCGTAGCGGCTGTCGAGTATGGCACGGCCGTTTTCATCGAGCCGGGGCGCGGGCAGGGCAGCCAGTTCGGCAGGGGTGAGCAGTTCGGTAGCGCGGCATTCGGGGGGTGTCTGTGCTGTGGCGGGGGTGCCGGTGCGGGTGTCGATGTCGTGCTGTTGCAGTTCGGCAGGTTGCTCGGGGAAAGTGGGGGGCATGTTTTCGTGCAGCAGGCTGAGCACGCGGTGGAAGATAGGGCCGGCGCCGCTCACGCCTGATATGCGCTGCATGGCTGAGTTGTCGAAGTTGCCGACCCAGACTCCCACGGTATATTCGGCGGTGAAGCCCAGGCACCAGTTGTCGCGGTAGTTGGAGGATGTGCCGGTTTTGGCGGCGACGCGCCAAGGGAAACTGAGTGCGGGGGCGGGGCCGAAGGTGGCGGCACGCGCGGCGCGGTCGCTGAGTACATGGGCTATGCGGTAGCTGTGCACGGCGGGCAACAGTTGTTCGGGGGTGGTTCCTTGCAGGGGCAGGCGTTGCTGCAAGGGCAGGCAGGTGCCGCTGCGCGCCAGGGTGCTGTAGGCTTGTACCAGCTCCAGGAGGGTGACATGGGCATTGCCGATGGCGAGCCCCAGGCCGTAGTCTGCCGCGCTGCCGGGCATGGCGAAACCCAGGCGGCGCAGGTAGGGAATGGCTTTCTGTGCTCCGCCGGCGCGATCGAGAGCCTGCATGGCGGGTATGTTCTGAGAGCAGGCGAGAGCCTGCCGCATGGAGATGGGGCCGAGGTAGTGGTTGTTGTAGTTGCCCGGTGCCTGAATGCCGTCTGCGCTGCGGTATTGTGTGGGAACATCGGCCACGATGGTACCGGGGTAATCGCCCTGTTCAAAAGCCATCAGGTAGATAAAGGGCTTGAGCGTGCTGCCTGCTGAGCGTGGGGTGGCGGTACCGTTGAGCGCGCCGCCGCGGGGGCTGTCGGGGCGGGCGGCCGGCAGGGCCACCAGTACTTCGCCTGTGCGGTTGTCAGCTACCACAACGGCGGCTTGCGACACATTCCGCCCGTGCAGTTTTTCGACCTCCTGCCGGGCGATGGCGGCAACCCGGCGTTGCAGGGCGGCATCGAGTGTGAGCTGTCCGGGCCTGCCCCCTGCGATGGGCGGTGCGCTGATCGTGTGTGCCGTGGCACCGAGCGGGGAGTTGGTGTTCTGCCCCAGGTGAGAAAGGATGTTATTTCGCCGAGCGAGAGCGGCCGTGGGGTGGCGCAGGGGATTAAGGCGTGTTGGGGCCTGCACCATAGCTGCCAGCAGGGCGGCCTGTTCGGTGGTGAGTTCCCTCGCCGGGCAACCGAAGTAAAATCGAGCCGCACACTCGGCCCCGCGGCACAGGTTACTGAAGTCGGCGCGGTTCAGGTAGGCGAGCAGCAGTTCTTCTTTGCTGTGGCTCATTTCGAGCCGGCGCGCCTGCAGGGCTTCTTTCAGCTTGGTACGCCAGGTGCGTGGGGCCGGCGGGTTGTACAGCTTGGCCACCTGCATGGTGAGGGTGCTGGCTCCGCCGCCGTGGCGACCGCGCAGCCACTGCCACAGGGCGCGCGCCGCCGCAGCGGCATCTATACCGCCGTGGCTGTAAAATCGGCGGTCTTCTGCTGCCACCAGGGCGGCGGCAAGCTGTGGCGGCAGCTGCGGGAGCGGCTCGCAGCGGTAGCCGTCTGCCCCCGGCACATAGCCCAGCAGCTCACCATGGCGGTCGTACACGGCGCTGCTCGGGGGCGGCGAGATATCAGGTGCGCTCACGCAGAAGGGCAGCAGGTAATACACTGCCGCCAGCCCGGCAAGGATGATGGCCGGGCTGGCGAGCAAGTATTTTTTCATGCGAGGGCGCATGCCTTGGGGGGGGCTTATTCCTGCGGGCGAGGCTCTACCTCGAAGTGCTGCGGTATGCTCAGGCCGTGGAACTCGGGGCGGTACATGAGCTCCGCCTTGGCGGCGGGGGCTGTTACGCGACCGCTGCGCACCACGCGGGCGATGTAGCTGAACTCCAACTGCGAGTTACCCCACAGGTTGTTGGAGAAGGCGCGCACGCGATCTTTCAGGAATTCACGGTTGCTGATGGTGGTAGGGAAGTACCACCAGCTGCGGTATGTCTGCTCGCTGATGCCGGCGGGCAGCGCCTGCGAGGTCAGCGTGGGGTCGATAGCCTCGAACGCAGCGGGCAGGCGGTCCTCGATGGCGAGGTACTTCAGGTTCGCTTCACCCCGGCGGGCGGTGGCGTTGACGGTCACGCGCACGATGTCGCCCACGCGGAAGGTGCCGGTGGGTTTCCAGGTGCCATCGGGCTGCAGCTGCTCGTAACGGCGCTGCACGCGGAAGCCGCGGTCGATGGCCTGCTCGGGTTGTTCTTTGTTGAGATACCCCTCGGCAAATCCGCTCACATAGACCGTGTTGCCGATGGCGGTGAAGCTGTCGGTTGCGCCGGTGGCGAGCACGAGGTGCATGGGGGTGGCGGAGGTGATATCGGTGCCGTTTACGCGGGCGCGCAGCTTGCTGAGGTCGCGCTTGTCGGCATATTCAGCCACGGCGAGGGTAAGCCAGGCGTTTTGCCAGGTCGAGTAGCAGCCTGCGCTTTGCTGCAGCCAGTTGCGCAGCAGGTCTGCCGTAGCGGGAGATTCCGGCTCGGTGGCAATGGCATAAATCGCGCGCAGGGCTTGTACCGGCGGCAGGGCGTAATGCAGGTAAGCGGGGGAGTTGCTGCTTTGCTGCGCCTGCTTCAGCAGGTCTGCGGCCTGCGGGTGCTTGGCATCCGCCGCTGCGATAGCCAGAATCCAGCGTTCCTGCGGATTGAGCGAGGCGAGGTTTTGCTCGGCGTGCCGGTAGAAGCTGTTGAAGATTTCGGTGGTATCATCCACCAGCAGGCTGATGACCAGCATGTTGAGGTAGGTGTTTTCCGCGTTCGCCTGAATCTGCTCCACCAAAGCGCGCATATCATTGAGCACCTCTTCATTCTCAGCACCGTTGATGAAGAAGCGCACCATCGCGGCGTAGGCCGAGAACTCGCAGCCCTTGGTGTCGCCGTCCCAGTAGCCATAGCGCCCCGGTGCCAGGCGGCGCTTGCTGAGTTTTTTGTCAACTTCTGCGGCGATGGTGGCGGCTTTTTTCGCCTGGGGGAACTTGACCCCGAGCGCCTGCTGCAAGTGCTCTTGCAGCAACCAGGGCAGCACGGTGGAGCTGAGCTGCTCCGTACAGCCGTAGGGATAGGTGAAGAGGTACTGCAGCGGGTAGGCCAGACCGGCCAGCGGTGAGGTCGAGAAGCTCAGCTGTACCGTGCCGTCAGCGCGGTAGGGGTGCTTCAGCATACTGCTCAGAGCGGTGGACTGACCAATCGGCAGCTCGGTCCATACATACTCACGCAGGTGGGGGGTGGGCGGTGTGGTGGGGAAGCTGAGCTGTACGGCATCCTTCGCACGCTTCAGGTCGCAGCCCTGCGGAGTATCAGCGGCTTTCACCTGCCACTGCAGCTGCACCGGGCCGTTGCCCCGGGGTATTTTCACGGGGAAGTGAATGGTCACGGGGCTCTTACCGGTGAGAGTCACGCTCTGCGTGGTGAGGGGCAGCTCGGCGTTCGGGCTGCTGAGGTTCACCTGCCATTGTATCGCCTGGTCAGCCTTTACTCCGGGCAGGTACTCGGGCAGCATGCTCACTGTCACGGGCAGCTGCAGCTCATCCCCCTCGGTCACGCTCATGGGAACGGAAGGTTCGAGCATGACCGGTTTGTTCACCAGGTAGGAACTCTGCCCGGAGCCGAATCGGTCACCGGCGGCGGCTACTGCCATGAGCCGATAGCGTGTCAGGGTATCCGGGTTGCTGTAGGTGGCGGTAAAGTTGCCTTTAGCATCCGTGCGCACGGTGGCGAGCCACAAGGCGCAGGGGTTGAAGTCGGTGCGCAGGCGCTCACGCTCGCTGTCGTCGGCAGCGTCGGCACCTTCTGCCTCGGCTTCATATTCATCATCATCACCACCGCCGATGAATACGCCCTTGTTGCCGAAATAGCGGTGGCGCAGGCCCTCGGCTGCCAGGTGGGTCAGACCGGAGTAGGTGGCCACGGCATGCTCACGCCCGACTTCGCTGTAGAAATAGGCGGCGGGGTCGGGCAAGTCGTAACCGGTGACCTGCAGGGTGCCTTCATCTTCGGCGTAGAGGGTGATGTCGGCATTCGGCACGGGTTTGCCATCTGCCCCGGTGATGGTACCGCTTACGGTGCAGCTCTCACCGGGCAGCAGGCTGTGGGGTGGGGGCTGCAGCTGTACGTTGAGCTTTTTATCGGGGGTAGTGATATTCAGCTGACAGGTGCCGAGCCTGAGCTGCGGTTTGCCGTCGCTCTCGCGGTTTTTGTTGGTCTGAACGAGGAAGGCGCTCAGGTAGACGACGGGGGCGTCTGCCGCTTCGAGCGGTATTTCAATCACCGGGCTGTCGACCGTTACACTGCGGCGGTAGTGGCGCAGCACCCGGTCGCGCTCTACGGTAATGAGCAGCTCGGCATCGACCGGGGTCTTTACCAGCACCTTGGCGGTATCCCCCGAGTGATACAGGGTTTTGTCGGGCACGAGCTCCATCTCATAGTTCTTCATGTGCTCCCAGGGGCTGGTGTCATCCCCCCATACATAGTGACGTGTGGCGCTGGCGAATTCGCGGCCGCGGGCATCTTTACCGGTCACGGTGATGTCGTAACGGCCGGCGATATCGACCGGCACCTGCACGGTGGTGGGAGTACCGGTCAGGGTGGCGGTAATGGTGTGGGTCGTGTCTTTGATTTCGGTGTTCTGTACCGAGGTGCTGAAGCGTGAGCCGTACCTGTACTGGTAGAACGCCGAGCGGGTGGCGGTGATGGTGACGGTGACAGGCTCACCGCTCCAGGCCTTGCCGTCGGAGGTCACGGCCACTAAATCCACCGGCAGGGTGCCGCCCACCTTGGCCAGGGTGGTGTGGGGGCGTATGCCGACGTACACATCGGCCGGGTGCAGGGTGGTCTTCTGTACGCTGTTAATGCTCTGTTCGTTGCCGTTTGTTACGGTGGTGGTGGCAACGATTCGCTGCATGCGCGGGAACTGTTGTTTGGGCAGGGTGAAGGCTGCGGTGCCACGCCCCTCGGCATTCAGCGTACCTTCGCGCGACAGGTAGTCGCGATCGCTGCCGCTGTAGCTGTTCATGTAGCGGGCATAGAAGAACTCCCAGGGGTTTTCACGGTAGTCACCGAAGCGGAACTCACTCCACTCCTGCTGCTCGGGGTAGAAGTTGCGCTCCGTGATGGCGAGATTCCATTTTACTTTACCGTGGGCTACGGGGGTGGTGGTGAGGTTGGTTGCGGTAGTGGAGAGTTCGAGTTTGCGCTCATCGGGCAGGGCGGTCAGTTGGCTGCTGACCTCGAATTCATTGCGCCGGAACTCACGGCAGGTCAGTTCCAGTTGGGCTTCGCGCGGGGCGCTGAAGTTGATGTCGTCCTCTCCTTCCCACTCATCGTCTTCCTCATCGTCTGTTACGTCGTCAGCCGGGGGCTGTGCGAGGGTGGATTTGGCGTGGACGACGGCGAGGTCGGGGCTGGTCTTGTCGGCATCCCCACGGTAGGTGATAGTGAACTCGACGGTATAATCTCCCACGGCATCGAGGGGGATGTCGAGGGTGAATGAGCCATCCTGTTGCACGGTGACGCCCGTGAGTTTGGCGACCTCTTTATAATCTTTCAGCAGGCGGGCCGATATGCTCTCGATGTCGGGGTTTTGCAGCTTATTGTCGGTCAGCCAGCGGACGATGCCTTTGGTGTGAGCCGTTTCGCCGGGGCGGTAGAGGCTGCGGTCGCTGAAAAGGAACACCAGTGGCTTGGGAATGGCAGCCGGGGCGATTCCCTTGCTGAGCAAACGGACGAATTCCCAGCTTTCGCCCATGTGGGCGCCGTACTCGATATCGCGGCTCAGGTGGGGCATCACCACGCAGTCATCTGCCGTGGTGAGCATGAGGTAACGTGTGGCCGGGTGGAAGTTGCCCTCGGCCAGACCGTTCGTCATGGGGAGCTCTGCCAGGGTATTGCCCTGCTCATCGAGCAGGTGCAGGGTGGCTGCGGGCAGTTCCTGAGCGTCACTGAGTTTGTAGCCCCAGGCAAGCAGGTGGCTGCCGTTGGTTTTCCACATAAGCCCCAGGTCGGTGATTTGCAGCAGCCCCTGGTTTACCACGGGGGTTTTGCTGTTGCGTACCGGTTCACCCTCGATATCCACGAAGTAGAAACCACCCACGGGCTGATTGTCGAAGAGTTCGGCCAGCGGCAGGCTCAGCTCATGTTCTGCCCCTTGCTGCAGCGGGCGCTCGGCGGTGGCAACCACGCCTGGCAGGGTCGCGGTGTCTACGCGGTTGTGCTCGATTTTCTCATCATCCAGCCCGGCTGCCTTGCGCTCATTTCTCAGTGTTTCTTTCTGTTCCCAGGTGGTGTATTCCTGACCGGTGTAGAGCCGATAGTAATCTCGCAGCAGGCGTACTTTGTCTGCGGGGGTCGTGGCGTTGATTTTGTACACGCGCGCGGTGCCGTGCTCCAGCTGACCATAGCGGCAGTTCAGCGTGGTGGAGCCACGCAACTGCAGGTGGTTGGCCGAGAGGTTGGTGTAGATGTAGGGCTGCCTGGGGCGCAGGTGAGTGCAGTCCGCCGGGGTGTCGCTGTCGCCTGTGATGTCGCGTTCCACCCCCCTGGGTGTGCTCACAGTGGGGTATTTGCCTTCGGCTTTCACCAGGATTTCGCGCCCGCCGGTCTCGGCGGTCAGGGTCACGCTGCTGATACCCCGTACCGTCCCCTTGCCGATGAGGTTGAGCTCACGGCATTCGGTGGCAGTGGGGGTGATGGTGATGTCTTTGCCGCGAATTTTGCCACGCAGCGCGCCGTCTTTCCAGGTGAGGGGCTTCCATTCGTTGCTGTGTGCCTCTTCGAGCATGCTCCAGTTGAGCGGGGCGATGAGCTCTGCCGCATCTGCCGCAGCGGCGGGCATGCCCAGTGCCAGGCAGATTTCATATTTGCCGCGCGAGGTGCACTCGTTGCTCATGGCGATTTCGGCGTAGGGGGCGGAGTAGCAGTGCAGCTGCCGGTCGACCCAGTCCTGCGCCTTGTTGTCCCACTCAGCGCGGGGGAGCATGATTCTGATATCACGGTTGCTGTCGGGAATTCCCGGAGCCTCTACAATCCATGTGTCAGGCAGCACCTCATCTGCCGGGTGCTTGGCAAGCTCCTTCCGGTCATGGGAGTCGAGGTTGTAACAGTGTACAGAATCGAAGGCGTACCAGTTGGCCAGGGCATCTGCCACGGTGGCGGGGCGGCACTTCAGCGGGCCGCGGGTGCCGTCATCGCAGATATAATAGAGGTCGGGCAGCCGTTTTTGCAGTGCGGGCAGGAACTCCGAATCCATTGCGCGGAGAAAGAGACTGTCATTATCGCAGGTGCCGGTATCGGCAACCTCGCCTTCGTATGTCGGGAACGCCCGCACGCGCCCGGCGAGCACTTCCCCCTTCAGCCCGCGCAGACCGGCCGGCACTTCGACCCGCAGCCTCTCGAGGGCGGGCAACTGTTGGGTGAACTCGAGCCGAATGCTCGATTGGCTTTCCCAGAGGGCTCTGTAGGTGCCGGCGAAATTGGTGTTGAAGTATTCCGGTTTCACCTCGCTGCCGACCTGGTTAGCCTCTACCATGGGAACACAGAAAACGATATGCAGCTTGCTGTTGGCGGTGATACGATAACCGCTGTTGAGGACGATATCGGGGGCGTGGTGGGTAGGTGCCGGCTCGGTAGCGGCAGCGGGTGCGGGCTGCTGCGCGGGAAGGGTCGTGCTGAGGGTCAGCAGCGAAAGGGCGCAGGCGATGGGTTGATGGGCATTCATGGTGTGTGGGGGGGGGCTGAAAAAAGGTTTTGAGTTTTACCGATGCGTATTCTAGCACTTCTGCTTACCAAATAAAAGCAGAAAGTGCGCAATGATGGGTATGGGGCAGCTCAGGCGTACTGTACGGTGACAGGCAGGCCCCCCCGCAACCGGCTGAGTTCGGCTTCAAATTCACACAGGCTGTCGTGGCGTTGCCTGTTAGTTTCGATAGTCACGGTTGCCCCGGCCTGCAGAATATCGGGAATGAACTTGCTCATGTCGAGCGTTCCCAACCCCAGGGGAGTATGATCATCTATCAACTGTGTGGGGGTCATCATATCGGCCAGGTGGTACATGGCCGGCCCCAGCGCCTGAAAATCGCGCAGGGTATCGCTCTGTGCTGCCCGGTGATAATTGGCTGCGCAGAGCGCGTGGGGGATATCGAGACAAAACCCGCACCCCGACTCCGCCATTACGCGCTGAATTTCGTCCACGGTTGAACCGCGGCACTCCAGGGTGCAACCCTCATTGCGAGTGATGGCCGGTTTGTTTTCGATAAGCGCGCGCGGTTCCTGCAGGGCGGCCAGCTGGCGGGCTGTTTCTTCTATGCAGCCGAAGGTTCCGCCGTGAAAGATGATATAACGAGCATCGAGGGCATCTGCAAAGCGGCGGGTTTCCTCATACAGGCGGCGATTGCCCTGTTCGCACTCGCGCTGTGCCAGGTTGAAGCCGTGCTTGAAATGCGGGGCATGGATGATGGTGGGTACGCCCAGCGCCTGCCAGAGCGGCAGGGTAGCGAGCGTACCCGGCACCGCGTAGAGCTCCAGGTAATCGCAGACCCCCTCAGCGCACAATCGCACCACGTCATCCATGCAACCCCCCGTATTGGTTGACCAGAGTTTGACCCCTATCCTGAACATATTACCCTTGTTCATACGTTTATTGCCGTCCTGTGCGCTTATGGTAACATATTGTTGTTTTGCTAATCAAGTATAAACTGAAACAGACCCATCAGGGCGTTTTTTTCTTTACTTTCCCTCGTGGCTTTGGCAGTATAGCTACCATGATGAAAACCCCTCTGATGATCGGTCTGTCGCTTGCCGTGCTGCCATGTGTTGCTGAGCAACCGGCGGAGCCTGCCACGATTTCGGCCGCAGAGCGCCGCCCCATCGACGTGGAGCTGCTTACCCGGCTGTTGCAGGAGGAACTCGACCACTTGCGCTCCGTGCGCGACACCGCTACGGCAGATGCCGCCCCGGCCCTGCTGACGGAGCGGCGTAAACAGATTACGCCCCTGCTGAACGCTGCCGATTTTGAGTCGATGCAGAAGGCGGATACCCTTGCCGGCAGCTGGAGTGAGCAGTGGAATGCCGAGGTAGAGCGCCTGCAGTGGGAGGGCTTCTATGGCTCCGCTGCTCTGGCGGAGCACTTCACCGATGACCCCGCCGCCGCTGCCCCGCTGCAGAACTTCCCTGCCGAGTTACTGGAACGCGCCGCAAGCCAATCCCTCAAGCGGCGCGATACTCACTACGACGAGCAAATCCGCCTCACCGGCGGCGGCCCCGGTTTCACGCAGGCAACGGCCTGGGTGCTGCCCGCCCCGCTCCCGCAGCCATACGACATTGATATCGTCTCCGCCTGCGTGGGGTTCCTGGCCGATGTTATCTATGAAGCCCCGCTGCATTCGAGCAATACTGTGCCGGTGAAAGACTACGTGCATAAAATCATCGCCGACGGTAAACCCTATGTGCGCCTGTCCATTGACAGCGTAGGCCATACTCCCGCCCCTGTGCGCTACCGCCTGCAGCAATGGTGTGATGTGAGTGCGCTCACCCCTTACCGCAGCACGGAGCAGGTGGGGGCCGATATCGCGGCAACCGCTGCCTGTCTGCCGAAACTGCACACCGCCCTGCAGGGCGTGCATGATACCGCCTCGGCAGAGGCCGCCGCCCCCGCCGTTGCCGCCATCCTGAGCGAATACGCCACCACCGCCAAACGCCTCGCTACCTGGATTACGGAGGACGAGGTCGCGCCTCACCACCTCAAACCCTCCCCCGAACTGGCCGCGCTGATTCAATCTCTCATACAGGAACATCATTTTTACCAATCCGCTGCCCTCAAGGCGGCTTTTGAGAATAACCTGTAAAAAAATAAGATACTGAAATCGTGTTGAACAAACTCAAAGATAAAGCTCTGCGCGCTGCACTTCCCCTGCTGGCAACCTCGATGGTCGGCCGGTTGGCTATCAATAAAGGCTTGGAGCTTCTTGCAGAAAAAACCGGTTTACCTATCACCGGCGAGTATTGCCCGGAGAAAGAGTACTGGCACATCACCGCGGGTGAACCCGGCGCCCCCATGCAGGCCGTGCTCCATGTGAGCAACGATTCGCTCTCCGCGCTGATTGAAGAGCTTACCCCCTATCTCCTCAATAAGCAGGAGATACCCGCCGACAAGATTCTCGACCTCATACGCCCCCACCTCCGTAGTAAATAACTGCCGCCGTCAGGCGGCCGTATAGTATTGAGCCACGACCACCTGCCGCCCCGCCTTTTCCCGGGGCAGCCTAGTTTTTGCTTGACTAATGGCCTTGTGAAGGTTATGCTGGACAACGCAAGATTATGTTGGAAACGATAGATACATTTTTAAGTGACGTAAGCAGTTTTCTGTGGGGCTACGTGCTGCTTTTCTGCCTGTTGGGCACGCACCTGTACCTCACCATCATTCTGCGGTTTCCGCAGCTGTATTTCTTCCGCGCCCTCAAGTACTACTTCGGCAAGGGACAGCGCGATAAAGAAGGGCAGATATCGAACTTCAGTTCGCTGATGGTCTCTCTGGCGGCCAATGTCGGCACCGGTAATATAGTGGGTGTGGCCGTGGCTGTGGCTACGGGCGGCCCCGGCGCCGTGTTCTGGTGCATGATGACCGGTGTGCTGGGCATGGCCACCCGCTATGCCGAGAGCCTGCTGGCTATCCGCTACCGCGTGCAGGACAGCGCCGGCAACATACTCGGCGGGCCCATGTATGCCCTGGAGCGCGGGCTGAAATGCCGCTGGCTGGCCGTGCTCTTCGCCCTGTTCACGGCAGTGGCGGCCTTCGGCATCGGCAACGTGACGCAGGCGAACGCCGTCTCGGGCGTACTGGCCGAAAGCGTGCTGCATGTTCCCGGCTGGCTCACCGGCGTGCTGCTGGCCGGTCTGGTAGGGGCTGTGCTTATCGGCGGAATCAAGGGGATATCCCGCGTGTGCTCTGCCTGTGTACCCACCATGGCTATTGTCTATATGGTAGGCTGTGTGATTCTGCTCTGCACGCATGCGGACTATGTGTGGCCGGCCATCTGTCGGATTTTTGACAGCGCCTTCAGCAATCAGGCTGCTGCCGGCGGCTTTATCGGCTCCACTATCATGCTCGCCATGCAGAACGGCGTGCGCCGCGGCCTTTTCTCGAACGAAGCCGGCATGGGCTCCTCTCCCATCATCTCCGCCCCCGCCCGTACGGATAACGCCGTGCAGCAGGCCCTCGTGGCCGGTACAGGCCCCTTCTGGGACACCGTGGTTATCTGCACCCTCACCGGTGTGACCCTCACCACCACCATCATGGCCGTACCCGAGGTCACCTCCGACAGCGGCGAGCTGCTTACTTACCACTCCTTCGCCACCATCGGCAGCATCGGCTCCGCCATGCTGACCATCTCCCTGGCCGCCTTCGTCATTTCCACCGTTCTGGGTTGGTCTTATTTCGGTGAAAAAGCCCTGCAATACCTCGGTGGCGCCCGCCTGGTGCTCCCCTACCGCGTGCTCTGGGTCATCATGGCCTTCGTCGGCTGCATCATCCCCAAGAGCTCCATCGTCTGGAACTTCGCCGACCTCGCCAACGGGCTCATGGCCGTCCCCAACCTCATCTGCATGGTCGGCCTCTCCGGCGTGCTTATCTCTCAGACTCGCTACTACCTGTGGCAGAGCAGGTTGGATGAGGTGGATGAGACTCCTATCCCCACCATCGGCGATGATGATAAACCCTCAGAAAAATGTTAATTTCATTTTTTTAATCTTTTTTTTGAACAAAATGGCTGCTACCGTTGTTTAAACTGCATCGGTTCCGCCGATAGCCGGTGAAGGAGAGAGCGCCGGCTGTCACACCAAAGGAGGAATCGAGTTTCATAGGTAGTAAGTTGGAGAAAGCCCCGTCGGATGACGGGGCTTTCTTTATAATCAAGACTTTATGAAAATTATAAAACTCAATCTTGGCGGGGCTTGTGACAAAATTGTAACGGACTATGGGGTGTTTTATCTTTTGAATGCTCCGTGGATTGCCCCGCCAATGACCTTGCCGATTCTCCCTTCCTCTTCAATCAACTCAATCGCCACGACGATAGCCCCGATGATAGCCCCGGCGATTGCCCCGTAGATAGCACCTTCGCGTCCATATTTGATTCCCCCGATGGCTGCCCCGATGGCTGCCCAGACGATTACACCCCAGATTGCACCGAAGTTCTCGCCGATTCTCTCGAAGATTCCCTCGTCTTTAGATTTCGTTCTTTGTAAGGCCGCTTCGAGAGCCTTTCTTTCAGCTTCTTGTCTGGCCTGTTCGGTCTTACGGCGTTCTGCTTCTTCGCGGGCACGTTGCGCAGCAGAAAGATTATCCATCCACTCACGGGCGCTCTGCCAGCGGTCTCGGCGGGTTACGCTCATGGCTTTGTCGATAGCGGCCAGGAAATCGTGCGAGAAACGGCTTTTCAGCGCGGGGCGGTTTGCCAGCGGGCGCAGTTCATCTTCCTCGAGCCGCGAGACGGCATCCTGCGGCACTTCGCCGGTGATGAGGTGGTAACAGGTGGCGCCCAGCGAGTAGAGGTCGGTCCAGGGCCCATTTTTGCCGTGAGTGGTGAATTGTTCAGAGGGGCTGTAGCCCGGGGTGCCGATGCGCGTGAGGGTGTGGGTGGCGTCTTTCACACGGGCTGTGCCGAAGTCGATGAGCAGCGGGCTGCCATCGGCGCGCAGCAGAATATTCGAGGGCTTGATATCGCGGTGCAGCAGACCTTGCCCATGCAGGTAATCCAGCGCTTGCAGCAGTTTTTCCAGCACGGGGCGCAGCCAGGCTTCATTGATG
>JAFVIC010000038.1 GCA_017477935.1 Akkermansia sp. | reverse complement strand
GTGCGGGCGGCCGAAGCGCCAGTCTTCGTTCAGTCGGTTGGGCAGCACGGCGTTTTCGAAGCGGGCTTTGCTTTCGCTGAGAGCCTGATTCAGTTTGGCCTCGGCCTCTGCCTGGGCGAAGGCTTCTTCCATGCTCATATTCTGTGGAAAATCCATAATTGTATGCGGTGCAGGGGGTTAGCCGATGGAATCTTCCATCTCCAGGTCGATAAGACGGCGCAATTCGACGGAGTATTCCATGGGGAATTCTTTGACGAGGTCGTTGATGAAGCCGTTGACGGCCAAGCTCATGGCCTGGGCTCGGGTCAGGCCGCGCTGCTGCATGTAGAAGAGCATATCTTCATCCACCTGCGAGACGGAGGCCTCGTGTTGCACGGCACTGGCGTTGCCGTTGACGGTGACAGCGGGGTAGGTGTCTGTACGGCTGGCGGGGTTAATGAGCAGGGCATCGCATTCAGTGTTGTTCTTGCAGCCCTTCATGCCTTTGAGCACGTTCACCTCGCCGCGGTAGCTGGCACGCCCTTCGCCGATGGAAATGGACTTCGCCACGATGTTGGATGTCGTTTCCGGCGCGGCGTGAATCATACGCGCGCCGGTATCTTGCAGCTGACCGCTGTGGGCGAGCGATATACTCACCACCTCGCCGCGGGCGCGGCGCCCCTGCAGCACAACAGCCGGGTATTTCATGGTCAGCCCGGAGCCGATGTTGCAGTCAATCCAGCGGATTTCGGCGTCCTCCATGGCAAGGCCGCGCTGAATGACGAGGTTGTACACGTTGGTAGCCCAGTTCTGTACGGTCACATACTGAATCCTGGCGCCCTTGAGAGCCACCAGCTCCACCACGCCGGAGTGCAGGGTGGCGCTGTCGTATTTGGGGGCGGTGCAGCCCTCCATGTACATAAGCTCGGCCCCTTCATCTGCTATGATGAGGGTGCGCTCGAACTGCCCCATGCTTTCGGAGTTAATGCGGAAGTAGGCTTGCAGCGGTTGGGCTACCTTTACACCCTTGGGGACGTAGATGAATGAGCCGCCGGAGAATGCCGCGTGGTTGAGTGCGGAGAACTTGTTGTCGCTCACCGGTATGACCTTGCCGAACCAGGGGCGGAAGATGTGCTCGTACTCGCGCAGGCCTTCGGTGGAGTTTACAAAGATGACGCCCTGCTTGCTGAGCTCCTCGCGCATGTTGTTGTAGGCGGTTTCGGAGTCGTATTGGGCATCCACACCGGCCAGGAAGGCGCGTTCCTGCTCGGGGACGCCCAGGCGCTCGAAGGTGCGCTTGACGTCATCCGGTACGTCTTCCCAGCTCTTGTAGGGCATGGTGCCGTGGGAGAGATAGTAGCGGATTTTGTCGAAGTCCAGGTCATTGATGCCCGCCGGCGCCCAGTGGGTGGGCATGGGCATTTCGTTGAACTTTTTGAGTGCGTCTTTGCGGAATTGGCGCACCCAGTCCGGCTCGCCCTTGGCATCGCAGATGTAGTCGATAGTGGCTTCTGTCAGCCCGAAGCCGGCATCGAACTTGTGGTTCTCCGGGAAGGAGAACTCGCCGCGCGTGTCTATCTGAAAGGGTGTCTCGTCCATCACTCCTCAGCTTTCAGGAAGTCAAAGCCGTTCTGTTCGATGTGTTCCACCAGCTCGTACCCGGCAGTGCGAACAATTTGCCCCTTGTAGAGCACGTGTACCACATCGGGTTTAATGTAGTCGAGCAGGCGCTTGTAGTGCGTGATGACCAGGAAACTGCGGAACGGCGCGCGCATGGCGTTCACACCGTCGGATACGATACGCAGTGCGTCCACATCCAAACCGCTGTCCGTTTCATCCAGTATGGCGTAGCTGGGTTCCAGCATCATCATCTGCAGCACATCGTTGCGCTTTTTCTCGCCGCCGGAAAAACCTTCATTCACGGCGCGGGCGGTGAACTTTGTGTCCATGCCCAAGGCTGCCATCTTGCTGCGCATGGTTTTGTAGAAGCTCACGGCATCCACCTCCTCACCCTTGGGCAGGCGGGCCTGCAGGGCAGCGCGCATGAAGTTGGCATTCGTCACGCCGGGGACTTCAACCGGGTATTGGAAGGCGAGAAAGAGCCCGGCGCGGCTGCGCTCATCCACACTCATGGCGAAGAGATTCTGCCCGTCCAATTCAGCCGTGCCGGATATGACTTCGTAATCGGGGTGGCCGCAGAGCACTTTGGAGAGCGTGCTCTTGCCGGAGCCGTTCGGCCCCATGATGGCATGCACCTGACCCTTGGGGATTTCGAGGTTAATTCCGTTTAATATCTGCGCGCCGTCCTTCACGCGCGCACTGAGGTTGCTGATAATCAGGCTCATTTTATGTTTTCTGACGTGCTGTTTTCAGGAATCTCACCGCGCAGGTAAGCTTCCATGCTCTTAATACGAACGCCTTGCGGCAGTTCAAATACATCTTCGGGTGTCAAGCCCTCCTTCATGTGTACATCGATGACCTGATGGGTGGCGTCATCCAGCACATGGACATGGGGCTCGACATTCGGGCAGAACCGACAGGGCCCGTTGTCAAAATGCAGCTGGTTGATGAGGCGCTCTGCAGCCAACGACTCAATGCAGTTGTAGACGGTGGCCAGCGATATGCCGGGGTGCTTCTCCTTCGCTCGCTCGTAAATCTGGGCGGCGGTCGGGTGGTCGTATGACTGAAGCAGTACTTCGATGACGGCACGGCGCTGGCGTGTCATCCGCACGCCGGCCTTGCGTACCATGAACGCCGCAGTGGCGGTGCGTCGCGTGATTTCTTTGCCGGTGGGGTCTTTTGGCATACTGATTTGGTGGGTTCTCTCTGCTCGCGCTCATTATAGCGATTCTAAGCAGGCGTGGCAAGGCAAAAATCGCGTCTCAAATTGCTCCTCATGTCATCCTGGTGCATTTTTATGCTTGCAGAACGGGGCCGAGTGTGGCAAATTGATGGGGTACAGAGTAGAAAATCTCTCATATTCACCATGTCAGAATGCTCATTTAAGGAGATTGAGGGTGGCGTGACCGCCGCCAAGGGATATGTGGCCAATGCACTCAGCTGTGGTATTAAGAAGCCGACTGCCACTCGCCTGGATTTGGCGCTTGTGTATTCCACCGAGCCGACCACTTCCGCCGGTACCTTTACCACCAACCGCGTGCGGGCTGCCTGTGTGCGCGTAAGCCAGAACCACCTGCGCCGCGGTAATGTGCGCGCCATCGTTGCCAACAGTGGCAATGCCAATGCCTGTACCGGTGCAGCCGGTGTGGCCGTGGCCCGCAAGGAATGCACGATTGTGGCCAGGGAGCTGGGGCTCAAGCCCTCCGAGGTGGCTGTCTGTTCGACCGGTGTCATCGGTCTGCCCATGCCTATGGTGCGTATTGAACCCCGCCTGCCGGAGCTGTGCCGGCACCTTTCCGCCGACAAGGGGCACGATGTAGCCTCTGCCATCATCACCAGCGACACTCGCGAGAAAGAGGTGGCAGTTGAGGTTAATATCGGTGGTAAGGTCGTTCGCATCGGCTCCTGCTGCAAGGGTGCCGGAATGATTGCCCCCTGCATGGCAACCATGATTTGCCTGGTGTGTACGGATGCTGCCGTGAGCCGTGCCGACCTCGATGCAATCGTGCACCGCGGTGTGGAGGAATCGTTCAACCGCATCACCATCGATGGTGACATGAGCACGAACGATACGTGCCTGGTGATGGCCAACGGCGCTTCCGGCGTGGAACTCGCCCCCGGTAAGGAAGGGTGGGAGGTCTTCGTGAAGGCTCTTCATTATGTGATGATGGAGCAGGCCAAGCGAATCGTGCAGGACGGTGAGCGTGTGACCAAGTACGTCACCGTACGTGTGGTGGGTGCACCTTCGCTGGCAGAGGCTCGCCGTGTGGCGGAAGGTGTGGCTAAATCTTCGCTCGTTAAGAGCTCCTGGAACGGCGGTGACCCGAACTGGGGGCGCATTATTCACGCCGTGGGCTACAGCGGCACCCGCGTGAAGGAAGAGAAGGTTGATATCGATATCGCCGGTCTGCCTGCCTGCCGTGGCGGTGAGCAGACGGATACCCCCAGCGATGACCTGCGTGAGCGCGTGCAGGCCCGCGAGTTCGAGGTGCTCATCAACCTCAACCTCGGCAGCGAGGAATATGTGGTTTACACCACCGACCTTTCCCCCGAGTACGTGGACTTTAATCGCTCCGAGTACGCGTACTGGAACCAGGCTAAACAGGATGGTCTGACCAGGTAACAAGGCGTTTTATGGCGGCCGCCCTGCAAGAGGGCGGCCGTTTTTTTTGCCTGCTGCCTGCTGATGCGGGAAAATTACCTTGCAAAAGCAGGGCAGATGTGCTATAAGTAGCGTAGAAGCGATGTCAAGGACTGCTGTAATCAGTGATATTCACGCAAACTATCATGCGCTCTGCGCTGTGATGGCCGATGCGTTTGATAACGAGCGCTGCACCGAGGTGGTATGCGTGGGAGATATTGTGGGCTACAACGCGTACCCGCGCGAGTGTCTGGACTATATTCGCCAGCTCGGCTGCCCGGTGGTGAAGGGAAATCACGATGAAGAGGTGGTGACACCCTCGGCCGCCAAGATGAATCCTGTTGCGCGCGCTGCTATGGATTGGACCCGCGCTCAACTCAGCCCTGATCAGCTGGAGTGGTTGTCGCGCCTGCAGTACCAGCGCATTGTGCGCCCGATGGGTGCGGGGAATGCCTCATTCACCATCGTGCACTCCACACTTGATCAGCCCAAGGTCTGGAGCTATATCGTGAATGCCAACGATGCCGCCGGTAGTTTCTCACGGCAGTTTTCTCAGTTCTGTTTCAATGGCCACACGCACGTGCCCAAGGTGTATATGTGGAACGGCCGCGCCGCCGGTGAGGACTACGATGCTCAGCATAATCTCATCATGTCCGGTTATACGGAGGTATTGCCCGTGGCCGGGTACAAGTACTGCATTAACGTAGGTTCTGTAGGGCAGCCTCGCGATAACGACCCGAGAGCCTGTTACGCAGTGTATGATTCAGATGCCAATATGGTCATCATCAAACGGGTAGAGTATGATGTAGCTGCCGCTCAGGCCGCTGTGCGTGAGGTCGGGTTGCCTGACTATCTGGCCGACCGACTTGCTCACGGCTGTTGACAAAACATTGAAGTTCAAATACGAATAAAGTCATGTTGAAGGATTTGATGCAAAGGGGTATGCCCGCAATCGTTCTTTTCGCGCTGGGGTCACTGCTTGCCCTGTACCTGGTGCCGGCGGAGCTGGAGCAGATGCAGTGGGAGGTACCCGGAATGCCGGATTCATACCCCATCGAGCAGATGTGCCGTCCGGTGTTTCTGGCTCTGCTCTGTTACCTGCCTTTCATCGGTGCGCTTTGTTATTCGTTCATGGGGACGATGGATCGCTACATGAGCCGCAACTTCATCAGCTATTTCCTCATGTGCACGGGGATTCTGCTGCTCATTTACATATTGGCTGACTTCACGGACAATATGGAGCGCTTCCGTACGCGTTTTGATGACCCGGTACTGCAGGCGCTGCGCTTCTACTGCTCGCAGCTGCCCATGTTCCTTTACCAGATTTTGCCTTACACGCTCATGATGGGCACCATGTGGTGTCTCAGCAAGCTTTCCGGTACCTGCGAGATAACCGGTATGATGCAGTCCGGCCGCTCACTGCTCCGCCTGTGCATGCCTGTTTTCCTGTTTGCTGTTATCGTATCGATGGTGTACGGCATTTTCGGGTTCCACTGGGCCCCCAGTGCCTCCCTCTATCGCCAGATTATTCTCAAACAGGAACAGGCGGATGATGATAATGCCGCCCCCTCACTCATTTACCGAAGCGAAACGTATAAGCGAATCTGGCGTGTTGCTAAGCCGCCCACCATCGCGAATCCCGGTGACCCTCTGCGTAAGCTCATTGTGGAGCAGTTCGATTCCGATTCCCGCCTCGTGCGCCAGTATATCGCAGAGCAGGCTGTATGGAACAAACAGGCAGCAACCTGGACATTCTCCAACGTCTATGTCCGCGAGATGGCTCCGGCTTATGAGCGCGCGCAGGACGACCGCTACGAGACCGAGCTCGTCTGCGATTTCGGTGAAAAGCCCTACCAGATTATCAGCCCCGGAGCCGGTGGCCGAATTGACGCCATGGGTACCTCGATGCTGTACGAATACATCAAATCCGGCGCCGGTTCGCGCGAAGACCGCGCCAAGAAACGCACCGAATGGCATGTGCGTATTGCGAAGGTTTTCAGCTGCCTGGTACTGGTGTTGCTGGCTATTCCCAGCTCGGTTACCTTCCAGCGCCGCGGTACGATGAAGGGCATAGGTATAGCTGTTGTTCTGGCTGCATTCATGCTGTTCCTCTACAGCGTGTTCCCCTCGCTGGGTGAAGCCGGTCTCATTCAGGCGTGGATCAGTGCCTGGATTCCCAACGTTCTATACGTTATTATCTCCATCTGGCTCTTCCGTAAGAACCTGGCTCACCGCTCCTTCAAGGAATGGGTGCAGGCCAAAATCAAGGGTGAATCATGAAGTGCCCGCGTGGAATCATCTTTGATTTCGATGGGGTGTTGGTAGATACCGAGTGGGCTATCTATCAGTCTTGGGTGCAGCTTTATGCCCGGGAAGGACAGCAGATTTCCATCGCCACTTATTCCCCTTGCCTGGGGGCCGGCTATTCGCACTGGAACCCGGCGGACCACCTCGAAAAGCTCACCGGCAAAAAGTACGATTGGGATGTGGAGACTCCCGCCCGACAGGCTGTGCTTGAGGCTGACCTTGCGCGCAACGGGCTGATGCCCGGTGCAATCGAGCTGCTCGACTGGTGTGCCGCTCAGGGCATAGGGCTGACCGTTGCCAGTTCATCTTCGCGCCGCTGGGTGCAGGGCTGGCTGGAGCGTTTGGGGATTTACGACCGCTTTGCCGGGGTTTTTACCCGAACGGACGGTTACCCGGTCAAACCGGACCCCGCGCTTTTCCTCGCCGCTCAGCAGTGCCTGGGGTTGCCCAAGGAAGACTGCCTGATTATTGAGGACTCGGAGAACGGCACCATCTCGGCCCGCAATGCCGGTATACCCTGTGTTGCCATCCCTAACCGCATGACGGAAAGTTCCGACCTTTCACGCGCGGCGTACCAATGCCCCTCGCTCTCAGCGCTTCTGAGCGCCCTGCGCGGCGAATAACCCGCGCCTGAGAGATAGTTGCCGCTGAGGATAATAAATCGCAATATGGCGAACTGAGAGCAAGCGTCAGCGAGCGGAAAATTGAGTCCGTAGGACGACAGACAGTAGCCGGGTGGTGGAGCTGCGGCAGCAGCGTAACCCCCGGTAGCGGTAGAAAAGTGGAGGAGCCCCGCCGAATGGCGGGCCGACAGATGGGCGGCGCATGGGGTTACCGCTCGCCATCTGTCGGCCCTCCGCGTACCGCGTCGGGGCTTTTATTTACTTTTCACTCCCAACCCGGGGCTTCGCGAGCCTGTCGGCTCGCTTACCCCGCGCTACTATCTGTCGCCCCTGACCGGGGCTTGTAAGTTCGGCGGCGTTCCCACCCGCAGTGGGCGACAAAATTATTGACCTTTTCTCCCCCAAAAAAAAGCCGTTCTCGCGAGGTGCGGAACGGCTTGTAAAGATGGTTGTAGGGAAGAATGCTTACTTCTTCTTGCAGGACTTCTTGGTGCAGCTCTTCTTCTTAGGCTTGATGACGGTCTTGAAGGTAGAAGAGGGCTTGAACGCAAGAGTGGAGGAAGCCGGAATGGTCATCTCCTTGCCGGTCTGCGGATTGCGACCGGTGCGCTCGGGGCGGGTCTTCATCTCAAAGGTACCGAAACCGATGAGCTGAACTTTCTCGCCGCCTTTGACGGCATCGGCGATGGCACCAAGTACAGCAGAGAGAGCGGCATCGGCGCATTTCTTCGTTGCGTCCTCGCCAAGCTTTGCCTGAATGCAGTTTACAAGTTGAGTCTTGTTCATAGGACTCTATGATAACATGTGGTGCCTTGATTTCAAGCGAAAAAGTAATAAGATAAGCCAAATCGCACATTTTTTTGCACAATTTGGCTTGTTATGGTGATAAACTGTCTTTGCAGCCTGTAAAATCAAGGCTTTTTCACCATTGGAAGCTCTCAATAGCCTCCTTCATTTCGCGCACGGCGGCCGTCAGGCCGGTGAAGATGGAGCGTGCGATGATGGTGTGGCCGATATTGAGCTCGGTGAGGTGAGGTACGGCGTTGAGTTCCGCCAGATTAGCTATCTGAATGCCGTGCCCGGCGTGCACTTCCAGCCCGAGTTGGTGCCCCAGCTCTGCCGCAGCAACCAGACGTGCCGTTTCCGCCGCACGTTCTGCCCCCAGGGTGTTGGCAAAGCGGCCGGTGTGCAGCTCAATCATAGCAGCCCCTATGGCGGCAGAAGCTCGCACCTGCTCCGGTTCCGGGTCGATAAACATACTTACCTTGCTGCCGTTGGCTTGCAGGGCACTTACCAGCGGTTGGAGAGTTGCCTCATTTCCGGCTACACTCAGACCTCCCTCGGTGGTGATCTCTTCGCGCCGCTCGGGCACCAGACACACAAAATCGGGCTTCAGTTCCAGGGCAAACTGCAGCATGGCCTGCGTAGCCCCCATTTCGAGGTTAAGGGGCAGGGGGATGTCGCGGCGCACGGCCATGGCATCTGCATCCTGCATGTGGCGGCGGTCTTCGCGCACGTGCAGGGTGATGGAGTCTGCCCCGCCGGCCATGGCTGCCTGAGCTGCTGCCAGTATGGAAGGTTCCGTGTTGTGTGAGTCGAGCATGGTGGCGTAGCGCGCCTGGCGCAGGGTGGCCACGTGGTCAATGTTAACTCCGAGGTGCATAGTGGGATTTCTTTTGGCTAAAAAGGCCCTGCGGGATTTACCCGCAGGGCCGGGGTAAATGCTGGTTTAGTGCAGGAAATGGCGGGCACCGGTGAACACCATGGCAATGCCGGCAGCGTTCGCTGCGTCAATCACCTCCTGGTCGCGGATGGAACCGCCGGGCTGAATGCAGGCGGTTGCGCCGGCGTCAATAGCCGTCTGCAGACCGTCTGCGAAGGGGAACAGACCATCGGAGGCAATCACGCTGCCCTTCAGGCTGAGCCCGGCCTGACCGGCCTTCCACACGGCAATCTTGGCGGAGTCCACGCGGCTCATCTGCCCGGCGCCGATACCCAGAGTACCGTTCTTGTCGGTGAAGACGATGGCGTTCGAGTGAACCTGCTTGCACACACGCCAGGCGAAGCGCATGGCCTCAAGCTCTTCGGCGGTGGGTACTCGGTCAGTCACGACCTTGGCTTCGAGGTTGTCGAGGCCCATTACTTCATCATCGCGCTGCATGGTCATGATGCCGCCGGGAGCGGTGCGCACCATGGGGGTCTTGCAGAATTCGCGCCAGGCGTCGAGGTCGATTCGCATCACGCGGCAGTTCTTCTTCTTCTGCAGAATGGCGCGGGCCTCGGGCTCGTAGTCGGGGGCGATAATCACATCGGTGAAGATGGCGCCGACAATGCGGGCGAGAGCCTCGGTCATCGGGCGGTTCATCACGATAACACCGCCGAAGGGAGCCTGCGTGTCGGTCTGGTAAGCACGTTTCCAAGCCTCTACCAGGTCTTCGTCGTCCTGACCCACACCACAGGGGTTGGTGTGTTTCAGAATACCGACGGTCGGGCGGCGGAAGTTCATGATGAGGGAGGCAGCGGCATCCAAATCGAGAATGTTGGTGTAGGAGAGCTCCTTACCCTGCAGCTGGGTGAAGATGGAGTCGAAATCACCGTAGAGCACGCTGGCCTGGTGGGGATTGTCACCGTAGCGCAGTGCCTGATTGAAGGGCAGGGAAAGGGTGAAGTTGTTCTTGGTGCTGTCCTCTGCGCGGTGGCCGAGGTAGTTGGAAATGGCGTTGTCGTAGGCGGAGGTGCGCATGAACACCTTGACGGCAAGCTTCTCGCGGGTGCGCAGGGTGGTGTTGCCCTGGTGGTTCTCCATTTCCTCGAGAATGGTATCGTAGTCAGCAGGGTCGCTCACAACGGTCACGCTGGCGTAGTTCTTGGCTGCGGAGCGCAGCATGGAGGGACCGCCGATGTCAATCTTTTCGATAGCCTCTGCCAGGGTCACACCCTCTTTGGCGATGGTTTCCTCGAAGGGGTAAAGGTTAACGCAAACGAGGTCGATAGTGGGGATGTTGTTATCGACTGCCTGCTGCTGGTGCTCAGCGAGATCGCGGCGCTGCAGCAGACCGCCGTGTACTTTGGGGTGCAGGGTTTTTACGCGACCGTCGAAGAGCTCGGGAGCTCCCGTGTAGTCCGAAATTTCCGTCACCGGCAGCCCGAGCTCTTTCAGGTACTTGCAGGTACCACCTGTGGAGATGAGCTGTACATTCTGAGCCACCAGGCCCTTGGCAAACTTATCAAGCCCGGTCTTGTCGGAGACTGACAGCAGGGCGCGTTCAATTTTCATCGTTTCCATGTTACTGTGATTCGATCTGTTGATTTATTTCCGCCGGCGGCGGTAACGCAGCATACACACAAACACTCCTTTTTGCAAGCCCAAAATCGCTTGAATGCAAAATTTAAGCGAGCCGGCGCATTGCCTCAAAAATCCGGTCACCGAACAGTCACTTCTCACGAGCTTGACTGACACGTGAAAAGCCGGTTGCTTCACAAATCAGGAACAATATACACACATACCACTCAAAATGAGTAAAACAGTACACGGCGAATGAGCTCAATCAACACACCACCATCTGCGAGCACGGAGCTGCCGCGGCTTATGTTTGCTAATGAATAAATAATGGCTTAGAATATATCCCGTTTATCCACGTCGCTCTGATTCGTTTATTCAATATCGTGCTTTTTAACACCCCATAAATAAAACCGTCATTTTTATTTTCGTATATAAATGCGTTTCTCGATATTATATGTTCACCTGGCAACAGCAGAAAGCCATCCTCTATGCTTCTGAGATTAAAATCAACCATGCTGAACATATTACGAGAAATTGCATTTTCTTCACCTGTTATTATCGTGATATTATAAACATTATCTTTGGTTGTGCCAAGAGGTGGAAAATTGTTTGTGTCCGGGGCTGGAAAATACAAGGGAAATTGACATCGGGAAAAAAGGGATATTTGTAATATAAGACTATCAGAAGGAGGTTCCATATATGTTATATCATGTTTGATAGTTAAAGTGACGTTTTCCGAAGATGGAGACAAAACAGTATCCCAATCAACCAACGATGCATTCACATCAAGAGGTATTGTCATATTGCCATGGTAAGTTAACAGATTTGCAATAGGTGAATTATTGTCGATTTCAATAAAAAAACAAATAGTTTCACCGGGAGCTAATTCCATTAACTGACATAAATCTCCATAGTAGTGTTTGTATGGGGGATTGTTGAAGCTGATAGATACTAATCCATTATGGATATTAGTCACGGAAAGTATGGCGTATAGAGAGTCTTTTTTATATTGTAATCCCCACGATTCGGCGAATTTGCCAAAGGCGCTTTTATCGGGAATTTTATCTCCTTTAATTACACCTATCTGATATACATCCAGTATTCTCTCCATTGCGTATTCTGATGTGGTGGTTGAATCATCTTGCTTATGATTCTGAGCCATATTCTCATGGGCAGAAGTTTCTGCTACCAATATCATTACATTAAATATAAATAAAACAAAATATAGGTAAAAGCGTTTGTAAGTTATTGCGTTCATAGTTATCATTACTTATAGTTTCACGACAGACGAGTTCTTGTGTTCAGTAAGACTTATATCATTCTGAACCATCCGTTGGCAAGCCATTTTTTGGCGATTTAGTGGCGATGTTGTAGCGTAGGTATGACGGAGACGTAAACCGGCGCTATTCTTTCGACACTTAGGATGTTGATACAATACAGAGCCGGTCACTGCACATGGCCGGCTCTGCTGAAAATGAATGAGTTTGCAGCTCTCTTACTGCATGAAGATGGGCAGGGGATTGCCCGTGGTCTGCCAGCTGTAGAGGGCAAGTCCGGCGTAGAAGGCACCGATGAGCACGATGGCAACATAGAAGGTGTTGATTTGCTCCATCTTCTTGTTGTATTGCAGGGTTGCCGTGGTGCGGTCGGGGGAGGCGGCACGGGGGGCCATGCGTTTGCCTTTGCCTGCTGCGGGGGACTTTTTCTTGACGGTCTTCTTTTGGGGCTGCTGAGCGGGGGCGGCAGGGGCCGCAGCGGCTGCGGGCTCAACCGAGGCAGGCTCAGTGGCAGTGGGCTCAGCGGCGGCGGCAGGTGCTTCATCCGGCACGAAGGTGATAGTGGCCTGCCCCACCTGGTATACAACACCCGGCTTCATATATTCATTTTCGAGCGGTTGGCCGTCAGCAAAGGTGCCGGCACCGGAACCGAGGTCGGAGATGGCGTAGCCGTCTGCAAAAAGGGTGATACAGCAGTGCTCGGCGGCGAGGCCCTGAACTTCGGGCATGTCGATACTGCAATCTTCTGAGGTACCGATAATTACTTCAACCCCGATCTCATCAGGCAGGTCGTACGAGGCGGTAATGTCGGCGTATGTTACGTTGATGGAGGCCATGTCTGACTCTCAGTATGCCAGATATTGCGCGAAAATCAATCACAAAGTGAACGCAAACGCGATTTTTTTGCCGATTTGGCAGCGGCTTTTTGCGGTGCATTACCCCTGCTGCAGCCAGGTGCAGAATTTCTCAGCCCAGGCTCGGGATATGCCGGGCAGTTCGGCTATTTCTTCAGGTGTGCGGGAGCGCAGGTTGGGCAGGGTGCGGAATCGGGTCAGGAGCAGTTCTTTGCGTTTGGGGGTCATGCCGGGGTAGGCATCGAGGCGGCTTTCTCGCACTCGGCGGCGCACCAGCAGTTCATTGTAGTTGTTGGCGAATCGGTGTGCTTCATCTCGCAGTCGCTGCAGCAGGCGCAGCGCACCGCTCTCGCGGCTGAGCACCAAAGGCTCGCTTTGGTGGGGGAAGTAGATTTCCTCATCTCGCTTGGCCAGCCCCACTACGGGCATGTCGGCCAGCCCGACTTCGGTGAGCACCTGTATAGCGGTGGCCAGCTGGCCTTTGCCGCCGTCCACCACCACCAGGTCGGGCACGGTGATGGGGGCTTTCCCTTCGGCGCTGAGTTGCTGTAACCAGGTGTAGGTTCCCATGCCCTCAGGTTTGTCAAATAACGCACTGCTTTCATTCACAATGCGCGAGTAGCGCCGCCGCACTACCTCCAACATGCTCGCAAAGTCATTCTGCCCATCGACACCGCGTATGCGGTAGCGGCGGTAGGCTTTGTTGTCCGGTCGACCGTTGGTGAAGCGCACCATCGAGGCGACAATGTGGTTGTCTGAAAGGTTGGAGATATCAAAACACTCCATCACTGCGGGCGGGGTGGCCATGCCCAGGGCTGCAGCCAGCTCGGCCAGGTCTTCGTCCGGGTTGACCGTGCCGGGCAGGTCACTCATACCACGGGCGAAACGGCGGGCCGGTTCGAGGGTTTTGATGATGTTTTCGCGCACATCGCGCAATTGTGCGGCGCGCTCGAAGTCGAGAGCCTCGGCGGCGTCCATCATCTCTTGCGTCAGGGCATCGAGGTGCTCCTTGCGGCCGCGACCTTCCAGCAGGCCGAGCGCTGTTTCAAAGTTCGCCCGGTATTCCTCCGCTGATATGCGACCTATGCAGGGGGCTGAGCAGCAGCGAATCACATCATCATGGCAGTGGCGGTACTGCTCTTCGCCGGGGTGGCGGCAGGTGCAGGTGCGCAGGCGGAAACGGTGGTTGAGCCATTCGACCGTTTCTTTCAGCGCGGTGGAGTGAACGAAGGGGCCTATATAGCGGGCACCGTCATCTTTGCGCAGTCGCACGAGCGAGAATCGGGGCAGTTCCTCCTGCCGGCCGGCGCGCAGCAGCAGGTAGCGCTTGTCGTCGCGCAGCTGCACGTTGTAGTGTGGGCGGTATTCCTTGATGAGCTTTTGCTCGAGGATGAGTGCCTCTTGGTCATTGCGCACTTCGTAGTAATCGAAATCCTCGATGGCGGCAATGAGGGCTCGCGTCTTGCTGTTTTCGAGGGTGGCGCGCGAGGGGGAGAAGTAGTTTGCCAGGCGGCGGTGCAGGTCTTTGGCCTTACCCACATAGATGATACCGCCGCCGCTGCCCTTCATGAGGTACACGCCGGGGCGGTGCGGGGTGCCGCGCCATTTCTGCTTCAGGTTGATAGCGGCCATGGTGGTGTAGGGGGGCTCAGCTTTCCTCCGGCGGCAGCATGAAAATCAGTCGCTCCATGCCATGGTGGGTGACCTCATTCCATAGGGCTTTTTCGAGGGTCGATACGCGGGCGGCTCGTTCTTCATCGCTCATGAGGCTCACGGCTTCGTCTCCGAAGTTTTCTACCAGGCTTTGCTCAGCACAGCGGCTCACCAGCTCAGCCCAGAAGGTGTTGTCGCGGTAGTCATCGAGCACGTCGGAGTAGAAAGCACGGTCGATGTAGGCTCGCTTGAAGAACCAGTACCCGCAGTCGGGGTTCAGTTCCATGTGCCTGCCGATGGAGGGAACGCCGCGCGCTGCTTTCAGCAGGGCCACACACAGGCGCTGCCAGGCCTCTGCCCGCGGGTTGGCTCCTTCGGGCATGGCCTGTCCGAGCATGGTCAGCACCATGGCGCACATCTCGGCCAGGTGGTGCATTTCGGTTTCGCTCAGTTCGACGTCCAGTTTCGACATAGCAGGGATATTCTGTCAGATAAGCCCCAGCTGCATGCGGGCTTCTTCCGTCATCATGTCCTGATTCCACGGCGGGTCCCACACGAACTCGATATTGACCTCACCCACCCCTTCCAGGGCAGAGATGCCGGCTTCGGCCTCGGCCATGAGGTGCGGCCCCATGCTGCAACCGGGAGCAGTCAGGGTCATGCGCACATGCACATAGGCTCCGGCTTCTTTCTGGGGGACGACTTCAACCTCGTAAATCAGGCCAAGATTGACGATGTCGACGGGGATTTCGGGGTCATACACGCCGCCGAGAACTTTCCAGACTTTTTCTTCGAGGGTGAGGTTGCTGAGGTCTTCCTGCGCGATTTCGGCCTGCTCGGGGGCGATGATGCCGGCGCGAGCTGCCTCGTGCCGAGATATGCGCACCAGGCCGATGTCGGTTGCGGCGGTGATAGAGTTGCCGAGCATCTGGGTGATATAGATGCGTGACCCCTCCGGCAAAATAACGGCGTTGCCCGCCGGTACCTGCACGCCGGCGGTTTCTGCCTGAGTGATGACTTCCTGATTGAACATTGCGGTGAGTGAGTGCTCATTATCCCAGATTTCACGCGCTATGCAAGCATAATCTCTGCCACACAGGCGCTAATTGAGTCAACGGGTGGGGAAGAAAAGGGGGTCGCAGATTGACTCTGCGACCCCGTGAGTGTTTATATGCCGGCAGGCTCAGCCTTCGTAGAGCTCCTGTATGCGCTTAATGAGGGCGAAAGCATGGCTGACCATGGCACGCGTTTCATTCAGCAGCGTGAGGTAGAGTATGCCGTTGCGCATATCCGTCTCACTGGCTGCGCTGTGCATGAGGTGGCGGGTGATGCAGTCGGCGAAGTCATCGCTGAGCTGCTCCGTGGTGCCGAGCATGGCTTTGATACCCGCATAGTCACCGGCTTTGAGCATGTCGATAAGGTTGGGGTAGAAACGCCCTATCTTCTCGGTGAGTGCCAGCAGGTCGGCTGCCTGCTCTTTGTTCAGTCCGGCGTGGAAGTTGTCGATGTGGTTGTAGCTGGCCTTCACGAGGGCGAGCAGACGCTCGCAGGTGGTCAGCGAAATCTCGGTGATGCGGAAGATAAGCTGGCCGCGGTCTGCCAGTTCAGCCGGTATGGTCGGCAGGGTGGGCAGCACTTCGTTTTCCCTGATAACCTCGAGGTCGCGGTGGATGGAGCGAGCCTTCTTGCGCAGGCGCTTCAAATCATCGAGATCTTCTTCCACCAGAGCCTTTACCACGGCCTTGTGAATGCCGACCATGCGGCCCAGGCGGCCGGCAGCAGCGGCGGCAAATTCGTGGACGGAGGCATCCTTGTTCACATCGATGAGGCGAATCTCCTGTATTTCATCGCGGGTGAAGAAGGTGGACTTAATCAACAGCACACCGGCGATGGTGAGCATGGCTACCATACCCCAGGTGCCGCCGTAGGCCATGATGAGTGCCACAATCAGGGCTGCCAGGCAGGCGGCCACACCCGTGAGCAGCCAGCCGGCTATCACGGTCAGCACGCCGGTGATGCGGTAGACGGCGCTGTCACGCCCCCAAGCCCGGTCAGCCAGCGAGGAACCCATCGATACCATGAAGATAACGTAGGTGGTCGAGAGCGGAAGCCCCAGGTCGGTACCGACGGAGATGAGCAGGGCGGCCAGGGTCAGGTTCACCGAGGCGCGAATCATGTCGTAGTTCGCACCGGTTTCTTCCTCCGGGGTGAGCGGGGTGAAACGGCGCCCCACAAAATCGACAATAGGTTTGGGGGTGATACGCACGATGAAGCGCGAGGTGTTGATAGCCGAGCGCACAATGATACGGGCCGGCTGGCTGGAGCCGAAGCGTTCCTTGCCGGTGTTGGCGGAGGAGAGCTTGAGCTCGGTTTCTGTCACCTTACGAGCTTTCTTGGAGAAGAAGAGCGCTGCGACCATGATGAGGCCGGCTGAGATGAGGTAGAGTAAGCTGGCGGCTGCACCGTCGCCGGCAAGGATTTCGCCCATCTTCAGGGTGTGCACGTTGGCAGCCGTGACAGCCGGGTCGAACAGGGCGTCTTTCGAAGCCATGAACACACCGATGAAGTTCACCATGTCGTTACCGGCAAAGGCCAGAGCCAGTGAACCGGTGCCGGCCAGCACAGCAATGCGGAGAGTGTTCACCTTGCACACATATTGCAACAGGGCGGAAATGGCTACCCACAGCACAGCGGCGGCTGCCATGATGGGTGCGGTGAGCCCCTGGTCAACAAGTGCCTGAATGTCCTCTTTGAACACGCTGCCTTTCAGGCCTTTGAAGATGATGAAGTAGCTGATGGCAGTGAAGGCCAGGCCGCACCACAGCGGCCCGATGTAGCGGTACATTTTCTTGTAGCGGAAGCTGAAAATCAGGCGCGATATCCACATGACCAGTGAGCCGACTGTGAATGCAATAGCCACCGAGGCAAAGATGGCGACTATCATCTTGAAGCAGCGCTCCTCGTTGATGTAATCTGCCAGCGGGCAGGTCAGGAATGAACCGCTGGTGAAGATTGCCATACCAATGGCTGCACCCAGCAGCGAGAATACCAGCGATACGGTCGTGGAGGTCGGCAGACCCAAGGTGTTGAAGGTGTCCAGCAGGATAATGTTACCCACCATTACAGCCAGGTACAGTACCATGACTTCGTGGAAGGTGAACATCTGCGGCTCAATCACGCCGTTGCGTGCCACACTCATCATGCCGCTGGAGAAACAGGCGCCCAGCAGCACGCCGATTGCTGCTACGGCTACGGCTTGGTTGTACGTACCGGCACGGCAGCCGATGGAGGAGTTGAGGAAGTTACATGCATCGTTGCTTACGCCCACTATCAGACCGAAAACGGACAAGAGGGCCAACATGCCGAATATGACATAGTAGATTTCCATAGTATATGCCGCTATGCTATCATGCTAACGTGCTATTGACAAGAAAAAACTGATTTTTCTGTGTGACGATTTTTCATGAATTTCATCAACTGCGGGAGTAAAGCACGGAGTCAAATCCCTCAAAGCGTTCCTGTACCTCGCGTCGGGTAAAATGTTCGCGGAAGGGAGGGAAATAAGTGTCTGCCGGCCATTCCCCCTGTACCTCTGATACATACAGCGCACTCATGTGTGGCAGCATGAGCTCGTATATCTGCGCGCCGCCGATAACCATCACCTCGGGGCTTTGCAGTTCCATCTCTTGCAGGTCGGTGATATCATGAATGACGGTGGCTCCGGGGGCTACGAACGCGGTGTCGCGGGTCAGCACGATATTCTGCCGCCCGGGCAGGGGGCGGCCGAGGCTCTGCCAGGTCTTGCGGCCCATGAGGATGGGGTGGCCCATGGTCAGGCGTTTGAAGAGCTTGAGGTCGCCGGGCAGGTGCCAGGGCATGGTGTTATTCAGGCCGATGGCGCGGTCGGCGGCCATGGCTACGACTCCGGTAAACGTGATGTTCATGGTAAAGGCGGTTAATGTTTTTCGAGCAGAAAGAGAAATTCCGTGACTTTGATGCCGCGGTTATGCAGGTTGCGGCAACCGCGGAAGGTGTTGTACTCGGTTTGCAGCACGGTGACGTTGCCCAGGCTTTGCAGATGGTTCATGAAGTCGGCATATTTCACGAATCCCTCCGAGTTGTAGGAGATGAGGATGAACCGTGCCGGGCAATCCTGCACCAGCCGGAAAAGCTCTGCCTGCGCGGCCTGCGGGCGGTTGTAGACCGAGCGGTTCCACCCCTGCGGTATGCCGGATTTGACGGAGGTGTGCCCGGGGCGCTCATAGTTGGCTATGAGGTTGAGCATGAAATAATTTGAGCCGTAGGGGTGCTGGTTGTAGGGTGGGTCGAGGTAGGCGAAATCGAGTTCCGGCAGCCGGAGCACCAGCTCATTGGCCGGGCGTTGGCTGATGTGGTTTTCGGTGCTGTAGCGCGAGAGTACCGGCAGGCGCAGCTCGATATCCGCCAAGATGCGGCTGAGGGCGTTGCGGGCATCTCCCCCGAATTGCCCCACGCCGGCACGGTTTTTGTAGAAGCCCTTGAACACGCCGGCCGTGTTGGTGTGGATGGAGGCCTCGCTGAGCAGTGGGCCGAGAAAAAGAGGGCGAGCTTCCGGGGCCAGGGCGTGAATGGCGCGGCAGGCTGTGTCGAGGTACATGGCATTGCGCCGCGTGTAGAACACCCGCTCGCCGGGGTGTATGTCGGCGTCATCTGCCGGGGCGTATAGCTCGGTGATAAATCCGGGGCTCAGCTCCGTGAGTTGCTCTTGCAGGGCCTGAAATTGTGTGCTGAGGGCGTGGTGGTCGAGCTCTGCGGCATTGCTGAGGTAGCAGGTGCTGATGGTGTGGGCGTAGTCCTCCAGGTCATTGACGTAGAGTGCTGTGGCATGCTGCTTGAGCATGCGCGTCACAATGCCCGAGCCGGAGAAGGCATCCAGGCAGCTGAGCTTTCGCCCGCCAAGTCGGGCGCGCACTTGTTTCACACCCTGTTCTATCAGTCCGAGCAGGGCGCGCTTGTTGCCGATGTAGGTGATAATCTGCTCACGCAGGTAAGCAGGATTTTCGGCGCATTCCATCGGTTCCGTCATGGCTGCAGCAGCGGGCTCACACCGATATGGGGGCTTTGATATGCGGGTGCGGGTCGTAGTTTTCGAGCGTGAAGTCGGCGTAGTCGAAACCATCTATCGCCGTCACGGCCGGGTTCAGGCGCATGGTGGGCAGGGGACGCGGCTCGCGGGTGAGCTGCAGGCGCGCCTGCTCCAGGTGGTTTTTGTAGAGGTGCAGGTCACCGAACGTGTGCACGAACTCACGCGCCTCGTACCCGCAGACCTGTGCTGTCATCATCAGCAGCAGGGCATAGCTGGCGATGTTGAACGGTACCCCCAGGAACAAATCGCAGCTGCGCTGGTAGAGCTGCAGGCTCAGCCCGTGCTTCTCGCCCTCCCGCCGGGCTGGTATTACGCAGAACTGGAACAGGCAGTGGCAGGGCGGCAGTGCCATGTTGTCTACCTCGGCTACATTCCATGCGCTCACAATGTGGCGGCGGCTCCAGGGATTGTTTTTCAGCCCGTCGATGAGCTTGGCTATCTGGTCAATACTGCCACCCTCGCCATCGGGCCATTTGCGCCACTGGCTGCCGTACACGGGACCCAGGTCGCCGTTTTCGTCGGCCCATTCGTCCCAGATGCTCACGCCGTGCTCTTGCAGGTAGCGCACGTTGGTACTGCCTTTCAGGAACCAGAGCAGCTCGTAGATGATGGAGCGCAGGTGCAGCTTCTTAGTGGTCAGGCAGGGGAAGCCCTCCCGCAAATCGAAGCGCACCTGACGACCGAACACGCCCACGGTACCGGTACCGGTGCGGTCGTCGCGCCCCACGCCGTTGGTCAGCACATCATCGAGCAGCTCGAGGTACTGTTTCATGGTAGCCTGTCAGTTAGAGGGAAAGTGCGGCGCGAATCTGCAGCGCGTATTTCTCAGCGCGCTCGGCAAAGCTCAGCTCCGGGTCACGGTACAGGATGCCGCGGGACACATTGATGACGGGCGGGGCCATGCGGGTGCCACCGGTCAGCGCGCTCAGGTCACCACCCTGGGCTCCCAGGCCGGGGATGAGCAGGGGAGCATCCGGCAGCTCGGCCATGAGCTCGGTGCTGGCGTTCGTCAGTCCCATCACCATGCCTACCTCCGTGGCTGCACCCTCGCTGCGGGCGCGCTCCACCATATCGCCCACCAGCTGGTAGACCTTGCGACCATTGGCCAGCACCCGGCGCTCGATGTCGGCAGAGCCGGCATTGGAGGTCACGGCCAGCAGGTACACGGCCTTGCCCTCGTGGTGCAGGAAGGGCTCCAGAATGTCGTAGCCCATGAAGGGATTGAGCGTCACCGCATCCACCTGCATGCGCTCAAAGTAAGCCTGCGCGTAGTATTTCTGCGTCTCGCCGATGTCGCCGCGCTTGGCATCCAGAATTACGGGGATATCTTTCGGCATATCGGGCAGCAGCTCTTCGAGCACCTTCAGCCCCGGCAGCCCCATGGCCTCGAAGTAGGCGATATTCGGCTTGTAGGCCGCCGTGTACGGCGCGGTCTCCGCTACTACCTTGCGCAGCCAGTCAGCCAGCTCGTTCATGTTTTCCGTCTGCGGTCGCGGGTCAAGCCCCACGCAGAGCGCAGAGCGGGTCGCCTGTATACGTGCCTGTAATTTGTCGGTGAATTTCATGCTGAGCCTATACTAGCATAGAGTTACCCCCGTGGCAAGTAAAAATACCCGGCTTGACCGGCGGTAGACGAAAAGTCTGACAGCCTCGCTAATCGAGTCAATTTCAATGCAAAGCAATTCCAATGGTGGTGCGGCTACCAATTTTATTGTGGCGGCAAAGGCAAAATTGTACCGCTACGCTTAACTGAAAAATCGTTCCCTGAAAGAGCGTTTTGTGCCGCCGGCTGCTTTTATCAGACGCGCGCACTCGGTGTGGCCATTCTTGAGCGCTTTATCGAGGGGTTTCCAGCCATCCTTGTCTGCCTTGTTGACATCGATTCCGGGAGCGGCGAGCAGAAGCCGTACGCATTCGGTGTGGCCATTCCAGGCCGCCTTGTAGAGGGGCGTCTTACCCTCCTTGTCTGCCTTGTTGACGTCGATTCCGGGAGCGGCGAGCAGAAGCCGTACGCACTCGGTACGACCGTTACTGGCCGCCGTGTCGAGGGGCGTATTGCCACCCTTGTCTGCCTTGTTGACGTCGATTCCGGGAGCGGCCAGCAGAAGCCGTACGCATTCGGCGTAGCCATTCCTGGCCGCCGCGCGGAGGGGTGTCCTGCCATAATTGTCTGCCTTGTTGACGTCGATTCCGGGGGCTGCAAGTAGGTGCTGCACACACTCGGTGTAGCCCCAAAAGGCCGCCGTGTAGAGGGGGGACTTACCCTCCGTGTCTGCCTTGTTGACGTCGATTCCGGGAGCGGCGAGCAGAAGCCGTACGCATTCGGTGTGGCCATTACAGGCCGCCGCGCGGAGGGGCGTCATACCATACTTGTCTGCCTTGTTGACGTCTGCTCCGGCGGTGATGAGCAGGCTGAGCAGCTCTTTATTATCATCTTGTGCAGCTCTGAGAAGCTCGTTGCTGTATCGAACTTTGGTGATATTCTGCTCTGACAGGCGTTGGCGTGCAATCTGTTGCGGAGTGAGTGTCGGTTGTACTGCAACAGTTGTCTGTTGCGGCGTGAGTGTTGGCTGCACCACAACAGTTGTCTGTTCGGCCGGGGCGGCGGGGGCGCTGTTGTTATCGCAGTGGAGCGCATTCAGCCAATCCTGTGCACTCTGCCAGCGGTCTGCCGGATTGAGTTCGCGGGCTTTGTCGATACTGCTCAGCAGCTCGGCTCCGTATGTGCGGCAGAGTTGGGCATCGGTTGCCAGTTTTACAGGAACATAGCCCGGATTTTTGCCGGTGATAAGTCGGTAACAGGTGGCACCCAGCGCGTAGATATCCCAGTGTGGCTGTGGCTCTTTGCCTTC
>JAFVIC010000037.1 GCA_017477935.1 Akkermansia sp. | reverse complement strand
CACCGAGCCCATCGTTTTCATGCGCGGCGAGGAAATCGTGGGCATGGACGCCGAGCTTATCTACCGCTTTGCCGCCCACATCGGCCGACCGGTCGAGATTAAGAACATCGACTACTACGGCCTGCTGACCGCCGTGGCCGCGGGGCAGGTAGACATCGCTTCCTCCGGGTTCCTCATCACCGCCGAGCGCGGCGAGAGCGTGCTCTTCTCCGACCCGTACTACACGAGCATCTCCGTCATTGCCACGCGCAAGGATGTCAACCTGACGGGCGAACCCTCCGCCGTCACGAAGGCGGCTCAGGGTATCATCGGCGGCATAACCGACAGTTTCTACCGCAACATCATCGCAGAAAAGCGCTACATGCTGATATGGGACGGCCTGAAGGCCACCTTTGCCATTGCCTTCTTCTCCACCCTGTTCGGCACGATGGTAGGAGCAGCGGTATGCTACCTGCGCATGAGCCGCAGCAAGTTCTGGCAGTGGGCAGCGCGCGTGTACATCGACATCATGCGCGGCACGCCCATCCTGATTCTGCTCATGCTGATGTACTACGTAGCCTTTGCCGGCACGCAGGTGGAGGCGCTCTATGTCGCCATCATCACCTTCAGCCTGAACTTCGGTGCGTATGTGAGCGAGATGTTCCGCAGCGCCATCACCAGCATCGACCGCGGGCAGAGCGAGGCCGGCATCGCCATGGGCTTCTCGCCCTTCCACTCGTTCTACTATATCGTTCTGCCGCAGGCCATCAAGCGTGTGCTGCCGGTGTACAAGGGTGAGGTGATATCGCTCATCAAGAACACCTCGGTAGTGGGTTATATCGCCATCGCAGACCTGACGAAGATGACCGACATCATCCGCGCGCGCACCTTCGACCCCTTCTTCCCGCTGCTCATGGTAGCTATCCTCTACTTCCTGATTGCCTGGCTGTTCACCTTCGGGCTCGACCGCGTCAGCCGCAACATCCGCTAACCCCACACCGCACCACACAGCCATGATTCAGATTCGCAACCTCAAGAAGACCTTCGGCAACCTGACCGTGCTGCACGATGTCAACATCGACATCAAACGCGGTGAAGTCATCTCCGTCATCGGGCCCTCAGGCACCGGTAAGAGCACCTTTCTGCGCTGCCTGAACCTGCTCGAAGAACCCACGAGCGGCAGTATCATCGTCGACGGCGAAGAGTTGCTCTCCGACAAAAAGGTGGACGCGCCCAAGCTCCGCCGCAAGATGGGCATGGTGTTCCAGTCCTTCAACCTGTTCGACCACCTCAGCGTGCTCGAAAATGTGTGCATCGGTCCCATCAAGCTGCTGGGCAAGAGCAAGATGGAAGCCGCCCAGCGCGGGCTCAAGCTCCTGAAAATGGTCGGCATGAAAGAGAAAGCCCGCTCCATGCCCGCCGAGCTTTCCGGCGGCCAGAAACAGCGCGCTGCCATCGCCCGCTGCCTGTCCATGAACCCCGAAATCATCCTCTTCGACGAGCCGACCTCCGCGCTCGACCCCACCATGGTCAGCGAGGTGCTCTCCGTCATCCGCGCCCTGGCCAAGCAGGGCATGACGATGGTCATCGTCACGCACGAGATGTCATTCGCCCGCAATGTAAGCACCCGCGTGCTCTACATGGACCAGGGCGTCATCTACGAACAGGGTACCCCCGAAGAGATTTTCGACAACCCGCAGCGCGAGCGTACCCGCGTGTTCGTCAACCGAATCCGCGACTTCCACTACGTCGTGCAGAGCGAGGACTTCGACATCTACGCCCTCGAAGCCGAGTTCCAGCAGTTCTGCAACAAGTACTTCCTGGCCGAACAAACCGTGCAGCACGCCATCACCCTGGCAGAGGAAATGCTGCGCCACATCCCCCTCGGCCAGGGTGATGTGCACCTCTACTACCGCTACTCCGAGAAAAACGGCACCCTCGACATGGAAATACTCATGCCCACCGCCGTCGGCCCCGTGCTCGAGAAAATGCCCGCCGCCGTCAAGGCCAAGATTTACTCCTTCTGCACCAGCGTAGAGGAATACGAGGATGTGGACGTACGCGATGGCGTGCACATCAACCGCATTTGCCTGGAACTGCACAGCCCGCAGTTGCAGTAACTTCCACTGCCGCCAATCGGTCGGCAGGGAAAAATCAGCGCAGGCGGCCCTGAGGTCGCCTGCGCGTATTTTTGGCAGTCACATCAATTCTGCGAATTCGGTTTACAGCAATGATGGTGGTGGTGCATCTTTCGCAGCTCCAGCAGGCACAGCATGGCCATGCCGGCGGTGAGCCCCATGAGCATCACACCGTTGGCAATGCTCATAACCATCTTGCAACATTTGCGGTGGCGGTCATCCGCCAACCAGCTGCGCACTTCCTGCTCTTTTTGCTCAATCTTTTCGAGGTCCATGCAACTGTGACACGGCCACCGACCCGCAGGCTCAAAAACTTTTATGCTTGAATCAGGAGCTGAATATGGTTAAATATCACCATGACAGATACCCCGAAACCGCGCCGCCGGTGGCGAATCGCCGCCCGGATGATGGGCAGCACCTTCACCCTGCTCGTGCTCACTCTCGCAGGGAGCGCCTGTTGGCTATGGGGGTGGCAATGGGGCAGCCCGGACTTCCACGAGAGCTGGAGCGCCGAGGAACGAGCCTCGCTCTCCGAATTCGACACCTACCTCTGCCGTGATTTCTCCACTGATAACGATCTTGCAGACGCCATCAGGGAGCAGGATTTAGAAGGGTGGCCATCGTCCCTCGCCACGGCCTATGTTACCAAGCTGTATTGCGCCCCTGTCAGGGCACAGCTGCACCGCATCGCCGAGAGCGGCAGGGCGGACATCCCCGGAGCCCCCACTGCCATGGGGTTCGATATTACCCCAGCCATTTTCGCTGCGCAAATGGGGCAATTCGAGGTACTGCAAGCGCTTATCGCCCACGGAGCCGACCCGAATGCCGGCGCCAATGTCGGCGATGAGGAGGAGTTCGGCGGGGGAGACACCCCCATGTCGCCCCTGCTCTGCGGCTATAGGGACAAGCGCATTCCCTGGGCCGAGCGTCAGAAAGTTGCGGAGTTTCTGCTGGCTCATGGGGCTGATTTGAACCGCCACGGCCACGTCATCGGCATGAGCTGCACGGTAGCACATGTGCGCGGCGAAAGTGAGCCGTGGATATGGGCGGTAACGAACGGCAAGAAGGTATCCGGGGCCGAGCTCATCAATGTACTCACCATGGGCGAGCTGAGCCTGCCCATGATAGAAGCCATGCTGAACAGCTCACCGGGCGCGGTCAATGACAACAGCCAGGCCGCAACCCCTCTGCAGGCTTTGGCTGTGAAAATACGTGATGCCGAGGCAGAAGAACTGCCCGTGCTGGAGCAGGTGCTCGACCTGCTGCTGGCACATGGTGCTGACCCTACCCTGCGCCCCGAGCCGAAAGAAGAACACATGCACCCCGAGCACAGGCTGCCACTCGATATCTTGCTGAGCAAAAATGACTTCGCCACGTGCGGCATGGACGGCAGTGGCTGCGAGGGCGAGGGGGATTCCGCCCTGACTATCTGGCAGCGTATGTGCGAGAAACTTCAGAAATAAATCGAGATGAATACAACCAACACTCCGACATCAGGCCGCCGTTGGTGGCGAATCGCCGCCTGGATTATGGGCAGCACCTTCACCCTGCTCCTGCTCACCCTCGCGGGGGCTGCCTGCTGGCTATGGAGCTGGCAATGGCACAGCGGGCTGAGCTTCCACGAGAGCTGGACAGCTGAGGAGCGTGCCGCCCTTACTCAATTCGAGCGCTACCTGCACACACAACTGGCCGAGGATATGGGGCTCATCTACGATGCCGCAAAACTTACACTCGAACACGCGACAGAAGAAGCAGAAGAGGCACTCGATGAATCGGAGGAGGAGGAAGAAGAGCACGAGGAGAGCTCAGACACCGAAACACCCGAGCCCTCGGGCCTCGTCACGCGCCTGACGGCCGCCGTGCTGATGAAGCTGCAGATTTCCCCGGTAGATACCGCACTGCACGAGGTTGCCGCTACCGGCCAGGGCGACCCCGCCGAACAGGTAAGCACCCCGGCCGGGGAGCATGTCACCCCCGCCCTGCTGGCAGCTCAGATTGGCGATTTGGCCGCGCTGAAAGCCCTCATCGCCCACGGAGCCGCCCCGAATGTCATCATGACCCACAACGGACAGGAAATGGAAACCATACTCGCCCCGCTGCTCAACGGCATGTTCATCAACAGCCGAACCCTACCCTGGGAGCAGCGCCGCGAGGCGCTCGATTTCCTGCACAGCCATGGGGCCGACCTCAACAGCAGCAAAAAAATAGTACCGCACTCCCTGCGCATAGCGCTGATGGCCAGGGGGGAACCACAGGCCTGGCTCTGGGCGCTCGACCACGGTAAAACGGTGAGTGCCGATGAGTTCGGTGACATGCTCGAAGAACCCGCCGCCATGCCGCTGGTGGAGCGAGTGCTGGCAGAAAAACTCGTGGACGTAAACGACACCACCGGTCAGCAGACACCGCTGCAGGCCCTGGCCAATATCATGAGCTATGTCGATATCGAAACGCTCGACGCCGGGCGCTACGCAGAACGGCTCGACCTGTTGCTGGCTGCCGGGGCTGACCCCAACCTCACCACGCAGGCCACCCAGCGAAAACCGCTCGACATGCTCAAGAGCCGCACGAGCTTCGAGCGCTCCGACGGTATGCCCGAGAACTCCTGCTGTATCGAAGGTCCCGACATCCGCACACGCTGGCAGGCAATGTGCGATAAACTCCGCTCTGCCGGCTTCACTCCCCCCACCGTGAACGATGAAGATGATGAAAATGACGAGGACGTGATAGACGAGGAGGACGCTGAGGACGAGGACGCGATGGACGACGAAGACGAGGAAATAGATGAAGACTGCGAGGAAGAAGACCTCGATGACGAGGAGAGCGAATAATAACGCTGCTGAATCAATCTCTTAGCACCCAATCGGAAAATTTTGCCGCACCACTGCAGAAAATTCGCAATCGCATTGCAAAATTTTCCCACCTCATCACAACTTACTGACGGCGGGAGAGTTCCGATGCGTACGCACGCCCCAAGGTATCGGCATGCTGCTGCAACCAGGTACTGAGGGGACGTGTACCGCCCCCACTACCGGGCACAGCCAGGCGATTCTGCGCAAGACCGGCAATCTCGTCGCGCGTGAGCATAACATCCCCCACCAGGCTCCCCAGCACGCGCGCAGCAAGATAACCGACCCCGTGCGGCACAGGCAACACCGGGCGCCACAGCCCCATGCTGCGGGCCAGCAAAGCCCATAGTTCGCGGAAAGTGTAGGTCTCGCGCCCCGTGGCGTTGATGATGCGCTGCGGCTCGCTGCGCGAGGCTTCATCCATAGCCAGCTCGGCGAAGTCCTGCACATGTATGGGCTGCAGGCTGTACTCCCCTCGCCCGAAGGTAGCCACTGCCGGCAATCGGCGCAGGCACCAGGCCATATTGTTGATGAGAATGCTCTCCTGCGGGCTTTCTCCGAAAAGGATGGCCGGTCGCAACACACTGTGGGGTAGCCCCGTGGCAGCCAGCGCCTGCTCAAGCTCGGCTTTACCACGGAAATAAGGGAGTTCACTTTCGGAATCCGGGCAGGTGATACTCGTGTGAACCACACGCCCTACTCCGGCCTGCCGGGCTGACTCGAACAATGCCAGCGTATGGCGTACCGCCTGCTCATGGCTGAAAGCCGCATGCCCACCGCGCTGCCCCGCATACGAAAAACGTACCCAGTAAGTGTTCACCAACACATCCACCCCCGACAGCACGTTCTCGCTCGTGCCCCAGGGCATGGGCCGCAACTCGTAGCCTGCGGGGTTCGGCAAACGCCCCGCCGAATTTGTCAGCCCCACCACATGCCAGCCACGCCGCACGGCCTCTGCCGCTACATAGCGCCCACTGTAACCCAATACTCCCGTTATAGCTATTGTTTTCATATTTCTGAAAATTGTGAAATTAAAGATTAAAAAAATTACAGCTTAGCGATGAATGCCAGCACCTTGCTGCCCATGAGAGCGGCGCGGCGGAAGACGGAAGTCGGGTACCGACGAGCGGTCAGTGCTACGCTCTCAGCCGTTTGCAGCAGTTCGCCCATAGCCTGCATGCGCGCGGCGGTGTGGAAGTCGCCCTCACCCTGCGCAGCCTCCAGACAATCCTGCACCGCAAGCACGGCGCCGGCAGTCTCCCGGCGGCGGCGTTCTTCGAGAATACGGCGGGCCATCTCCCACACGTCACACTCGGCGCGGTAGTAACTACGGCGCTCGCCGGGGCGCGATTCGCGGTAGATGAGATTGTAGCTCTCCAACTCTTTCAACCCCGTGCTTACGTTGGAGCGAGCCAGCTGCAGCAGCTCACACATTTCCTCCGCTGTCAACGGTTCCGTAGCAAGGTACAGCAGCCCGTGCAGCATCGCCGTGGAACGCGGTATCCCCCAGCGAGACCCCATGTCGCCCCAACGGCGTATAAAGGTCATCTGTGTATCGGTAAGCTGCATGAGTGTATTTTCTGAATTTTCAGAAAATTGTCAAGTAAAATATGCTAAAATATAGATTTTACCTTGACATGAAACGGTGAGGGGCATAGTATAAGGGTATATGAGATTTTACTATACTGATGGCGAGATTACAGACGGTCCGCTGACGGAAGACGAGCTGGTGACGGACTATGTAAACGGCGCCTTGGGCGATAGCGTGAAGGTACGTCGGGAGAATTCAGAAACCTGGCTGCCCATCCGCAGCGTGGTCATGCAGATTAAGATGAAATCGACGCCGAAGCCGAAGAAGAACGAAGATGACGAGGTAATAGATGACGGCGAGCCCGAACCGGTACCGCCGGCAGGTGGCAGCATAGCCCAGATGTTCAGCTGCATTTTCCTGGCCTTCATCGCGGCTGTGATTCTGGTTCAGTTCAATAAGATAGAGAAACCGAAACCTCCGACGGAGTACGAATACGCCTCTCTGAAAGTCCAGGCAGAAGATTTATTCCGCGGGGAGATGGTGGCCGGTCAGGAGGCACAAGGCATGATACGCTGCGAGCAGCTGCTGGGTATACCTGATGGCTGGGAATACGTGAACACCCTCTGCCCCGATGGCGACAAAGCCGCCTGGGTTCTGGTGCGCCGCGTGAAGGTCGAGAATGTGAAAAAAGATAAAATAAAATCTTGACATTCAGAGCAAATTCGTGTACAAGAGCCGCTCAACCAAACCAAAATTACTGAGTTATGGCTAACATGCAAGTTATTCTCGCTACAAAGATCGACGGTCTGGGCTGTGAAGCCGACCTCGTTACCGTGAAGGCTGGTTACGGCCGCAACTACCTGATTCCTCAGGGTCTTGCGTTCGAGGCAACCCCCGCCAACCAGCGTTTCATCAACATGCTCCAGAAGAAGCGCGCTGAGCGCGAGGCCGCCGAGCTGGCCAACTTCCAGGAGATTGCCGCCAAGATTGCTGCCGTCACGGTGAACCTCACCCTCGAGGCCGGCGAGAATGGCAAGGTGTTCGGCGCTATCACCAACCAGCAGATCACCGATGGTCTGGCTGCTCTGGGTATCGAAATCGACCGCCACAGCATCGAGCTCGAGAAGCCGCTCAAGAAGTCCGGCTCCTACGAGGTACCTGCCAAGCTGCACGCTCAGGTGACCGCTACCGTGAAGGTAGTGCTCGTGGTGAAGGGCGAGAAGGTGGAGGAGGAGGCTCCCGCCGCCGTCGAGGCCTGATAACCGACCGACAATCACTTTTTTACGAAAAACCGCTCCCCGAAAGGAGCGGTTTTTCTGTTTGACTCACTGCACCCACTATGGTATAACCACCTCAATCATGAAAATCGCCGTTGCTCTAACCGACCAGAGTTTCACCCGCACCAAATCCATGGGTATCTTTAATGTATCGATGGGACTGACCCGCGGACTGATGCACCACCCCGACGTCACGGAACTGCACATATTGGGCAACGATGAATGCGCCGCGGCCTTTGCCGACTGCCCTCCGCACGTTCACCTGCACCTCATGGACAAACCGGTCCCCCGACGATTCGGCCGTGTATGGTGGGACCAATTCGGCCTGCCTGCGGCCGTGCGCCGCATTTCCCCGGACTGGCTGCTGCTGCCCAAGGGCTTTCCGCCCCTCTTCCCCTGCCTGGGAAAAACCAAGATAGCCTGCTATGTGCATGATGTAGGTTGGGAATATTATACCCAACGCCCCGCAAGAGAGCGCCGAATGGCCTTCCCTCTGCATGAGTACCTGTATTTCAAAAATCTTTCGCTCCACGCCATGCGCACCTCGGATTTGGTGCTGACCCATACCCAATTCAACGCCGACCGCATTCGCACCTACATACCTACGGCTCGGGCAGTGCGAATCGGCATCGGTTTCGACACCCCGCCGCAAGCCCAGCCCGATACAGGCCGTGCGGACGTGCTGACGTACGCCTCGACATTCCCCCACAAGCGAATGGAGCGCACCATAGCCCGCCTCAACGCGTGGCTCTCCCAACGCGCCGACCAAAACGACATCCGCATACACATCGTCGGCTCGTTGCCCGAAAACTATACCCTGCCGAACGCCAACTGGATTCACCACCCCCGACTTCCTTTCGCGTCACTCTGCGAACTCATGCGAGAAAAGTGCCGCATGGCAGTCTATCTGTCAGACTACGAAAGCTTCGGCATGCCACCTGTCGAATGCTTGCTCAACGGTATTCCCTGCATCACTTCGGATTTGCCGGGACCTCGCGAAAACGTCCCGGCGCAATACCTCGTACCCAACGATGATGAAAAAGCCTTCATCAATACTGCCAATAACTGCTACGAAGGTTTGCTTCCCTTCACCTGCCCCACCTTCCCAACCTGGGAAGAAGTCACCAATTCCTGCGTACAGGCCATGAAAAAGGCATAAAAAAGCGTTTTTTTCACTTTTTTTGCATTTTTTGCAAAAAAAAGCTTGCAATGCCGATAAAGTTCGTGTATAATTCCCTCGCACCCCGCCGAAAGGAGGGAGCAACCAAAGGCAAGGAGCGGTAGCTCAGTTTGGTTAGAGCGCAGCCCTGTCACGGCTGAGGTCGCGGGTTCGAGCCCCGTCCGCTTCGTCCCTTGCAAAAGCGATTCTCGAAAGAGAATCGCTTTTTTCGTGTCGATATGCGGGCATACTTTGGGCTTGTCATGGCAATAGCGAGTGTGGTAAGATGCAGGGCATGAAAACCTTCTACACTCTCGCGGCAACTGTGACCGCGCTGGCAAGCATCACGGCGGAGGCCGCCCCGGTAAGCTCAGCCGCCCGCGAAGCTCAGGCAGAGGCGAATGCCTTCAAGGGAGCCGTACTGAACTGTGATATGAGCTGGGCGGTGGATGCCATGTACCCGCCGCTGAAGTGGACCCTGGCAGACCGACTGGCAAGCCGCACACCCGGGCAAGAGGCTGCCAACGCCCACCGAATTATGGGCACAGCCGGTTCACGCGAGAGCGATGAGGTCGCGCGCCGCCGCATGGAGCGCAACATACGGGCACTCAAAGAGCACTATGTGCGCATAGGCCAGCAAATGAAGCAGGCCGGCTTCAAGGTGGAACGCTACGCTGTCGGCACCCCGATGGCGGAATATATACTGCCGCACTCATCAGCCGCCATGCGCACCGTGCGCAATGATTCACGCCGTCAGGGCGGGCGGTTGACCAGCGCCGAACACCTGAACTGGAAAGGCGGGCGCAGCCGGTTGGTTGTACTGCCCACGGTCATGTGGTACAGCGCCCCGACCGAGAGCGGTCGGCGCCTGCGCGTAGAGCGCCGTGACTTCATCTACGCCGTGCGCGATGAGGTGATAGAGAGCACCAACAACCGCAACTATCGCGGCACCCAGCTCAACAAGTGGTACTTCATCGATGGCAACACTGATGTGAATACCCTGCGCTCTTACTTCCCCACCCTGCCGCTTGACATCGCCCGCCCGGATACCGGCGAGCGCCCGCTGCAATAACCCCCACTCCCCGCCACCGAAGTGGGTTGGCTCACCGAACAGACCGAGCAGGACTTCTCCGCTACCGGCATACTCTCCGGTGGCCGTGGGTTTGAGTACCGCCCCCAGCAACAGCTCATGGCCACGGCCGTAGCTGCTGCGCTGGAAAATCGCGGTGCCCTGCTGGCCGAGGCCGGCACAGGGGTAGGCAAATCGCTGGCCTACCTCATACCCGCCATACGCCATGCACTCGAACTGGGGCGAAAGGCCGTCATCTCCACCCACACCATCAACCTGCAGGAGCAGCTCTTTCACAAAGATATACCCACCGTGGCCAAAGCACTGGGGGTGGAGTTCCGCTCTGCCTTGCTGAAAGGGCGCGCCAACTACCTGTGCCGCACCCGCCTGCGCCGCGCTCTCGAGCAGGCTACTGACCTGTTCAATCAGGATGAAACCCGCCAGCTGCACGACCTGCTCGCCTGGTCTCGCGATTGTGGCGAGGGCTCCCTGGCTGATCTGCCGCAAGAACTCGACATCTCCCCCAAAGTCTGGGCCCAGGTGTGCAGCGAAAACCATGTGTGCACGCCACGCAACTGTGGCCCGGAGTGCCCTTACCAGGCAGCCCGCCGCCGGGTGGACGAAGCCCAGGTGGTCGTGCTCAATCACACGCTCTTCTTCGGCCTGCTTTCCCTGGCTGATGAAATTCGGCAGGAAGCCCCCTTGCTGGATGACGAAGAGATAGTGCCCTCGTTCATCTTCCCCAACGACTTCATCATACTTGACGAGGCACACACCATTGAAACCGTAGCCGCCCACCAGTTCGGTACCGTGCTGGGAGAAGCCGAGCTGAAATACGACCTGTTGCGCCTTTACAACCCGCACACCCGCAAGGGGCGCCTGCGCCAGCTTGCCACCCCGAAATTGCTGCAGTTCATCGAGGACGCTCAAACCGCCACCGACGAGTTTTTCCGCTGTGCCCGCATGGATTGCGAGGTGGATGAGCACCAGGGCACCGTGCGACTGCGCCGCCCGGACTGGACGGAGGACATACTCTCCCCCTCGCTCGCCACGCTCGAAAACGAGGTCAAACAAATGGCCGACGTGCAGGAAAACGAGCTTACCCGCGCCGAATTGCTCGACGTACAGGCCCGCCTGCGCGCCTATCGCGAGGCTGCGAAGGAGCTTATTCTGCTCACCAATGCTGACACCTCCGTCTACTGGGCCGAAACTTCAGGGCAGGAGCGCCGCTTCACCACCCTGCGCTCGGCGCTCATCAATGTTGCCGACCTGCTGCGCGAGAAACTGTTTGAAACCGGCAACACCTGCATCTGCACCAGTGCCACGTTGTCCACAGGCGACCGCGGCATGGGCTACTTCGCCGGGCGAGTGGGAGCCGAAAGCGCCGAAACGCTGCAAATCGGCAGTCCTTTCAACTTTGCCGAGCAAATGCGTGTGATTGTCGCGCGCAGCATGCCCCCGCCTCCACCGGCCAGTGAGGATGACGTGTACACCCCTGCCCTGTTCGACTGGATTACCCGCTCACTGGATGAAAGCGATGGCCGCGCCTTCGTGCTCTTCACCAGCTACAATCTCATGCGCCGCATGGCCGGGTTGCTGCGCCCCTATTGCACCGAGCGCGGCTGGCCCCTGCTCGTACAGGGCGACGGGCAGGATCGCTCCCGCATGCTCAGCGACTTCAAGCAGAACATCGGCAGCGTGCTGCTGGGAACCGACAGTTTCTGGACCGGTGTCGATGTGCCCGGCGAGGCGCTCTCCAACGTCATCGTCACCAAAATCCCCTTCGAGTCACCCACTAACCCACTGACCGAGGCCCGAATGGAAGACATCACCGCCCGCGGCGGCAACGCCTTCCGCGATTACTCCCTGCCCGAAGCCCTGCTGAAGTTCCGCCAGGGCATCGGCCGACTCATTCGCAGCAAGACGGACCACGGTATCATCACCCTGCTGGACTCACGCGTAACTTCCAAATTCTACGGAGCCCGTTTCATGTACGCCATACCCGCTGCAGCACCGCGCGAGTTCCTGTAACCCCCCCACTCTTACCGAACGATAAAAGCCGCCAAAAGGCGGCTTTTATGCAGAGAGAACCGGCAGAGAGCACACTCAGTGACGGGAGCGGCCGTCATCCCAACCGGACTGACGGTGGCGGCGCTCAGCCTCCTGACGGCGGCGTGCCTCATCAATCTTGCGCTGGGCGTTGGCAGCGGCCTCTGCCTCGGCGGCGAAGCGTTCCTCCTCGCTCATGGGGGTGTCTTCCTCCGTGCCGGAGCCATCAAGCGCGCGGGAGGGAGCCTTCAGCGCCTGCTCCATGTCGGGGCGAATGCTCTCAAAGAAGCTCTTGACAATAGTGGCTGCCATACGACCACCGGAAATACGCTGGTGAGGCTTACCCTCATAAAGCGCAGCATAGGCAAAGCGAGGATTGTCCACAGGCAGGAACCCGGCGAACCAGGCCAGACGGCAATCATCTGACGGGCGCCCCCACTGGGCAGTACCGGTCTTGCCGGCATTGTCGGTATAGCTGAGAGCAGCCCTGCGACCGGAGCCATTGTACACCACAGCGCGCATACCGCGGCGCACGACAGCGAGCGCCTCGCTCATATCGCGCAGGTTGTTCTGCACAGTCGGGTTGAACTGGTACACTACATTGCCGTCAATATCAAGCATCTGGCGCACCAGGTGCAGCTTGGGCAGGTAGCGGCCGTTGGCAATACCGGCCATGGCGTGCGCCACCTGCAGGGGAGTAGCCAGCAGAGGCCCCTGGCCAATGGACATGTTGGCGGCATCGCCCTGCATGAACCCGCGGTTGTAGTTACGGAACATCCAGGCCTCATCGGGCACGTTGCCGGCCTTGTCGGCAATGGGCAGACCGGTCGTGCTGCCATAACCGAAACGCCGCGCGTAAGCACACAGTCGGTCAGCGCCGATACGCTGGTCACGCGTGGCAGCTATCTGGTACATGAAGGGGTTGTTCGAGACCGCCAGCGCCGTAATACAGTTGATACTGCCGGTAAACTTGCTGTGATTCTTGAAGTAGTGACCGCCGATGCGTATGCTGAACGGACAGTTGATATAGGTATCTTCCTCAATGATACCGAGGTGCAGACCGGCGGCAACAGTGATGGTTTTGAACGTCGAAGCCGGGGGGTACACACCGGCAAAAGCACGCGAAACGAGCGGGTTATTTTCATCGTTACGCAGAGCATCATAATCCTTCTGAGAGATGGAAGGAATGAAGGTGTTCGGGTCAAAGTTCGGTACGGAGGCCATGACCAGCACCTCCCCCGTCTGCACATCAACCATCACGAAAGCGCCACGCCCCAGCGTATTACGGCGCAGCGATTCCTCCGCCGCCTTCTGCCAGGCCAGGTTGAGGGTAGTCACCACAGTGCCGCCCGGGCGGGGCTTAACCTGATGCTCATCGAGAATCTTGCGGCCATTTTCGTCGAACATCAGTCGCCAGAGCCCCGGGCGCCCGGTAAGCTGCTTGTTGAACTTGAGTTCCAGACCGGAGCGGCCCTCCTGGCGCTCAAAGATGGGGTCATTGTGGTTAATCGGGCCGGTGGGCAACTTGGCCTTCACACCGGTGTAGCCGATGATGTGGCCGGCACTCTCGCCCTCAGGGTATTTGCGGATATAAAGAGGCATCATCCAGCCACGCTCCACAGCCTCGGCCTTCGCCTGAACCTTCTTCATCTCATCAGCCCGCATCACCGGCCCCACACTCAGCGGCATCCACCGGCGGTGGCGGTAGTGCGACAGCAGCTGCTCATCACTCTTCTCACTCGTTTTCACCCCGGCAGCCTCATAATCCGCTATCACCTTGCGCGCCACGGCCAGCACGTCCGCATCGGAATCCTTCTCCAACTGGCCGAAATTAATCGTTGGCTGATACGCCACCTCCGACATCGCCAGCACCTCGCCATTACGGTCTGTTATCAATCCGCGCGGGCCGGGTATGGCCAGTGACATTGTGCGCGCGTTCTTGCGTGTGCGCGCGTAAGCTACTCGTGACGGGTCATGCTCGTTCTCATTCGCCACCGGCACCACGGGTTTGATTTCGGGGGTACCCACAGGCGCCTCTTCATCTGAGCTCCCTCCGTGATCCACATTAACATGCATCGGCGAATCCGGGTCGGCCGTCTGCTCATACGTTGCAGCCTGCCCCACACCGCCACGGCCATCGGCCACATTGTCTTCACCACCCAGGTTTACCGTCTCCACCACCTCTTCCTCCACAGCTTCAGCAGAGTCTTCCTCCGCCGTCACCGGCGCAGATTCCGGCGCAGTTACCCCCTGAGCTTCAACCTGTGAAAACACAGCCACCGCCCATACTACCAGTGCATAAAAAAGCTTCTTCCTGAGCATCGCACGCTTATTCTAGCCTATTTTCATCGCCGTTGCAACCTTTCTTTTCTTGCTTTCTGCATCGTTTCGTGTTACGCTTGCGCGCCCTGCTGCCGATTGCTGCCCGTTTCACTCGTACGGACACAATTTTTTTCAGAATTTTGAAAAAATGAATTGACATTTTGGGTGTATTGGAGTGTACTAGTCATAGCGCAAAGTGTACTGAAATGCTCGAATCTGCACCCAAAGTAATGTTTATGGGCAATTACGCCCACAAACTCGACCCGAAGAACCGCGTGGCGGTTCCTGCGGGGTGGCGCAGCATCTTCGGGCTGGAGCTGGTACTGCTGGACAGCACGTACCACGACTACAAGGTCATCAAGTGCTACACGCAAGAGAGTTTTGCCGCGAAGCTGCACGAGATTCGCGAGAGTGCTCTGGCAGAGGGCTTCGACATGGGCGAGGTGGATGAGTTCATCGGCGACATTGCCGGCAAGAGCTTCACAGCCGAGGTCAACGCCCAAGGCAAACTACTCATTCCCAAGCAACAACGCGAGCGATTACACCTGGGTGAATACGCCAGGCTCGTAGGTCGCACCGCTCATTTCGAAATCTGGAACACGGACGACTTCGACGCCGACACGGCAGAGAAATCCGCTGCCCAGAGCTCGCTCAATAAGAAATTCCGCATGCTGTAATGGACCCCGCCACAAGCATAACCCGGGCGAAAGCCACCCAACCGACAGGCACCTGTTACCGGGTGCTGATGTGGGATTCGTGCGCCCTGCCGGCGGAACAACTCAACGAGTGGAGCGAGCAGCGCAAAGAGCTGCTGGGGCGCATGCGCGATGCCGGAATCAAAGGTGCGCGCGGCTTGCTGACCCAGCTCGAAAATGAACTGAAAACGCTCACTGTCAAGCTGATAGAAGAACCTCTCGCACTCGCCCCCCGAGCAGCCTTTTCTTTCGCGCGCGCAGAGGCGCTGGGCGCAACCCTGCAGGCGCACGAGGCCGTGCTGGCCTACCGCCTGGGCAACGCCGCGGTTGAGGTGCTCATGCAGCTGCAGGGCGAGGAAAGCGTGACCGACATGCTCAACCACTGGCAGGCAGCCACCCCCGGCATGGACTGGTGCACCGCCCCCATCGTGCAGGCCATGAGCGCTGCCGAGGGCACCGCTTGGCAGCAGGAGTGCAGCGATCATGCCGAAACCGAAGTCGATACACCCGAGTACACTTCGGGTGAATTTCACCACGTAACCGTGCTGCTCAACGAGGCTGTACAGGCCCTGCAGCCCGCCGAAGGCAAAGTGATGGTGGACGCCACTCTGGGTGGCGGCGGCCACACCGAGCGCCTGCTGCTGGCCGGAGCCGAGGTATGGGGTATCGACCAGGACCCCGCCGCCCGCGCCGCTGCCGGAGCCCGCCTGGCACAGTACGGCGAGCGCCTGCACATCGTAGCCGGCAACTTCCGCAATGCCGCCGAGATACTGCGCAAGCGCGGCGTGCAGGGTGTAGACGGCCTGCTGGCCGACATCGGCATATCCTCCCCGCAGGTAGACTGCGCCGAGCGCGGGTTCTCTTTCCTGCACGAAGGGCCGCTCGACATGCGCATGAACCCCGCGGCCCCCCGCAGCGCGGCCGATATCGTGAACACCGCTGCCGAAAGCAAGCTGGCTGATATACTGTGGCAGTACGGCGAAGAACGCGCCAGCCGCGCCATCGCCCGCCGAATTGTTCAGGAGCGCGCCAAGGCTCCCATCACCACCACCACACAGCTGGCAGACCTGATTGCCACGGTCCTGCCCCGCAAGGGCAAGCAGCACCCCGCCACACGCAGTTTCCAAGCCCTGCGCATAGCCGTAAACGACGAGCTGGGCGCGCTGGAAGAGCTGCTGCACAGCGGCCTGAGCCTGCTCAAAAGCGGCGGTCGATTCGCCGTCATCACCTTTCACAGCCTTGAAGACCGTGCCGTCAAACGCTACTTCGAGCTTGTCTGCAAGCCCGAGATTGACCGTCCGGAATGGCCCGCCCCCCGCCCCAACCCGGCCTACGCCGCTCGTTTGGTATACCGCAAACCTGTCACCCCGGCAGAGGAAGAGCTCTCTGCCAACCCGCGCTCGCGCAGTGCCAAGCTACGGGTTATCGAAAAGCTCTGACTGAATCTCCTCCCTCTGTATCACTCACATGTCTCGCATTCCTTCTTCTCGTTACGCCGGCCGCATCGGCCTTTCATTCCTGATGTGGATGATTGCTTTCGCCGTCATCACCTCAGCCTTCGGCGTAACCTACGCCAGCCTTAAGAACCGCCAGGTGGCCGTTAAAACCGAAATCGATAAACTCGACCGCGAAATCGCCATCTGCCGCATGAGCGCCAACCAGTACCGAGCCAAAATCAACGCCCAGTCCAACCGCTGGGCCATGCGCAGCCGCCTGGTGAGCAACAACTCCGCCCTGCGCCCCATTACCCGCAGCCAGCTCGAGTTCGCCCGCTCCGAGCAGGAACTCGCACACATCACCGCCAACACGCAGCACTGATAACAAGGGAACCTGCAAGCCAAGCATGAAAACCAAAGTACCATTTGCCGGGCGTTGCCTATGGCTGTGTGTGTTGGTGATGACCATATCATCATCCATCGCCTGGCGTCTGGTGGACCTGCAGGTTATCGATCAGAAGAACTGCCGCAAGATTGCCGCTGAAGAACACATCGAGAAAGAGGTTATACCGGCCGAGCGCGGTATAATCATGGATCGCAACGAAGAAATTCTCACCAACAACGTACAGTCCGCCGAAATCATCGGCGACCGTTACCACCTGCGCACCCTCACCCTCGTTGTTCACGGCCTCGCGTTCAACCAGGTCAGCAACTCCGAGGAGTGGAAGAAAGAGACGGACCCCGCCAAGCGCCGCACCATGTTCAGCAACGCCCGCGCGGAGCTCCTGCAGCTCGCCGAGCGCGAAATCAGCAAGGAAGAGCGAGCCGAAATGCGCCGCCAGGCCATGCTCTCCAACTCCAAGCCCGACCTGACCATCGACTACGACCCCGAAAAGAGCGCCGCTCTCTTTGCTGCTCATGACCGACTGGTGGCCGAAATCCTCCACCCCTTCCTCTCGGACGTGGAGATTAAGGAAGTCGTGGAAATCGAGCCCGAGCGCACCCTGACCCGCCGCGGCAAAACCATCACCCTGCCCGCCAAAACAGAAGAACGCGTGCGCTACATCACCAAAGAGGAAATCATCGACATGATTGCCCAGCCGGATGTGGAGGAGTTCAACAAAACCGCCGAGGCTCGCGGTGAGAAAAAGCGCCGCTACCGCCAGCAGATTAAGATTACACGAGGGCTGCCCCAGGAACGTGCCGAGAAGATTAAGGAGGCCCTGCACAACGCGCACGTGCATGGTATTGTTGTGCAGAATGAGCTGCGCCGCAGCTACGTGGTGCCCGACATGCTCAGCCACGTGGTGGGTTACGTGGACTCCAACAACGTGGGCACCGGCGGTGTGGAAGGTGTGTTCAACAGCTACCTGTCAGGCACCAACGGCCTGCGCGAGTACCGCCACAGCGCCCGCGGACTGGTGCTGCCGAACGAAGATGACCGCTACCTGGCCCCCAAGCACGGCCTCAACCTGCGCCTGACTATCGACATGCGCCTGCAGACCATCTGCGAGCAGGAGCTCGATAAAGGCATGCGCCACTTCCGCGCCAAGCGCGGCTGCATGATTGTGGTCGACCCGAAAACCGGTGACATTCTCGCCATGGTCAGCCGCCCTGCCATCAACCTGATGACCAAAGAGGTTATCACGCACGAGGGCTGTTTCGAGCGTGGCAGCCTGAAAGACGAAAAGGGCAACATCGTGACAGGTGACTTCAACTTCGCCTGCCAGGCCCGCTACGAGCCGGGCTCCACCTTCAAAGTTGTGGCTGTTACCACGGCGGTTGACAACAGAATCATGGGCATCAACTCCTACGTAAGCTGCCAGCCTTTCTCCGTAGGCGGCGGCAGCAAGGCCATCAACGATGGCCGTTTCAACTACGGCGTGCTCACCGTCGGGCAGATGCTCAAGAAATCAAGTAACCCCGGTGCAGCTCGTGTCGCCATGGCCTGCAAGTGGCCGCTCTACAAAGAATACGTCGAGCGCTACGGCCTGACCAAGAGTGCCGGTATCGACCTGCCCAGCGGCGGCTCATGCCAGCTGGCCAACGGCAACCACATCGTAAACTTCTCACGTATTGCCTACGGTTACTCCGTTTCCGTGTCCCCCCTGCACATGGCCATGGTATATGCCACCATCGCCAACAACGGCGTGCGCATGAAACCCAGGCTCATCGACAGTATCATCGCCGCTGACGGCAGCGTGTACGACCCCTGCAAACCGCAGGAAGTCTGCCGCGTGATGTCAGAGAGCACAGCCCGAGCCATTCGCGGCGCCCTCGAAAGTGTGACGGAAAAGAAAGGCCCCGCCGGCCGAGGTACCGCCACGCAGGCAGCCATTCCCGGCTTCCGCATCGGCGGCAAGACCGGCACAGCCAAGAAGGTGAAAGCCGGCGGCGTGGGTTATTACGAAGGGCTCTACACAGTGTCCTTCGCCGGAGTACTGCCCATCGATGACCCGCGCCTGGTAGTGATGACCGTTATCGACGAACCGCACCCGCGCGATTGCAATGCAGGCGGCGGCACCGTGGCAGCCCCCATCTTCCGCGCAGCAGCCGAGCGCTTTATCGAGACGCTCAACCTGCAACCCAGTGACCCCGAAGCTTATGAGAAGTACCTGGCCGAAAAAAATGGCCAGCCCGAGAAGAAATAACCCCGAACCATCCCCCAGCACTATAATATCATGAACAGCAAACAACTTTTCTCCGTGCTCCCCGAAGCCGTGATAATCGGTAAGCTGCGCAAACCGCTCACCCTGCTGACCGACGACAGCCGCCGCGTGATACCGGGCAGCTGTTTCGTAGCGGTTAAAGGCACGCAGTTCGATGGTCACAGCGCCATAGACGGGGCCATACAGGCCGGGGCCGTTGCCATCGTGGCGCAGACCCCCTGCCCTGCTACAGCTGAAGAAGCCGGAATCTGCTGGGTACAGGTACCTGACAGTCACCTGGCCGATGGTTTGCTCATGAGCGCCTGGCACAACCTGCCCAGCCGCGAACTCGTGCTGCTGGGCGTAACCGGCACCAACGGCAAAACCACCATCAGCTACCTCACCAACGCCATCTTCCGCGCCACCTGGCAGCGCGCCGGGCTCATCGGCACCATCATGTACGATGACGGCGCCCGCCGCCAGCCCTCGCACAACACAACCCCCGGCTGCGCCGAACTGCAAAGCATGCTCGCCGATATGGTCAGCAACGGGTGCCGTGCCTGCGCTATGGAAGTCTCCTCGCACGCGCTGCACCAACAGCGCACCGCCGGCTGCGAATTCCGCGTGGGTATCTTCACCAACCTCACGCAGGACCACCTCGACTACCATGGCACCATGGAGGAATACTACCAGTCCAAGAAGCAACTCTTCACCGGCATGGCAGCCAGCAGCACACCGAAAGCCACGGCTGTCATCAACATCGATGACGAGTACGGCCGCCGACTGGCAGACGAACTGCGCCCCTTCATGCGCGTGCGCACCTTCGGCACGGCGAAAGACGCCGACTTCCGCGCCGAGCCCCGCCTCATCTCCCTGAAGGGCAGCCAGTACGAACTGCACTACCAGGGCAAGACCTACCTGGTTCGCACCCCGCTCATCGGGGAATTCAACCTGAGCAACAGCCTGGCCGCCCTGGCCGGTGTGGTGGCTGCCGGCATCAATATACGAGATGCCATCACCTGCCTGGCGCAATCCCCCCAGGTGCCCGGCCGCATGGAGCTGGTAAGCAGCGTGAACAATGTGCAGTGCTTTGTGGACTACGCCCACACGCCCGATGCCGTTGAAAACGTGTGCCGCACCATGAAACAGCTCTGCCGCCAGGGGCGTGTGTTCACCGTCTTCGGCTGTGGCGGCGACCGCGACACCGGCAAGCGCCCCCTCATGGGCGAAGCCGCTGCACGCTACAGCGACGTCTGCATCGTCACCAGCGACAATCCCCGCTCCGAAGACCCTGAGAAGATTATCGATGACGTCATGCCGGGTATTCCCAAGGAGAAGCAGCACCGCATCACCGACCGCGCTGAAGCCATACGCGCCGCCCTCGAAAACGCCCGCCCCGGCGACTGCATCCTCATTGCCGGCAAGGGTCACGAAAATTACCAGATTTTTGCGGACGAAACCATCACCTTCTCCGACTCAGCCGTGGTGCACAAGTACTACGAAGAGAAAAACCCCGAGGGGCGCAGCGTGCCCTCCCGCAAACCCGAAGGTAAAAAATAACCCCACACCGGCCACCGCCATGCAAAGCATCGCCATCAGTGACCTCATCACCGCCACCGCCGGTCAGGCCGTTGCCACAGGCAATCGAGCCGTCACCGCCGGGCTTACCACCGACAGCCGGGCGGTGACACCCGGTTGTATCTTTCTGGCCCTGAGCGGCGAGCGATTCGATGGCAACAGCTTCGCCGCCGCCGCCTCGACCGATGCCGCGGCTGTCATCGTCAGCCGCCTGACGGGCAATTACCACCCTGATTGCACCGTCATACAGGTACCTGACACCTTGGTAGCCCTGCAGGAACTCGCCTTGTGGTGGCGTGGTCAGCTTGCCCCGCTGCATGTGGTGGGGCTGACCGGCTCCAGCGGCAAGACCAGCACCAAGGACATGTGCCTTTCCGTGCTCTCGCAGCGTTTCAACGCCCTCGCCACCAAGGGGAACCTCAACAACCACATCGGCACCCCCCTGAGCATTCTCAGCGCCGAAAAGGGTACCGAGGCTGCTATCTGGGAAATGGGCATGAACCACGCCGGCGAGCTCGCCCCGCTTTGCCGCATGACCCAACCGCACATCGGCATCATCACCACCATCGGCTCCGCCCACCTCGAATTCCTGGGCACCCGCGAAGCTATCGCGCAGGAGAAGTGCACCGTTGCGCGCGCACTGCCGGCCGATGGTTACATGATTTACCCGGCGGCGGATGACTTCGCCGCCACCATCGCAGCCAGCACGCAGGCTACCCCCCTGCCCGTAGGCGGGGCAGACAGTGCCGTACGCGCCCTCAACGTGCGCTCCACCGCCATCGGCAGCAGCTTCGACCTGCATATTGACGGCGTGGGCGAAATACGAGTGAACCTGCCCGTACCCGGTGCCCACATGGTCAGCAACAGCCTGCTGGCCGCAGCAGCCGGCTGGAAACTCGGCTGCACCCTGCAACAGATTGCCGATGGGCTCTCCGCCGCCGCCCTCACCAAGGGCCGACTGGGCTGCAAAGAGGTAGACGGCTTCACCGTGGTAGACGACACCTACAATGCCAACCCCGAGAGCATGAAGGCTGCCCTCCACACCGTTGCCTCCCTGCGCGGCCCCAAGCGCTGCATTGCCGTGCTCGGCAAAATGGGCGAACTGGGCGAGGGTGGCATAGCCGCTCACGCCGAAATCGGCCTATGCGCCGCCGGGCTGGGCTACACCGCCGTGGTCGTGGTCGGGCCGGATTGTGCCGAAACACAGGCACTGTGTCAGGCAGCAGCCGAGCGCATACCGGCCATGCTCGTCAGCACCCCGGCAGAGGCCGCCGCTGCCCTGCGCCATATCATGGAACCGGGCGATGCCATCCTCTTCAAAGGCTCTCGCTCCGCCGGTATGGAGCGCACCATGTACGAACTCTTCCCCACCCTTACCCCCACCACATAAGTTATGCTGCAACTCTTTAACACCCCCGACAGTCTGCTGCGCCTCCTGGCGCTGGTCATCCCCTTCGTCGGCTCCCTCATCATCGGGCCGAAACTCATCGCCGTGCTGCGCGCCATGAAGGCAGGCCAGCCCATCCGCGAAGCTCGCAAGGGCGTGCTCGCCCCCGAGCACAGCAGCAAGGTAGGTACCCCGACCATGGGTGGGCTCATGCTCATCGGTCTGGTACTGCTCACCACCCTGTTGGTGTGCAACCTGAGCGACCCGCGCGTACAGTGCTGCCTGATTGTCACTACCATCACCGCCTTCCTCGGCTTCCTGGACGACTTCGCCAAAATCACCAAAAAGAGCACCGATGGTGTGAGCGGCTGGTTCAAGATTGCCCTGCAATTCGTGGCTGCCGCCGGCTGCGCCGTGTACCTCTACATCGACTGCCCGGAGCTCACCCGCATACTGATTCCCTTCTACGGCATGCTTGATCTGGGCTGGCTCTTCATTCCGCTGGCCATCCTGGTCATCATCGGCAGCTCAAATGCCGTCAACCTCACGGACGGTCTGGACGGCCTGGCCAGCGGCTGCATGATTATCGCCGCCCTCGCCTTCCTGTGCATACTGCCGTGGATTCCCGAGCTTACGCCCTTCCTGATGGCTATCGTGGCAGCCTGCGCCGGGTTCCTGTGGTTCAACTGCAACCCCGCCCGCGTCTTCATGGGCGACACCGGCTCCCTGGCTCTGGGCGGTGCACTGGGCACTGTAGCCGTGTGCAGCGGGCTGGAGCTGATACTGGTCGTCATTGGCGGTGTATTTGTAGCCGAGGCTCTTTCCGTCATGCTTCAGGTTGGCTGGTTTAAGTTCACGCGTATCAAATACGGCGAGGGGCGCCGCATCTTCCGCATGGCCCCCATTCACCATCATTTCGAGAAGGGTGGCCTGAGCGAAACTCAGGTTTGCATTCGTTTCTGGATTGTGGCGGGTATTCTGGCATTCGTCGGCATCGCGCTCTTTTATTCTTGCATGGGACTGTAAAATATAGTAAAATCACCCGCCCTCATCGTCATGAATCTCACCGGTAAAAAAGTAGCAGTTCTCGGTTGCGGTCGCAGTGGTGTAGCCGCCGCGCGCCTGGCTCTGGCCAGGGGTGCCGCGGAGGTGTGCATCTTCGACAGCAACCCGCAGGCTACCTGCGCCGACCCTTCGCTTTGCTTCGTTCCCGGCGCGGCTGAGCAGGCAGCTCAGGCCTTCGCGGCCGACCTCGTTGTGCTCTCCCCGGGTATTGAAGCCGACATCCCCTGGACCCTCGCGTTCACCTGCGACGGTGCTCCCATTATCGGCGAAATTGAGCTGGGCTATCACTTCTACACCGGGCGTATTATCGCCATCACCGGCACCAACGGCAAGACCACTACCACCGCCCTGCTTGAGCACATTCTGCTGCAGGCCGGTCACACGGCCAAAGCCTGCGGCAACTACGGTTACCCGCTCTGCGAACTGGCCCTGTTGCCCGAGCAGCCGGAGTTCGCCGTACTCGAAGTTTCATCGTTCCAGATGGAAACCATCATCGACTTCCGGCCCGAGGTTGCCATCTGGCTCAATTTTGCCCCCGACCACATGGACCGCTACACCAAGGTCGAGGACTACTTCAACGCCAAGCTGCGCGTCTTCGAAAACATGAGCCAAGAGCAGCTTGCCATTGTGCGAGTGGGCGAAAACCTCCCCGGACTCAACCCCCGTGTGGCCGAGTTCTCCTCCGTCTCTGACGCAGGGCAACTGTGCTACCGCGACGGCACTATCATGGAGGGCGACACCGCCCTCACCCTGCTGCGCGGCACCGCACTGGAGCAAGCCCACAATGCCGAAAACGCCATGGCCGCCACCCTCGCCTGCCGAGCCGTCGGCCTGAGCGATGAGGATATCTTCGCCGGCCTGCGCAGTTTCTCGCCGCCCGGCCACCGCTGCGAAACCGTGGCTGAAATGGACGGCGTGCTGTGGCTCAATGACTCCAAGAGCACCAACCTGCACTCCACCGAGGCAGCCGTACGCTCCCAGACCCGCCCCATCATCCTGCTGGCCGGCGGTAAGGACAAAGGGCTTGACTACACCGCTATTAACCCGATGCTGGCAGAGAAGGCCCGCTGCTGCATCGTCTTCGGTCAGATTGCCGGCCAGCTGGTAGAGACCTTCACCCCCGTCTGCCGCACCATCCGAGTGGAAACGGTGGCAGAGGCCGTCACCGCCGCCGCGAAAGAAGCACAGGCCGGCGATGTCGTTCTCTTCTCCCCCGGCACATCGTCCTTCGACCAGTTCACCGGTTATGTACAGCGCGGCGAGTGCTACCGCGCAGCCGTTCTGCAAACTCTTCACCTTTAATCCCCGTTCCCCCCTGTACCATTTATGAAGCGCCAATATTCCTCTACTTTCCGCAACTCCGACATGGATCGAGCCAAGCCCAAAAAACACATCTTCCGCGCCATCATCAACCGCAATCTTAAGCGCCACCGCAGCGATACCGGCCTGGTGGAAGACCGTGCCAACAGCGTGACCGTGGTGCGGCTCATCATCGCGCTGCTGCTCATCCACCTCATCGTCATCGGCGGTGTGATTCTGCGCGGCAAGATTAAGTCCGGAGAGTCGGGCCCCATCGCTCAGGCTACCATCACGGCACCCCCTGCGCCGGTAGCAGCTGCCCAGCCTGCAGCCCCCGTCAATGACGTGCTGCCCCAGCCCGTTGATGGCCCCACGGCCAACCCGGTGCGCACGAATGAAGCTCAGGGGCACATCACCCAGCCCCCGGCAAATACCGCCACGACCGTGGCTGCCACTGAGCCTGAAATTATAACCCCGCCCGTTGTGGACGATATAGCCGAGGTGGCCGACACCCCCGAGCCTGCCGTAGCCGCCACCCCCGAACCCGCTGCCCCGGCCGACCAGCCTTTCGACAAGCACCACGTTGTACAGGGTGACACCCTCTTCGGCATTGCCGCCAAGTACCAGGTATCCGTCGAGGCTGTGCGCAAAGCCAACCCCCACATCAAGGGCAACAACATCATCTGCGGCACCTACCTGAAAATCCCCGTAAAGGCAGACTCCGCCGCCGGTCGTGAAATTGCCGCCCGTCAGGCCGAGGCCGCTGCCAAACAGGCTGCCAAGACCTACACCATCGTGCGCGGCGACACCCTCAAGAGAATTGCCCGCAAGCACAACACCACAGTCAGCAAGCTCATGCAGCTCAACAACATCCCCAAGGGTAAGGAGGGCAAAATCCGCGTGGGTGACACCCTGCGTATTTCCGAGTAACCCCACCGGTAGCACCACATGTCCACCCGCCTGAGTATCATCTGCATCTGGTTCTGCTTCATCACCCTGCTGGTGCTGGGAATCATGATGGTGGCCAGTACCGGTCTGTGTGCCCCGGTAGGTGTGGACGAAGACCCGGCCTCGTTCCTGTACAAGCAGAGCAGCTTTGCCCTGCTGGGGCTCACGGGCGCCCTGGTAGTGAGCTGTATTGACTACCATATTCTGCGCCGTATCATCAAACCGCTCTGGATTGGCCTGACTATCCTGCTCATCTGCTGTTTCCTGCCCGTCATCGGCATGAACATCAACGGCGAAAACCGCTGGATTAACCTCGGGTTCATGAGCTTTCAACCCAGTGAGCTGGCCAAGAGCGTGCTCATGATTTGCCTGGCTCACTGGTACACCACCCACCGCGAAATGGCCGGCACCTTCTGGCGCGGGTTTGTGGCTCCCGGCATGATTTTCGGCATACCGCTGCTGCTCATTCTGGTGGAAAAGGACATGGGTACAGCGGCGGCGCTGGCCATGTCGGGCTTCTGCGTGATGTATGTGGCAGGTGTGCGCGGCTGGGTGCTGGCACTCTGCATACTGCTCGGGGCAATGGTGCTCTTTGACCAGGCCACCGGCAGCGCCAACCGACTGGAGCGTATTTACGCCTGGTTCGACCCCGAAAAATACAGCCGCGAGGCAGGCCGCCAGCAATGGATAGCCATGCTCGCTCTGGCACGCGGCGGCATAACCGGCGTGGGGCTTGGCGATGGGCTTGAGAAGTTCGGCAACCTGCCCTTCGCTCACACTGACTTCATTTTTGCTGAAGTGGGTGAGGAATGGGGGCTGGTGGGTACAGCCGGGGTACTGATACTCTTCACCCTGCTGACGCTCTCGGGCATACTGCTGGCCCTGCAGACGAGTGACACCTTCGGGCGCCTGCTGGCCACGGGGCTGGTGTGCACGATATTCTGGCCCGCCATGCTCAATATGATGGTGGTGACCTCCATGCTGCCCAACTCCGGCCTGCCGCTGCCCTTCATCAGCTACGGCGGCACCAACCTCGTCTTCACCATCCTGGCCATCGGATTGCTCACCAGCATTCAGCGCCACACCCCCACCAAGCGCGAGCCGTACTGGCCCGCGCGCAGACTTCAGCAAAACTCCAAATCATGAGCAAATCTCTCAATGTCATCATCGCCTGTGGCGGCACGGGCGGCCACCTCTTCCCCGGCATTGCCGTGGCTCAGCAGTTGCGCAGCATGGGGCACAACCCCGTGCTGCTCATTTCGCAGAAAAAGGTAGATGCCGAGGCCGCCGGCAAATATGGTGACCTGAAGTTCCACACCATACAGGCCATTGCCAAGCCCCCCACCTTCTCCCTGCGCATGCCGGGCTTTCTGTGGAAGATGCTGCGCTCCTACCTGACCTGCCGCAACATCATACGGCAGGAGCAGGCAAACGTCGTCATCGGCATGGGCGGCTTCACCTCGCTGCCGCCCATTGTGGCGGCTCACCACCTCGGGCTGCGCACCTATGTGCACGACAGCAACGCCCTGCCCGGCAAGGCCAACCGCCTGACCGCCCGCTGGTGCACCGCCGTCATGCTCGGGCTGAAAGAGGCCGCCGCCTATTTCCCCGGCAGCAACTGTGTGGTAACCGGCACCCCCGTGCGCGATGAACTCTGCCACCTACCCACGCAGGCAGAAGCCCGCAAGCGCCTGGGCCTGCCGACCGACAAACCTGTCATTCTGGTAACCGGTGGCTCACAGGGTGCGCGCAACCTCAACAGCCTGCTTATCGAGGCTGCCAAAGCCGACCCCGATGTCCACTACCATGTTATCGCCGGGCGGCTCGACTGCGAGCGTGTCACCGCCCTGGCAGACGGCGCCCCCAACATCTCCGTCATCGGTTTCTGCGCAGATATGCCCTCCGCCTATGCCGCGGCAGACGGCGTGATTGCACGCTCCGGGGCCTCAACCCTGACCGAGCTTGCCTACATCGGCAAGGCCAGCCTGCTGGTTCCCTACCCGTTCGCGGCGGATGATCACCAGAGCTTCAACGCCCGGGTCTTTACCGCGGCAGGTGCTGCTGCCATGTACCCGCAGGCAGAGCTCACCACCGACAAGGTACATGAGTTCGTGCACGGTACCATCATGAACCCCGACGCACGCTCAGCCATGGAAACCGCCATGCGCTCCCTGGCCCGGGAAGATGCCGCCCGGAATATCGCCACCACCATAGCCAACTGATTCCAGATCCCAACACTATGCGCGCCCGCTCCACCAGAACCGCCAAAAACATAGCTATACTCTGCTGCGGCGCGGTAGCTATAGCCGGGGCAACACTCATCTACCTTCCCTGGGAGCAGTCCGCCCCTGAAACCGACCCGGCATCCCCCACAGCCGCAGCAGATAAACTGAGCAGCCGGGGCATTACCCCCGCTCAGTACACCCAATCGCTCATCAGCGCGGCAACCACGGGGGATACCCGCTTGCTCAGCGAGCTCATATCAGCCGGGGTCGATGTCAACTCACGCGACCGACACGGCATCAGCGCCCTGCAACACAGTATCAGCGGCGGGCACACCGACTGCGCACGCCTGTTGCTCACAGCCGGAGCCAAGCTTGATGGCACCACCCCCATCACCCCTGCCACCACGGGGACCGCCACCCCCACGCACCAAAACGATGCCGCCCTTCTGCAAGCCGCAGAACAGGGGGATATCGCCGCTCTGAAAGCCCGGTTGCAGGCCGGGGCCGCAGTAGATTCGTACGGGACCTACAAACGCACAGCTCTGCAGATAGCCGCCCGCCGCGGGCAGGCAGAATGTGTGGCCCTGCTGCTGGCTCACGGGGCAGACGTCAACAGCACGAACGAAAACGGCGACACCGCCCTGCACGAAGCCTGCCGCAATGGCAGTGCGGAGTGTGTACACCACCTTCTGGCCGCCAAGGCTGCGGTAGATGCCGCCGACTGCGGTGTAACTCCGCTCTACGAGGCCGCACGCCTGAACCACGCTGAAATTGCCCGTCAATTACTCGCTGCCGGGGCCGACCCGAACAGCTCCGACCGCACCGGCCAGACCATCCTACATGTCGCCGTGAAGGAAGACAGCCGCGACTGCGTGCCGTTGCTGCTGCAGCACGGCGCAGATGTGCAGGCCCGCGCAGGTGATGAAACCGCCCTGCTCATGGCAGCCAAAGCCGGGCACACCGACTGCCTGCGAGCACTGATCACCGCCGGTGCCAACCTGAATTTTGCCGACCATACAGGCGATACCGCCCTGCACTGGGCCGCCGAAAAAGGCCACACCGACAGCGTGAAGGCGCTGATTGAGGGTGGAGCCCTGCTCGATGCCATTAACAACAGTGGCAAAACCGCGCTTTATGTTGCCGTCAATGACGACAACGCCGAGTGCATACAGGCTCTGCTGACCGCAGGCGCCTCGCCGAACACCGGTACAGCCCGCGGGCACAACGCCCTGATGCGTGCTGTACAGACCGGCAACGCCGCCTGCGTGAACCTGTTGCTGGCACACGGGGCGGATGTCCATGTCACCACCCCCGAAGGGCGCACCCCCCTGCACCTGGCTGCCATCGCCGGGCAAGATTCCATCATCCGCGCCCTGCTCGAACACGGTGCAGATGTCAGCGCGACTGATTCCCGCAACCACACCGCCCTGAATCTCATCGCCACCGGCGAATCTTCAGCCTGTGCCGCACTGCTGGCCCAGGCCTCGCTCCAACAACAAGGCCTGGCAGAAAACACCGCAGAGCAGATTTTCCGGGTCATCCGAGATGACGACACCGCCCTGCTCCACCTGTTGCTGCAGGCGGGTATTCTGAGCAAAAACCCTCTCGAAAACAGCAACACCCCCCTGCACCTGGCTGCCGAACTGGGCCGAAAGAATGCGCTCGAACTCCTGCTGGCCGCCGGAGCCACACCGACTGCACGCGGCAACCGGAGCAACACCCCCCTGCACCTGGCTGCCGCCGGCGGTCACACCGACTGCCTCGCCCCTCTGCTGGCTGCCGGAGCAGATTTCCGCGCCTCGAATGACAATGACCAGACCCCGCTGATGCTCGCCCGGGCAGCCGGGCACACCGACTGCACTACCCGGCTCTCAGCCGTTACAGAACTGGCCAAGCAGCAAATCATGCCCGGGGACTACCCGAAAGCCATACTCGAAACCATCAAAGAAGGCAGCCTCGAAACGCTGCGCCTGCTGTTGCAGGCCGGCACCGATTTCCACTCAGCCGAACAAGAGGGCACCGGCCTGCTGAGGGAGGCTATCAGGGTCAACCGCTCCGAGTGCGTGATTGAGCTGCTCAATGCCGGAGCCTCGCCGAATGAAACCGCCGGCGATGGCACGACCCTGCTGCACGAGGCAGCCGCTATCGGTGCAGCCGCCAGCCTGCGAGCTCTGCTCAGCAAGGGTGCCACCATGCCCGACACCGCTAAAATCCCCTCCCCCCTCTACACCGCCTGTAAGGAAGGCCACACGGAGTGTGTGCGCCTGCTGCTCGCCCAAGGGCTCGATGCCAATGAAACCGACCGCCTGGGGCGCAGCCTGCTCTACTGGGCCATTCACCACAAACACCCGCAGTGCCTGCAGGCCCTGCTCGACAACGGCGCCGATGTCACCCGCACCATCGGCAATACCCCCATGCTGCACATCGCGGTCGAAGCCGACAACGCTGAGTGCCTGCAAATCCTCGTCCGAGCCATGAGCGACGTCAACGGCACCGACCGCAACAACAGAACCGCTCTGCACGAGGCCGCCGCCATCGGCAGCCCCTTCACCACGAAACTCTTGCTGGAACACGGCGCCAAGGTAAACATCAAAGACAGCTCCGGTCGCACCGCCCTGCACGAGGCCGCGGCCAGGGGGCACAACGAAATAGTGAAGCTACTGCTACAGCACCGCGCCGAGCCTAATGTAAGAGATTACACCGGCAAAACCCCGCAGCACTACGCTGCCTCGAACGGCCACGAAAATTGTGTCCAGCTGCTGCTCAAAGCCGAAGCAAGCAACAACTACGCACTCTGAGCCACCATACCCCATGCCACATACATACGACATAGCCGTCATCGGCGGCGGCCACGCCGGTATCGAAGCCGCGCTCGCTGCTGCACGGCTCGGCGGCAGCGTGGCCTTCATCACGCACGACCTCGACACCATCGGCCAGATGAGCTGCAACCCCGCCATCGGCGGCCTGGCAAAGGGCCATATCGTGCGCGAAATCGATGCCCTCGGCGGCGCCATGGGCCTGAATACCGACGCCACCGCCATACAATTCCGCATGCTCAACGCCAGCAAGGGACCCAGCGTGCGTGCCCCCCGCGCCCAGTGTGACAAGCTCGCCTACCGCGCCCGCATGAAATGGGTCATGGAAACCGCACCCGGCGTGCAGCTTGTGCAGGGAGATGCCGCCGAAATCGTGACCGATGGCGGGCGCGTGACCGGGGTCACCACCACCTGGGGGCAGAAGATTGCCGCCCGCGCCGTGGTGCTGTGCAGCGGCACCTTCATGCGCGGCCTGCTGCACGTGGGCATGGACCACCTGCCCGGCGGTCGCCTGGGTGCCGCCCCCACCGGTATATCCGCTTGCCTGGCCGGGCTCGGCTTCCCCCTCGCACGCTTCAAAACCGGCACCTCGCCCCGTATCAAAGGCAGCACCATCGACTTCGCCGCCCTCGAAATGCAGCCGGGCGATGAACCGCCGCCCCTCTTCAGTAACCTCTCACGCAGCCTGCTGCACCGCAGTACGGAGCCCCACTGCACCCTCAATTACCTGGCAGATGCCGATTTCTGCCTTCGCCAGCTGCCCTGCGGCTCCACCTACACCAATGAGCACACGCACGACATCATACGCGCCAACCTGCAATACAGCCCACTCTTCGGCGGCGTGATTGAGGGTACCGGCCCACGCTACTGCCCCAGTATCGAAGACAAGGTCGTGCGTTTCGCCGACAAGGAACGTCACCAGATTTTTATCGAGCCCGAGGGGCGCAGCACCGATGAGTACTACCTCAACGGCCTCTCCTCCAGCCTGCCCTTCTTCGTGCAGCAGGACATCGTGCACAGCATACCCGGCCTCGAAAAAGCAGAGCTTATTCGCCCCGGCTACGCGGTGGAGTATGACTACGTGCCCCCCACCGAGCTGCAGCCCACCCTCGAAACCAAGCGCGTGCGCGGCCTGTACTTCGCCGGCCAAATCAACGGCACCAGCGGCTATGAAGAGGCCGCCGGTCAGGGCCTGCTTGCAGGGGCAAACGCCATGCTCGCCCTGCAGGGCCGCGAGCCGCTCATCCTGCGCCGCGACCAGGCCTACCTCGGCGTGATGGTGGATGACCTCGTCACCCGCGGTACGGATGAACCCTACCGCATGTTCACCAGCCGTGCCGAAATGCGCCTGCTGCTCCGCCAGGACAACGCCGACCTGCGCCTCTCCCCCCTCGCCGCCGAGCTGGGACTGCTCACCCCCGAGCGCGGCCGCGCCGCCGCCGAGCGCCTGAGCGCCATCCGGCAGGGAGTCGAACTTACCCACCGCGTGAAAGTCGAGCCGGGCGTCAACCTCAACCTCTGGCTCCGCCGCCCCGGCAACGTGTGGCACAACCTCCCGCCATACTTGATCGACACCTTCCCCGCCGACCTCTGGGAACCCATCGCCATCGAGGTCACCTACGCCGGCCACATCGACCGCATGCGCGTGACCGCCGAGCGTATTCAGCGACAGGAAGACAAGCGTATACCTGCCGATATCGACTACGACTCCATCCCCGCCATGAAAACCGAGGCTCGCCAACGGCTCAGCCGCATTCGCCCCGGAACCATCGGCCAGGCCTCACGCATTCCCGGTATCACACCCGCCGATATCGCCCTGCTGCTCGTCTGGCTCAAGAAATAGACTGGTTTTTCCCCCTCACTGCCGCCACAAGCTGCCGACCGGTAAGAAGCTAATCAGCAGCCGAAACCACCGGTGAGATTGCCCGCCGCTGCGCTCGGGTAGAGAAAAAGCCACAGCCCCACACCTGAACTCTGTCTCCCGAATTTCAACTCATCATTCGGAACTCGTAACTCAGAACAGGAATGCGTAAACTTTAAACTTTTTATTACCATCATATTGCATAGATATTTAACAATAATGAAAACATAATTGCATGAAATGCGCATTTTCATACAATTATGTTTTCATTATACTTGACAGCCGCTTATAGAACGAGTATATTAAAGCTCGAGATGGAAACACGACAGCCCATATTTAATGAGCAGGAGCTCTACGGATTACTGCAACAGGTGAACCCCTGGTGGAGAACGGGGCAGGTGTCGGGCAAGTTACCCGCACTGCGGCGCCGGGCATTCGGCGATGTGCTGCAGACGCTGAACCACCCGCAGCTGCGGCGCTTTGCGGTGCTGAGCGGTGCGCGCCGCGTGGGGAAGACGACCGTTATGCGCCAGTTAATTTCTCACCTGCTGGCAGAGGGTGTGCCGGCGGCAAATATTCTCTACATATCCTTTGACAATCCTGTATTTAAACTCAGTGGTCTGCATGCCGTTCTCGAGACCTACCGCCAGCGTAATTACCGTGGCGGAACCTGTTATTACTTTCTGGACGAAATTCAGTATGCCGAAGATTGGTCATTGTGGGTGAAAACCCTCTACGACCATTACCCCGATTTACAGCTGGTCGCGACAGGGTCTGCAAGCCCGGCGTTGGAGCGTGGGGCCGCTGATAGCGGAGTGGGGCGTTGGCGGGTTTTCCGCATGCCTACAATGTTGTTTAGCGAATACTGCGAGTTGCAGGGAATTCACCCCTTGCAGGGTCCACCGCCTGGACCGGAGGCTCTGCCTGCCATGTCTGCCAGCGAGCTGAGCCTGCTCATGACCACCTTGGGAGAGCTTACCCCGCACTGGTACCGGTATCTTGAGCAGGGCGGGTTTCCGGAATTACTGGCAATAGATGATCGGGAAACCGTGCTCAACATTCTGCAAGAGGATGTTGTGGATAAAGTACTGAAACGCGATGTCCCCGCACTCTTCGATGTGCGTAACCCGGTGCAGCTGGAAAAGATTTTCCTCTACCTCTGCCTGCATAGTGGCAGCGTGTTTAACCTGGACACGATGAGCAGCGCTCTCGGGGTGTCCAAACCCACGCTGTCGCGCTATATCAGCTACCTGTGCGACGCAAACCTCATCTACCTCTCGCGCAACCTCTGCGCTACAGGCAAAAAAGGACTGAGCGCCCAGCCGAAAATCTATGTGGCCGATGCAGCACTGCGCAATGCAGCCCTCATGCGCTACGCGCCGATAAACACCGAGACAGAGATGGGTATTGTAGCCGAAGGTGCTGTGTACAAGCATTTTCTGGAGCACTACGGCCGCAGTGGAGAGGTGGGATTTATGCGGGGTAATGCCAGAGGGAAAAACGAAATAGACGTCGCAGTCATGCTGCGCAATGGCTCGAAAATTCTCTGTGAGGTAAAGTACCGCAACAGCTCAGAACTTTCGGCAAAAGACGCCCTCATCGCTCATTGCCACGGCGAAGAACCGGCACTACATCTGCTCGCCACAAAGTCACCGTATGACTTCGGCAGGATAGAGGCCCCGGGGGCAGCCCCATTATTCCGCATACCCGCCACCGCCCTCTGCTACCTGCTGACCTGAGAAAACAATGTTCCGCATTGCGCATAAGAGCCTTATAAAAACAAAGCATCATAATGAAAACATAATTGCATGAAAATGCACATATTATGCAATTATGTTTTCATTATATATCCAACCTCCCGAAAAAAACTCTTCAAAATTTCCTTCTCGACAGTCGGCCGCTTGTGGCGGCCGGTGAAATTGTGGGCGTACCGCCCACAGTGAAATGATGCCCCCTGCGAGGGCATATTGAAATTGGCAGCTGACGCTGCCATTGAAATTGCCGCCTGACGGCGGCAGTGGAAGTAATTCCCCCGGGTCGGCGGCTGCCGACCCGGGGGCGCGTTATGCACATCATCTCACAATTCCAATTCCTCCTCCGAGACCCGCCGGAGAAGAGGGACGGTGTGTTGAGCGCGCGGTGTGCGGCGCTCAGAGCGGGTGACCAAACGCCAGGCGGTCGTACTGCTCATTGGCGAATCGGTGGCGGGGATGCGAGGTGCGCATGTATGCCTCGTGGAGAGGGTGGTTGGGGTCGCCGGCGATTCGGCGGGCTTCCTCCCGGGAGTCGGTGGGTGAGCTGCCGGTGTGGAGGGGGGCCTCTTCCAGCAGGGTGGCGGCGGCAAACATCAGCTTGGCGAAGTCAGAATTGCCGCGCAAAGCGGGGTTGGTTTCAAAAAAGCTCACATCTACCCCTGCTCTGGCACCGAGGTGGTTCAGGAAATCATCCACGGTTTTGAGGTTATCCTCATAATCGTTGCCCCATACGCGCTGCAGCTCCTGGTCAGCCTTGGCAATGCAGATAGCATCCAGCTTTTCGAGTGCGGCGAGCTGCTTGCGGCCTTCTTCGGCATATTTCTCGCAGAGCGCGCCCATGGCGATGGGCGGCACGCCGTACTCATAGGCTACCTTGGAGATAGCATCGACCAGGCGGGGCTCCCAAATTTCATCGGGTGTGTTCTCAGGGCGGGGAATGGTGTACCCTTCGGCCTGTTCGGGCAGACCGACAGCGGCGCGGAAGGCGGCCATGCGGCGCGTGTCGTTCACATCGGGGTAGCCCTTCATGCGCTCAAGCAGGGCGTAGCTCTTGGCGAGCGCCTCGGGTCGGCGGAACTTGCCGAGAGTGGCAGCATAGGGCTGCAATTCCTCGAATCGGGTATACCATTCGGGGGAGAAAGAGCCGTCCTCCTGCATGAGGGCAGGCAGGTCTGCGGGCGGCAGCTCGGCGGCAACGGGCGAGGCCGTCGCAATCGGCACGGCAACGACCGGTGCAGGGGCTTGCGGGAGAGCGGCTACATCGCCGGCGGTGGGGAGCTCAACGGGCTGTGAGTTCCGGGTATCGGTGGTGGTGGTGTTATGTATCATCTTCGTGTTCGTTGTTGGTTGTTGGTATTGACTCCTGCTCCGCCAGGGCGAGCTGGCGGCGGATGACAAGGAATACTTCGCGGTGGGCGTCCCGGCGCATGGCGTCGAGAGGGTCATACTCACCGCGCCTGCCCTGAAAAACGGGCAGCTCCGTCTCGAAACGCGCCTCAAGCTCAGCCAGCACGCGCTGCCCGGCGGGGGTGCCAAGCACGGCTCGCAAGCGGCGGCGGGTGGCACGAGCACGGTCTACGGCGCTTTTGTCGGCAGGTAAAATCATGCTACGGGCGAGGGGGCAAGGGGTTGAGCGGGGGCGTCAAAAAGCCCGGGGGCGGGGCCGGCATCGGCAGCCGGGGCAGTGGCAGCCCCCTGCCCTGCGGCGGTGCTGAGAGCTTGCTCACGCTCGCGGCGCAAGCGGCGCACGGCGTGTTCGGGGCGCAACATCTGCTCCGGTACACCATCCAGGCGGGCAGCCAGGCGGAAGGTGCTATCGAGGTCGATATGGTCGACCAGGGTGGGCTCGAAACCGGCCATGGCCTGCAGGCGGGTTAGGGTGCGCTCCATGCCCTCCGACTGCAATCGGCGCATAATCATGGCGATTCGCCCCTGGTAAACCACATGCGGCTCAGCAATGGCGGGTTCGCCGCGGCGGTCGGCCTGCAGCACGGTGACAGGCGGTTTCGGGAACCGCCCCAGGCGGAACAACTGCGCAAACACGCGCTCCATGAGCGGCTGAAAATCACAGGTAAAGAGTGTAAATGAGGGCGAGAACTGCATGACCCGCTCATTTTCACGGGCATAGACCTCGGCAGCGGTCATCTGCAGTTTGCGCTCATTCCACAGCTCCAGCATGGGTACGAAGAAGGCGCGGTTGATGCTCTCCTGCTTCTGGCGCAGGCGGTCCATACCTACATCGTAACGACCCTGGGTGGCCCACTCGCGGGGGAAACCCAGGCTGGCGCTCTCAGGGCTGATAAGGGTACGCCCGCCGGCGCGCAGGTCGACTTCGCCCACCTGGTTAGCCAGCTCAAGTATGCGGGGGAAGGCGGCGACCTCACCCAGCATATCGAGTATGCGGTTGAGAAACTGCGCCTGCTCGATATCCGGGTAAACCAGCCGTGCGGGAGCCAGGCCATAGGGGCTGTCGCCCCATTTCAGGAACCGCGTGACCATGTAGGGCATTTCGCGGTAGCCGCTCTCCTCGACCGTGCAGCAGTCATCCATACTGTAATAGAGGCTCTGCCAGGCCATATCGCGTGCGGTGCTGCGGGAGCGGTTGCGCTGCTCTCGCGGGCGCACGACATGCAGGAACCGCAGGGATGGTGTGTGGCAATCGGCTGCTCGCTCGCAGAGAGCTCGAGCCCGGGGTCCCAGAGCCGCCGAGCCGAAACGGCTTTGCGCCTGGTGCGGCGAAAAGGTGAACTCGCGCATGTAGGTGTCGATTACCCCCTCATCATTCTCAGCGCACACGAACTGCCCGCAGGGAATGTGGCGGAACAACAGGCGGCCGCCCCGCGTGCTGCCGCAGTACAGGCTGCCCGTGCCCAGCCCCACTCGATCCAGAAAACACTCATGCAGGGCGGTGTAGAAATTGCTCAGCGACAGCTCACGGTTGGCGATTTCGGAGCAGCGGTTGTACCAGGATTGCGCTTCATCTCCGGCGGCAGGGTCAGGGCTGGTCCATTTGAACCACAGCTCATTGCCGGGGGTGATGTAGCTCATGTGAGCGCTGGCGAGTTTCTGGCAAGCCTCGACCGCGGTGGTGTCGGTAAGGCGCTGAGGGGCATCGCCGGGGGAATCAGCCGCCGTTTCATCATTGAGTCGGCGGTCGGGCAGTACGTAACGGCGCAGGCGCTCCCACCAGCCCTCCCAGGGGCTGCGGATGGCGCGGAGCGCGTTATACGTGCTGAGAAGGTGTTGCTCAGGCGTGGTATTCGGCATAGTTATACGGGTGTGAGGGTCAGCCCAGTGTGGTATTACCGCTGTTAGCAGGGGCGGATGTCAGGGCCGCGTTGACGCGGGTGCTGCGGTTGGTCAGGATGGTCGAGAGCAGCCCCTTGCGGCGGGCGGACTTCTGGTCGTAGTCCGCCGCAATATCATTCGTCTGCACCTCGGTCACAACGGGTGGGTCATCCTTTACCGTCGGGGTAGAGCGTACAACAGTGGGGGCTGAGGGAACGGAGGGGGTAAGAAATCCCATAATCGTGCGTATTCCTTTCTATGTCGGTTAGTGCTGTGGGGTGGGGGTGGCGGTAGTGCCGCGGCGCGACAGCCGCTGCCAGCTCAACCGGTGCGGTACCGGGCTGCGGCGGCCGCGCTGAAAGCAGGCCCAACTGCGCCGCGGTACCAGCCCGAGCAGTCGCCGGGCAAGTGCCAGCTCCCCTGTCAACAGGTGCACGTACCAACCATCGGCCCCGGTCGGGTTGTCGCCCAGGTTGCCCCACTCTGCCGGCCGGCGACTGTCTGCCGGTTTCATGAGTACCACCAGGTGGGGTAACCAAACCACCACCCCCTGAGGGTTGGTAGCCAGGGCGGCCAAATCGGCGTTCAAATCACGCCCGGCAGCCCGGTAGTAGCGCAATGCGGTCAATCGTGCATCTGTGTTCATGTGTTCAGAATAACGCATCTTTTCGCGATTGCAAGAACCATTCGACCCTTCGCGGCGAGTTCCCGTTTATGACATCTCGCCGCGAAGGTCATTCTTTGCTTGCATTGCCCCGATTTATGTGCCACCCTTTGCAACATTCCGGTAAAATCACCCCCCTTCACCATGAATACAGCACCACCACCTACAGCTACTACAGCATTGAGTATCTGCAACCTGGCACTCGCCAAGCTGGGAGAAGCCCCCATCCCTGCCATATCTCCCACCGGCTCGCCGGCTGCCAGGCTTTGCTATGCTCATTACCACCCCGTGCGCCGCGAAATACTCTGCACCAACCGGTGGACCTTCGCCACGGCGCTCACTGCCCTGACCGCTGAGCCGGACTCGCCGCAAACCGCCCCGCTCGCACATCCCCTGCCCCCGGACTGCCTGCGCGTGCTCGAGGTCAGCAGCCGCGACTGGACGCTGCGCGGGCGCTCCATCTACTGCCCCGAGCGCAGCATTAACCTGCTCTACCTGGCCGATGTGGAAGACCCCACCCTCTTCGACCCCATGTTTACGGAGGCCTTCGCCACTCGGCTCGCCTGCAAGCTCTGCATACCCCTCACCAGCAGTACCACCGCACGCGAGGCTCTCACCCAGGAATACCACCGCCTGGCCCTGCCACAAGCCGCCCACATCAATGCCGTGCAGGCTCACTCGAACGATACTCACCCCCTGCGCGGGTTGCTCTCACTCTCTCAATCCCGAAGGCCAAAATTGTGAATAACTCTGTGCATAACCCTGTCAACAAACACACAACTCACTTGACAATCAGACAAGTAGAATAGGTATAAACATTGTGAATAACTCAGTGAATAAGTACGTATGAAAGCTATTGATTTCGCCTGCAACCTGCTGAAAACAATGGGAGAAAGTGACCTGAGCACAGCCTGTGTGCGCGTGATGTTCTGTATCGCCGCCGGGCTGCACTACAAGGAAGAAATCAACCATTTCCTCAACAAAGGTAATATCTCGGGCAACGTCAGCAACACCCTCAAACGACTCGAAGCCCACAAGCTCATCACCCTCATCGACCACGACACCGAGCTCTACCGCCTCACCACCGAGGGTAAGGAATCCATCGCACGGTTACTTCATTTTCTACCCCACCCCCGTCACTAATGCCCCGAGAACGCCACCTCACCATCGAAGAAAAGCGTGACTGGCTCGCTGACATATTCCGCGATGTCAGCGGCGACTACAGCCAAGCAGACAAGTTCAAAGCCATGACAGAAGACACGCGCCTGGCGCAGTTGCAAGAGGAGCAGCAGCAAGCCGCCGCCGCTGCTGCCACAGCCACCACCAACCACCACCACGCCCACAGCCTGCTGGCGGATGCCCTGCCACCACCCATGCTGCCGTAAACAGAAGCCCCCCCCTCACCGCCCGATGTTGATTTAAGACACTTGCAAACGATGAATCACCGCCTGTTGATTTTCGGCTCAGAGTCCCGGTGATGTAACCCGCTTAACGGGTATTGAACCGGCCTGCATTCCCCACCATTCGGGGAATGCAGGCTTTTTTTAGTATATACGGGGCGGGGCGACTTGAAGAGCACAATTACCTCGGGCATGTAGAAAGCCGAGCCGTTTTTTGCCTGATGCGGTAACAGGCGAGATTTTCGGCTTGCGCCGAAAGCAAGATTCAGCAGGATTGCTGAGCGAGATTGCTCCTGACGGAGCAGCGAGATTACGACGGCTTGTGCCGTCGTAGTGAATGGTGCGCGTCTTACCTGTTACGCGCTTCGCAGTGGGGGCAGGTAGCCTCGGGGTCGGTGCGCAGGAACCGGTAGCCGCAAATACGGCAGGTGATGCGAACGCGCTCCAGGCGCATGCGGCGGATTTTGGCAGCGAGCTGCACGGGCACCACCACGCACATCAGCAGCACAAAAACCGCAGGCGCAAAATACATGAAAAACTCGGACGGCGAGCACACGAACCAATCCATCATGGCTGCACCTCCTCTCCATCCGCGGCAGGCGGGGTATCCTGCAGCCCCGCCGGGGGCAGGGAAAGCAGGTCTGTGGCATCGAGCACGGCGGAATCGTGCGCGGTGTTGAACACTCGCTCAGCGGGGGCCTTGTGCAAACTGGGGGTAAAATGGACGGGGAGAGCCTGGGCGGCGGCTTCTTCACGCCGGGCGGGGTCCACATAGGCCGGCAGGGGCAGCGGCATGGCACTGCGCAGCACCACCTGCAGGTGCAGCAAATCGTCATCGCGGTACTGCACATTGCCCACTTTGGCCGGCGGCAAGGGGGCGGGCATCTGCACGCGCACCAACACCAACACGGCAGCAGCCAACACGACAGCAGCGACCACAAACACCCACAGGCACCCGCGCAGCGGGCGCTCATAGCGGGTGTGGTACACCAGTCTGGTTTCGTCTTCGGGCATTACTTAGTAGCCGGGCGGGCTGACAGGGAGAAGTTATAGCCATGCAGCAGCACACGGTCTGCCACCTGCTGCACCACGCCTACGGGTACAGCGGCATCGCACACGAGGATGACTGACACGCGGCCGGGGTAGCCGTCCTCCCAGCTCTTCAGCAGGGGTTCGAGCCCTTGCACGCCACCGGGAATCTCGGCATCTTCGAGGTAAAGGCGCGGCACCTCACCGGGGGTGATGGTGATAACGTGCGAGTAAGAGCGGTCATAGCGGGCAAGCACGAAATGCGATTCGGCGGGGCAGATATTAAGCCCGTATTTAGGCAGGCGGTGGGTGTTGAGCAACACACACAGGCAGAGCAGCAGCACCAGATTGATACCGGCCAGAGCAACGGTTGAGGTTGCGGAGTCCTGAAGTTTGGAACGTACACGGCGCATGGCGGCGGCAGCTGGCGGTGGGAGGTTAGGCGTCGGCGGGTTCAGCAGGTTCGGCGGCAGCAGCTTCCTCGCGCTCGATGGAGCACTTGCCGCTGCGGCAGGTACCACCGGCAGGGGTGGCAGCTTTGGCTGCGGTGCGGGCGTCGCGATCGCGGGCGTCGCAGATGATGTGCACGCACTCCAGACCGGCGCGCTCGATGTTATTGATTGTCTTGCGGGCGCGGGCCACCAGGTAGGTGTAGAAAATGTAGCTGGGAATTGCCAGCGAAATACCGGTTGCCGAGAGCAGCAGGGCGCGGGTGAGAGTCTCCGCCACCACAGGCATGGTAGCAGCACCATCCGTTATCCCGGGTTGCTCGTAGAACTCTACCAAAGCCAGCACCGTGCCCAATATGCCCAGCAGCGGCTGCAGGGTCGTGCAGGCCAGCAGGCTGCGAATGTAGCGCTCGACACGGAATACCTCGAGCTCAGCGGCCTCAAGCGCGATGTCACGCAGCTCATTGCGCATCAGCTCCGGGCGTGAGAGCACGGCCTCGACCACACGCGCCATCGGGCCGGGCAGCAGGCGCACCTCATGCAGAGCCTCGTTGTACTGCCCGCTGCGCAACAGGGCGGACATGCCGCGCAGGAAATCCTCGGAGTTAATGTTGACCCGGTGGAAATAGAACAGGCGCTCGCCCACCACGGCCATGGCAATGACGGCGCATATAATCATAAGCCAGGCGATAGGCCCCATGCTTGCTATCATGTCGAACATAGTGTGAGAGATTGGCTGAGTGTTAGTGCTGGTAGAGAGAGAAAAAAAGGAGAGTAAGTGATTTGCAAGGCAAGCCGGCAACAGCTGTGGGCTGCTGCCGGCAGCGGAGATTGTTTATGAGCCGGGGGCTATGGTTTCAGCCCCGAAGTAGGGCACGAGCGCCTCGGGTATGCGCACGGAACCATCGGGCTGCTGGCACTGCTCAAGCAGGGCCACATACAGGCGCGGCAGAGCCGTGCCGGAGCCGTTGAGGGTGTAGGGCACGCGCATCTTGCCATCGGCGTCCTTGTAGCGCAGCTTCATGCGGCGAGCCTGATAGTCAGTGAAGCAGGAGCAGCTCGACACCTCCAGGTACTTACCCTGCCCCGGTGCCCATACCTCGATATCATAGGTCTTGGCAGAGGAGAAGCCCACATCCCCCGTGCAAAGCTCAATCACGCGGTAGTGCAGCCCCAGCTTCTGCAAGATGCACTCGGCATGGCCGGTGAGCTTCTCCAGCTCGGCAAAGCCATCCTCCGGGCGGCAGATTTCCACCAGCTCCACTTTATCAAACTGGTGCACGCGAATCATACCCTTATTCTCGCGGCCTGCGGAACCGGCCTCGCGGCGGAAGCAGGGGGTGTAAGCGGTCATCTTGACAGGCAGGTCGGCCTCTTTCAGAATACGGTCACGGCACAGGTTAGTTACCGGCACTTCAGCCGTGGGCACGAGGAACATGCTGTTACCCTCAAGCCCGTACATGTCCTCCTCGAACTTGGGCAGCTGACCGGTGCCGTACATACACTCACGCTTCACGATGAAGGGAACACCCACTTCCTGGTAACCGTTCTCCTGCGTCTGCGTATCGAGCAGGAAGTTGATGAGCGCGCGCTCCAGGCGGGCACCAAGCCCACGATACACGATGAAACCGGAGCCGGAAATTCGGGCGGCATCTTCAAAATTCAGCAGCCCCAGCGCCGTGGCGATCTGCACATGGTCCTTCGGCTCCGCTATCTCGGGCTTAGTGCCCCACACGCGCAGCTCAGGGTTGGCGCTCTCGTCCGAACCGATGGGAGCTCCGTCGTGCGGCATGTTGGGGATGTTGAGCAGCAGGTTCTCCTGTTCTTCGGCAGCAGCCGTAGCCACGGCATCAAGCTCTTTAATGCGGTCACCCACTTCGCCCATGCGCTTCTTCAGCTCTTCCGCCTCCTCGCGGCGGCCTTCCTTCATCATCTGGCCGATAAGTTTGGAGGAGCTGTTACGCTCTGAAGAAAGGGCCTGCTTTTCCGTCTCGGCATTGCGGCGCTTCACATCACACTCAAGCACCTTGTCTACAAGCATCCAGTGGTCCCCACCGCGCAGGCGGACACGCTCTTTCACATACTCAGGATTCTCCCTGACAACTCGGATATCTAGCATAGCAACACTATTCTACACTCTCACGCCATATATTCAAGCGGAAAGTGTGCCCCAACTCGTTTTTTTGGCACTCGCTCTTGCTCATATCACGCAAAAGCCGCATCCGGTAAGCGGATGCGGCTTTTGGAAGAATAGCTTGCAGGGCGCTCTTTAGCGGGAGTAGAACTCCACGATAAGCTGCACGTTAACGATGGGAGCAATCTCCTCCTGAGAGGGGATGCGGGCCACCTTAGCGGAGAGCTTAGCGGCGTCAACCTCGAGCCAATCGGGGGTCACAGCGTTAGCGGTGAGCTCCTGAGCGCGGTTGGCGAGAGCCTGAGAGCGAGCCTTGGCAGCAACGGCAATCACGTCGCCGGGCTTGCAGCTGTAGGAGGCGATGTTCACCTTCTTGCCATTCACGGTCACGTGGCCGTGGGACACCATCTGACGAGCAGCGGCGCGGGTGCTGGCGAAGTTGAGGCGGTAGATGATGTTGTCGAGACGGAGCTCCAGCAGCTGTAGGAGGATTTCGCCGGTCACGCCGGAACGGCGGGAGGCTTCCTCATAGTACTTGCGGAACTGACCCTCGAGCACGCCGTACATGAAGCGAAGCTTCTGCTTTTCAGCGAGCATGATACCGTAGTCGGACTTCTTCTTGCGGCCGGCGCGGGCACCGTGCTGACCCGGGGGGAAGGGACGACGGGCAAAAGCCTTGCTGGCACCGAAGAGCTCAACACCGAAACGACGGCTGATCTTGGCGGTAGGACCTGTGTAACGAGCCATAATCTTGTGTAATCTTTCTTCTGGGTTATTAAACTGCTATTAGGCGCGACGAGCCTTGGGCGGGCGGCAACCGTTGTGGGGGATGGGAGTTACGTCGGCGATGGACGAAATCTCAAGACCCATGGTCTGCACGGCACGGACGGCGGACTCACGACCGGAACCCGGCCCCTTCACACGAACCTCGACCTCCTTGAGGCCGTGGCCCATGGCCTGGCGGCAAGCGTCCTGGCAAACAACCTGGCCGGCATAAGCGGTGCTCTTGCGGCTGCCCTTGAAGTTGAGCTTACCGGCAGAGGACCAGCCGATGACGTTACCCTTGAGGTCGGTTACGCTCACGACGGTGTTGTTGAAAGTGGAGGAAATGTGCACGATACCCGTAGTCACATTCTTGCTGCCCTTAGCCTTCAGGATTTTGACCTTGTCGTCATCGTCCACGAGACCGAGCTCAGCGAAGATATCGCGGCGACCCTCGGGCTTCTTCTGCTCAGCGGCGGCGGGGGCGGGAGCCTCTGCAGCGGGGGCGGCAGTCTCTACTACTTCCTGGATGGTTTCTTCAGCCATTTTCAGTATCTTGTATGTGAGGGGTTATTTCTTGTTGGCGCCGACAGTCTTCTTGCGGCCCTTGCGGGTACGGGCGTTGGTGCGGGTGCGCTGACCGCGAACGGGCAGACCCTTGCGGTGGCGGATACCGCGCAGGCAGTTGATGCTGGTCAGGCGCTTCAGAGCCATCTGCTTCTCACGGCGCAGGTCACCCTCGATGAGGATGTTGTTGCTGGTGATAGCCTGTACGATCTTGGTCAGCTGAGCGTCAGAGAGCGTGCCTGTGCGAAGGTCCGGGGAGATACCGGCCTGCTCAAGCACCTTCTTGGCGGTCGAGGGCCCGATGCCGTAGATGTAGCACAGGGAGGCCTCGATACGCTTCTCATTGGGTATTTCGATACCGAAAAGACGAGCCATATTGCTTGTGTGTGTTTGTTCGTTTGTTGAAGCCCCGCATACGCTGCGGCGCAGTTTCGTGCGCCAACTATACCCCTTTTTCCGCGTTTTGCAAGTAAAATTTCACAAAAAATTACTTCTTTGGAGAAATTTGGGATTTCGCACCCCTTCCCCACCCCTTCAAAAGCACGGGCCACACACCTGTGCAGCCCGAACAGTAACAACCCAAGCAACTTAGCGGCGTAACCCCGCCGGCAGGGGGCGCAGCGAGGGCGCTGCCTGAATCGCAGCAGGCGGCGGGTTGAAGGTGGGCAGCAGCGTGGGAGTATAGGTTTTCACGGTGCGGATTTTCTCCATGGGAATGGTGATTTCGTCCTCTTCTATATAACGCGCGAGGGGGTCATTCTCCGTCCACAACAGCGAGCGCCACCAGCTGGTCTGAGTGCAGACAGTAGCCGAGCCGACCTGGTACCCCTCTTTCTCCACCACGATACCGAGGTCTTTGTCCTGCGCGATTTCGGTAGTAACCGGGGTGGTACCCTCTATCAGCTTACCGTTGATATGCACGGTAGCGCCATCGCAAGGGGTGGTGTGAATGGTGAATTCCTTGGTGCCTGCGCAAGAGGCAAGCACGGCGGCAACAACGGCGGAAATAAACAGGCGGCTTCGCATGCACACCATCATAGCCCCCTCCCCCGCTCAACGCAAGCCAAAAGCACACGCACTGTCACAGTTCCCCCGCACGCAAAACCCACATGGCGCATGCCCTCATCACTCGCAATCAGCATTGCTGATGCTGTAGCAAGCCTAAATTTCGTAAAAGATTAGAATTTTACGAGTTAGGGTATCATTAAAGATGACAAGCAGAGCGAGCGAGAGATACCTAATCATATCTAACAGACAGAGTTTCAATACAAAGATAAGGGGACAGCATCAGCAATGCTGTATTGTAGGTTCGTTGGATTGTAGTAAGTCTGCTCTCTTCTCAATAAGTCTGTTCTCTTCTCAATGCGCGAGAGATGAAACGGCTTGCACGATTCTCGTCAAACATCTAATAATCAATTCTTACTAACATGAAGAAAACCATTATCACACTCATCGCTCTGGCTGGTGTGGCAAGTGCTGCAAACGTCACCAAAGACGATTTTGAAGACAATCTGAACCGTGTCAGCATCTCCCTCGATGATGTTGCGACCTCTTTCAGCAGTGGTACTTTTGCGGTTTCTTTTGAAGCGGAATCCTCGTACGCACTTGATTTGAACTTGCGAATGGGAGATGGCATAAAATCATTTAACATTTCAGTTTTCGGTAGCGACACGGCCCTGTCTATAATGGCTCCCGATCTTGACTGGTTTAATAGTATGGTCATGGGGCCAGCTGAATACAGCGGCAGCTTCCTCCTTCAGTGCGTTAACAATAATGGATTTGTTATAACCCTGAGTCATTTTGATGAGGAAACACAACTTTTTACAACGATAAAAGAAGTTACTACCAATTGCACTTTCCCGTCTTCTATAAATACCGCAACATTTGAAGTGGGTACTTCTAACGGCAATAGCTACTCGCCTGTGTCTGAACTCAGGACATGGGAGGGTATAGTAACCGAAACAGAGATGGCAAATCCACCTGCTGCCCCCTCCCCTAATGTTCCCGAACCGACCACAGCCACGCTTTCTCTGCTGGCTCTCGCAGGTCTGGCAGCACGTCGTCGTCGTGCTACTCGTTGATACGCCCAGACAAGCCGTAAGTAAGGAACAACTACAAGTTCAAGTGGGGTAACCAAGCCCTACATTGCGCAACCGCCCAAGGTTTCATGGCCGAGGGCGGTTTCTTTGATTTTCATTTTTGAGTTTCGCGATTACCTTCCCGGGTATAGCAAACAAAAATCCCGCACAACAGGCGCGGTGTTGTGCGGGTAATATGCTGGAGGCGAGGGGAGTCGAACCCCTGTCCTGAACACCGTTGACGCAAGCATCTCCATGTTCAGATGCAGATTGCTGCTCTCACCGGTGGTCCGCTCTGCATCGGCCTTCCACCAAGCCAGGAACCTGTGGATGTCATGCCGGTGCGCGGTTCCCCCGCACGGCACCTGCCTACTGAGCTGAGATTCGCGACCTTAGTAGGCGTCAGGCGTTGAATCGGGCGCGTATGTTACGCAGCCATTGCGTATTCGTTCTTGGAATAGGCATTTAATGTTTTGAGCGGCTTTTAAGGAGGCCAGCCGTTCAACCTCCACATGCAGCCGGCGCCTCAGATGTTCAGTCGAAACCGGGACGCCCCCATGCAGTCTTGTACGCGGCAAGTTTTTCCCACCACAAGGTTCAGAGTCAGAAAAAGCCGGTTTCGTTGAAGAAAACCGGCCTTTTTTTCTGAGCCCGAAGGCCATGTATGTTTAGGAAACACGCCCGCAGGGATTCGAACCCCAAACCTTCTGATCCGTAGTCAGATGCTCTATCCAATTGAGCTACGGGCGCTTTGCCTTGTTTGATTACCGCTGTTGCGGTGCGCACAGTATAGCAAACTCCGAACAAATGTCAACAACAATTTTTATTTTTTTGCAAAAAAATGTAAAAAAAGCCCATTTTTCCCGAAAAATCAGCCCAAACGGTGCACAAAATCGACATAATCGAGCGCACAGGCGGTAGAAATATGCCCATCGGCATGCAACAACTGCACAGCGGGGTGAGGCACACCGTTGAAGTGGGTGGTCTTCACGATGGTGTAGTGGGTCATGTCATCGAACACGATTTCATCCCCCGGCTGCAGGGGTGCTGCGAACGAGTAGTCGCCAATCACATCACCGGCCAGGCAGGTGGGAGCCCCCAGGCGATAGGTGTAGGGCTGCTCTCCGGGCTGCCCGGCAGGGGCGTAGCTCTCACCGGGGAGCTGCACCGCCGGGGTGCCGGGTGACGGTTCTGCTGCAGCAGGCCGTACGGCGAACACATCGGGGCGGTAGGGCATTTCAAGCACATCGGGCATGTGGGCGCTGGCGCTCACATCGAGTATGGCGTGGTGGTAGCCCAGGGAATGGAACACATCGAGCACGCGCGCGCGCAGCACACCGGTGTGCACACACCAAGCCTCCCCCGGCTCGAGGTACACCTCCACATGATAGGCCGTGCGGATTTCACGCAGCAGGTTCACGAGGGCGGCGCGGTCGTAGTCCGGCTTGGTAATCCAGTGACCGCCGCCGAGGTTCAGGTAGCGAATCTGCGGGCTTGCCAGCAGGGCACCGAAGTCTTTTTCAAAGGCGCGGAAGGTGTCTATCAGCTCCTGAGCTCCCTGCTCGCAGAGGGTGTGAAAATGCAGGCCCGATATACCGCTGAGGTCAGCACCGGCGAGTTCTGCCGCCGGTATACCCAGGCGTGAACCGGGCACGCAGGGGTCATAAAGAGCTGTATGGCCGGTGGAATAACAGGGGTTAACCCGCAGACCGAGCTGCACCTGCCCGCTCTGCACCCGAGGGTGGCTCAGGCAGAGCTCGCGATAGCGCTGCCACTGTGGCAGGCTGTTGAAGTCGATATGGTGGGCAAAATCCAGCAACTCGGCCAGCTCAGCCGGGCGGTACGCCGGAGAATACACGGCGACATGCCCGCCCATGTGGCGCGCGGCCAGGCGCCCCTCATACAGACCCGATGCGCAGCACCCCGCGGCGTGCGGTCGCAGGGTGGCAAAAGCAGCCGTCGTGGCAAACGCCTTCAACGCCAGCAGCATGTGGCACCCGCTCTCTTGCGCAACACCGGAAAGAATGCGAGCGTTGCGCTCAAGCGCCGGGAGTGATATGAGAAACGACGCCATGGTAGCGAAGAATCAGGGCTGGGGGGCAGGCTGTTGTTCCAGCGGGGCCTGCTCCTGCTGCGAGACCGACGGTTCAGGATTTGCGGGGTTAAGTTTCTTACTGAGCGCCTGCACATTGGGCACCAGTTTACTGAAAGCCTGCTCCACCCTGAAACGCATGGCCTGGTCATTCGTAGCGCTGTACAGGGCACGGCACATTTCAGCAGCGCGAGCCCAGTAGCGCAGCACTTCACTCTCATTACCGCAGCGGCTCTCCAGGTTACCCATGGCAACCAGCAGGCGTATATACTGCATGTGCATTTCAGGGGTCAGGCGGCGAATTTCCTCCGCAAGAGCAATACCGGTTTTGAGCGTTTCGCGTGCTTCTTCCGGGTCGTCTGCCAGCATCTGGCACTCACCCAGGCAACGGTACGATGAAAATACAGCCGTTGCCGCCTGCGACACCCCCGGCGGCACCTCACCCTGCTCAGGAATAACCGGCCCCTCAGTCGGCACTACCGTGGTGTAGAGCTCGTTGTCGAGAGCAAGCCCATCGGAGTAAAGCTTGATAGCCTCGTCCATGTTCCCACTGCTCATCATGCAGAAAGCTTTGCCATTGAGTATAGAGCTGAGCAGGCGCTTGTTTTCGGTGCGGTCGCGCAGTTCCTGCGGCATGGCTTCGAACGCAGCGGCGGCTTCATCATAGAACGCGCAGGCGCGAGTCCAGGCCGTCAGCTCACGCGTGGTGTCAGCCAGGCGCAGTGCCAGGCGTACCCGCTCAGGGGTACCGGTCGTGGTTTCCTTACTTTGTTCGTAGTACTTCTCGAGTAGCTCAAGCATATTGCGCACGGCTGCATTCAGCTCCGGATGACGGGCATTTTCGGAGGCACAGCGCCCCAAATCATAGATGAGGGCTTCCAGCAGCGCGGCTCGCGCATCATCTGCAGTTGCCTGAGCAGGTGCAGGTGCAGGTGCTGCCGATTCATCAGCAGGCTTTACCGTTTGCGCCCCTGCTGCCGGTTTCGTTTCATCGGGCGCTTTTTCCTCGCACGAGTTTAACCCCACCATCGCCGTAACCCCGGCAACTACCGCCGCTACACGGCGAGCAGAAATCTGTATACCCTTCATCTTCATATCGGTCATTATTCTGTACCGAGAATCCCCCATTCGTCAAGCCATTTCTGAGTTTGCACCCGAAAACGAACCCGTTTTTACCCTCTTTCCACCTATTTGGTCATAAAAATGGCAAAAAAAAGCACTTTCTGCAAAATTTTGCTTGTCTTTCCCCTCCATTATTGGCTAGAATGAGGAACACCGAAACGACATGAAACATCTTTCCCTCTTCAAGAACCTCGCTCTGGCCTGCTGCACCGTGGCCACACTCGCTGCCGTGAGCTCCTGCTCCGGCCCCGCCCCCATTGATGCCGCCAACAAGCTGCGCTCCGGTGGTACCGCCACCGTGTACAGCTATGACGACACCGCCTCCCCCATCAACCGCGATGTGTACCCGGCCGGCCCCCTGCCCGCCCGTGCCGAGCGTGCCCTTTACGGCTGGCTGCGTGATTCCACTCCCCACGAATTCTCCTACGCATACCCCCAGTATTACCTCTCCATCGTCAACCCGGGCAAGAAGGAAATCGTGTGGGGCATTTGCTCCGATGGCCACGGCAACATGGTCGGCGTGCTTATCCCCAAGAACGGCCGCCCCGCATGGGATGCTCCCTTCACCAGCGAGCATACCATGTATGTGTGTGAATCCCCCCAGCGCAAGGCCCTGGGCGATGCTGTCATGGAAGCCCTGGCAGATGCCGGTTACGACAAATTCCGCATTGACACCCGCAAGGCTTCCGGCCTGACTCAGAAGCGCTACCTCATCTCCAAGCCGCTCTCCGAGTCCGACCAGAAGAAGTACGATGAGCTCATCAAGAAGTCTCGCGAACAGGCCGCCGCCGCCAAGGAAGCCGCTGCCGCCGCAGCCGAGGCCGCTGAAACTGCCGAAGCTGAGAGCGCTGATAGCACCGACCTGCTCGAAGATTCCGGTGACGAGGACGATCTTGACCTCGACCTTGAGTAAATAACCCGGCGCCTTCCGTGGCGCACTCCCACTTCCGAAAGCCCGCAGCCTGCTGCGGGCTTTTTGTGTTACTCCGGTTCTTTCTCGCAACTCACTACCGCCCCTTCTGAAGTGTGGCAAGACATAAGCGCAATCCTTCATCAATCCGGCCATATATTGTTTGTCGTTTACAATATGCCGCATTGCCCCATGGTACCAACCCGGCACAAAAAAAGTCCGCTCGGGGATTCAGAACCCTGAACGGACATAAAAAGACGTAGTTTTTATAGTCTCGCCTGGAATCGAACCAAGTCCAAGAGAACCAAAACCTCTTGTGCTACCGTTACACCACGAGACCACGCCTGGATGTCAACCTGCAAGCAGGTTGCGCGGAGTTTTTACCACAACTAGCCGTTGCATGCAAGCCTAAAATCAAAAAAATAGTGCTTGTAATGGCATAAATGTGCCAAAAATACAGAAAAATAGGTCAGGAGACACAAAAAATACTTGCTTTTTGATAAATTGTTGCTATTTTTTAATATATCAACTTTGCTATTCAATCAAGAAACAACTCCAAATAACCGCAACTGACAAAATAGAAGCAACGCCATGAAATTGAAAGATATATCAATCGCAATACTGGCATGCGCGGGGGTGCTGTGCACGTCGTGCGTGACGCCGGTAGACGGGTACGGGTCATTCACGTACGGCACGAATGGCTACGGAGCCAGCGTAGGGGTGGCCTGGACAAACGCCAGCTACGATGCCGACGGATTCCCTATTTACGGTTATTCATACGGTCGCCCCGTATACGGTTATACGGCCACCGGTGCCGCTATTTTCAGCATAGCAGCTCTGACGGCACTGTGCTTTGTGCCTGACTGGGGTCCTGCCCCCTGGTACCACGGGCACTGGCATTACCCGCACCATATTCACCGTGTAGCCCGGCCGCCGCACCACCCCCACGGACACCACCCAACGGTACGCCCGCACGGTGGTATGAACGCCCCCATACACCACCACGGCAATTCTCACCACGGGCATACCAATCACCATCGCCCCAACGTCGGGCACCAGCGACCGAGCGCTAACCACCAGCGCCCCAACGTCGGGCACCAGCGACCGAGCGCCGGCCACCATCGCCCCAACGTCGGGCACCAGCGACCGAACGCTAACCACCAGCGCCCCAACGTCGGGCACCAGCGGCCGAACGCTAACCACCAGCGCCCCAACATCGGGCAGCGGCCGAGCGCCGGCCACCAGCGCCCCAACATCGGGCATCAGCGGCCGAGCGCTAACCACCAGCGCCCCAACATCGGGCAGCGGCCGAGCGCCGGCCACCAGCGCCCCAACATCGGGCAGCGGCCAAGCGCCGGCCACCAGCGCCCCAACATCGGGCAGCGGCCGAGCGCCGGCCACCAGCGCCCCAACATCGGGCAGCGGCCGAGCGCCGGCCACCAGCGCCCCAGCGTCTCACGCGGCAGCAGCATCTCTCGTCGCATCGGCGGGCACAGCAGGCGGCGCTGATTTCCGGCTACGGCTCCTCATCATCACCCCCGGCAGTTCAGCTGCGGGGGTGTTTGTTTGTATCAGGAGATGTCACACAGTCCCTCGCCCCGCCGGAAAAGGCAGGTTGTTTTGCCATTTGTCGGGGGGATGTCGCACTTACCCCTTGCCAGTCCGCAGGGGGTTCTGGTAGAATCCGCAGACTCACTACATGATATGCTGAAAGGAATCATATTCGACATGGACGGCACACTGGGCGACACACTGCAGCTGTGTATCGAGTCCTACCGTGCAACGACAGCAGAGCTGACGGGGCGAAAACCAAGTGCAGAAGAGGTTGTAAGTTACTTCGGACTGAGTGACCGCGGGGTACTGGGCGGCCTGCTGGATATGGACCCAGATTCACCGGAGCTGCCCATCGGTACCTTTGTGCGAATATATTGCGAGCTGCACGATGAGCTGGCCCCGGCTCCCTTCCCCGGCGCGGCGGAACTGCTGCGAAACCTGAAAGCCCGCGGGCTGAAGCTTGCTCTGCTCACCGGCAAAGAACACCACACCGGTGAGCCCACGCTGGCAAAGTTCGGCATGGAGGGCGTGTTCGACCTGCACCTCTACGGTGACCCTTTCTACAACTGCAAGGCCGACAATCTGAAGCGAGCCATGGCCGCGTGGCAGCTCGGCCCGCAGGAAATCATCTACGTGGGAGATGCCCCCAGCGACATCTCCCTGTGCCACAGCGTAGGCGTGCCTATCATCAATGCCGCCTGGGGCAGCAACAGTGCTGCCGATAGCGCCGCCTGCACCGCCCTGAACCCTGAGTTCCGATTGGCTGATTTCGCCGAACTGGAGCCACTACTCACCAAACTGACATCATGAACAAACACGCACTGATGGCCGGGCTGATGCTCGGCTGCACCTCACTGGTGACCGCCGCACCCGATATCTTCCCCAAACCCCAGCAGGTCAACCTGCAGGAAAACTACACCCACATCACCCGGGTGCAGATTGAGCAACGCAGCCCCGACAGCAAGGGCGGCATGTGGGAGCGCCTGCCCACTGACAATGTGGGCGCATACGCCATCGAAATCACCGATGGCACCTTGACCGTATGGGCCAACAGCGAAGAGGCAATCTTCTACGCCAAGCAGACCCTCAGCCAGCTGCTGCGCGGTGTGGCCGGTGCGGACAATGCTCACAGAGACCCCTTTCCTGAGTTGACTATCGCAGACGTTGCCACCCGCGGAGAACTGCCCCTGGGCACCGTGCTCGACTGGCCCGACCTGCCCTTCCGCGGCACCGTGGAAGGCTACTACGGTGCTCCCTGGAGCTATGCCGCCCGCAAGGCTCAGTTCGACTTCTACGGGCGCAATAAGATGAACACCTACATCTACGCCCCCAAGGATGACCCCTACCACCATGGCCTGGGCTGCTACGAACCCTACCCCGCCGAAAAAGCGGAGGAAATTCGCCAACTCGTGCAGCACGCCCGCCGCAACCACGTGCGCTTTGTGTGGGCTATTCACCCGGCCAATACCGTCAAATGGAATGAAAACGGCGGAAAAACCCAGCTGGATGGGCTCTGCCACAAACTGAAGCTCATGTATGACCTGGGCGTGAGGAATTTCGGCGTGCTGGTGGACGATTCCAGCGGCGAAATCGGCAAAGCCGAGCGCCAGGTACAGCTCTGCAACTACATTCTGGAGCACTTCATCCGCAAACATGCAGACGTGAACCAGACCCTCATCATGTGCCCCACCGGCTACAACAAGGCCTGGACCAACGAACAGTTCCTGCAAACCCTCGGCAACGGACTCGACCGCTCCATCCCCGTCATGTGGACAGGTGACACGGTGGTGAATGACATCACCCTGAGCGGCCAGAAGTGGGTGAACATGCACGTCAAGCGCCCAACCTTCATCTGGTGGAACTGGCCCTGCAACGACTTCAAGCGCAGCCGCATTTCCATGGGCCGAACCTACGGTCTGGGAACGGAAGCCGAAATGAAGAACGAAATGAGCGGTTTCGTGGCTAACCCCATGGAGCATGCCGAGGCCAGCAAGGTGGGCCTGTTCGGTGTGGCAGACTACACCTGGAACATCACCGGCTTTGAATCCGACAAATCCTGGCGCGCCGGCATTGCCCGCCTGTACCCCGACTGCACGGCGGCCATGCAGTGTTTCTGCGACCACAACTCCTACCTGCTGCCCAATACGCACAAGTACCTGCGCGAGGAGTCCGTGCAGTTCGCGCCAATATTTGCCACCTACAGAAAATCGCTGCACGACAACACACCGGACACCACCGCGGCCGCTACCCTGCAGGCTGAGTTCTCGCGCATGGAGCATGCCGGCATCACCCTGCTGAATTCCCCCGGCACAGCCGAACTCCGCAGCGATATCGAACCGTGGATTACCCAGTTTATCCTCGCCGGGCATGCCGGCACGGCGGCCATGCAAGCTATACAGGCCACTGATGAAACCTCGCGTTTGCAGCACTTCTTCCGCGCGGTGAAAACCCACGCAGATATGGAAAACACCCTGCGCGATGAATGGACCCCCGACGGCACCGTTTACCTGAAAGACACCGAGGTGGCCATGTACCACATGACCCCCGCCATGATGTCTACCCTGCGCTACATGAACCCCGCAGTTCTGGCAGCAATCGCAGGTTATCGCGACATACGCACCACATTCACCATCAACGGAATACCCACCAAGGAAACGAAAGTTCACCGACAGCAGGCCGGTGACTGCTACTGCCTGAACTTTGGCAGGCTCACCGACATTCGCAACATTGTACTGTGCACCAGCCGGAACGCCCCCATGGTACAAGGCCTGTTCGAATTCTCCACCGACGGCAGCAAGTGGGAACCCATCGGCACAGCTATCGGTGGCAACACCCTGGTGAAAGACACCGCCGAAGCCCCCGTACAAGCCACGATGCTGCGTTTCCGCGTGCTTGAACCGCAGAGCGAGCCCACCGCCATCACCGAGTTCAGCGTCAACCGTACACTGCCGCCCTTCACGGCTCACAAAATGGCCAAAGCTCCCACGTTCTCAGCCTATCAGGATGAAAACCATGTAGGAATCAACCGAATCATGGAGGTCTTCACCATGATTCCCGATGAATACATAGAGCTGAAGCTCCCGGCCACTCTCACGCCGAAAAACATGCTGCTCAACCTGGCCAACACCGAACTGCGCGAGTGGGCAGAAATCACCCTCACCCACAGTGACGGAACACAGACCCGGGTAACAGGTGAGAGCGAAGACGAATGGCTCATATTCGAACAAAAACACCTGCCCACCAAACCCATCACCGCCGTGCGCCTGACCCACAAGGGCAATACTGCACAGGAGGTCAAGCTCACCTACTTCCGCCTGGAGCAGCCCGCCGAACAGGCAGAAGTGAACCCGGCACTGCTCACCGATGGTGACCTGACTACGTTCTACAGCAATGGCAAGGGGGACATGCGGCTCAATATGGCTCTCACGCCCAATACGAAGAAAATCATCGTAGTCGGTACCGCTGCCTGCACCGTTAACGGAGCTCAACCCACAGCCACCACTGAGTTCACTCAAGAATTCGCAGTTCCGGCAAACAGCAACCGCGTGCAACTGGAAGCCCCTCAGCAGACCGGCAAATACACCTTCGAAGTCATCTTCGTACACGATAACAACTGAAATCCGTTATGCTACGCCCCCTTTATCTGACCACACTCCTGCTGCTGTCGGCGGCCTGCACTCACAAGGTGCAGGCTCCGGCCGAGCAGCCGCCTCTCATGGCCGGCGAAGCCCGCTTTTCCCCCATGACCTCCGCTCAGCAATCGGAACTCCGGCAGATTCTCGCCCCCTACCTGCAGCCGGGAGCTACCGTCGAGCTTTGGTACAGCGCCAACAAGAAGCCGGACAATGGTTCTTTCGCATGGTGTATCTCCCCCGCGCCCTCAGAAGCCGAATGGGTCAACCTGGGAACAATGCCCCACGCTGAACCGGAAAAGCTGGCAGATGAAACCACCGCGGTTGAATACGGTGATACTCTCGACTACTGGCTTCGATTTGAGTTACGCTGCGGTGACAAGCGCCTGCCCCTCTCCATCTGCCCGTCAGAAGAGTTCGGCGTCAACCTCGGCGATTGTTCCACCTCCGTGCGCTCGCGCTCTTTCCACCGCGCCGTCTGGCAGCTCATAGACCGCCGCTACAACATTCAGAAAAGGTTCGACAAAATCGTGCTCGAATAAAAGGCGCCGGCTCGAGTTGTTCTCGAATCTGCCATTCATCATCAAAAAAGGCCGCGGTTCCGAAAGGAACCGCGGCCGCAAAGTTTAGGCTGTCAAACTGCACTTAGCAGCAGGGCTTAGCCAGCACCTTGCGCAGGCGGGCGAAGCGGGGCAGAGCCTGAACGGTCTTCATGCCGGTCTCGCCCTGAATGAGGGGCAGAGCATAGTCGATGAAGGCGCGCTCGATGCCGTTACCTGCGGCGTTAATCCACTCGCGGGGAACCTTGCGCTCGAAGTTAGCCACGCTCTCAAGGGGCAGCATCTTGGTGTTGCACACGTACTGACCGTAGAGGTCGTTACGCTCGAAGGCAACCATCTTGTCGGTGTCGCCGTTCACGGCAGCCTGCACAGCGGTCTTGCCGGCGAGGTAGGCCTCCTGAGCGTCGGTGGTGGAAGCCAGGTGAGTGGCGCAGCGCTGCAGCAGGGAGGGCTCGATGGCACGCACCTTGGCAGAGGGAACGCGCTCACGCACCACCTCAGCCAGCTTGTTGGCCAGACCGCCCAGCTGAGCGTGACCGAAGCCGTCGTTGCTGTTGGTCTTGGCCTGGGAGATGAACTGGCCGTATGCGTCGTGAATACCCTCGGAAACCACTACCAGGCACTTGCCGGTGGCGTTGTAGCGCTTCTCGACGTCATCGAGGAAGGTGTTCATGTCGAAGTCAACCTCGGGGAGGTAGATGAGGTCGGGACCGGCACCGGCGTAGTTGGCCAGAGCGCTGGCGGCAGTCAGCCAGCCGGCGTGGCGGCCCATCACCTCGATGATGGTGATCATGCCGGTGTCGTAGCAAGAGGCATCGTGCTGCACCTCCATGCAGGAAGTGGCGATGTACTTGGCGGCGGAGGCGAAACCGGGGCAGTGATCAGTACCGAAGAGGTCGTTGTCGATGGTCTTGGGAATACCCATCACGCGGCACTCGTAACCGGACTTCTGCATGAACTTGGAAATCTTGTTGCAGGTGTCCATGGAGTCGTTACCACCGTTGTAGAAGAAGTAGCGAACGTCGAACTTCTTGAAGGTATCGAGAATTTTCTCGTAGTCGGTGGGATCCACATCGGGGTCCTTCATCTTGTAGCGGCAGGTACCGAGGGCGGAAGAGGGGGTGAACTTGAGCAGCTCAAGCTCAGCGGGATCCTCCATACCCATGTCGTAAAGCTGTTCGTTGAGCACGCCCGTAATACCGTGGGCGGCACCCAGAACGCGGGTGATCTGGGGGGAATTGAGAGCCGTCTGCACGGCGCCGAGTACGCTGGCGTTAATCACAGCGGTGGGGCCGCCGGACTGGCCGATGATGCATGCACCTTTGAGTTCTTTCATAACTGAATGACGTGATGTACGGATTAATCATACCCGCCGCCGATATTACTAAGCCGACCACGGGGTAGCGCATTTTACACAATTTTACGCATCCTGGCAAGCAAAATATCAGCCATCGACTCAATATTTATCATTTTTTTACAATTTAATGGCAATAAACACTTGCATTATGACACAATCCGTGATAGACTGTGCGCATGAAGAGCTCCTACATACTCGCTGCAGGCGGCGCTCTCCTTCTTTCCGCCTGCGCCCCGATGCAGTTCCCGGGCCTTACCCCGGCACCCGCTACCAAGCCGCAGACTCAGGCTGCCAATCCGTACGTGCAGCCCTCCGGCTATGCACAACCGGCCGCCCCGCAGACCTACGTGCCTCAGCAGCCTGCCCAGCCCGTCTATGCTACCGATTCCATGACCGGTCAGCCTGTGCTCGTTCAGCAACCCACCGTGGCTCCGCAGCCCGTCTACACCACTGACCCCATGACCGGCCAGCCCGTGCTCGTTCAGCAGCCCACCGTGGCTCCGCAGCCCGTCTACACTGCTGACCCCATAACCGGCCAGCCCGTGCTCGTCCAGCAGCCCACCGTGCAGCCCTACCCCACCCCGACTCAGACTCAGCCGGGCATGGCTACCATTAACGGTGTGGGCAATGACCCCGCCGCCACGGCAGCTCCCGCTGCTCCGCAAGGCCCTGCCCAGCCTCAGCCCGTAGCCGGCAGCACCGCCAACTATGCCGTGCAGATGATTAACGGCACAACAGGCCGTCTGTTTGTGGAGGTATTCGACGATTCTGACAACGTATTCCCCGTGGGCTATATGTTCGCCGGTGCCAACCTGAGCACTCCGCCTTCTGAGGCCCGCCCCATTCAGGGTCAGCTGACCGTGGTGATTCGTGACCCCGACAAGCCCGATGCCCCCGAGCTGCGCCGCTACAAGGTGACTCCCCCGGCCAACTATGCCAATAAGACTATCGGCATTACCATTCTGCCCGGCGGTCGTTACCGCGCCAGTCTCGATGGCGAGGTGTACTACGCCTCCCCGGATCCCAAGGCTGGCAGCCCTGAGCCCGCTCCGGCTGCCCCTGCGGCCCCGGCAGCTCCGGCAGCCCCCGCTGCTCCGGCTGCCCCCGCTGCTCCGTCCACAGCTCCGGCTAATATTCTGTAACAAGCGCGCAACCTGTTACCAACCAAAGCATAACAGGTTGACAGTCGCCGCGAAGCCCCGTTTCTGTATTGCAGGAACGGGGCTTCGGCTGTATAAGGTGTGTATGTGCAAACCTTTTCGAGATTACCTCAGCCTGCTGAGAGATTATACCCGTGAAATCGTGACCTTCGGCGGTTTCTGCCTGATGTGCTTCGTATACAGCGATTTCAGACAACTCGCCTGTGAACAGTCCACCACTGCCGCCCACACCGTCGATGTGCTGCGCAGTATGGACTCCCGACTGGAACGAATCGAACACTCCACCGTAATCACTACCGGCCATGAAAAATGATATCGCCCGTATTCAGAAACACATCGGCGTAACGCCCGACGGCATCGTGGGTCCCCGCACGGTGCATGCCCTCAAGCTCGCCCTCGGTCTCCCCACAGCCACCACTCCCACCTGGCCCTCACAGGCCGAGGTACGCAGCGGCAAAAGTATATTCGGCCCACCCGGTTGTGAAAGCGAGCTTACCGCGCTGGTGCCGCCCTACACCCTCTACTTCGAAGGCGAGCCGGTACGAACCATACGCGTGCATAAGCTGATAGCCACGCATGTGCAGGCAGCCCTGCGAGAAGTGCTCGAACACTATGGAGCAGCCGAAATTCGCCGCCTGGGGCTCGATATCTACGGCGGCTCATACAACTACCGCAGCAGCACGGGCAGCAGTACTCTCTCCATGCACGCCTGGGGAATTGCGCTCGACTTCTCCCCCGTGGCCAACTCATACGGCACCCGCGCCCCGCGCGCCACTCTCAGCCATCCGGACTGCGAGCGCTGGTGGCAGATATGGGAAAGTCACGGTGCCACCTCTCTGGGCCGCACCCGGAATTACGACTGGATGCACCTGCAATTCGCCGGCCTGTGAGCCGCGCTCACAACACAGGCGATAGGTTGAAATTCGGCCTGCCGACAGCCGGCCCCCTTTCAATCTATCGCCTCAACTTGCTTCTGCCGCTCGGCATTTGCCTTTTCAATTTCCTGCCAGGCTTCGTGCAACCCATAGCCACACAGCAACGCCAGCACCACATGCAGTACCGGAACCAGCAACGTAGCCAGAAGAGCCCGCCACAGGCAGAAGCGCAACAAACCGCGGCTCAACCAGAAGGGCAACAGCAAATGTACACCCCATATCACGCAGAACACCACCTTCACCCAGAGCGGAGTGGGCCCCTCTGCCGTAACCGCACCCAGCAACAATAAACAGAGCCCCACCAGCACAAAAGAGCATACCGCATACAGCCCCGGTGCCAGAATGCGCCGCCACCAGGCCACCCCGGTCCCAATCCCCGACAGCATGAATGCCGCGGCCGCCAGCAGCGAATTCACCAGCGGTATCCCGAATAAAACCGCTGCCATTACCCCCAGAAAGGCTGCTAACAAACCGGCCGGGTCATGTGCAAGTACGACGTTCATGCCACCAGTATAACATACTGAAATAAAATGGCAACAATTTATCTGAACAAAGGCTGAACATTTGACATCGTAACAGGTATGAGAATGCGGATTTTGCCCGAGGTCAGCGCACGCGAAAAAGCCACGGCGGCCCTGTTGATGTACGGCGGGGCGGTATGTGCCGGGTTCGGCTACCTGATGCTCGTGATTGCTACAGGAGGTGAGCGGGGATACCATGTTGCCGCCTTGCTGGGTACCGTGGCGGCCGTAGGTGGTAATGGCCTGCTGGCCCTGGGGCAATACGCCAAACGGGTGAATGACTACCGAATGGCCCCGCAGTCACCCCTCCCCAGCCGGTGGAAACACTGGCTTGCGCTGCAGGGTGTGGCTGTACTGGCCATGGGATTTTTCATCTTGCTGCTGCAGGTGCTCCATTTTCTGCTTTCACGCGGTAACTGAACCACCCCGGTATCAAAAGACCCGCCCGGCGGCTGATGGGTAATCAGCAAGCGCCGGGCGGGCTTTTCTTATCTGCCCCGGGGCTCATTGCCCGGGAAGTTCAAATCAATTCGTAGCGTGGTACTCCTGCAGGGTACGTACACCGGCCACCTTGTTCTTGTTGTGCAGGATGGCGGCGGCGCAGGCACGAGCGGAGGAGAGGTCGGTGGCGTAAGATACCTTGGTATTCACCGTAGCGGCGCGGATTGCCACCTCGTCCTCACGGGCGTCATGCGAGCCGGGAGTGTTGATTACGAATGCGATATCGCCATTCTTAATGCGGTCAACGATGTTCGGGCGGCGGCCTTCGAGCACCTTGTAGGCGCGCTCACACTCGATACCGTGCTGAAGCAGGTGAATCATCGTGCCCTTGGTGGCGCAGATGTCGAACCCGGCCGCCGCAATGTTGCGGGCGATGTCGAGCACGGTATCCTTGTCGCGGTCGTGCACAGAGATGAACACCAGCCCCTTCTCAGGCAGCGGGTTGAAGGCCGAAATCTGGCTCTTCATGTAGGCCAGCTCGGGGTCGGTGTCGATACCCATCACCTCGCCGGTGGAGTGCATCTCAGGCCCGAGCACCACGTCAATGCCGGGGAAGCGGTTCCAGGGGAACACGGCCTCCTTCACGGTGTAGTAGGGCGGCACCACCTCCTTGGTGAAACCCAGCTCAGTGAGCTTCATGCCGCTCATGACCTTGGCAGCCAGCTTGGCCAGCGGCACACCGATAGACTTCGACACGAAGGGCACCGTGCGCGAGGCGCGCGGGTTCACCTCAATCACATAAAGCTGTTCATCCTTAATGGCGAACTGGCAATTCATGAGGCCCTTCACATTGAGCTTGGCAGCGAGTTCCTTGGCAGCGCGCATCATTTCAGCGTGCATCTTGTCGCTGACCTTGTTCGGGGGAATCATGCAGGCGGAGTCACCGGAGTGAATACCGGCGGGCTCAACGTGCTGCATGATGGCACCCACCACGCTCATCTCGCCGTCGGCAATGACATCCACGTCGATTTCGAGGGCATTCTGCAGGAATCGGTCAACGAGCACCGGGCGCTCGGGGGAGGCATCCACAGCCTCGCGCATGTAGGTGCGCAGCTCCTGCTCATCGTACACAATCATCATGGCGCGACCACCCAGCACGAACGAGGGACGCACCAGCACAGGGAACCCAATACGCTGGGCCACGGCCACGGCTTCCTCCTCATTGGTAGCGGTACCGGCCTCGGCCTGACGCAGGCCGATTTCATCGAGAAGCGCGGAGAAATACTTGCGGTCCTCAGCCAACTCAATGCTGCGAGGGCTGGTGCCGATGATGGGCACACCACGCTCGGCCAGAGCGGCGGCGAGGTTCAGCGGGGTCTGGCCGCCGAACTGCACGATAACGCCTTCGGGTTTCTCCACATCGCAGATGTTGAGCACATCTTCGAGGGTCAGGGGTTCGAAGTAGAGCTTGTCAGAGGTATCGTAGTCGGTAGAAACCGTCTCGGGGTTCGAGTTGACCATGATGGTCTCGTAACCCAGCTCTTTCAGGGCGAACGAGGCGTGCACACAGCAATAGTCGAACTCGATACCCTGGCCAATGCGGTTCGGGCCACCGCCGAGAATCATAATCTTCTTGCGGTCGGAAATGCGAGCCTCCTGCTCATCACCATAGGTGGAGTAGTAGTAGGGGTTCACAGCCTCGAACTCTGAGGCGCAGGTATCCACCAGCCTGTAGGTGGGCAGAATACCGGCGGCCTTGCGCTCTGCGCGGATGTCATCTTCCGAGCAGCCGCGGGCATAAGCAATCTGGCGGTCGGAGAAGCCGAGTTTCTTAGCCTCGCGCAGGTCGAGTGTCTTCAGCTGCATACCGGCCTCAGCCAGCTGCTGCAGCTGGTCGATGAACCAGGGGTCAATCTGGGTGAGGTCCACGATTTCCTCAGCTGTGAAACCATTGACGAAAGCAGTCTGAATCCAGAAAATACGATCGGCATTCGGCACGGAAAGCTTGGCTGCGATGGCCTGACGGCTGGGATTGACGGGGTCTTTCGCGTCGAACCCGAAGCCCCAGCGCCCCGTTTCAAGCGAGCGCAGAGCCTTCTGCAGGGACTCTTTGAACGTAGCGCCGATACTCATCACCTCGCCCACGCTCTTCATGGCAGTGGTCAGGCGCTCATCTGCCTTCTTGAACTTCTCGAAGGTGAAGCGCGGCACCTTGCACACCACATAGTCGATGGTAGGCTCGAAGGAGGCCGGGGAAGTCTGTGTGAGGTCGTTCTTCAGCTCATCGAGCGTATAACCCACTGCCAGTTTGGCGGATACCTTGGCGATGGGGAAACCCGTAGCCTTCGAGGCCAGAGCGGAGGAGCGGCTCACACGGGGGTTCATCTCAATCACCACCTGGCGCCCGGTGCGGGGGCAAACGGCGAACTGAATGTTACTGCCGCCGCTCTTCACGCCGATTTCGCGGATGATGGCGAAGGAGGCCTCTTTCAGAATGGCATATTCGCGGGCGGTAAGAGTCATGGCCGGAGCCACGGTGATGGAGGCACCCGTGTGCACGCCCATGGGGTCAAGGTTCTCAATGGAGCAGATGGTGATGCAGTTGTCAGCGCTGTCGCGCATGACCTCCATCTCAATCTCCTTCCAGCCGAGCAGGGACTCCTCAATCAGCACTTCGTGCACGGGGGAAAGGTCGAGCCCGCGCTGCACAATCTCCTCATACTCAGCCTTGTTGTAAGCTATGCCGCCACCTGTACCACCCAGGGTGAAGGCGGGGCGGATAATCATGGGGTAACCACCGATGACGTTCTTGGCGATGTCCCAGGCCTCGCTCATGTTGTGCGCTACGCCGCTGGCGGGCACATCGAGACCGATTTTGAGCATGGCATCCTTGAACCGCTGGCGGTCCTCACCTTTGTCGATAGCATCGGCATCTGCACCGATAACACGCACGCCGTACTTCTCGAGCACACCGCTGCGGTGCAGCTCCATGGCAGCGTTCAATGCCGTCTGACCACCCAGTGTCGGCAGCAAGGCATCCGGCCGCTCACGGGCAATAATCTTCTCAATGTACTCGGGGGCGAGCGGCTCAATGTAAGTGCGTGGTGCCGTCTCCGGGTCCGTCATGATGGTGGCGGGGTTGGAATTGACAAGCACTACCTCGTAACCCTCTTCTCTCAATGTCTTGCAGGCCTGGGTGCCGGAGTAGTCAAACTCACAACCCTGCCCGATGATAATGGGGCCCGAACCGATGACCAATATCTTCTTGATAGATGTGTCTTTAGGCATGGTACAGTGTAAACTTGCAGATATATGCCATACTTCCCCCCGAATTGCAAGCCTTTTTTTGAATTTTCTTCGAACGAGGAGCGGCCAGCCGCTCGGTAATAGGTGCTCTACCGAGCGGCTAACAGCGCTTAACCTCGCATTTTGATAACCGTTTTGGCTGTATAGAGCGGTATACAGTCAAACAGATATACACGCGTGCGCACCCCCTTGCTCACTATTTTAAGAAAGGGTATGCAGCCGAAAAGACGCACACGGGTGGTATGCTCCGCACGCATGAGGTACTCTTCATACAAGGCGGGGTTGTCGGCCTTGGCAAACGCGCGGATGGCATAGGTGGCACGATCCATCTTGTCGGCCTGGCTCTTGGAGGTATTGTTGGCATGGAATCGGTAGCGGAACAATACCTCGGGCAGATTATGGAAGCGGGTGTAAGGTATCAGGCGGCACCACAAGGCGTAGTCCTCAGAGGGTGAGAAATACTCTTCATAGCAGATATTGTTCTTCACCAGCAAATCGCGTCGTACCATGGCAGCTGAGTGGGTAATCATGCACCCCCACATCAACCCCATGCGAATCTCGGCATCATTCTCAGGGTAATGCACCTCTTTGCCGCTCGGGAACTCACGCACCCCAGCCCCCAGCACTCCCACATCCGGGTGCGCATCCAAATAAGCCACCTGACGCTCCAGACGATTAGGCTCCGATATATCATCATGATCAAATATAGCGATATACTCACCCTGAGCCATCTTCAACAATTTGTTTCGGCTGGGAGTTATACCCATATTCTTCTCATTAACCGTATAACGTATACGCTCATCCGCATACGAAGCTACTATATCCCCTAATTTCGTGTTATCCGGAGAATCATTGAGAATCAAAACTCAAAATCATTGTCATCTCACGGGCATAGGACTCCAGCTCCTCCACATTGCAGCCGGGGATATCTCGCAGTTTGATATATGTAGACGTATTAGCGCGCGCAACATTGCCCCACTCCGGGCATACATCATCTCGGTGAGTGTAATCTATCAGAGCACCAAAATCCTGCCCCTTGAACTGCTCACTGAGCGCATCAATGTTCTCGTCCTCCCAATCAGACAGGTAGTCCTCCACATCAGCGGCATTACCTTGCTACACCACATTGTAGCCACGCTGCTCAATGCCGTCCCAGGCATTCGCCTTCACCTCATCGTACACCTGCGAAATCAGCGGACCATTGTTCATTGCCACATAGCGCCCACCTACCACCGGCGCGCAGTTTTCAATCAGGGAACGGCGCTCCAGCAGGTACATCAGCTTCGTGTAGTTCATGCGCCCTCCCTCATTGATGATAAAGCGAGCAGCCACCACACGGGCTACCTCAGAATTGTAAGGAAAATACAGCATCAGGGATTCAGTAGTTCACACATATTCTAGCAACTCTGCAACGGATGTCAAGTGGCAACTACCGCAGCCGGGGATTTTTTTACACTGCGCACTGTAGAGGTTCGAACTCACCTCCGTTGTATTGCTGAGATGTCGGAAGACTGCACGAATTGAGCAGGGTTAATGTCAAAATATTCGAGTGAGTGCATGTAATACATTGATAGCCAGTGTTGAAAAAAAGTTCTTGCTGTTTCTGTAATTCTGAAGTACAATACATGCATAGAAAGGAGTTACAAAGTTAACTATAAAGACATTATGAAAAATAAAATAGTAAACATCCCTTGGACGAGCAACGACAAAGCTCCCAAAGGACAGGCGTGGAAAGACGTCTTTGAGATGTGCGGTATTTACGACAGACATTGTGCTGCATGCGGGAAACGGTGCAACACAGTTGGTGCTCATGTCTGGTCTATTGATCACGGTAGAATCATGCTTGTTCCTCTGTGTGATAGGTGCAATAACTGGAGGAACCTACTGATTATGCATGTTCTGCCGGGAAGAATGGTACCTTTAGAGAGGGCGCGCTCATTGTTACTTTGGGAATTTTTGACTCGTAAGGCCGGATTGACCTGAGTCGCATCGTTGAGAACCGAATAAAGCAAACCCGCCGCAAAAGCGGCGGGGAAATTCAAAGCCATTCCCTGTCTCGGCGTAGAAAGCGCCGACTCGAAGCCGGAACCACGGCTCCGCCGTTCTTCACCGTGAGGCGAAGCCGAACTTAAAATAAGTTACAAGTTGCCCGCCAAGCTCAAAGACATTAAACATCCAAAAATTACCTTAATGTACTAGGTGTTGAATTCTGCTCGCCTTTTCGAAATGAGCAGGAGGCATTGTATGCTAGTGGCGAAAAATCCCCGCTGATTTTGAAAATATGCGGGGATGTAACTGTGTTCTTCGTTGCTTGTTATTAAGGATTATGATTTTATTGTTCCCTCTTCTATCAATTTATTGTAAAGATGATGAGCGAATACAATATCGTGCAGGGCTATTCCGATGTTATAGCTTAAAATACGCTCATTATCAGTTTCTCTCCCTCTGATTGTGCCATCCAATACGTCTGGCATTTCTCCGAACGACTTAAATTGATTGAAATATTTAAATCAACATACGTGAGAAGTGTCATCTGCGAACACTTTATCAAAAGTTAAGTCACAGTTTTGGAACCCTCTCGTATGTACTGGAACAACCAGACAACCAGGGCGATATGATTCAATCGGTGCAATATCCTCTCCTGCGTAGGTTACACAAGAAATGATAACATCACTTTCGAGAACCATTGATTCTGCACTTTCTGATACTATCACGTTCCAGCAAGTGTTATCATGAAGCCATGGCAGGATGCGGTCTATGTGATTTTTATATCGAAGCAAGTTCAACGTAAGTGCCCGAGTTGCATATCTGGAAGCCAAACACTTTATAGTCGCAATGCCTGTGGAGCCCAGCCCCATAACACCAATGCTGTCAAAATCATCTTTAGCAAACGTTTCGACAGCTAAAGCCGCGACAGCGCCAGTGCGATATGTGGTGATGAGATATGCGTCCATGAGACAAAGCATTTCACCGTTGTCATAACGATAAAGCAATAATTCACCATCAACTGATGGGGTGCGGTTTGAATATCTTGTTACGATTTTTGCTCCAAAAGCATTTAATTCAGGTACCATGCATGGCATAGTATTCATAAAATTGAGCGAATCGAAAGGAATGCTGATTTTATGAGGCAATTTGGATCTTTTCTTTAATAAGAATGATTCACGCACCCACTTTACAGCCCGCGCATGTGTAAGTAATGGTGCAATCTGTTCGTTTGTTATATATTTCATGTTAATATTTGTTTAGAGTTGCTTCATTGCAGCCACAAGGACATTGTTATCTCTCTCATCCCGCACGGCGATTCGTATGAAGTTACGCCCCTTCATGGCATTTTTGCCACTGCAATCCTTGATGAGAATATCGAACTTCTCCAGCAGAAGCTCGGTGAGCTGTCGTGAGGTATAAGGTGGCAGCACCTCGCAGAGGAAATAATTGGCTTGGCTCGGCAGCACTCGCAGGAATGGAATCGCTGTCAGCTCTTTCATAAAGCGTTCACGCTCTTTCATAAACTGCACGCAAGCCTGCTGGTAGTTTTTCTCGTACTTACCGAATATCTGCATGTAGAACTCACCCAGAGAATTGATATTCCAGATGGCGACATCTTTTTTAAGCCATGTAATGAAATCCTTATCTCCACTGGCCATGATACCAAGACGCAGACCAGGAACACCGTAAGATTTGGAAATACTCTTGACCACGATGAGATGCGGATAGCTTTCCAGAATCTCATTGCTCAACAGAGTGTTGTTCGGGGTGCCCTCAGAGAAATCCACAAAAGATTCGTCGATAATCAGGTGTATGCCCTTATTACGACTCCAGACGCAAAGACGGAGTACATCTGCTTTTGAAATGAAATTTCCACTGGGATTATCAGGATTAACCACCAGCAGGGTGGAGATATCCTTATTATTAAAGTAATCCATTAATTGATCGGCTGAGTATGCAAAATCCTGCTCAGCTGTTTCATAGCAAACAAGCCTATCTTTGGTCAATCTATTCGGGTATTCCTCAAAGGTCGGCAAGATGACACCAAGCTTACCTTCAATTGATTCCATAAGCCCCTTAATCAATTCAGCAGCGCCATTACCTACACATACATAGTCCTGTTTGATGCCGAAGTATTTGCCGGCGAGCAGGCTGTTCACCCGCATGCCTGAGGGATAGTCTCGAACCAGTTTGTCAAAGTTTGCCTTCAATTCCGACATCAGTCGGCTGTTCGGGAAATAGGGATTAACTAAGTAGCAGAAGTCCAGAATTCGGGGATAACGCCAGTACCCACCATAGCGACCTTCCATCTTTTTGAGTTTTTCCTCCGGTTTGCAGAACATGGATTCTGCAATGTCAAGGTCCTGCACATCGTCAATCTCATACCAAGCTTCGCCGTTCAGTCGGAGAGCCTTAATCTCAGGGCGGTCGAGCAGGGCTATAACGCGCAGTACCTGTTCATAATATTCATTGTTCCCAAGAGCCTTGCTGTAAGCTGCCAGGAACGGTACATAGTGAGTGCTGGAAAACTCGCGGCTGAACTTGTAGATATTGACAGTCTTGTAATAACTCTCGGTGTTTTCATAGGCAAACTTACTGCCGGAAATGAAGCGCTTAATGTTATCCTCATCATCTAGTGTTACCACAGTGCCATCCATCCAGCTCTCAAATTTATCTACAAGTGCCAAACTGGGATATGGATTCTGCACGATTCTGTCTATTACAGAATCTTCGAAAATAAGGTCAGATTCGAATAACAGAGAGTCCTCCTCCAGCAAGTAATCCTTGGCCAGATAGAGAGAGTAAATGTTGTTCGTAGACGCATAGATTGGGTTATCCACGTATTCGATGGGGCATTTGATTCCTAGAGTGGCTATGTACTCCTTTAACTTCTGACCTTCATATCCTGTTACGATAATGATGCGCGAAAGCGCTTCGGGAGTACGTATTTCTTCCAACTGGTGCAATAATCGTTCGATAAGTGTCACGCCATTGATTTTGACCATACATTTCGTGTTGTTCTGTGTAAGGTCTCCAAGGCGCTTGCCCATGCCGGCTGCTAATATGATTGCTTGCATAATTGTATACTTTTGATAATTATTCATTGCCATCCCATAAATCGGAAAAGAGTAAGCACGAGGTGCTGATGCCCACGAAAAATACCGGATGACAAAAATGGTGTTTTGGAATTGCCCGATTATACCTCATAATCGGAGTTTGAAAAACAAACACCAAAACACCACAGAGAGATTAACAGTATTAGGGCAGTTTTGCAAGCTTATTCCGAAATATTGCATTGCAAATGTATGCGCAGAACTGAACAAAGAAGGAATCAAGATTGCAGCCAGGGCGTTCAGCGTATGGAGCCATATTGTCAGCATGATATATTGCCACATGGCTCATTGCATCAGTCTTAATGATATATGTGATGGATTGCAGAACTTCAAAGGTAATCTGAATAACATCCGGAATGCGACCGCACCACATCGCAACACATTGTCACATGCCAATCGGACACGGGACATTGCACTGATAAAGAAACTTTTCTGGAAAATTGTCGTGCATTATCAGCAGACTCATCCGAACTTCTTCACTCAGGGAGGAAGAAGTTATTTCAGGCTGCCACGGCGCTTCAAGCGAGCCATCAGAGCTATTGATTCTACGACTATTGAATTGATAGCCAAATGTATGGACTGGGCTAAACACAGAAAACACAAAGCAGCAGCAAAAGTACATGTCGCTCTCGATTTGATCTCCTTCATACCGATACGCGTAGTCACGGATTCGGCAAATCATCATGACGGTAGCTACATGAGCGAGTTGTGTGGCAATATGAAGCCCGGTGACATAGCTGTGATGGATAGAGCGTATGTGGATTACATACAGCTGAACACCTTAAGCGAGAAAGGCGTATTCTGGGTAACGCGAAGCAAATCCAACATGAAGGTCAAAGTTATCAGAAGTCGTGTTAATGATAGTAGGAATGAGGCCCGAAAGGATAAGAAAGCCCATTATCCAATTATTCTGAGTGATGATGAGGTGGAGTTAACGGGAAAGGTTAGTTACGCCCGTTACCCAAAGCGTTTCAGACACGTTGTAGCTAAGGTGCTGGATAGTAATGGCGTAGAAATAACCGTGAGCTTCCTCAGCAATAATATGGATTGGGCAGCCTCCAGTATCTGCGATTTGTATCGCTGCCGTTGGGGAATTGAGACATTTTTTAAGGAAATTAAGCAAACATTGCAAATCCGGATCTTCGTTGGTTTTAGCCGTAACGCCATAGAATGGCAGATATGGAGCGCGTTGCTCACCTATTTACTGATGCGAATCATGGTTACTGATGCGAATCATGGCCTT
>JAFVIC010000036.1 GCA_017477935.1 Akkermansia sp. | reverse complement strand
ATGCCGCCGCTCAGAACTACCTGGGCTGGTGCTATAAAAATGGCCAAGGTGTACCTCAAGATTACGCGCAGGCCGTTCAGTGGTACCGCAAGGCCGCTGAACAGGGGAATGCCGCCGCTCAGAACAGCCTGGGCACGTGCTACTTCTTAGGCTACGGTGTACCTCAAGATTACGCGCAGGCCGTTCAGTGGTACCGCAAGGCCGCCGAGCAGGGGCTTGCCGCCGCGCAGAATCTGTTGGGCGAGTGCTACTTCTTAGGCCAAGGTGTACCGCAAGACTATGCTCAAGCCGTTCAGTGGTACCGCAAGGCCGCTGAGCAGGGGCTTGCCGTGGCACAGTGCAATCTGGGCGGGCGCTACTTTGAAGGCCATGGCGTGGCGCAGGACTACGAGCAGGCGGTCAGCTGGTTCCGTAAGGCTGCCGAGCAGGGGGCTGCCGGGGCTCAGTTTTGTCTGGGCGTATGTTATGCCACCGGCTGGGGTGTGGCTCAGGACTATGAGCAGGCGGTCAGCTGGTACCGCAAAGCCGCTGTGCAGGGGTTTGCCGCCGCTCAGAACAGCCTGGGCGAGTGCTACTACAAAGGCCACGGTGTGCCGCAAGACTACTCGCAGGCCGTTCAGTGGTACCGCAAAGCCGCCGAGCAGGGGCATGCCGACGCTCAGGAGGCTCTTCGCCAAATGGGGCAGTAAGTTTTTTTCACAGGTTTTCCACCACGCCCATGGCGAAGGGAGCGTGTGGGGATGAGAGCGGCATGAGGCACCAGATGAAGGGGCGGTTGCAGTCGAACGTGTGCTCGGTTTCCGGCACCGGGCGGGCGTCCACCGCAGCTTTGGTGGACTCAGCCATTCTGACACGGCAGTATTGCATGGCGCCGGTGAAGGGCCAGGGGCTGGCGGACGTCAGCTTGCTGAAGGGGGTGGCAGAGGTGAAGAACGGGTCGATGTCGAGAGCTTTCAGCAGAGGTGTGATATTGTGCGGCGGAGTTGCAAAATCGAGCCTGGGCAGCAGGGTGGTGCAGCTGCGGTTACTCTCTCTCAGGGCGGTGCGGATGGCGCTGAACTGCTCAGTGGTCATGCCGGCGGCGAAGGGGTGGGCACTGGGATTGCCGGTTGGTTGAATGATGATGAGGTAGCAATCGGGGGTCTCGGGGAGCGCGCGCGGGGAGCGGTCCAGGCGAATGGCGGCGGCTTTCCAGCTGCCCTGTGGGCACTCGGCATAGCGCTCGGTGTACACACTCATGCAGAGCACCTGGGGTAAGCTGCCGTTGGCGTTGTAAAAAGCGGCTGCTCGGGAGTCTGCCGGGTTGACCGGTGTTTTCCAGTGGGTGGTGATGTTAATGCCGTTGAAGGTCAGCAGGTTCGTGCTGCTGCTGATAGTCTCTCCGTTGGCGGGGGTACCGATGTCTTTTCCGAGCGACCCCTGTAGGCGCAGGTTGATTTCGCTGAAGGCTCTCGGGCGATTCGTTGAGAAAGGCTCATCGAAAACATACGGCATATCGGGGGTGAGCTCGGCTGCTGAATCGGCGAAGATGTAGGTGGCCTCGGTATGGTAAGCAGAGCTGACTTGCTGCTCGGCCGGCAGTTGCAGGCCGTTGAGCGCCTGCTCCACCTCGGGGGAGGCCAGCGGTAGCATGGCGCGCAGAACAGTGGCCAGAGAATCGGGCGCGAGCACGATGTTGCCCTGCGGTTGGGTAACGGTGGCGGCTTTCAACAGGCGCAGGGTGAAGGCATCGGTGGTGATGGGGGTGCGGTCTTGCTCCGGCTCGATGGGGGTGGCGACTATCGGGGTGTCGGATAGCCAGCTGTTGATATAGGGCGAGAGCAGGCCGACCAGGAATGAGAGAGAGGCCGCGAGAATGATGGTTCTGGGCGTGAGCTTGAGCATCAGCTATAGAGCGAGAGTTGTTCGTTGAGGCGGGGAGAGGGGGTCACGCGGTAGCGCTCGCCCAGCTCGATACTGGCACGGTTGCCCAGCGAATTGCGGAAGGTGATGTGCACCGGGGTGCGCCCGCTGTGCTCGAGCAAGATACCCTTGATGTGCTGCAAATCAGCCATGGTGTGGCGCGCGGTGTTGAGCACGATTTCGTAGAAGGTCGGCTCTTTGGACTTGCCGCGACGGGGCGCGTTCGTATTCAGCAGCTCCAGGCCGTTGGCCGAGACTTTCTTGCCGCCGGTCTTTTCATCTTCCGATATACGGGCGCGGAACTTCACGAAACTGCCGGCCTGTAGCAGCCCCTCCACGGCAACGGCCTTGGTGTAGGAATCTCCCCAGAGCAGGGCCTCGGTACAGCCGGTGAAGTCTTCCACGGCGATGATGGCGAACTTCTGCCCGCTTTTGCTCACCTTGGGCGTGACGGTGCGCAGCATGCCGGCCATTTCGTGCGAGCCTTTGATTTCATCGCTCGTGAGGTCGGGCAGGGTGCCGATGCGGGTGTATTTCGCGGCGTCGATGATACCGCGCATGCTGTCGAGCGGGTTGCCGGTGAAATAGGCACCGGTAAGGAATTTTTCGTCATCGAGTCGCTTTTCCTTGGGCCATTCCTGCAGAATGACCTTTTCCTCGGCGGCGGAGGTGGTTTCCTCCATAGCGAAGAGCGCCATCTGACCGACGGAGCGGTCTTTGTGCACACCGGCGGCGCCGTTCAGGCACTGCTCGATAGTCTCGAAAAGCTGGGCGCGGCAGACCTGCATCCAGTCGAATGCCCCGCACTGCACCAGCACTTCCAGCTGGTTGCGGCGCACATTCTGCGGCGGAATGCGGTAGCAGAAATCCTCCAGGCTCTTGTAGGGGCCGTTGGCCTCACGCTCTTTCACGATGACTTCCACCGTGTCGGAGCTCATGCTCTTGATGGAAGCCAGGCCGAAGCGCACGGCCAGGTGACCGTTGGGCATGGTTTCGGGCTGGAACTTCACGGCAGAGTGGTTCACGCAGGGGCCGAGCACTTCGATGCCCAGGCGGGTGGCCTCTTGAATGAAGACGCCGATTTTTTCGTTGGTAGACTCATTCGACATCAGACCGCAGAGGAATTCCACCGGGTAATGGGCCTTCAGGTAGGCGGTCCAGTAGGAGATGTGGCCGTAGCAGGCGGAGTGCGACTTGTTGAAGCCGTAACCGGCGAACTTCTGAATCTTGTCGAAGATGGCGTTGGCGGTCTTTTCGTCAATCTGGTTGACATCCCAGCAGCCCTTCACGAAACGTCGGCGCTGCTCGGCCATCTCCTGCATATCCTTGTGACCCATGGCGCGGCGCAGCAGGTCAGCACCACCCAGGGTGTAGCCGGCCAGCAGCTTGGCCGCGGCCTGCACCTGCTCCTGGTAAATCATCACGCCGTAAGTCAGGCCGGATACGGTTTCGAGCAGCGGGTGCTCGTATTCTGCCTGTTTGAGCCCCTTTTTCACGGCAATCATGTCGTCCATGAACTGCATGGCACCGGGGCGGTAGAGGGCGAGCAGAGCGATGATATCTTCAATGTTGTCGATACCGTAGCGGCGGCAGGTATCCACCATGCCGCCCGATTCGAGCTGGAACACACCCATCGTGTCTCCTCGGTTGAGCAGGGCAAAGGTCTCCTTGTCCTCAATATCCACGGCATCGTAGCGGAAATCCGGCACGCGCCAGCGCACATAGCGCTCGGCATCTTTCATCACCGTCAGGGTCTTCAGACCCAGGAAGTCCATTTTCAGCAGGCCCGCATTGTAAATGGCACCCATATCGCACTGGGCCACTACTTCACCTTGCGGGTTACTGAGGTCATCTCGCGTGAGTGCCACGTAGTCGTCGAGCGCGCGGTCACCAATCACCACACCGGCGGCGTGCATGCCTACGTTGCGCACGGTGCCTTCAAGCTTCAGCGCGTAGTCCCACACCTCGGCGTAGGTGGGGTCCTGCAGCAGGTTGCGCAGGTCTTCATTCGCATCGTAACTCTTTTTCAGGGTCACGCCGGGGCCACTCTCAATCTGTTTGGCGATTCGGTCACTGTCGGCATAGCTCAGGTCGAGCACGCGCGCGACGTCCTTAATCACCGATTTGGCGCCCATGGTACCGTAGGTGATGATGTGGGTCACAGCGCGTTCGCCGTACTTATGGCGCACGTAATCAATCACCTCGGGGCGGCGGGTCTGGCAGAAGTCGATATCGATATCGGGCGGGCTCACACGCTCGGGGTTGAGGAATCGCTCGAAGATGAGGGAGAATTTGTAGGGGTCGATGTTGGTAATCTTCATGCAGTAGGCCACCAGCGAACCGGCGGCTGAGCCACGACCCGGACCCACGGGAATGTCGTGATCTTTGGCCCAGTTGATGAAGTCTGCGGTGATGAGGAAGTAGCTGGGGAAGCGGAGCATGTTGATGATGCTCAGCTCGTAGTCCAGACGGTCGCGCAGGTCTTTGTCGTTTTCGACTCGTTCTTTACCGTAGCGTTCCTCCAGTCCCTTGTAGCAGATTTTGCGCAGGTATTCCTCGCGGGTGGAGCCGTCATCGGGGGCGAACTCCGGGTAACGCTCGGTGGAGGTGGAGTCGAGCTTGATGGATGTATTGCAGCGCTCTGCGATGATGTTGGTGTTTTCGTAGGCGTCGGGGTATTCGGGGAAGAGTTCGCGCATTTCCTCCTCGCTCTTGAAATAGACGCTGCGCGGGTAGCGCATGCGCCTGCCGTCCATGCGCTTGTTGCCTGTGCCCACGCAGATGAGGATGTCGTGGGCATCGTGGTCGCTTTCTTTCAGGAAGTGGGCATCATTCGTTACCACCAGCCCTACATCATGCTTGCGTGCCAGGCGCACCAGCTCGGGGGTGCAGCGGCGCTCTTCCTCCAGCTCATGGTCTTGCAGCTCCACGAACACGTTGTCTTTGCCGAAAATATCCACCAGCTCCAGCAGCACCTCCTCGGCTTTCTCCGGTTGGTCCTGCAAAATCCACTCCTGCATGGGGCCGGACACGCAGCCCGTCAGGCAGATGAGCCCGCGGCTGAACTCACGCAGGGTGGCCAAATCCACACGCGGTTTGTGGTAAAAGCCCTCCAGGTGCCCGCGGGAGACGATTTTAATGAGGTTGGCCCAACCGAGGTTGTTCTCGCACAACAGCACCAGGTGGGTGTATTTCTTGCGCCCGGGGATTTGCTTTTTCACATCCAGCGGGGTGGGCGACAGGTAAATCTCGCAGCCCAGAATCGGTTTGAAAACCGGCTTCTTTTCATCCGGGTGTTCTTTGTTCCAGGCAAGTATGTCCTTGTTGTGCTTCTTCACGTTCACCATGAACTCAATGGCTGCGAACACATTGCCGTGGTCGGTGATGGCAACGGAGTTCATACCCAGTTCGGCGCAGCGCTTGATGAGATCCTTCGTGTGAATCATCCCATCCAGCAGTGAGTATTCCGTGTGAACGTGTAAGTGTGTGAATGCCATGGTACGTCGCAGAGTATACCACACCACCGGGGCGAAAGTAAAGGACAGAGTGCGTTCAGCCCGATGTGGGCGTGCTTTAGGCTTGCACCGGTCCTGTGAGCATGCTAGTATACCCCCGTGCAACCCCGATTACCATTCTATACCTTGCTCACTGCCGTATTTTGCGGGTGCTGTGTGCCGCCGAGCATACTGTTCTGGCTTCAGTGGGGTATGCCACCGGTGCCGTGCGATGTAAAGGTGATGCTGTGTGTGGCCGTGGCTGTGGCCACGGTGGTATTGGCCATGGTAGCGCGGTTTATTTTCAGTCGTAAGGTGTGGAGCCGCAGGCGGCAGGATATTGTGCTGCTTCTGCTGGTGAGTTTCTGGTCGCTGCCCCTGCAGGTGTTGGCCTGGCTCACAGATGACCCGGAGTGGGGGAAAATTCCGGCCTTGCTTGCCGGGTGGCTGATTTCCGGGGTGTTGTTCTGCTGGCCGGCTGTGGCGGCCGTTGTGGCGCGGCGCTGGAGCGTGGGGCGGCCGGAGTGGGCGGCGTTCCGCTACCTGTTGGCGGGGTTGGTGCAGCTGGCGCTTATCATTTGTCAATTCTGAGGAGGGCGGCTTATGGAACCCACTACTCCCACTCCCCGTTTCCTGCGCATGTTTTGCGCTGTATTTTGCGGTGCATGCCTTTCGTTGGTCGTGAGTTGCCTGGTGGGGTGGACTCGTGTGTCGACGGTGGATTCGGAGCTGGTTCAGATTATTGTAGGGATGGTGGTTGTGGCGACTGTGGTATTTACGGCGTTTGTCTGTCCGCTGTATGATGTATGGCGCTATTCCCCACGGGTGGCCGATGTTGTTGTGTTGCTGCTGCCGCTTGTGGGGTGGGTGTTGCTGGTCTTCGGGGTGTTGCTCATGCGTTACCTGAACTGTACGAAAGGCGAAGGATTGTTGGCAGAGGAGGTGATAGAGCATGCGGAGGGAGCCCTGTTGGGCTGTGTGATATTTTGCTGGCCCGGCGTGGCCGCTATTGCGGCGCGGCGCTATGCGGGAACGCGGCGCTGCATTGCGCCGCTGAGTCTGGGGGCTGGGGGACTGCTGATGGCGGTCTATTGGCTGATGCTGTAAAAAAATGCAGCCGTGGAGCGACCTTTACTTGACCTTATTCGAAAATACTGGTATAAGGGTGGTATGATGATGCGTAACAAAGCAATGGCTCTGTTGGGAGCCGTAGTGCCGCTGGCCTGTGCTGCTGAGCCGGCGGTGGAGACTGCCGCGCTGACCGTGGGGCAGAGCTGGAGTGTGACCCTGCCCGGGAACCCCACGACGGGCTTTGTGTGGCAGGTGGCCGAGTGTCCCGACGTGGTGCAGGTGAACCTGGCTTTCGAAGCTAATACACCGCCCCCCGGGGAGCGCCCGGTGTGTGGCCGCCCCTGTGGTACTGTGGTAACCATTACCGGACTCAAAGCCGGGCAGGGGACTGTGCAGCTTATTTATTCCCGCCCCTGGGAGAAAGGGGAAGCTCCTTTCAAAACCCGCACCATAACCGTAACCGTCAAATAATATACAGATATGGGATTATTGCAGAACCTGGCCGCCATGGCCATTCGCAAGAAAGTCGTTGCCGCTCTCGAAGCTAATTGCCCGCCCTCGCTGAAGGAGCCCCTCGCTCAGTTGCTGGCCGATAAAGCCGCCGTGACGGCCATTCAGAACTTCGTAATGGCCAACCTGAAGAACCCCGCCGCCATCACGCCCGATGCTCTGAAGGCGCTGGAGGTTCCTGCCCCCATTAAGGAGCTGTTCGAGGCTACTCCCCGACTGCTCATCTATCTTTCCAAAGTCGCCAAGGCCGGCGTACCGAAGTAAGGAATTCGTTACTTCAAAGATATAGTTTTTGGCATTTCGGGCGGCTTGAAGATGGTGCAGGTCGCCCGTTTTTATTAACTTTGCCTGATTATCATAATAATCAATCAATATATGGATGATAAGTAAAGGCAGATTTGCCCCGTGACGGCATGTTTTTTGCTTGACGCAGGGGATTAGACGTGTATAGTAGAGGGGTACTTGCATATAGTGTTATGAAGCTTAAACACAAGACTCCTTTACCTAAGAAGTTGATAAAGAGAAAGAAACATGGTTTCGCTCTTATCGCTTCGCTCACGTTGATGATGCTGCTTACCCTCTTGGCGGTGGGTATTTTGGCCATGGCGTCATCCCAAAACCGCATTGCTCTGCAGACAGCCCTGCAGTCCGAGGCGCGCCAGCAGGCCCTGGTGGGGCTTGACGCCGCTATCGGTGAGCTGCAGATGGCTCTCGGGCCGGATCGTCGCGTGACGGCCAGCTCAGCCATCGTGTCTGAGGAGGAAGGGAGCGTGGCTCAGCATATCCTCGGTGTGTGGGATAGCTGGTCCGGCCCGATTTACGGTAAGCCGGTAACAGGTAAGGGCGGGGACATTCGTTCCACCTATGACAAGGGGCGTTCCACCATGTTCCGCCGCTGGCTTATATCCTCCCGCCGTCCGCAGGAGCTCAGGCAGCTGCAGGCTGTACAATCGCTGGGCAGCCGCGACCCGGGTAACCGTATCTGCCTGGTGGGTGAGGGTACACTCGGTAACCGCCTGAGCGGTCGCCACTTGGTCTACGCCGACCTCATTACCATGCCTTCCACCGGCAAGAATACCGGTTGTTTCGCCTGGTGGATTGGCGGTGAGAACCAGAAGAGCAAAATAACCATCAAAGACCCTGAAGGCTCTGATAAGCCCATCGATGTGCTGCACCGCACGTGGAATACGCCCTCGCCCCTCTTCGTAGACAGTGAATATCTCTCCTTCTTGCCGCAGGAGGGTCTGCCTGCGCCTGAAAAGCTGCTTACCATGGCCAGTATTCCGCTGACTTCCACCTCATCGCAAGAGGCCGGTATGCCCTATTTCTTCGATGTGACGACCACCTCCTATTCGCTGCCCATCAACGTGCGTACCGGTGGATTCAAGCAGGACCTCTGCCTGCTGCTCAACAAGAAAACACTGAAGAATACCGACTTTGCAGCGCGTTCCAATCAGGATTGCCCCTTGGTGGAGGGGAATGATGTGCCCCGCGGTACAGAGGAGAACATGCCCATCGGCTCCTGGCAGAACCTGTATGCCTATTACAACTGCTGGCCGGATGGTACCGCGAAGGATTCCGCCAACTTCACCTCTCGTCTCATCGGCAGTGTGGATAACTGCTTCACCCGTATGAGTGGTACGCTTTATCCGCATGGTAATCCGACGGCTACCTCTGTAGACCCCAATTCCATGACAGGTAACAGCACCGTGTACGATAGTCGCTCCATGCTGGAGCAGGGGAGCTCTTCTGCCGGTTATGCTCGCACTCCGGTTCTGCTGGCGTTCATGAGTAACTTCGGCCTTGTGACTGAGCCGAACTCTAAGGGTACCCAGACGACTGATCAGAAAAAGATTTACGACCTCAGCGTATGTTTCGCCCCTATGTTCCTGTGGTGGAATCCGTATAATGTGCCCATGCGTATCAGGGGCCGTCAGCTTTGGTCTCAATCGTTGCCGTACAAATCTGCTTGGATGCAGACTTACGGTTTCCCTCAGACTCGTGGCATCAAAGATTGGAATGATAGGGAATGGGGTATTCGTGGTATTTCCCGTGGTGATTTAGGTGCTGATTACGGCGAGTATTTCCAGAATTCGTTGATGGATGCAAGTGGCGATATCGTATTTCAGCCCGGTGAAATTCTTTTCTTCTCTCCCGCCAAAGCACGAGAGAATAAGAATTCGTCGGATTACTCAAACCCTTGGGTGCTTGGTTACAATGCCAGCGCTGTGGCTGGATATAAGGCAAAAATATACTATAACGATTCTCCAGCGCCCAGTACGCAGTTGGGGGTGGCTTCCGAGAACAATATCGAGGAGGGGCAGTTCTTTATCCGCATGCGTCTTGGTCTGTCAAATGTAGCGCGAGCCGTTAATCCCGATGGTTATCACTTTGCGCCCCGTAGACCGGAGGCTATCACTCTGTTCTGTGGTTATAATGGCATGGGGCAAGCGAACGGCGCCGATGGCGGTGACGGTAAGTTAGGTCAGAGCCCTCACCGCGGTTTGCTGGGGTGGTATAACCCTGATGATGTATCTCTGGATACGGTGTTCTGTGATGAAGACCGTAACGATGCTCGCTGGAGTCTGGATGGGAGTCAGAGTGATATTGCTGTACCGTACTTCATTGCAGCACTCGGTATTGTGCCGAAGTCGGCCAACCGCAACCTCGATGCCCGTTTCATGGAGGATAAGGATTACCGCACAAAGTCATGGCAGCACTCGAGCCCGGCTTTCTGGGGTAGCATGATTATTAACCCCGATGATCAGCAGCGCCAGTATCACCCCTACCAGCTTGCCGCTCTCGATGTAGGTGCCGGTATGAATGCCTGCCCCATGGACAACATCGGTAACAATGGTATGCTGGGTATTACCAGTGATGGTGAGCAGGTGTCATACGTCTCCGTGCTCGAATTGCCGGTGCATCCCCCGTTCTCCCTGGCCGGTTTTGCCGGTATGCGCCTGCAGCCCGGTTGGTATAATGCCGGTGGTAACTCCGATTTCGCAACTCAGGCTGCTATGCGTCGCATGCAGTACCAGGCCGGTGTGCCCGGTGTGGGTATCGGCAACTCCTTCGCCGACCCCTGTCTGCCTGCTACGGATGTGTATACTTTCCATCAGACTAACATCAACAGTCAGGTTGGTGGTAATGACAAGGTATTCGGTGATTTCTACGACCATGCCCTGCTGATTAACGATGCTATGTGGGACCGCTGGTTCTGTTCCTCCGTGTCCGATATGCCCGACACCAAGGGGAAGCGCGAGGCTAAAGATGTGCTCAGCCGTTTCCTGAGCGGGGACGAGGCTCTGCCTGTGGCTCGCTACGTTAAGACCAACACCCCGTACAGGGATGCTGATGTGGTGAAGGAAATCATGGCTGATGACGGCTGGAAGAAGATTGCCCAATTCCTCATGATTGATGGCGGGTTCAACGTGAACTCCACGTCGGTGGAGGCCTGGACCTCCGTGCTGCAGGGGCTGGCCAAGCGCAAACTGGTGACCAATGCCGGCGGTAAGCTCGCACTTGTTGAGCCCGGAAAGACCAACAGCCAGGTGCTCTTCTCCCGATTCATGGTTTCTACCGCCGACAAGAGTATCGACTCCCTGGGTGGTTACAGCATGATGCAGGGCTCCTCCTCCCTGCGTGGCGGCAGCGGCATGCTGTCAGCCTGGGGTGAGGTGCGCGCGCTCGATTCTGACAAGATTCGCGAACTCGCTACCGAAATTGTGAAGCAGGTCAAGAAGCGCGGGCCCTTCCTCAACATGTCCGACTTCATTAACCGCCGTCTCGACACCAACAAGGATAACGCCCTTAAGGGTGCCCTGCAGGCCGCTATTGATGCTACCGACATCAACAGCATGTTCATGGATGAAACAACCACCCCCGTTACGAGCGGTGATTTCTACAAGTTCAAAGAGGCTGAGGAAGGTTCTATTTACACCGCCGCTCCCGGGTACCTGATTCAGAGTGACGTGCTGGCCTCCCTCGGCAACATTCTGACCGTGCGAGACGACACCTTCACCGTGCGTGCCTACGGTTGCGTGCGCAATGGTCGCAAGGCCATCCTCGCTCAGGCCTGGTGCGAAGCCGTGCTTCAGCGCACGATGGATTATGTAGACCCGAGCAACGACCCCTCGGCGGTCGAGTTTGAGCCCGATGGCCGTAAGGCGAAGGGGCTCAGCCCTGCCAACAAGGTCTTCGGCCGCCGCTTCCGTGTGGTCTCTTTCAAATGGCTCGATGCCTGGGACATTTAACGACTGACGTCTGAACCAAACGTAAAAGTCCCGCCGTGGTAAGAACCGCTGCGGGACTTTTATGTACGACCGACGCGATATGCGCACTGCGGTGAAAGTCCGCGCGGAGCCGCGATGATGCGGAATCCCAGACCTGAAGAACAACTGCGGGGAGGTAACAAACCGTGGGAAAGGAAGTTCGAGGGGAAATCCCGACTGT
>JAFVIC010000035.1 GCA_017477935.1 Akkermansia sp. | reverse complement strand
TGCCCCGGCTGACCTTGAAGGCGCTCCCGAGTCCTTCAAGACGGCTGACGCCAGCAAGATGCACAAGGACTGGGCCGGCATGAAGTACGTCATTCAGGTATCCGCCTCTGACTGTACCGGTTGTACGCTCTGCTCCCGCGTATGCCCCACGGCCTCTCTGACCATGACTCCGGCAGAGACTGCCCTGAAGCCCGAGAGCGAGAACTGGAAGTTCTTCGAGAAGATGCCGGATAATGACCGCACCGTGACCGATAACTCCAAGGTGAAGGACGCTCAGCTGCTCCGCCCGCTCTTTGAGTTCTCCGGCGCTTGCGCAGGCTGCGGTGAAACTCCGTACATCAAGCTGCTCAGCCAGCTCTTCGGTAACCGCCTCGTGGTGGCCAACGCCACCGGTTGCTCCTCCATTTACGGCGGCAACCTTCCCACCACCCCCTGGACTCATGACACCGACGGCCGCGGCCCGGCTTGGTGTAACAGCCTCTTCGAGGACAACGCCCAGTTCGGTCTTGGCTTCCGCGTATCTCTGGACAAGAAGCAGCAGTTCGCCCTTGAGCTCCTGCAGGCCGCTACTCCCACCATCGGTGCCGAGCTCGTGCAGGAAATCATGGCTAACCCCCAGAAGACTGAGGCTGACCTCGCTAACGCTCGCGCCACAGTAGCTGCCATCAAGGCTGCCTGCGGTGACAACGCTGACCTCGCTGCCCTGAAGGCTCACGCTGATTACCTCGTACGCAAGTCCGTGTGGATTCTCGGCGGTGACGGCTGGGCCTACGACATCGGCTACGGCGGCCTTGACCACATCCTTGCCTCCGGTAAGAACGTGAAGGTGCTCGTGCTGGATACGGAGGTGTACTCCAACACCGGTGGCCAGTGCTCCAAGTCTACCCCGCGCGGCGCTGTGGCTAAGTTCGCCACCCGCGGTAAGGATCAGGTGAAGAAGGACCTCGGCTACATGGCCATGACTTACGGCAACGTCTATGTGGGCTCCATCGCCATGGGCTCCGATGACCAGCACACCCTCACCACCCTCATGGAGGCTGAGGAATATGATGGTCCCGCCCTCGTCATCGCTTACAGCCACTGCATCAACCACGGCATCAACATGGCCCAGGGTCTGGACCGCCAGAAGGATGCTGTGGACTGCGGCCGTTGGCTCCTCTATAACTTCAACCCGGATCGCGCTAAGGAGGGCAAGAACCCCCTTACCCTCAAGAGCAAGAAGCCCAAGAAGGACGTGCGCGAAGCTCTCCTCGCCGAGAACCGCTTCCGCCTGCTGGCCAAGAGCAACAAGGCCAACTTCGACAAGCTGCTGGATATGGAAGCTGCGGACATCGCTCGCCGCTGGCGCCTGTACCAGGCTCTTGCCGGTATCGACTACAGCCTCCCCGAGGGCGAGTAACTCCCGCCTGAAGGCTGACAGGCCTTTTCAAAAGCCGCTGCTCCCCCGAGCAGCGGCTTTTCTGTGCTTTACGCTTGCGGGAATGGGGGCGGATGTGGTAGGATAAACGGGAGCATGAACGAAATCCGGGCGGGAGCAGTGCTGAACTACGTGAATCTGGGGCTGCGCATTGGCGTGCCTCTGGTGCTCACGCCGTATATTCTCAGCGTTCTGGGCCCTGCAGAGTACGGCCTGTACATGCTGGCAAGCACACTTCTGGTGCGACTGTACCTGAGCGATTTAGGGCGCACCACCAGCACAAAGTTCCTCAGCGAATACCGAGCGAAGGGAGATAGCGAGGGAGAAGCTCGCTTTCTGGGCACGCTGACGCTGCTGTACTCCGCAGGAGGTGCACTGCTGCTGGGGCTAGGGCTGGCTCTGTACCCCTTTCTGGGAGACATCTTCCCTAAGTTCACAGCAGGTGAACTGGGCACCTACCGCGTGCTCTACCTGATGACGCTGATAAACGCCGCGCTGATGTTCCCGGCGCGCAGTCTAACGGGCATAGCGGACAGCAGGCAGAAGTATTCTGTGCCGGGGCTTATTGCTGTGGGCGCAAGCGTGCTGAATGCCGTGGGTACCTGGGTAGTACTGCAGTGGGGCTGGAGAAGCGTGGGGCTGGTAGCGTTCAACATCGGCACCGGCATACTGGCTCTGGCGCTGAACATGCTGTACTGTTTCATCGGCCTGAAAGCCCGTCTCAACCTCCGCCACGGCTGGAATCGCACCCTGTGCCACAGCCTGTTCACTTTCTCATGGTGGATGCTGCTGAACCAGCTCATCAACATGCTGAATGCCGGTACCGGTAATTACCTCGTGGCCATCACGCTGGGAACAGATGCCGCTGCCGTGTACACCTGCGGCCTGCAGATATACGCAAACTACTTCCTGCTGGGCGGCTGCTTGGCACAGCTGTTCCTTCCCCGCGTAGTGGGAATGGTGACACGTGGCGCCAGCCCCGCGACACAAACGGAGGCCATGGCTCGGCTGGGGCGCGTGCAGTTGGTCATACTGCTGCCTGTAGCTGTGGCTCTCATCTTTTATGGGCGTGAGTTCTTCCATCTGTGGGTCGGTGAAAAACTGGGAGCTCAGGCCGAGCTCAGCTGGCTCATCGCCCTAGCCCTCATCATTCCGCAGACGTTCAGCCTCGTTCAAGCCCTCGGCTGGCAAATCAGCCAAGCTCGTGATGCCCTGAAGCAGCGCGTGGCCATCACCGCCTTTAACAGCGCGCTCTTCATCGCCGTGAGTTACTTCGTCTGTCTGTGGTGGGGTATCGCCGCTCAGGCGGCATGGGCAGCCCTCTCCATCACCATTCAGCTGCTCATGCTGAACCTCATCCACTACCGCTCGCTGGGGCTGAGCCCCCTGCGCTTTTACGCCCGCACCTTCTCCGGCTGGTACCTGTGGGCCCCTGTTCTCTTCCTCACCGCTTGGGGTATAGTAAAGCTGATACCCTCCGGCAGCTGGTACACACTCTCGGCCAAGCTCATCCTCTTTGCTGCCGCCTACCTCGCCATTTTCCGCATTCTGCTGCGCCACCGCAAATCCTAATTTCACCTATCTCCCGCCATGCATATTCACCCGTGTTCTATCATCCGAGAAGCAGAACAAGCCACCTTTGCTCAGGGAAAGATTACGTCTTCCACTCTGATGAGCGCCGTGGTGGAAAGGCTTTGGCAGGCTGTACAAAAGGAGCCTGAGCTCTGCGCGCTGAATCCGCAGCGTGTCGTCGTCTATTCAGGCAAAGGAAATAATGCAGGTGATGCCTTAGGGCTTGCCGCGCGCTTTTCCTGCCCCATCACCCTGCGCAGTGTATGCGAACCAGAGGATTTCTCACCGGAGAGCCGAGAGCAATATGCTCTGCTGGCCGGGCATGAACTAAGCTGCAGCGCCCCCCTGCCACAGGAAGGGCTTCTCATCATCGATGGCCTGCTGGGCAATGGAGCCAGCGGCCCGCTGCGTGAGCCGTATGCCACTCTGGTGCATGAGCTGAATACCCTGCGAGCCTCTTCCCCACGCAGCCGAACCCTCGCCATCGATGTGCCCACCGGCCTGAATGCCGACACCGGAGAGCGCCTCGGCGAAGCCGTGGTGGCAGATGTAACAGCCACAATCGGCTGCGCCAAGCCCGGCCTATTGGCAGATGGCGCGGAGGATTACACGGGCCGCCTGCTGGGCATTGCACTCCCGGAGGTTGCCCTGCCTGAGAACAGCTCGGATTACATCTCCACCGCCGAGGTTCTGAACTGGCTGCCGGGGCGGAATTATTCCTGCTTCAAGAACCGCGCCGGGAGAGTACACATCATCGCCGGCAGTGTGGGTTACACGGGCGCGGCTCAGCTCTGTGCTGAGGCTGCTGTGGCTGCCGGTGCCGGGCTGGTGGCTCTATACTGCAAGGAGGACATTTACCCCATTCTCGCCGCGCGTGTGGCAGCTGAGGTGATGGTCACGCCTGTGCGCAGTTACTCGGAAGTCCCCACAGAGAATGCGCAAGCTGTCGTCATAGGGCCCGGACTGGGGAGACTCCGCGGGGCCGAGGTGCGCACGCTGCATGATTTGCTGCATCGCTGCCGGGTGCCTCTCGTCATGGACGCTGATGGGCTGAATCTTGCGGCAGAATACGGCTGGGAGCTGCCGGCCAACAGCATTCTCACCCCGCACCCCGGCGAAATGCGCCGACTCTTCCCGGCATCATCAGCCCTCAGCCGCGCCACCTGTGTGGAGCAGTTCCTGCAGCGCACCCCCTGCACTCTTCTGTTAAAAGGAGCTCGCAGCATCATATCGGATGGCCGCGAAACTTGGTATAATACCACCGGCGGCCCTTACATGGCCAATGGAGGCCAAGGAGATGTGCTCGCCGGCGTCATCGGCGCGTTTGCAGCCCAGGGGCTCACCCCCCTTCGTGCCGCCGTGCTGGCAGCCTATGCCTGCGGACAAGCCGCCGCCACGGCACACATGAAGGCCGATTACCCCACAGCTATCAGAGCTTCCGAGGTAATCGGCCATCTGCGCCAAGTTCACGCCTGAAGACAAGCACTACTTATCTCAGCATCATTTCTTGGTATAATAGCGCACGTAATCAATCTCAAAGCGGGCAGGATAATCCGCCGGGTTAGCACGCTCCGGCCAAGTACCCTCACCGCCGATGGCGGTGTTAATAATGATGTAACAAGGAGTGCGCAGGGGGTTACCGCCATCCGGATAATTAGCATCAGCTATATTCACGCGGCCCACCTCCTCATTATCGATGAGAATACGCATAATCTGATCATCCCACTCCAGCACGTAGGTGTGGAAATCGCGGCTGTAATTCGGGATTCTGCGGGTACGGACCACTTTCTGCTCTTGATTGGTACCATTACGCCCCCAGCGGAAAATGGAGTAGCAAACATCCGGCTCCTGAGAGATGTGCTCGAGGATGTCAATCTCACCATTGGCAGGCCAGCCGTACTGATTCTCATGCATGGTCCATATAGCCGGCCACACACCGCGGCCACGAGGAATGCGGGCACGGAACTCCAAGCGGCCCGGCGCCTCAAAATTCCGAATACCTCGCGTTGTAATGGAGCCACTGGCAAAGGGCTGAGTACGAATACGCTCATTCCAGCGCTGCGAACCCTCGCGGTAATTGCAGTTGCGCGTTTCACGTGCACGTGACGTGATAACCAAGCACCCATTGCGCACGCGCACACAGTCGCGTGTGTATGCCTGCGAGGCACCGGGATTTCTCACCACGCCCAGCTCATAATTCCACTTGCTCGTATTCAGTCGAGAGCCGTTAAACTCATCACCCCATTCATAAACCCACCCACCGGGCAGTTCTCGGGGTGCTCGCTGAGGAGTGGCAGCCAGCGCCGGAAATACCAGCGCACACATCACAATCAAAAGTTTCTTCACCATACTCCTATGCTACCTTACACCCGCCTGCTCGTCCAGCAAAAAACGCTCTGTGTACCATTATGCACATGTGTCCCAAAGTTTTGGGGGAATATAGCCATTGTGTACTCAAAATCAGCGTGTTTTGCCGAATTCTCCTTGGCCGGGTATCATACAGCCCGTTCATTGGCACAATTTTTCTTTTATCCCAACATCGGCGTAAGCCGCTTACTTTTAATTCGTA